>DAOUJG010000070.1:0-3630 GCA_034423015.1 Dehalococcoidia bacterium | reverse complement strand
TGGGCCGGGTTCCATGCCGACTGGCTGGAGCAGAAGGGACTCAAGGAGACCCAGTTGGCCAGCACCGTCGCTCAAGGGGGCTGGCTGGGCAACTTCGCCCTCTACTACCTGCTCAGCGGCGACGAGTTCTGGAAGGAAGGGCTGGAGAAACTCGTCGACGCCGTGGCCCGGCTGATGATCTACAAGGACGACTACTGTTACTTCCCCTTGATGGCGGTCAACCCGGACACCGAGGTTCCCCGCGACCGGGAGGTCGTCGACCCGGACTGCACCCGGGAGGCGAGCGGGGCCGCCGCGGGTTGGATCATTCAGGGCCTGAGCCAGGCTTACCTGGCCATCGGATACCAGCCGGCCCTGGACCTGGCCCGCAAGCTGGCCATCTACATGACCCGGCACTCGGGCTGCTACGACTCGGAAGGGCGCTTCCGGGGTGTCCCGCACACCCACCTGCACACCCGCCCCATCTCCGGCCTGCTGGAGTTCGCCATGGCCAGCCAGGACCAGGATTTCATCGAGTACTCGAAAAAGTCCTACGAATACGCCCGGGACTCCAGCGGCAGCGCCACCGTGGGATTCTTTCCCTCCACTCCGGGAGCCGGACAGCACTATTCGGCCAAGACGGTCCAGCAGGTGGCCCGATACGGCGTGGAGGGCTGCACCGTGGCCGACATGGCCGCGCTGGCCATCAAGCTGAGCCTCGCCGGGGCCGGGGACTACTGGGACGACGCCGACCGCTATCTGAGGAACCAGTTCGCCGAGATGCAGTTGTTGAAGGGGGACTTCGTCAACCGGCTACTGCCGGAGGACCGTTACGAGACCTGGAACCGTCCCGAGTTCGAGAGTTCCGACCGGGCCGTGGCACGGAACATCGGTTCCGCCATGAGCCTGGCCTCCCCCAACGACTTCGTGGGGCATCCCCTGACTTGGCCGGACCGCCCCGATTCCGACCACCTGTTCCTCATGCACTGCTGCACTGGCAACCACGCCCGGGCCATCTGGTATGCCTGGAGGCACCTACTCCACTATCGGGACGGGGACCTCAAGGTCAATCTGCTTCTCAACCGCGTGTCGCCGTGGGCGGACGTCCAGAGCTACATCCCCTACGAGGGGCAGGTCGACGTGAAGGTCAAGCAGCCGATCCGCCTCCAGGTCCGGGTCCCCGATTGGACCGAATCGGAGAAGGCGGTCTGCAAGGTGAACCAGCAGCCCCGGGAGTTGTCGTGGGAGGGGCGCTACGCCCAAGTGGGGAGCGTGAAACCGGGGGACGTGGTGGAACTCTCCTTTCCCATCCAGGAGCGTACGGTCAAAGAAAAGATGTGGGGAGTCGATTTCAACCTGGTGGTGAAGGGGAACAGCGTCGTCTTCATCGATCCTCCCGGAAAATACTATCCCTTTTACCAGCGGGACCATTACCGGCAGGACCGGGTCCGATGGGTGAAGCGCCGCCAATTCGTGGCCGCCTCCCCTCCGTTGAATTGGCCCTATTGACGCGCCCGGCGACTCTCGGGTTGCAACCAGCGGAACGGTCGATCAAGCCATGGAACGAAAGTCGGCGGCACGGCGGCTGTTTTCCATCACCATGGCCGTATTGTCGGCGCTTTTGCCGGACCCTCTGACCGCTGCCCCGCCAGGCCCGCCGGCTGAACCGCCGCCGGTCCAGGCCACAGGTTCCGAACTGGAGCCGATTCCCTTCCCCAACCTGACGGCCATGGACGCGAACGTGCGGGAGCAACTGGAGCGCGCCCGGGTCGAACTCGAGGAGACGGCCCGGCGGCCCGGGGTCAACCCGGAGCAGCGGGCGCTGGCGTACGGGCGAATGGGCCAGATGCTGCAGACCTACGACCTCCTCGATGCATCCGAGTCCTGCTACCGGAACGCCCTGCGGCTGGCGCCCCGGGACTACCGCTGGTCCTACTACCTGGCTCTCGGTTATCGGGCAAGAGGAGACCTGGACCGGGCCGGCGCCCAATACGAGCATGTCCTGACCCTGCGCCCCAACGACCTGGCGGCGGTGCTGGGCCTGGCGCGGATCGAGTTGGAGCAGGGCCGGACGGAGGAGGCGGCGGAACATTTCCAGCGGGCGCTGAAGCTGGATCCGGGTTCGGCGGCGGCGATGGCGGGTCTCGGTGAAATCGCGGCCGCCGGACGCGACTATGCGAAGGCCGTCGAGCACTATGAAGAGGCTCTCCGGCGCCAGCCTCAGGCCAGCAGCCTCCACTACCGGCTGGCCATGGCCTACCGCCAGTTGAGGCAGGTGGACAAAGCGCGGCTGCACCTGGGGAAGCAGGGGGACGGCGCCGTCAACTATCCGGATCCTCTGTTGGAGGAGCTGGTGAGAATGAAGACGGGACGCTGGCAGCAGCGTGAGCGAGCCAACCGTCTACTCGAGACCGGACAACACGAAGAGGCGGTGCGGCTCTTTCGCCGGATGGTCTCCCAGGATCCCACCGACGCCCTCGCCCTCGTAGACCTGGGCACGGCCCTGGCTCAGATGGGGCGGGTGGAAGAGGCCGTCGAGCAGTTCGAGGCCGCCCTGCCTCATACCGCGTCCAAGTCCCGGATCCACCTGAACCTGTCCATGGGACTGATCCAGATGGGTCGTGAGGAACAGGCCCTGGAGCATTGCCGCAACGCCGTCGATACGGATCCCAACTTCACCGAAGCCCACTTCCAGTTGGCCAACCTGCTGATGCGCCGGGGGCGCGTCGACGAGGCGATCCCCCACTACGGCAGGGTCATCGAGCTGGATCCCGGCAACGCGTTCGCCCACTTCATGGGGGCCATGGCCCTGGTGAGGACCCAGAGATGGAAAGAGGCCCGGTCGCGGTTGGAAGCGGGTCTGACGGCTCTGCCCGAGGACACCGATCTGATCCACGCCATGGCTCGCCTTTTGGCGGCCTGCCCCGACGCCGCCATCCGGAACGGGCAGCAGGCCCTGCGCCTCCTGCAGAAGGTGTTTGAACAGGTGAAGACCCCCGACTTCGAGCAGGTGGAGACGCTGGCCATGGTCTACGCCGAGCTGGGCCTGTTCGATCGGGCCGTGCAGGTTCAGAGGATGATGATCACCGAAGTGACCCGGGCCCAGCGCTCCATGCTGGCCAACCTGCTGCAGGAAAACCTCACCCGGTATCAGCGAAAGGAAGCCTGCCGGCAACCGTGGCGGGACAACGACCCCGTGTTTCAGCCGACGCCCCTTCCCTTCTCGCTTCTTACGCTGCAATGACCATGGGGAGCGGCGACATTCTTGTCGCCGATTGGGAACGGCGGCATTCTTGCCGCCGAACTCCCAAAGAAGCAATGTCGCTGGAAAGGGCAAAAGAGGGTACCCACAAGGGGCACCCCTACGTGGTTTTGCAGGAGTGGCGGCTTCCAGACACCGGTCACCGATAGAAGAACAGGGGGAAAAGGTCAGTTCCCCACGAGCCGAAAGCGGTCCTCCAACCGCACCCGTTCATTGCTGGAGGAATCCAGCGCCTCGACCTGCGCCAGGTAGTTTCCAGGCTCCAGATCGCTCAAATCCAGCTTCTTGGTCAGGACGACCCTTTCTTCGGAGAGAAACTGGATGGATTCCCCGGCGCTGTCGGTGACGTCCCGGACCAGTTGGCCGTTCCCGTTCCGGATCCGGTAGGA
>DAOUJG010000069.1:0-105882 GCA_034423015.1 Dehalococcoidia bacterium | reverse complement strand
TGTTCGGGCTCCAAGAGTATGAAGGCGGGGCGACCACGCTGGGTCGCGGTCTCTCGAGACCAAGGGGCGGACCGGTCTACCCCGCCACCTTCATCAAGATACAAGGGGTGGGGGGTGCCGTCGTCCTCACTCCAAATGTGTGGCCTTCCCAGGACCATGGCATTCGAGGCCTTTCGGAGAAACTACGCCCGGGGCGCTACTCAAGGACGTCGGATCGATCGCCTTCCACAAATCCCCCTCTCCCGGGGGGAGAGGGTCAGGGTGAGGGCCGCGGCGCCTTGCCCCCGGACGCCCCGTCGCCTACAATAGACCTCCATTGCAGGGGCCGTATCAGCCCGCGTTTCACCCCACCCGCGTTCACCCCACCCACAAGGAGGAGCCGTGACTGCTCGAGGCGCTTACAAGCTCATCAGGGCACGCTACATGATCGACGGCCGGGCCGACACGCCCATGGACCACGGCGCCGTCCTCGTCGAGGGCTCGCGCATAGCCGCCGTGGGCAGGGCCCAGGACCTGGCCGCCCCCGAGGGGGCCCCCGTGGAGGTGTTCGACTACCCCACCGGCACACTGATGCCCGGCCTCATAGACGTCCACTGCCACTTCAACTACCTGGGCGACGGCACCCACACCGACGACGTGATGGCCATGTCCGACGACCTGCTCCTCATGCGGTCCGTCATGACGGCCCGCATCCACCTGGAGGCCGGGGTCACCACGGCCCGGGAGACCGGGGCCAAGCACGACACCTCCTTCGCTCTGCGGGAGGGCATCAAGCTCGGTGTCGCCCAGGGACCCCGGCTGGTGCTGTGCGGCAACCCCGTCACCATCAGCGGCGGCCACATGTGGCAGATGGGCGGCGAGGCCGACGGCCCCACCGGCGTGCGGGCCGCCGTGCGCAACATGAAGAAGCGCGGCGCCGACTGGATAAAGGTCCCCGTCACCGGCGGCAGCACCCGATCCAGCGTCCCCTACCGGCCCTCCTTTACGCAGGAGGAGCTGGACGCCCTGACCGACGAGGCCCACAAGCTGGGCCTCCGGGTGGGCGCCCACAGCCGCCTCACCGAGACCATCGTCATGTGCCTGGACGCCGGGGTCGACATGGTCATCCACGGCGGCTTCCAGGAGCGGGACCAGTCGTGGGTCTTCCGCCCCGAGGTGGCCGAGCGGGCGGCCAGACAGGGCATGAGCATCAACACCACCCTGCACATAGGCCGCGCCCGGGTCCTCATGCTCCAGGAGATGGCCGAGCGCACGGGCGAGAGCCCCTCCTTCACCTACGGGGAGGAGCGGTTCGAGCTGGAGAAGGAGGAGCGGGACTTCGAGACACGCATGGGCCAGGTGCGCCGGCTCATCGACATCGGCGTCAAGCTCATCCCGGGCACCGACTCGGGGTTCGGCTGGTTCCCCTTCGGCGGCTTCGCCTACGAGCTGGAGTGCCTGACGCTGGGGGGCATGAGCCCGGTGCAGGCCATCAACGCCGCCACCAGGGACGCCTCCGAGGCCATCGACGTATCCGAACTCGTCGGCACCCTGGAGCAGGGCAAGGAGGCGGACATCCTGGTGGTCGAGGGGAACGCCGGCGCCGACATCAAGGCCCTCCACAACGTCCGCGCCGTCTTCCAGGGAGGCCAGGTAGTCCGGGCCGAGCTGTCGGGCTAGCCAAGACTGGCTAGATCCGCCCTGCCTGCCGCAGTTGCTCCACGACTATCCGGGTCGTCCCGGCGTAGGGCACCGTTCCCGTCATGAATTCTATGAACGCCTGCCGCCTCGAAACGGGTAGCTCTGTTACGTCGTAGTTGAACTTCAGCGTCCATCTGCTACGGTAGAACCTGACGTCCAGCCGGTTCAGGCCAAGGGCATCGATCGTGGCATCAGCCCTGCGCCTGTCGACCCCGGAGAGACCGTCCTTCGGTACTATCTCCCCGGTGTCCGCATCGTAATCGAAGTACTCCTCCGGCCGCTCCGCAACGACAGCGGCGCAAGGATCGACGAGCCCCGAATCAGGCCAGGTATCACCCTTGTTTTCGACGTTGCATGCGTGGCAGCTGAAGACCCAGTTGGACCACTCGTAGGCCAACTGGGGAAAGCGGCTCAGGGGACGGAAGTGGTCCACCGTGGGGGCGCGCCCGCCGGACTCCGCCTGGGAGTCACATACCCGCTCACAGTACCAGCAGATACCGTTCGTCCGGCTTCCCATCGCCGACCGGAATTCTCGCCAATGGGCATCGGCCGGACGTCCTTCAACCCTGTCCCGAAAGTGATCGACCCAACCCTGGGTGAACCGCCGGGCGTATCCGGCAACTTCACCGGGCTCCGGCCCTCGGTCGACCCACCGCAACCCGCCTATCCCCCGTCTTGGGCCAGCTCGGACTGCTGAGAACGCAGGAACTCGAGCATCAGGTCCGCGTAGCGTTCTCGCTCGGCTTCCAACGGGCCACCCTTGGACAGCAGGTCCTGGTTCACCTGGCGGCGCAGCGCGTTCAGCTCCGTTTCCTCCTCAGGGGTAAGCGTTTCCTTTCCCCGGAGCTGCCGCAGCCGGTTGGCCCGGTCCACCGTAAGCTGGTCGGTTGGCTCATCCACCCCCATCATCGTCCGCAGGATCTCGTCCGCCGTCCAGCCGACGACGTCCCGTTCGTTGGTCGTGGCGGTCACGCGCCCGTTCTCGTCCCGGTGCAGCAGGTGCACCTGGCCGGCCTTCAGCCCGGCCACCAAGAAGGGCGAGTGAGTGGTCGCGAATATCTGCAGCTTCGGGAAATGCTCCAGCAACGCCGGGATAACCCGCCGCTGCCACGTGGGGTGCAGGTGGTTCTCTATCTCGTCGATGAGCAGGATGGCGGGCTTGCCCTCCCAGCCCTCCGTCCAACCGTAGTGCCTTGCCATTTTTAGGGCCAAGGCCCAGACCCACAAAAGCGTTCCCTGTGTTCCAGAGCTCAAGGCTCCCGCATACAGCGGTTCGCCGAAGACATTGTCGGTGGTTACGATTCCCATGCTATGATGAACGTTGTGTGATTCAATGTAGATATGCGGCGTATTGTCGTGCATTACTTCAGGACAAATGGACTTGGCACAGGAATAGCCGACGTTTATGGCTTTCCCAAATTGACTCCGCTGGCTCCTATTTGGGAACTTTCTGTCGCTAAGCCAGTTTATCGCCATCTCTACGTATTGTCCGTAGAAGATGCCGGCGTTAGTGTCAAATAGATCATCTAGTGGCGCATCGGATGCCGAAGGATTTTCTTCCTTGTCGATTGTTTGGTCGACAATGTGTATACCAGGCAGGTTCACACGGACGGCAGGTACATACAGGGTGGGCACCGCGTTCCATATGATGTCCGCATAAGAGTCTCGCGGCCAATCATCGCTTCCCGACAAGAAGAACTCTGCAAACTCGCCAGGATAGTCAGGTCGAAGGAATTCAATGTTCATTACCTCGTCGCCGGTGACACCCCCACGGGGTATGTCAGACGAGAGTAAGACATTAATCACCTTTAATATCGTGCTCTTGCCACAGGCATTCGGGCCAACGAACAGGTTCACATGTTCATCACAATTGAATTCAATATAGGCCAACGGTGGCGCATTGTTGATTGACACCTCCGTTAAGTGCATACCCCTGGCCCCCTGGTTACCCGGTGCATGAGTCTCCTGACCCCCATCCAACCCTCGACCCATCCAGTATACCAGTCCCACCCCGGCACCAACACAAGCCCTTCGGTCCACGCCGCGGCCCGGGCGACCCCTAAGCCCCCGCCTTCACCCAGTCCGCCGCCCGCTCGGCGATCATCACCACCGTCGCGTTGGTGTTGGACCGCACCACCTGCGGCATCACCGACGCGTCGGCGACCCGCAGCCCTCGTAGGCCCCGCACCCGGCACTGCTGATCCACCACCGCCATGGCGTCGCCTGACGGCCCGATCCTGCACGTCCCCGACATGTGCGCCGTGGTGCTCCTGGCCAGTGCCCTCAGCAGCCAGGCGTCCAGCGCGGCGTCCGTGGCCAGGTCGTCGTCCGAGGGGTCCGTGCGCCCGGCGACTATCTCCCCGCATGCCGGGTCCTCCAGCAGCCGCGCGCACAGCCGCGCCGCGTCCCGGAGCCGCCGCCGGTCCTCGGCCTCCTGGAAGAAACGAAACTCCAGGTGGGGCTGGACCTGGGGGTCCGCCGACACGGGCCACAGCTCCCCCGCGCCCTCGGGAAGGGCCAGGATGCAGTTCAGGTGCACACCCCGGGATACCCTGGGGTTGCCTCCCGCCACCGTCGAAAACGACGTGGGCATGATCTGCATGTCGTTCACCGCCCCCGACCCCTGGGCCGTGTACAGCAGCATCACCTGGAACCACGGCGCGTCCGGGTCCATGGCCACCCCCTCCTTCACCCGGGCGTACACGCGGAATATGGGGTGCTCCCGCATGTTCCGCCCCACCCCCGGCAGGTGATGGGTCACCGGTATGCCCGCCTCCGCCAGACGCTCCTCCGGCCCGACCCCCGACAGCATCAGCAGGTGGGCCGAGGCTATGGCCCCGGCGCTCAGGACCACCTCACCGGCCTCCACCGTCTCCCGCCGGCCGTCCCGCAGGACCTCCACGCCCGCGGCCCTGTCCTCCCGGAACACCACCCGCGTCGCCGTCGTGCCGGGGAGCAGCGTCAAGTTCTCCCGGGAGCGGGCGGGGTCCAGGTAGACCCGGGCCATGCTCAGCCGTTCTCCCGCCAGGTTGTTCATCGGCACCGGCCCCACCCCCGCGGCCCGCGGCCCGTTCAGGTCCCGGCACTCCCGGTACCCCTGGTTGACGCAGGCCCGGTAGAACGCCTCCTGGAAGGGGAGCCAGTCCCGCCTCTCGTGGCGTCTCACCGGCACCGGCCCCCGGGAGCCGTGGTTGGCGTCCCCCACGTCCCGGTCGGTCTCGCACCTGATGAAGTAGGGCAGGACCCTGTCGTAGCTCCACTCGTCGTTGCCCATGGCGGCCCAGTCTTCGAAGTCGGCGGCGAACCCCCGCAGGAAGACCTGGCCGTTGACGGCGCTGCCCCCGCCCATCACCCGGGCCCTGGTCACCGGCGCCGGCTCCCTCTGCCCGGGCACCAGCGTCCCCACGTAGGGCCACAGGTGCGCCGTGTAAGGCACCTGGGCGGCCAGGTTGTTGCCGTACCTCAGCTCCGGCGGCATGCTCTCGGGGTCGGGATAGTCCGGCCCTGCCTCCACCAGCAGCACCGTACGCCCCGGGTCCTCAGAGAGGCGCGACGCCAGCACGCACCCCGCCGAGCCGCCGCCTACTATCACAACGTCGTATCTCATGTCTGCCCCCGGGAAATGGCGCCCCGGGAGCCGTCTCCCGAGGCCGGACGTGGTATTATATCAGCCCCGAGACCCGGTCACGCAGGGAGGCCGTCCATGCTCAGCCAGAGGGCCCGCGAGCTCCACTTCTCCTCCATCGTCGTCGACACCCACTCGGACAGCCTCGTGTGGACCCTGGACGAGGGCGAGGACCTGGGCGACGACCTGGCCCACCGGCAGCTCACCCTGCCCGCGATGCGGGCCGGCGGCGTCACCGCCCAGTTCCTGGCGGCCTGGGTCGACCCGGGGAAGTTCGGCCCCGAGACCTACGTCCGCCGCACCCTGGACTTCATCGACGCCATGCACCGCACCTGCGCCGCCCACCCCGACCAGGTCGAGCTGGCCCGCACCGCCGCCGACGTGCGCCGGCTCAAGGCCGCCGGCAAGCTGGCCGCCATCCTCTGCATCGAGGGCGGCCACTCCATCGACGACGACCTGGCCGTGCTCCGCATGTACCACCGGCTGGGCGTGCGCTACATGACCTTGACGTGGAACAACACCAACAACTGGGCCGACGGCATCCTCGACGAAGCCCGCCACGGCGGCCTCAACGACCTGGGCAGGGCCGTCGTCCGGGAGATGGACCGCCTGGGCGTCATCGTCGACGTGTCCCACGCCTCGGTCGAGACCTTCTGGGACGCGCTGGAGACCGCCTCCAAGCCCGTCATGGCCTCCCACTCCTCGTGCACCCGCATATGCGCCCACCCCCGCAACCTGGACGACGACCAGCTCCGGGCCATCGCCCGGACCGGCGGGGTGGCCTGCGTCACCTTCGTCCCCCAGTTCGTGTCCGAAAGCCTCAGGCTCCAGCTCGAGGAGCTGCGAGTGACCGGCACGGAGGGGGAGGACGTCTTCAGGCGGGTGTCCGGCGAGCTTGTCCTGCCCGCCTACACCGAGATAGTGGACCACGTGGAGCACATGATAAACGTGGCGGGCATCGAGCACGTGGGACTGGGCTCGGACTTCGGCGTCCTCCTGGCCGCCCCCGTGGGGATGGAGGACTGCTCCCGGGTCCCGTGGATCACCGAGGAGCTGGTGCGCAGGGGCTACTCCGACGACGATATCCGCAAGGTGCTGGGCGAGAACGTCCTACGGGTCATGGAGGCGGTCATCGGCCAGTAGCCCGCCTCCCCTGGCGCCCCGTCGCCGCTCCTTCAGCGCCGACAGGGTCCCCCACAGCAGGCGCCACACTCGCCGGCGCTCCAGGTCCGTCAGGCCTCTCCCCAGGCCCTGCCGGTAGGCGATCACCGCCTTCCCGGCCAGGAACCCCCAGGCGCCCGGCCGCTCCTCCATCCACTCCCGGACCTGGGGCGCGTACCCCTCGATGGTCCCTCGGACCGCGTCCCAGAGCGGGTCCGGACCGTTTTCACCGGCCATGCCTTCCCCGCGCCCCCTTTGCGTCATTCCGAGCGTAGCGAGGAATCTATCCACGCCGCTCCCATGCCCTGATGCCCCAATAGATGAAACGGCCCTCATTGTACCGAAGAAGGACGCGTCCCGGCCACGGGGACACGCGCGGAGGCGCCGCGGACGATGTCCCTCGCACCGCGGCGCCTCTCACCCTGAGCGTGGTCCCGGCCGGGACGGGCCCGGCCGCCCGGACCTAGTTCACCATCTCGTAGCTCCGCAGGAGCTTGCCGGGGAGGGCCCCGGTGCACACGTTGTCCTCGAAGGTGACGACGCCGTTCACCAGGGTGTACCGGATCCCCTTGGCCTTCTGGATGAAGCGGCTCTCTCCGCCGGGGAGGTCGGCCTCCACCACCGGGTCCTCGTACATCAGCCCCAGGTTGTCGAAGTCGTAGACCATGATGTCGGCCCAGGAGCCGATCTTCAGCACCCCACGGTCCTTGAAGCTGGCCAGCCACGCTGGCAGGTTGCTCATCTTGTAGTGGGCCTCCTCCAGGCTCATGATCTCTTTCTCCCGGATGAAGCGGGTCAGCATGAACACGGGCCACTCGGCCGAGACCTGGAACCGGACGTGGGCCCCGCCGTCGGAGACGGAGACGTGCCCGTAGGGCCCCGTGATCCGCTCGACGAGCTGCTGCATCTGGCTCTCTGGCGGGTCCTGCGGGTAGGTGAACCTGGTCTCCAGCTGCTCGTCGATGGCCAGGTCCAGGTAGGCGTCCAGCGGGTCCTTGCCGGTGGCCGCGGCCAGCTGGTTGATGGTCATGCCCTCGAACCGGCCGTTGCGCTCGTCGGCCACCTCCCGCACCCTGAGCCGGTCCCAGTCCACCCTGTACAGCTCGGGGCTTATGGTGTCGATCCTGCGCTCCCTCCTCGCCTTCTCCACGTCCTCCCTCATCAGCGCCCGGTTGGCCGGGTCCATCAGCTTGATCATCCGCTCTTCCGGCGTCCCTACGAGGGGCTGGACCCAGTTGGGAAAGATGTCGTACAGGTTGTAGCTGGCAAGGTCGAAGGTGCTCCGGGTCTTGGTGATGGACACCTGCTCGTAGATGGGCAGGCCCTGCTCCCGCATTTTCAGCATCCACTCGTAGCTCTCGATGCCGCCCAGGATCATCTGCATGGGGCGGCCGCTGATCTTCGCCATCTTCTCCAGCAGCACGTGCTGCTCGTCCCGGTCGTCGAACTGGGGCATGTTGCCGATGTCCCAGCCGATCTGCCCCACGCCGAACTCGCCGATCACCTCGGCTATGGCCAACCACTCCTCGTCCGAGGCCACGTGGCTGGGCAGGTAGCCGCCGTCCTCTGGATGGTCCTCGGAGCTGCGGTTGCCCGCGATGCCGAAGGCGCCGGCCGCCATCGCCTCGTGGACGAGCCGCTTCATCGTGTTCAGCTCGGCCTCGGTGACCGACGTCCTCTGCCTGGCGGGGATCATGCCCAGAACGTACCCCCTCAGCGGGGAGAAGGGCAGCAGGGCGCCCACGTTCATGCCCAGGCCCTGCCGGTCCAGGCTGTCCAGGTACTCGGGAAAAGTCTCCCAGTCCCAGCGTATGCCGTGCCTCATGGCCTCCAGGGGTATGGCCTCGACGCGATTCATCATCCGCATGCTCAGGTCCCGGTCCTCGGGCCTGCACGGGGCAAAGCCGAAGCCGCACTGGCCGATGGTGAGGGACGTCACCCCGAACCAGCTCGAGGGCGTGGCGTAGGGGTCCCAGTTGAGCTGGCCGTCGTAGTGGGTGTGCATGTCCACCGCGCCGGGGGCGACGATGCACCCGCTGGCGTCGATCTCCTTGGCGCCGCCGGCCCGGATGTTCCCGCTGATGTTGGCGATCCTCCCGTCCTTGATGGCTACGTCCGACTTGTACCTGGGAATACCCGTCCCGTCGACGACGGTGCCGCCGCGAATTACCAGATCGTACTCAGCCATGGCTCGTCTCCTCTCCATACAACGGTACTGAATTGCTTGAAGGCAAGCTCATTCTATGTACGATTCACTCGGCTTGTCAATAGACAGTATTCGTAATATATTCCTTGTAGGAGATGTCTATTCGATACTGACCTGAGGGGCTGGGGCGCTCACTGCCGAGGGGTCTCCGCGATCAGGTCTGCGGCCCGCTCCCCCATCATCATGGCAGTCGCGCTGGTGCCGGTGCACACTATGTCGGGCATGATCGACGTGTCCACCACCCTGAGCCCCTCCACCCCGTGCACGCGGCAGTACTGGTCCACCACGGCCATGGGGTCCGTGCCCGGGCCCATCTTGCACGTGCCCGACATGTGCTGGGTGTTGCTGTCCTTCAGCCCGTCGTATATCCAGCGGTCAAGGGCCTCGTCGGTGGCCAGCTCTTCGTCGGTGGGGGAGAGCCTTTCGGCAACCAGCTCCCGGTAGGCCTCGTGCTCCAGCAGCCGTATGCACAGGCGGACGCCCTCCCGCAGCCTCTGCCGGTCCCAGGGATGCTCCAGGTAGCGGTATTCCAGGTCGGGCTGGTCGTGGGGGTCCGCCGAGGCCAGCCGCACCTCACCCGACCCCTCGGGCTTGTACAGGCCCGGCACCAGCCGCGCCCCCACGGGCCGCCTGGGGTCGTCGCCAAGCTGGTAGGCGAAGGAGAAGGGCATTATCAGCATGTCGTTGCGGGTCGAGGAGCCCGTGGCCGTGTAGTGGAGGACGCACTCCCTCCTGGGGGAGTCCGGGTCCATGACGACGCCTTCCCTGAGGCGGAGGAGCACCAGTGCCTGTGGGTGGTCCTTCATGCTCTTGCCGACCCCGGGAAGGTCGCGGACCACGGGTATTCCGAAGGCGTCGAGCTGCTCCCTGGGACCCACTCCCGACAGCAGCAGCAGGTGGGCCGACTTGATGGCCCCGGCGCTGAGGACGACCTCCCGCCCTTCCACCACGTACTCCTCCCCGCCGCTCTCCACCCGGACCCCCGTGGCCCGGTTGCCTTCGAACAGGACCCGGGTCGCCAGCACGTTTGCCCGGATGGTCAGGTTCAGCCGGTGCTGGTTGGGATTGATATAGGTCAGGGCAGTGCTCATGCGCACGCCGTCGACGTTGTTCAGGGGCACGGGGCTCAGGCCCGTGGACTCCGGGTCGTTCAGGTCCGGGTGCTCGGGGAACCCCGCGTCCAGGCAGGACCGGTAGAAGGCCTCCTGGAAGGGCAGGAACTCCTCCCGCCTGTGCCGCCGCACGGGCACCGGCCCGTCCGACCCGTGGAAGTCGTTCCGGAAGTCCAGGTCCGTCTCCATCCTCCTCCAGTAGGGAAGCACCTTGAGAAAGGACCACTGGTCGTTGCCACGGGCGGCCCAGTCGTCGAAGTCCTGGGGCGCCCCGCGGATGAACGCCGCCCCGTTGATGGAGCTTCCGCCTCCCATCACCTTCCCCCGGGCCACCGGCGTCAGGCCCGTTTGCCCGCTGGTCGGCCGGCCCTGGAACGACCAGTTGTGGGGAGCGCCCACGGCCTGGGCCGCCTGGCCGTAGCTGTACTTCAGGTCGTCCGGCAGCTGCTCCATGTCGGCATAGTGCGGACCCGCCTCCAGCAGCAGCACCGACCTCTCCGGGTCCTCGGAGAGGCGGGCCGCCAAGGCGCAGCCGGCGTTCCCCCCACCCACTATGATCACATCGTACTTCATTGCGCACCTCCGGAGCGGCGCCCGCAGGCGCCTGGCGGTATTCTATGTCTCGCCGTATGGGGTGACAAGGCCGCCCCGCCTGGCACGGAAACGCGCGGCGCATTCTCACGGCGCTCCCCAACTGCTAGAATAGCCTGGAGAGCATTACCGGTCCCGCAAGAGGAGTGGCATGGAAGAGAGACGTCCCAGGCTGGAGGGCAAGGTGGCGTTCATCAGCGGGGGCGCCAGGGGCATGGGCGCCTGCGAGGCGGAGCTGTTCGCGGCCGAGGGGGCCAGGGTGGTCCTGGGGGACGTCCTGGAGGAGCAGGGGCGGGCTGTCGAGGCGCGGGTCCGGGCGGCGGGCGGCGAGGCCCTGTTCGTGAAGCTGGACGTGACCAGCGAAGACTCGTGGAGGGACGCCATCGCCGCGACAGTGTCCCGCTACGGCAGGCTGGACGTGCTGGTGAACAACGCCGGCATAGGCTCAGGCCCGGCCCCCAGCACAGTGGAGGACACCGATGGCGAGCGTTGGGACGAGGTCATGGACGTCAACTCGACGGGGGTCTTCCTGGGCACCAAGTGCGCCATACCGGAGATGCGCAGGGCTGGCGGCGGCTCCATCATCAACATCTCGTCCATCTTCGGCCTGGTGGGCAGCCCGGGCTCCACACCCTACCACGCCTCCAAGGGGGCAGTGCGCCTGCTGACCAAGGCCACCGCGGTCCAGTACGCCGGCGACGGAATACGGGCCAACTCGGTACACCCCGGCTTCGTGGAGACTGCCATGACCGAGGCCCAGCTCCGCCAGCCGGGCGGACGCCAGAGGCGCATCGACAGCACCCCCCTGGGGAGGATAGGCACGCCCCTGGACATCGCCTACGGAGTGCTCTACCTGGCCTCCGACGAGTCCTCCTTCGTTACGGGCTCGGAGCTGGTCATAGACGGCGGCTACACCGCCCTGTAAGGGGGCCGGAGCTTGGTGGAAGCACATGCCTGACCGTGACCTCTTTCGGGTCCTGCTCGTCTGCACCGGGAACCGCGCCCGCTCCCAGATGGCCCACGGGTGGATGCGTCACCTGGGAGGCGCCCGCGTCTTGGTCGAGAGCGCCGGCACCGAGCCCCGGGGGGTCCATCCGATGGCGGTGGAAGTCATGGCCGAGGTGGGGATCGACATATCCGGCCACACGTCCGACCACGTGGACCGCTACGCCGGTGAGGAGTTCGACCTCGTCGTCACCCTCTGCGATTCGGCCCGGGAGACCTGCCCCGTCTTCCCCGGCGCCGGACGCCTCCTCCACCACTCCTTCGAAGACCCGGACCGCCCGGGGATGGGCGACAAGGCGCTCAGGGAGGCGTTCCGGCGCGTTCGGGACCAGATCGGTGAATTCAGCCGCACGCTCCTGGCAGAGGAGCTGTCCCGGCGTAGAGACACGGGAGCGGACGGCCGGGCCCCCTTGGATGCCGGTGGGTAGGCCGGGGATGTCTCCCCAGACGCCAACGGGCGGCTCGGACCCCGGCGCCTGGCCGGGCACCCCGCCGCTCCGGGCCGGCCTCACGGCGGGGTCCATCGGGGCGGTGGCGGGAGTCCTGGTCAACCTCCCACTGGAGTCGCCAAGCGACACGTTCTTCAACAGCGCGCCGGTGATGGCGGGCTCCCTGCTGGCCGGCCTCGGCTCGGGCCTGCTGTGGCACGTCCTGGGTGATTCCCCCCGCCGCCCGGTACTCTTTGCAGCCTCTCTGGCTGCGGTGCTCGGGCTGGTCTCCGCCGCCGCCGTGGCCGGCGAGTCCCAGCTCGCGCGCTCCGTGTCCTACATCGTGCCGTTGGCCGCCATCGTTCTGGGACTGACGGGAGTGCTGACCGTCCTCCTTCCGAGGACCGGATGGACGGCGTCCTGGAGGCTGTCCCTCCTGGCGGTCATCGTCGCCGTCGGCCTGGGAATCGGGCTGGCCGGCCAAGGGGACCAGGAGAGCGGCAGGCTGGAGCTGCCGCCCAGGACATCCCTGGGGGCCACTCCCGCGGTGCATTCGTCGTACAAATTTATGTGAAGCAGGTGATTATGACTGGACCCATACGCCGGGCTTGGCTACCCATCGCGGCTCTTGCCGTCCTGGTCATCCTGGCGGGCTGTGGCGGCTCCAGCCAGGAACCCGAGGAGCCTGTGCCCACCACGGCGCCCGCGGCCACCGTCGCACCCGTGCCCACCACCGCGCCCGCGGCCACCGTCGCACCCGTGCCCACCACCGCGCCTGCGGCCACCGCCGAGCCCGTGCCAACTACCGCGCCCGCGGCCACCACGGCTGCTGCAGGGAGGAGCGCCGGGCAGTACGACGGGGTGTCTTTCGTCGTATCCGCCGGTTCCGAGGCCACGTTCACCGTGGAGGAGCAGCTTGTGAGGCTGCCCCTGCCCAACGACGCGGTGATGAGGACCGAGGCCCTCTCGGGAGAGGTCCACCTGGACGGCAGGCCGTCGGTCGTACAGATCGACCTTCAGAGTCTCACCAGCGACCAGCCCTTCAGGGACAGGTACGTCAGCGAAAGGATGTTCGGCCAGCACCCCGTGGCGACCTTCACCGTGCCCGACCTGCTTCCCCTGCCTGACGGCCTGGCCTCGGGCGAGGAGGTCATGACCCAGGTGAGCGGCTCCCTGGACATCCGGGGGAACGCGTTTCCCCTCACATTCGAGGTCGAGGCCCGGGACGACGGAGACGCCGTATTCGTACTGGGACGCACCACTTTCACGTGGGACCAGCTCGACATCCCGCGGCCCACCGCCCGCTCCGTGGCCAGCATCGAGGACGAGGTGCGGGTGGAGATATTACTGAAGGTGGTGCCCTGAGACCCGTAGCAGGCCGCGTCAGCTCCCCAGGAACACCTCAGTAAGTATATCGGTGTCCCGGACCGATTGCGGGGTCCCGTCGTGCACGACCCGGCCCTTGTCCAGCACGTAGGCCCGGTCCACGATGTTCAAGACACCCTTGATGTTGTGCTCCACCACCAGGATGGTGGTCTGGAGCACGCGGCTGATGTCGGCGACCTTCTGGAACACCTCTTTCACCACGATGGGGGCCAGGCCCAGTGTGGGCTCGTCCAGCAGCAGCATCCCGGGGGATGCCATGAGCCCGCGGCCCAGGGCCAGCATCTGCTGCTGCCCTCCGGACATCTGGCTGGCCAGGTCGCGCCGCTTCTGGTGCAGGATGGGGAAGAGCTCCATCACCGAGTCCATCCGCCGCCGCTTCTCCGACGGGTCGCCCAGGTAAAGGCAGCCCATCTCCAGGTTCTCTTCTACGGTGAGGTGGGTGAACACCCGGCGCCCCTGGGGCACGAAGGCGATGCCCTCCTTCACGATCTCGTGGGTTGCCGCCTCCAACGGCTCCTGTCGCCAGTAGACCGTACCGCCCATGACGGGCGCCAACCCCATGATCGCCTTGAGCACGGTGGACTTTCCGGCCCCGTTGGGGCCCATCACCGCCACCATCTCCCCCTCCCGCACTCCAAGGCACACGTCCTCCAGGGCGACCACGGCCCCGTAGTGGACAGACACGCCGTCCAGCTCCAGGAGCCTCGGCCCCCCGCGTTCATCCCCCGCCCCACGTTCAGCCCCAGAGAGTCTCATCGCGCAAAGGTCTCCTCACACCTGAATCTAGACACCCCGGAACCTAGACACCAAGATAGGCCTCTATCACGTCCGGCCTCCCCAGGACCTCCTCGACCTCTCCCTCGGCGAGAAGGGTCCCGCTGTCCAGGACGAATATGTGGTCCGAAAGCTCCCTGACTATCTCCATGTTGTGAGACACGAACACGATGGTGAGGCCCTGGTCCCGCATGCGCTTCAGTATCCCCTTCACCTGCTCCAACATCTGGGGAAAGAGGCCCGCGAAGGGCTCGTCGAACAGGTATATCTTCACGTCCAGCGCCATGGCCCGCCCGAGCTCCAGCAGCTTCCGCTGGCCGTAGGAGAGGTCCATGGCCAGGGAGTCCCGCTTCTCCCACATCCCCACACTCTCCAGGATGCTCCGGGCCTTCTCCTTATGCCTGGCTTTCGCCCGCTCCAACAGGGCCGGCAGGAGACGTCGTTGGGTCAGGACCACCATGATGTTGTCCCACACGCTTATCTGGTCGAACAGCCGCACCTCCTGGAAGGTCCTCGTCAGACCGTGGGCGGGGGTGTCGTACGGGTTCACGACCTTGAGGCCGACTCCGTCGATGATCACCATTCCCCCATCCAGGGGCAGAGTGCCGCTCAACAGGTTCACCAGGGTCGACTTCCCGGAGCCGTTGGGGCCGACCATGCTGGTCATCCCCTTCCGTTTGATGGCGATGGAAAGCCGGTCCACCGCCTTGACCGCTCCGAAATGCTTGGAGATCTCCTGGGTCTCCAGGGCCACCTCATCGCCGGGGCCGTTGCCGGTCGTACTCACAGCTTGTACCTCCCGACCAGACCCTGAGGCCTGAATAGCATCAACAGCACCAGTAGGATGCCCAGGACGATCTGCCGGGCCTGGCCCGTGTACTCGGACGGCACGAAGGGCAGGAAGCGCATCCCCTCCTCAAGCAGCACGAAGACCATCGCGCCAAGGAGGGAACCCCAGATCGTGGCCAGCCCACCGAGGATCACGATCGCTACCAGGAGGATCGACTCCAGGAGGATGAACGAGTTGGGGTCGATGAAGCTGGTCCAGCTGCTGAACAGGCCGCCGGCCAGGCCCGCCATCATGGCCGACACGACCCACACGGCCAGCTTGTAGTGGGTCGACCGGTACCCGAACACCTCGATGGCCTGCTCGTCCTCCCGGATGGCGGTGAGCACCCGTCCGAAGGAGGAGGTCACTATGAACCAGGCCACCAGCATCACGATGGCGAGGAACACCAGCGCCAGGAGCATGAACTCCAGCTCGCCGTCGAACACCCATCCGCCTATCTGGGGCCTGGGTATCTCGTGAATCCCGAAGGCGCCCCGGGTGAGGCTCCGCCAGTTCAGGAAGACGTTGAAGGAGATGATGGCGAAGCCGAAGGAGACGAGGACGAAGATGTCGTCCCGGAACCGGTTGAAGACGATGCCCACAACCACGGCCACCAGGCCGGCCAGGATTATGCTGACGGGCAGTGCCGCGAAGAAGGGCAGGGCAAAGGTTGGTATTGCCTCGGTACGGAGCTGCTCGTATGCCGGGTTGGAGGTGAGAATGGCCATGGCGTAGGCGCCGATGCCGAAGAACCCGACGTGCCCCACCGACAGGAGGCCGGTGAACCCGACGATCAGGTTCAGACTGACCGCCAGTATCGCCCAGATGGCGAATACGGTGCCCACGGTTATGGCAAACCCCACCCCCTGCCACAGCATGAACGCCACCGCCCAGGCGATCACGAACAGGTTCGCCCACAGCTCCACGTTGCCCCGCCCCAGGGGCAGGACATCCCGGAGGCCGCGGGCCAGCCTGTTCACGTCCGTATAGACCCGGGAGCTCATCGGTATGGGCTGCCTCCTCGGCAACAGGCCCTTGGGCCCGCCAACCTGTTCATGTCCCTATCGACCCGGGAGCTCATTCGTATGGGCTACCTTCTCGGCAACAGGCCCTTGGGCCAAAACGACAGGAAGAGGATCAGGAGGATGAAGGATATGGCGTCCTTCCACTCGCCCGCCAGGTCCCAGATGCCGAACTGCTCGATCATACCCAGGGCAAAGCCGCCGACTATGGCGCCGTAGAGGTTCCCGATGCCGCCCATCACGGACGCGATCCAGCCCTTCAGCAGTAGCAACAGGCCCATCCTGGGCTGTATGGCCGTATCGTGGCCGCTCAAAAGCCCCGCCAGGGCGGCAAGCACCGCGCCTATGAAGAACACGGCGGAGATGATTACGGTGGTGTTTATCCCCACCACCTTGGACACCTCCTCGTCGTCGCCGATGGCCCGCACCGCCTTTCCGAAGGCGGTCTTCTTGAGAAACAGCAGCAGCCCCACGAAGGCGGTGAGGGCGACCCCTATGGTGAAGACGTTGAACCCCTTGATGAACGCCCCCGCCACGGACCAGGAGTCGCTGCCGAAGGGCGCCGGCAGAGGGCGTGGAGCGCTCTCGAAGACTATGGAGATGAAAGCGGTCAGGCCCAGGAGGACGCCCAGAGAGGCCACGAGCATTATCAGCGGCGACCTCGACCGTTGGCGCATGTACACGTACAGCCCCCGGTACAGGGCCAGGCCCACGCACCCCGCCAGCAGGCACGACACCCCCCAGCTCAGGTAGAGACTGGAGCCCGGGGAGTTGGACACCAGGTACCCGCAAAGGACCCCCGGGACGGCCGCCGCCATCGCGGCGGCGGCGAGAACCGGCGCCGGGCCGGCCCCCGGCAACGCCCGCCGGCAGCCATGGTAGAGGGCCCAGCCCGCGGCCGCCGCCGCCAGCACGCCGACGGCGGGACTGAGCATGACGTTGAGCTTGTCGGGATAGGAGAGGACAAACCCCGTGTACACGCCGGCGCCCCCGGCCAGCAGGGCGCCCGCCGCCGGCAGGGCACTGGAATTGATCCTGCCCCGCAGCCGGGGCCGGATACTCACGTGCAGCGCCCAAGCGGCGACCCCGGCAACCACCGCTGCGAAGACGATGTTTACGAAGATGTTGTTGACGTCGAAGCGGGTGTAGAGGTCGTCCGAAGACCTCAGGTAGAAGACCCCGTAGGCCCCCAGGGCGGCGGCCGCGCCGTAGTACAGGTCGAAGAACCAGACGGTGCTGTACACCAGGGTGAACCCCATGGCCACCAGGGCGTACACGGCTCCCACGGAGAGGCCGTTGAAGGCGAACTGCAGCGCCTGGTCGCCGGACTGGCCGATCTTCCAGGCGATGTAGCCTAGGAGTACTGCGGTCAGTACCGCTGCCAGGACCCGCGTGCCGGAAGCCCGAAAGATCCCCGACGCCAGGCCGTGGCTGTCACGGTATCCGAGCAAATGACCCCCGAGTCCGGGACTTCAACCGGTTGGAGCCTACTCCGTCGGAGCCCCGCCCAAGACCTTGTAACCCTGGTTGTCCTCGGTCCTTTCGGCCAGGGGCAGGACCTCCACGACCACGTTGGAGAGGCCTACCACCTCGCCCATCTCGTCGAAGCTGTAGTCCACCCCGATGCTGCCGCTCCAGGTTATGTCGTACATGCAGTCCTTGAAGCCGTCGGCATCCTGGTCGTCGCCGGTCTGCTTCAGGCACTCGGCGGCGATGTAAACGTCGTCGTAGGCCGACCCCAGGTACCAGGGCAGCGTGACGTAGTCGTAGCGGGCCCTGAAGTTGGCAAGCACCTCCTGGGCCCTGTCGTTGGCCGGGTCCAGGTCCGCGGTGATGGCCTTCAGCCCGGTGGCGGCCTCGCCGGCCACCTCCAGGGCGGTGGCTCCCACGGGTACGACCTCGGAGTAGAGGGGCCCCTCGTATCCCAGCTCGCGTATCTGCTTGACGATGGTGCCGCCCGCGAACTCCGACTGGGCGGCGATGTGCACCGCGTCGGGGTTCTCGCTCAGCAGCTTGGTCAGCTGGCTCCTGAAGTCGGTGACGTCCGAGGCGTACCGCTCCTCGCTCACCAGACTGCCGCCTCGCTTCTCGAACTGCTCCACCGTGGTCCGGCGCACGCCCTCGGCGTAGTCGGTAGCCTCGGTGATGGTGGCCAGCGTGCGGACGCCGTCGGCCCAGAGGACGTTGCCCGTGTCGATGCCGAGCTGGGCGTCGCTCATCGAAGTCCGAAAGATGTAGTCCCCGGCGTTGGCGATGTCCGGGTTGGTGGCCAACCCCGAGAAGAGGATCACGCCGTCCTCCTCGGCCAGGGGCGCCGCGCCGAGCATCGCGCCGCTGCAGGAGGTGCCGAGGATGATCTTGACCCCGTCCACGTCGGTGAGCTTCCTGTACGCCGTGATCGAGTCCTGGGCGTTGCACTTGGAGTCTTCGATCACCAGCTCCAGCATGCGCCCGTCAATGCCCCCCGCATCGTTGATCTCGGCCACGGCCATCTCCTTGGCCTGGACCGCAACGTTGCCGTAGGTCTCTCCGGGGCCCGTGAGCGATTCCATTACGCCGATTCTGAAGGGCCCCGCCGGCTCCTCCGTGGGTTCCGGCGTTGCCGTGGGGGCTTGGGTGGGTGGCGCTACGGTCGGCGCCACCGTCGGGTCTTCGCCGCCACAGGCCGCCGCCAGGGCCAGGACCCCCAACAACACCAGGGGCACTATCCATTTCATCCTAAGGATTCCCATAACACCACTCTCCAGCGTACCGACTTGATAGTAGCCAGTATATTATATTGCCTTCCTGACCTTCAAGTGTCACGCTATCTGTGGCATGATGTGATTTACCAGGCGGTCGAAGAGACGGTCCTTGTCCGGCAGGGATGTGTAGAAGAACAGCCTGTCCACCCCCAGCCGCTCCAGTCTCTTGATATCCGCTACGCACTCCTCGGGAGTCCCGGCTATGGCCAGGCGCCGGGCCAGGTAGTCGGTGATGCCCAACTCGTCGGTCAGGCCCACGTTGCCGAAGTGCTGGATGGGCTTGTACCGCCGGGCCAGCTCCCCCGCCTGCTCGGCGTACTCGGCCGGCACGGCCTTGCCTTCGAGCCCGTAGCGAAAGATGATGTGCCCTGAGCTGGCCAGGTTCGCCTTGATGGCGTCTATGGCCGCCTCCCGGCTGTCGTCGACGTTGAACTGTACCATCCACCACACGTCTATGTCGTCCAGGCTCCGCCCGGCCTCCCGCGCTCCCTCCTCCAGGTAGCCCCTGGCGATGGCGACCTCCTCCTCCTGCAGCCCGAAGCACACCCACACGATGTCGGCCAGCCGCCCGGCCATTCGCATGGCCCGGGGCCCGGAGACGGCCATGCCGATGGGAATGCGCCGCTTAACCCACGTCAGGTAGCACTCCTTGCCCTGCCACGTGGAAGACCCCTCCTCGTGCAGCTCCCGGACGGTGTGTATGAACCGCTCCAGGTCCGCCAGCGTGGCGGGACGCAGCCCGGCGTTGTAGACCGTCGAGTCCCCGGTGCCGACACCCAGGAAGGCGCGGCCCGGGCCGACGTCGTCCACCGTGGCTATGGCCGCGGCCGTGACCGCCGGGTGACGGGTGATGGGGTTGGTTATCCAGGTGCCCACCTGGGCGTTGCTGGAGTGCTCCGCGGCCAGGGCGCAACGGATGAACTGCTCGTGGTACAGCGCCTGGGAGTCCCCGCAGCCGATCATGGCCACTCCCGCCTCGTCCAGCATACGCACCTGTCGGGTGTAACCGGCCACGTCGGTGCTGACGATGGCCAGACCCATCTTCACTGCCATGAATCACGACCTCCTGGGTGAATCGACCGTGCCGGCCGCCGCCCTTCCGGGCCAGCCCCGCACGCCTCCCCCCGCAACGGCGAGTGTATTGGGCGTCCAGGTGGCTGTCAACGGAGGGCCTGGGCCTCCAGGCTAGGCGAACCGCTCGGGCCTGTAGTGGTCCAATATCTCGACTCGCGCTCCGTCGACGATCTCCATCGCCGCCAGCTCCCCGATCACGGGCGCCAGGGTGACGCCACTGTGGGTCACGGCCACGTACATGTTGGGCGCCGATGGGGCGGACCCCAGGACTGGGTAACCGTCCAGGGGCATGGGCCGGTATCCCACGGGCACCGGGTCGGCCGAGGCGCCGGACAGCCCCGGCAGGTAGCGTACGGCGCGGGCCAGGAGGTCGTCGGCGTGGAGTTGGGAATCGTCCCGCCTCAGGCTCTCCTGGGTCCCCTCCCCGATCTGGACGGACCCGTCGGACGTCTGCCGGAAGTGGACCTCGTCCTGGCCGGACTCCAGGGGAGGCGCGTAGACCACCTGAAGCTTGTGCATAAGCCTCGGCACGGGGGAGGTCCGGACCACCACACCCGGACTCACCTGTTGCGGGACGGCCACCCCAGCGATGGAAGCCAGGTCCGTCGTGCCGGTCCCCGCCGCCAGCACGACTGCGTCGCAGGGGACCTCGCCCCGGGGCGTCACCAGGGACTCCACCCGCCGGCCCCCCTTCTGTCCCGGGCCCAACGATAGCGCCGAGACGCGGGTGCCGAAGCGGAGAGATGCGCCCCTTTCCCGGAGCCGCCGCATGCACGCGTCCACGACCCTCTGGGGCTCCACCTGCCCGTCGATGGGGCTGAGCTCCGCCGCGGCGACGGGCCCCGTGGACAGGGACGGCTCCAGGTCCGCCAGCTCTCGGGGCCCCACCAGCCTGGTCGGGTAGCCCCAGCGTTGGGCCCTCCGGACCCACTCCTCCAGCAATCGGGCCCTCTCGGTGGTGGCCTCCCAGCTCACCTTTCCGCCCCAACGAAGGCCCACGTCCACGCCCAGCCCCAGGGCGAACCTGTCCCACATCTCCATGGAGCGGCGGTTGAAGTCGTGGTAGTACGACGGCCCCTTGGCGCCGGCGTTGATCCAGGCGAAGGAGTGGCTGGAGGCCCCGGAGCCGGGAGCGGCCCCGTCCACCACGGTAACGGGCACACCCCTCTCCGCCAGGTGGTAGGCGATGGATGCCCCCACGATGCCGGCGCCCACCACGACCACGCCTCGTTCTCCGCCCCTGCTTCCCTGGACTGCCAAGGTCTCCTCCCGGCCCACGGTCTCCTCTTGGCCGCGGTTTCCTCTTGAAACTCGGCCCGTACAATCCTAGCCGCCTTCAGGCGCGGCGGCAACCCTGAAGGGCGGGCGCGTGTTGACCCGGCCTTCCGGCCGCTAATATACTGCCCTCGTCGAAAATGGACACGTCGTCGAAATGGGACGCGAGGGAGGCAGCGTGCGAGTAGGAGCGGGCCTGGAGGCCGTCCGAAGGTATCTGGAGGACAACAAGTCCCGCCACGTCCAGCGTATCCAGCGGGCGATACGCCAGCCCAGCGTCTCCACCGAGGACCTGGGAGTGGTGGAGTGCGCCGACCTGCTGGCTGAGCTGCACCGGGAGGCGGGCCTGCAGGAGGTGGAGGTGGTCACCACCGCCGGGCTGCCCGGCCTCTGGGCCTACCACGACTCCGGCGCTCCCAAGACCATCGCCGTCTACGGCAACTTCGACACGCGCCCGGTGCTGCCCAACGAGGTTTGGGAGCGCCCGCCCTACGGCGGCGACGTCACCTCCATGGGCGGCTACTCCAGCGTGCTGGTGGGCCGCGGGGCCTACTCGTACAAGGGTCCCTACGTGGCCTGGCTCAACGCCCTGGAGGCCCTCCTGGCCGTCGAGGGCGGCCTGCCGGTGAACGTGATGGTCCTCCTGGAAGGCGACGAGATCCTGGGCAGCCCCAACTACCGGGAGATGTTCGCCCGGTACAGGGACCGGCTGGCCCAAGCCGACGCCAGCCTCAGCCCCGGTGCATCCCAGGACGCCTCGGGCAGGGTGACCATGAGCCTGGGCTACAAGGGCATGATATACGCGGACCTGGTCGCCACCGGCGCATCCTGGGGGCGCGGGCCCCAGGGCGGGCCCCTCCACGGCATGACCAAGTCGGTGGTGGACAGCCCCGTGTGGAGGCTGGTGCACGCCCTGGCGAGCCTCACCGAGCCCGACGGCAACCGGGTGGCCGTCCAGGGGTTCTACGACGACCTGACGCCTCCCACGGAGGAGGAGCGCCGGTGGATAGAGGAGTACAAGGCCTCCCTGGGCGCCGACGGCTGGAAGAAGGTCCTGCCGGGAGTGGGCGCCGTGCCCGCTGCCGCCGGCGACCTGTCCGACGAGGAGACCATAGCCAACTACTTCTACGGCCCCAGCCTTAACATCAACGGCCTCGTGGGAGGGTTCACGGGCCCCGGCACCCTCCCCTTCAGCCTGCCCCACCAGGCATCGGCCCGCTTCGACATCCGGGTCCCCAGGGGATACGGGGCCGACAGGACCGTGCGGCTTATCCGCGACCACCTGGACTCCAGGGGATACGCCGACGTGGAGTTGAGGGTGATGGGGGCCTTCGACCCCTCCACCGCCGACCGGGAGTCGGAGCTGGTCCGCTCCCTGGAGCGCGCCTTCCGGGAGATGGAGGTCCCCCTGGTCATGGCGCCCTGCAGCGGCGGCGGCGGGCCCTGGTCCATGTGCAACACGGAGCTGGGCATGCCGGTGATACGCAGCGTGGGAGTAGGCGGCGGGGGCGGCACCGGCGGGGCCAACGAGTTCATGGTCATCGAGGGCACCGACACCGTCGGCGGCCTGGTGGAGTGCGAGCTGTCCCACGTCCAGATGCTCAAGTCCTATGCTAGGGGGATGGACAGATGAACCGTCGCGAGCTGGTGCGCCTGATCGAGGCCGAATTCGACGAGGACCGGGGCATCGAAGAGGCGACCCGCCTGACCCGCTTCTATCGCTCCCCCGGCGCGTCGGGCTACCACAGGGCCTCGGACTACACCGCGGGACTCCTGCGCGACGCCGGCATGGACCGCGTGTGGGTGGAGAGGTTCCCCCTGGACGGGGAGACCCGTTACCTGGGCCAGCTCATGCCCATGGCCTGGGAGCCCATCAGCGCCGAGCTCCGGCTGGGCTCCCCCGAGGGCGAGCTCATGGTCTCCTACGAGGACGCCTACTCGTGCCTGCCCTGGTGGTGCCAGCCGACGCCCGAAGGGGGCGTCACGATAGAGCTGGTGGACGTGGGGACCGGGGAGCGCCCCGAGGACTACCAGAGAAAGGACGTGAAGGGGAAGGCGGTATTGGTCCGGTCGAACCCCCGGCCCGGCGGCTTTGCCCACGCCGCCACCCTGGCCATGGAAGCCGGCGCGGCCGGGGTCATCACCGACTATCTGCTCTACGAGACCGCGCCCTTCCGCACCCGCGAGTCCCTCCCCGACGCCGTACAGCTGCTCCGCATGCCCTCCCAGCAGTACAACTCCGCCTGGTCCCTGGCCGTCGACTACCACGCGGGGGAGAAGCTGGCCGCGGTGGCCGCAAGCGACGACCCCAGGGTCTACGTCGATATCCGGTGCCGCAACTTCAAGGGGGAGGCCCAGAACCTGCTGGCCGACATATCCGGCACGGACAAGGCCGACGAGTACCTGATGTTCGTCTGCCACGCCACGGCGGGCACCCGCCCCGGGGCCAATTGCGCCTCGGGTCCGGCGATGCTGGCGGCCATGGCCCGGGTCATGTGCGGCCTCATCTCCAGCGGCCGGGTGCCCAGGCCCAGACGCACCATCCGCTTCCTGGTCAACGTCGAGGGCCACGGCAGCAAGCACTACATCCAAAACCACCGGGACGAGATCGACAACACCATCGCCTGCATAGCCCTGGACAGCGTGGCCCACGACCAGCAGAAGTGCAAGTCGGCCCTCCTGTACTACCACTCGCCCGACTCGCTGCCCACCTTCATCAACGACTACTTCGTCGGCGTGATCAACGACACGCCCCGGGAGACCCGGTGGGTATTCCACACCGCCGACACCGTGCCCTTCGTCAACTTCCTGGACCATCCCTACACCCCCTGGAGCGACAACAAGTACTACCCGGTGTTCGGGGTGCCGTCGCCCCTGCTGATGTCCTGGCCCGACCTCTACTTTCACACCCAGCTCCTCACCGCCGACAACCTCGACCCGGCGGTGTTCCGCCGCTGCGGCATCCCCACGGTGCTGGCGGCGTTGGAGCTGGCCGGCGCCGGTCCCGGCGAGGCGCTGGACATCATGCGCGAGGTGGGCGCGAGGAGCGAGGCGCGGCTGGCCCAAATGGGGCTGGAGGCCCGGCGGACCGGCGACGACGGGCGCATCAGGCGCAGGATGTCCACCCTGGCGGAGCGGGACCGGCGGGCGGTGGAGTCCACCCTGGCCCTGGTCGATGCCCAGGAACGCGCCGCCCAGCCGGAGCTGGACTCCACCAAGGCGGCCCTGCAGCAGGCCATCTTAGAGCGCCTGGCCGAGGCGACGGCCTGGCTGGGGAACGGCGGCGGCCCCCGGGAGTTCGCCCCCGGGAAGGTTACGCCCAAGCGCACCGTCGAGAGGGACCCGGCCACCCTGGCCGGCACCGGCTACTGGGACCTGTACAAGATGGCCGAGGAGATGCACGCCAGGGACCCGAAGATGAACTACGACTCCCTGCGGATTATCGGCGACGAGGTGTGGAACTTCGCCGACGGCGCCCGCACCGTCAACCAGATCGCCGACGCCATCGGCGCCGAGTTCGACTTCGACCTGGAGCCCCGCCACGTCCTGAAGCTGTACCAGGGCCTGGAGCGGGAGGGGCTGGTCACCCTGGCCTAGTCCGACCGTACGCGGCGGCCGCGAGCCGGCGTACCTACTCCGCGCTGGGACCGTGGGGCGCGTAGGAGGTGGCGTTGGGGTTGCCGGGGATGAACCGGGCCCCGCCCTGCTTCCCGACCAGCCTTCCCGCCTCGATGACCACCCGCCCCCGGGACATGGTCAGCACGGGCATACCCAGCAGCTCCATGCCCTTGAAGGTGCCCAGGTCGCTGACGCTGTGCTCCTCGTCCACGGTGTGGAGGAGGGTGTGGTCCCATATGGCCAGGTCCGCGTCGGAGCCGGCCTGGAGGATGCCCTTTCGGGGGAAGATGCCGAAGATCTTTGCCGGGTTCTCGCAGAATAGCTGTACGAACCTGGGCAGCGTGATCTTCCCGGTGTTCACCCCGTAGCTCCACACCACCGGCATCATGAACTCCAGGGTGCTCAGGCCCGCGGCTATGTCGAAGATGTTCTCCTGCCCGGGCTCGGGTTCCGGGGCGTCGCCGAAGATCTCCCCCGAGGTGTTCCCCGTCAGCTTCAGGTTGCGCGTGTAGCCGGTGAAGTCGCTGCCGATGGTGTTGACGGCGCCCGAGGCCAGGGCGGCCCACATGGCGTCCTGGTCCTCGGCCTGCCTCAGGGGAGGCGCGACTTTGAGCCGGTAGCCCCTGCGGAGCATGTCCTCGTTGGTGAGCGTCAGGTAGTGGGGGCAGGTCTCGGCGTAGAGGGACAGCCCCTTGTCCTTGTAGTGCTCCAGGATGGGCACGACCTCCTGGGTGCTGAGGTGCACCGGGTACAGCGGCGAGCCCGTGAGCATCGCCATGGTGGCGGCCCGGTTGACGGCCTCGGCCTCCAGGATGTTGGGCGCCGAGTCCAGGTAGTGGTTCGCCCCGGTCTTCCCCTGGGCCCTGAAGGTGTCCTCCAGGTACGCTTTGCAGCAGCCGTTCTCGGCGTGGACCATGGCCATGCCGCCGTCCCGGGCCGCCAGGTCCATCACCCGCATCAGCAGCTCGTCGGGCACCGCCAGCAGGTTGGTGGGCGAGTCCACGTTCCAGGGGTTCCAGGTCATGAACATCTTGAAGGAGATGGCCCCCATCCTGATTAGCTCGGGGATTACCTTCCCGATGTCGTCCTGGTCCCGGACGCTGATGAGGCCGTGGACGGCGAAGTCGGTGTAGGAGGTCTGCTCGGCGTACTCGATGAACCCCTTGACGATGTCCGGGTTGTACTTCCGGACTCCCCACGTGTTCCCGAAACGCTCGTGGCGGTGGGTCTCCGAGCCGATGAACGCCACGCAGGTGGTGACTCCCCCGTAGGCGGCGCACAGGGAGTAGGTGTCCATCTTGTCCCCGTACACCGGGTGGGAGTGACAGTCGATGCCCCCGGGAAGGACGTACCTCCCCGTTGCGTCGATGACCCGCAGGGCGCTCCGGGCCGACAGGTCCGGGCCCGTCTCTTGCACCACGCCGTCGGCGATGAGCACGTCGGACCGGGTCATCCCCTCGCCCGAGACCAGGATTCCACCCTTGATGAGTACGTCGCTCTGCTGCGTAGTCATGGTCGCGCTCCTCGTGGGGTAGCTCTATATGGCCGCTCTTCCAATACGAAATCATCCGGATTCCCGGACTCTGGCGACCGAACGTACCTGAACATGTCCTTTAGCGCCCTGAAGGGATAGTGACCGCGTGAACGGCCTTGCGGTCATTCTCCGAGGCTACACCCCACCTGTCAACCCCGCACCCCTTGGAGCCTCAATCCAAGGAGAAGATGTTGGCGGGCCTGTTGGCCCTGCCCCGTTGCCTCGCGGGCACTAGTGTGTCTTCCCGAAGACAGGGGACTTGCTGGTTGACGCCGATGCTGCCCATACCCGATAATCCACGGTCGCTCACTAACCTGCAATCACAGGAGTCGTTTGCCATGGACCACCACGTTGGAGAGGATGGAGCATGACTAAGCTCATAGTCCTTGTGGCAGCCTTTCTGCTGGCGGTTGCGTGCAGCGACGCCGCCACGCCCACTCCGGATCCGACGGCAACCCCGACTCCCATTCCCACGCGGGAGCCGACGGCCACCCCCAAGCCCACGGCAACGCCGGCTCCCACTGCCACGCCGCGACCACCGGCGGAAGAGGCCGACCGGCTCCAAGACCTCGGCGACCCTCGCCTGATAGACATCAGGGAAAAGATGGAGTCAGTTGAGCCGGTCTGGACGGTCTATTTCCATAGCGAAGACTGGCAAACCCCTGGAAGAAACACCCTCATCAACGACGTGTTCGAGCTCATCAAGCTGGAGAACATCGCCACCCACGATGGGTACCGGGAAATCAGCCCGGAGACAGTCGTCGCCCTCGAACCCGACATCATCGTTGCGGAATCGATAGAGAGCATAGTGGGGAACCACGATCTGTCAGGCTTGCACATGGTCGAGGACCCCGACCATATCCCGCATCACATCTTCGTATTGAGCGAAGATCTCTCCTTCAGCTTCGACAACCCTCGTTTCATGAGAGCCGTCGAGGAGTTGGCCGTTTTTTCCTACCCCGAGGCCTTCCCGGATCGAGAGGAAGAGGAGGCGGAGGGCCACACCCATGAGGAAGGGGAGACACACTCGCATTAGCGGTCGGGAGCACCTGTGGGGAGGCCGACCAGTGTCAATACAGCCTCGGCCTTCACGAGACGACCGGTGGAATGGGAGGCTCCCGGCAAGGCAGCGGTGGTTTGACCCTGGACGGCGCCGCGACTAGAATTGCATCGGTGCCCGGTACGGGCATGCAATGCGGCGCCGGGGCCTTCCGGGCGCGGGCGTCAAAAGCGGGGCCGAGCCTATGGCCGAGCTACATCTGGGCAGCGACGTGGGCGGCACCTTCACCGACTTCGTGGTGATGGACCGGGAGTCGGGCGCCTTCTCCGTGGGCAAGACGCTGACCACTCCCCATAACCCGGCCGTGGGCGTCACCGACGGCGCCGAAGAGGTGCTGAGGCGCCTGGGCGCCTCCCTGTCCGATGTCGGCCAGATCAACCACTGCACGACCCTGGCCGGCAACCTCATCGTCGAGCGCAAGGGCGCCAAGGTCGGCCTGGTCGCCACCCGGGGGTTCAGGGACTCCCTGGAGATGGGCCGCGAGCTTCGCTACGACATCTTCGACCTGCTGATCACCAGGGCCGAGCCCCTGGTCCGCCGGTACCTCAGGAGGACCGTCTCCGAGCGCATCGACCGGGACGGCAACGTGGTGCGCCCCCTGGACCTGGACGAGCTGGACGGCATCGTCTCCTTCTTCCGCGCCGAGGGCGTCGAGTCCATCGCCGTGGCCCTGCTCCACGCCTACCGGGACGCCACCCACGAGCAGCGCATCCGCGACCGGCTGCGGGAGCGGTACCCCGAGTTCTACGTCTCCGTCTCGTCGGAGGTGGCCCCCGAGGTCCGGGAGTTCGAGAGGACCTCCACCACCGTCGCCAACGCCTACGTCCAGCCGGCCATGGACCGCTACGCCGAGGACATGGTGGTGCGCTTCCGGGGCAAGGGTTTCGACGGGACGGTCTACCCGATGGTGTCGGGCGGCGGACTGACCACCCTGGACGTGGCGCTGGAGTTCCCGGTGCGCATGGTCGAGTCGGGGCCGGCCGCGGGAGCGGTGGCCGCCGCCTACTACGGGCAGATGCTGGGAGAGCGGGACGTGGTGTCCTTCGACATGGGAGGGACCACCGCCAAGGTCTGCCTGAACCGCGCCGGTACACCCTCCCGGACCAACGAGCTGGAGGTGGCCAGGGAGCACCGCTTCCGCAAGGGCAGCGGCATCACCCTCCGGGTGCCCGCCATCGAGATGGTGGAGATCGGCGCCGGAGGGGGAAGCATCGCCCATATCGACTCCATGGGGCTGCTGAAGGTCGGCCCCGAGAGCGCCGGGGCCGACCCGGGCCCCGTCTGCTACGGCCGCGGGGGCGCCGACCCCACGGTCACCGACGCCGACCTGCTCCTGGGATACCTGGACCCCGGCCACTTCCTGGGCGGGGAGATGTCCCTGGCGGCCGGTCCGGCCCGGGAGACCATCATGGAGCGGCTGGGCCGGCCCCTGGGCGTGGACCTGACCAGGGCCGCCGCCGGCATACACGACGTGGTCAACGAGAACATGGCCACCGCCGCCAGGGTCTACGCCTCGGAGCAGGGGGTGGACCTGCGCCGGTTCGCCATGATCGCCTTCGGCGGCGCGGGCCCGGTCCACGCCTACCGGGTGGCCAAGCGCCTGGGCATCTCCAGGGTCATCTGCCCCCTGGGCGCCGGCGTCTTCTCCTCGGTGGGGCTCCTGGTGGCCCCCCGGTCCTTCGACTTCGTCCACAGCTACATCACCCGCCTGGACTCCCTCGACTGGGACTACCTTGACCAGGTCCACAGGGGGATGGAGTCCCATGCCCTGGAGATACTCACCGCCGCGGGCGCCGACCCCGCGACCATCGTCACGCAGCACACGGCCGACATGCGCTACGTCGGGCAGGGGTTCGAGGTGAACGTCCCCCTCGCCAGGGAGGACATCGAGTCCAGGGACCACCAACGCCTGGAAGAGGTGTTCAACTCCAACTACGAGCGGATCTTCCATCGACGGCTGAACCACGTGCCGGTGGAGGCCATCACCTGGCGCTTCACCGCGTCGGAGCCCCCGCCGCGCCCGGAGATGCGGTTCGGCCCTCCCGCCACGTCCCAATACGCCCAATACCCCAAGGGGCTCAAGGGAACCCGCCCCATCTTCATCCACGAGGAGGGCGGCTACGCCGACGTGCCCGTGTACGACCGCTACAGCCTGCGTCCCGGGACGTCCTTCCCGGGCCCGGCGGTGGTGGAGGAGCGGGAGTCGACGGTGGTGGTGGGTCCCGACGCCCAAGTCTCGGTGGACTCCCACCTGAATCTCATCATGGAGCTGGAGCAGGCATGACCGAGCCGCGAGGGGGCCACCTGGACGCCATCAGCCTGGAGATCTACTGGAACCGGCTGCTGGCCATCTGCGACGAGGCCGTCACCGGCCTCATCCGCACCGCCTTCTCCACCATCGTCCGGGAGAGCCGGGACTGCGTGTCCGTGGTCCTGGACGTGGACGGCGACCTGATCGCCGAGAACCGGGGCAGCGTCCCCGCCTTCGTGGGCTGCCTCTCCCCATGCATGAAGGACCTGCTGCGCTACTTCCCCCTGGAGACCTGGCAGCCGGGGGACATAGTCATGACCAACGACCCGTGGATGGGCACCGGGCACCGGCCGGACATCGTCATGGTGGCGCCCGTGTTCCACGACGGAAGGATCGTGGCCTTCAGCGGCAACGTGGCCCACGCGGCGGACATCGGCGGTGTCGTCTGGGCCGCCGACTGCCACACGGTGCACGAAGAGGGGATCGGCATCCCGCCCCTGAAGCTGTACAAGGCCGGGGAGCTGAACGAGGACATCCTTGACACCATCCGGTACAACGTCCGGGTCCCGGACATGGTGGTGGGAGACCTGTTCGCCCAGGTGGCGGCCCTGGAGATATCCGGCGCCCGGCTGGTGGACTTCATGTCGGAGACGGGCATGGAGGACCTGCGGGACGTGGGAGCGCCCATCCAGGACCTCGGAGAGAGGGCCATGCGCCGGGCCATAGCCGAGCTGCCCGACGGCTCCTACGAGGGAGTCACGTACCTGGACGGCTACGACCAACCCCTGAAAATCCAGGCAACCATCACCGTCCGGGGCGACGAGATAGACGTGGACTTCACCGGAACGTCGGACCAGGTGGACGGCGGCGGGATCAACGTCCCCTACAACTACACCCAGGCCTACACCACCTACCCGCTCAAGTGCCTCCTGGACCCCCACACCACCAGGACCTCGGGCTCCTTCCGGCCCATCACCGTGCGGGCCCCCGAGGGGTGCATTCTCAACTGCCGCTACCCGGCGGCCGTCAACGCCCGGACCCTGACCGGAGACACCATATGCAACGTGGTGTTCATGGGACTGGCCGACGTCCTGCCCCACCGGGTCATCGCCGAGTCGGGCACCACCCCACCCCTCCGCATATTCGTCTCGGGCGTCGCCCGGGACGAGACGCCCTTCACCTTCCACCTCTTCGCCAACGGCGGCATGGGCGCCCGGCCCACCGCCGACGGCCTCCACTGCACCCCCTACCCCACCAACATCCAGTGCGCCTCCATGGAGGTGATGGAGTCGGTGGCGCCCCTGCTGGTGTGGAAGAAGGAGCTGGCCCCAGACTCGGGAGGCCCCGGGCGCTACATGGGAGGCCTGGGCCAGGACATGACCATGGAGGTGGTATCCGACAAGCCGGTGACCCTTTCGGTCATCTCCGAGAAGTGGGACTTTCCTCCCCTGGGCCGGGCCGGCGGCATGGCGGCCAGGGCCAACCGCGCCGAGAAGGTCATGGGCGAGGGCCCCCTGCCCCGGAAGGGCCGCACCCAGCTCCTGCCCGGCGACGTCATCAACCTCTCCTTCGCCGGGGGAGGCGGCTACGGCCCGCCAGCGGAGAGGGACCCCGCCCAGGTGAAGGAGGACCTGCGGGACGGCCTCATATCCGAAGCCAGGGCCCGGTCGGTGTTCGGCCTGGACGCCGACCGGCCCGGGGGACGGCGGGAACTGGCACCTCCGCCCGAATAGACGGCCGCCGGCCCTGCTCAGGACGCATCCCCCGACGGTCGCGTCCTGCCCTTCCAGCCTCCCCCCGCTCCCCGCCGCTGCCTCAGCGCCGAGTCCACGGTCATGAGCGTGTACAGGGCGGCGGCCATGGGGAGCAGCAGGGACCAACCGGCACCGACCCCATGCCACCTGACCATGGGCACGTAGCTGCCGGACATGAGCAGCCACGCTCCCAGCCCCGTGCCCGCCAGCCACGCCCCGGCCCACGACGGCCCCGCAGCCAAGGCAGCCAACCCCCCTCCGGCGGCCGCCGGAGGCACGCAGTAGACCAGGAGCATTCCCAGCACGGTGCCCAGCAGCAGCCAGGGGGAATACCCGAGCTGGGTGAAGGCGGTGCGGGCCACGAGACGCCAGACTCCCGGAAGTCCGCCGTAGGCCCGGATGCTCCGGGCCTCCCGGCTCAGCCCCAGCCAGATCCGCGCCCCCGGACGGCCCTTGACCATCCGGGCCAGGGCGCAGTCATCGATGACCTCCGAGGCTATGGGCTGCAGCCCCCGGTCCGGGGCCAGGGCATCCCGCCGCAGCAACATACAGCCGCCCGCCGCCGCCGCGGTGGACCTCCGGGCGTCGTTGACGTGGCGGAAGGGGTAGAGCTTGGTGAAGAAGTAGACGTAGGCGGGGACCAGCAGCCGCTCCCACGGCGTGCGGGCCCGCAGCAGGACCATCAGCGACGCCATGTCCAGGCCGCCGTCCAGGAGCTTCCGGGACAGCAGCCTCAGACTGGAGGGCGGGTGCAGGACGTCCGCGTCGGTGAACATGACCAGCGGCGCCTCCATCGAGGCGCTGGCCTCCAGGCCCCTTTGCATGGCCCACACCTTCCCGGCCCAGCCCTGGGGCAGGGGCCCGGCGGAGGCGACCGTCAGCCGGTCGGCGGCGCCCGCCTCCTCGGCGAGCGCCCGTGCGACCCGGGCGGTGCCGTCCTCGCTGGAGTCGTCCACCAGGAATACGGCAAAGGGGCCCGGGTACTCCTGCAGCAGCAGGGCGGGCAGTGTCGAGGGCAGGGTGTCGGCCTCGTTGCGGGCGGGCACGATGACGGCCACCGGAGGATAGTCGAGGGCCTGGGCCGGGGCGGGACCTTCATCCGGGTGCAGCCGCTGGCCCGTGGTCCAGAACCGGCCCCGGGCGGCCACCAGCCACACCCAGACCAGCAGGGACACGCTGCCGGCGAGCCCCCCGGCCCATTGCAAGGACTCCATCGCACCTCCGGCCCGCCCTCTGTGGAAGCGGTAGCCACCGTGTGAGTATACCCACGGACCGCCTCCGGGCCAATCGCCATCGGCGCCCATGGGAGCAACCGGCCCCTATGGGGTCGACGCCGGCCCGCGAACACTGGACAACCCAACGGGCAGGGGTGCAAGATATGGTCCGTGCTTGCGGGAGTCGATGCAAAGCTGGACCCCCGGTCCCGCAGGGTGCTGAAGATCACCCTGGTGGCTGGGGCCGTCGTTGGAGCCCTCCTCGGCCTGGTGGCGGGGCTTATCCTCGTCTTCATCGTCGCCGGGGACCTGCGCCTGAACGTGGCCAGAAGCGAGCTGGTGTCCTTCATGTTCGCCGCCATCTTCGCCGGCTGCCTTGGATGCGGGGCCGCGGGCCTGGTCCTGGGCGTGTTCTGGGTGGTCGGGATGAGGCTCACCCACTCCACGCCCCAGCCGGCGGCGACTCCAGCAGATAGGCCCGCGGCTAGTGTGCCGGCCCGCAGTCCAGAAGAGGCTGCCAAGGGGGACAGCCGTCAGGCCGCGGTCCTCCAGCCGGGCGCCTGCCCTCACTGCGGGGCCCAGGGCCAGGAGGCCGGGTCCGCCTGCGAGAGCTGCGGCCGGACCATCATAGCCCTGCCCCGGTGGGCCCAGTCCCGGGCCGGGCCCCGGCGTATCCTCAGGGGGCAACGGATGGTCCTGGCGGCCCTGTCCCTGGTCGCGCTGCTTGCGGTGGTGTGGGTCTACTACCCCTTCATGCCCAACCCCGTCACGCTGGCCTTCAGCCGGCCGGGGTCCGACGCCACCTCCGAGCCCCCGCCGGGAGCGTGGACCATGGAGGGGGGCGACCTCCATCAGAGCAGCTTCGTCCCCTACTCGGGGGACCCACTCCGGGGCAGCGTCGCAGCCTCCATCGACCTCGGGCCGTCCACCCGGTCGTCGCCCGCGGTGGTCGACGGCGTGGTATACGCGGGAGGCCACCTCCAGGTGGCGGCCATCGACGCCGAGACGCACGGTCCCCTGTGGCGGTACCCGGTGGGCGGGCCGGTCCACTCCTCTCCTGCGGTGGCCGGCGACCTGCTGTACGTGGGACTGCTGGACCACCGCATCCTGGCCCTGGACCGGCATACCGGCAGCGTGGCCTGGAGCTACGAGGCCCGGGACCCCGTTCCCGGCTCCGCCGCGGTGGACGGCGGCATAGTGTACATGGGGTCCAGGGACGGGTCCCTATATGCCCTGGACGCCGCCACGGGCAAGGAGATATGGAAGATTGACACACGGGGGTTCCCCGCCTCGCCGCCGACCGTCTACTCGGGCAGGCTGTTCGCGACCTCCTCCGAGGGAGACCTGTATGGACGGCACTCCAGGACGGGGGACAAGAGGCTCCAGGTCCGCACGGGCAAGCTCGCCATCAGGCCCCCGGCGGCGGGAAACGGCATGGTCTACTTCGAAGCGGGGGGCGACGTGCTGGCCGTCGATGCCGGGGCCCGGGGCCTGCCGCTACAGTACCAGACGAGCCTGCTGTGGGCCCAGCTCTCCAAGTGGGGCTTTCCGGTGCCGGACCCGCCGGGCCAGCCGGGGGTCAGGTGGCGGGCCTCCCCCGACGACCCCTCGGAGGGGTTCCTGTTCGCTCCCGTCGTGACGCCCGAGGCCATCTACCTGGCCGACACCGCCGGGTTGGTCTACGCCTTCGATGCGATCGACGGCGACAGGCTGTGGGCCTTTCACGCCACGGACCAGGCGTCGGCCCGGCCGCTGGCGGTGGGAGAGCGGTTGTATGTCGGCGCGGCCGACGGCGCATTCTACGCCCTGGACCGCTCCACCGGGAGAGAGGACTGGATGATGTCCCCGGGCTCGCCCCTGTCCGCCCAGCCGGTGTTCGCCGGGGGAGTGTTGTACCTGCGCACCGAGGACGGCCTGCTCCACCTGGTGGACTAGGCGTCTTGGGGACCCCGGGCCGCCAGCCAGTCCCGAGCCTCCAGCTTCTCCCGGAGGGAGCCGAAGGACATGGTGTAGAAGCCCCCGTAGCCCGACGACTCCAGCCTGCGAAACACGGCCCCGAAGTCGATGTTCCCCTGGCCGGGCAGCAGGTGCACCTCCCTGTGGCCCACGTTGTCGGCCAGGCGCACCTCACCGATGCGGTCGACGCCAAAGGCGTCCAGGAACCCGTCGATGTCCTCAGGCACCAGGTGGGAGTGGTTCACCGTGAAGGCCCATCCGAAGCTCTCCGACGAGATGGCGTCGAAGTACGTCCTGCACTCCTCCACCGTGTGGGCCAGGTAGTGCACCTCGGCGTCGTCGGGCTCGAAGTTCAGGTTCTCCAGCAGGAGCACGCGCCCCGACCTCTCGGCGTATGCCACGGCCCTCTGCAGCCGTTGCAGGGAGGCCGATTTCCGGGCGTCGATGCTGGAGCTGAAGTGGAACCCGCCATGGACCACCAGCCGCCGGCAGCCCAGCCTCTCGGCCAGGTCGACGTTGGCCGCCAGGTACCGGTCCACCCCGTCGCCGACGAAGGGCGCCATCTCGGCCACGTTGACCCCAGAGGTCGTGTGTATGGTCAGGGTTACGGCGTGCCGCTCGCAGGCGTCGCGCACGGCCCGCACCCGCTGGTCGGTCCAGCCGTCCAGCCGGTTCGCACCCGTGTCGGCGTTGAAGTCCATGTAGTGGAAGCCGTTGGCCGACGCGAACTCCAGCGCCTCCTCAAGCGGCGTGCTCCCGGCGTCGAAACCGATCCTGTCCCTGAAGGTCATAGAGGTCATGTGATACCCTCCGAGCGCGGCTGGCGTTCTGGGGTTTCGTTCTCCCGATAGCCCGCGACCCACGCAGCCTATGGTCCATCACTCACGCGGAGACTCGGGCTGTCCGGGCGCAACAGCTACCCTGGATTCTGCGCGGTGAATCTCTCTACTTCGATCTGCTTACCCCGAGTCCGTGCCTGCCAGAGGTCGTAGGCCGTCTGCAAGCCGAGCCATGTCTCCGGAGTGGAGCCGAAGGCCTGAGACAAGCGAAAGGACATCTCGACCGACACGCCGGCCTTCTCGTTCACCAGATCCGACAGCGCCTGCCGGGTTACCCCCAGGCCTTCCGCTGCCCTCGTTACGGTCAGTCCCAGCGGCTCAAGGCATTCCCATCTCACGACCTCGCCCGGGTGTGGAGGGTTCTGCATGGGAGTCATCTCACCTCCTCAGTGATAGTCTGTGTAATCGACCTCGACGGCATGGCCGTCCTCGAATCTGAAGGTCACCCGCCAATTGCCCGATACCGAAACGGCGAAGTGTCCCTTTATTTCGCCTGCCAATCAGTGTAGCCGGAATCCCGGCATAGACATTATAGCCGAAGCCCCCTCGCGCCACCGGTCGCCCTGGTGTTCGCGGGCCCACCGCCCGCCCGATCCACGCGTATGCTACAATCGTAAGCCACTGAATCTCCCTGTGGAGGTGTCCCGGTGGCCTACACCCTTGCCGACCTGGATTCCATGACCCTGGAGCAGGCCCAGGCGCTCCCGTTCGCCGAGAGGGACCGGCTCCTGGACCTGGTCATCGCCGACGGGCGGAAGGACTCCACCCAAATGGAGTCCTTCCGCACCGGGCTGTATTGCGACTACTTCGACGAGGACCTGACAAGGCTCCTGAAGCTGCGCGCCATCAGGGTCTGGTGCAGGGGGCACACCTCCTCGGGCTTCGACGGGGTGATGGTGGGTGACACGGAGGTGGAGCAGTACCGGGCCGCCTTCCGGCACCTGCAGACGACCCTGGAGGCGGCGGGCACCAGCTACGGCCGGGTGGTGACCATGGTCATCAACCTGACCAACATGGACAACTGGGCCCGCCTGAACGAGGTGTACAGGGAGTTCGTATCCAACACGCCCTGCCGGGCGGTCATCGGCACCACGGGGCTGGCCCAGCCGCCTCTTGCCATCGAGATCGTGTCGGTCATCGCCTACCGCGTCGCGCCCTAGGACGGCGCGTCACGGGCCTCGCTGGGGGCCTCGCTGAGGGTCCCGTCCACCATCTCCACCCTCCGGCTGGTCATACCCGCCAGGGCCAGGTCGTGGGTGGCAACTATCACGGTCACGCCCCTGTAGGAGGCCACGTCTCTCAGGATATTGGAGATGGACCTGCCGGTGGCCGTGTCCAGCTCCCCCGTGGGCTCGTCGGCAAAGAGCACGTCGGGCCCCGTCACCAGCGCCCGGGCGATGGCCACCCGCTGCTGCTCTCCGCCGGACAGCTCGTATGGGCGATGGCGGACCCTGGGCCCCAGGCCGACCAGGTCCAGCACTTCCAGGGACCTCCGCCTGCGCTCCCTCCAGGGCACGCCGTTGATGTGCAGCGGCAGCTCCACGTTCTCGTAGGCCGATAGAAGGTGCATCAACCCAAAGGACTGGAAGACGAAGCCGATCTTGGTGCGGCGGAGGTCCACCAGCTCGGCGTCGGAGAGGGAGGCCAGGTCGCTGCCGTCGAACAGGACCGTCCCCGAGGTGGGGCGGTCCAGCCCCGCCATCAGGTTCAGCAGGGTGGTCTTGCCCGACCCCGAGCGGCCGGTGACCGCCATGAACTCCCCGGGCATAACGTCCACGTGGACGGCGTTGAGGGCCGTGACGGCCCGCTGGTCGGAGCCGAAGACCCGGGTCAGGCCGCGCACCGAGATGACCGGCTCCTGGGGGGCCTCCGGCGTCGCCGGCTCCATTGGCGGCCTCATCCTGCGGCCGCGGCCGTACAGCCTCACGGGGCGGCCGCCTCACCGGACTCGGACCTGGCTCCCTTGTCCGCCGGGCGCAGGGTGAGCTGGTCCCCGCTGATGTCCGCCTTGGCCAGGCCCTGGATCGACAGCTTCTCCAGGTACTCCGGGGGAAGCTGCAGGCGCCCCACGCGGTCGACCACCAGGTACTCCTCGTGGACCGAGTCCCCGGGCCGCTGGAAGGTGGGGCGCAGGGTGCTCTCGGAGCTTATGCGCCCGTCGGTGATGTGCACCGCCCGGTCCACGTGCTCGGCTACGCCCGGATAGTGGGTAACCACCACCACCGTCACCTGGTACTGGCGGTTCATGTCCCGCAGGAGCTGGAACACCTGCACCGCCGTCTGGGTGTCCAGCTCCCCGGTGGGCTCGTCGGCCAGGAGCAGCGGAGGACGGTTCGCCATGGCCACCCCGATGGCCACCCGCTGCTGCTCCCCGCCGGACAGCTCGTGGGGCAGCCGCTCCGCCTTGTCCCCCATGCCCAGGGCCTCCAGCAGCTCCCTTCGCCGCCGGCGTCTCTCGCCCGCATCCACCCGGGCGATGGCCATGGGGAGCTCCACGTTGTCCGCCACCGAGAGGTATGGCACCAGGTTCCTCCCGGTGGCCTGCCACACGAACCCCGACTCCATGCGCCGGTAGATGACGAGCTCGCGGTCGGAGATGTTGAGCAGGTCCCGGCCCCCGACTCGCACGGCCCCGGCCGACGGCCGGTCCAGCCCGGATAGGATGTTCAGCAGCGTGGTCTTGCCGCTGCCGCTGGCCCCGACGATGGCGATCATCTCGGCCTTCTCCACCTCCAGGTCCACTCCCCTCAGCGCCACCACCTCCAGGTCGGCCCTCTTGTATATCTTGAACAGGTCCCTGCATTCGATGTAGGGTACGGCGCCGCCGTCCTGCCCCAGGCCGTCGCCGGGGAACGTCTCCGGAGCGCCCTCGAAAACCCTCACTGCTCTCTCCTTGGCGTCTTCCATCTACCCGTTGCCGAAAGACGCATCATCCTTCTCCTATCCGAAGCACCCGCTGGACCTCCAGCTTGGATGTGAGCCAAGCGAGCCACCCAACGGTGCAAGCGGCGACCACCCCCAGCACCAGGTACGAGATGAGGAGGGTCAGCCAGTCGGTGCGGAACAGCATCGGCGGGGCCACCCTGACCCCCTCCTCGGCCCACTCCAGAATGGGAAGCAGCCGGACCCCGATGAGGTGTCCGGCGAGGGTGCCCAGCCCGACGCCGAACACTACCACCAGCACCAGGTTGAACCACACCACGCCGTTGAGCTGCCGGGCGGAGAAGCCCACCGTGCGCAGCAGGGCGAACTCCGTTTGTCGCTCCCGCACGTCCATGTACGAAAAGAGCATCACGCCGGACGCGCTGGCCAGCACCAGGGCAAGGAACATGATGACCAGGAGCCCGCCCCAACCGGCGTTGACCAGCGGCTCGGTCACCCGCTGCGAGACGAGGTCCGAGGCCAGCACCGTATCGGACGTGTTCAGCCCCAGTCCGTCGATGCCGCCGGCCGCGAGCTGGTCAGGCAGGCCGCTTCCGTTGGTATTGGCCCACAGCTCGTTGCTCCCCCCGGCCGGATCCTGGCCGTGGACGTTATAGTAGTGGTTGAAGGTCTTCAAGTCCACGACCACGAAGTGCCCTTCCTTGGGGTGCAGCGTTGGGAAGAAGTCGGCGGACTCCACGGCGCGGATGGGCAGGGTGACCGACAGCATGCCGATGGCCAGGTTGTCGCCCAGCCGGGCGTCCGCCGCCTCCAGCAGGGAGTTGCTGACTATGGCGGGCATGGGCTTCTCCGGCTGCCCCGGTCGGAGGCCCACGAGCCCCCGGGAGCCCCCCGGCGTCCAGGTCAGGGCCGTGGAGGTGGGCGATCCCCCTTCCCGGGGCGCCGACGCGCTGGTCTCGATGGAAAAGAGGCCGGGGCTGGCGTAGTTTTCCACCACCTGCCAGCCGTCGGTCGTGCTGAGGTCCGCCAGCAACACATCCCCCCTGGGGGTGTGCGCCCTGAGGTCCTGGATAAAGGCGACCCCGGGCTCCGAGGCCTGGCCGAACCTGTGGGCCACCTTCAACGATATCAGGGTCGCCGGGTGGGTTACACCCAGGCTGGCAGGGGCGTTCCGGAAGCCCGTGCTGCCGGGGCGCTCCTCCGGCGTCAGGGAGGAGTCCAGACGTCTCCATCCCCGATAGTTCAGGCGTCCAAAGGCCACGTCGAAGTACAGACCCTTGGCGTCCCTCAGGCGGGCCTCCAGGAAGGAGCCCGGGAACCGCCTTCCCGGCTGCACCCACAGGGACAGCCCGGTGGCGTCCTCGGGGAGGGTTATGCCTTCCAGCAGGATGGGCGACTTGTCCGAGCTGATGGCCGCGGCCAGGTCCCCCAGGTCCGCGCCCCCGGCGAAGTGGGACCTGTACCAAGCCACGTCTTCGATGTTGTCGGCGTCTACCGCCAGGATGTTTACCCTCTCCGAGCGGAAGACGCTGGCCAGCACGTGCCCGCTGGTCCTCTCCACCTCGGCAACGGCCACGTCCCCCAGGGACTCGGCCCGCTCCGAGACCCCCAGGATGGACATGGGAGTCCTGTCTCCGTAGTGGCTCACCCTTACGTCCGCCCCCGCCGCGTACAGGGCCCGGTCCCTCTGGCTTCCCTCCAGCGTCGCGGAGAAGGCGGAGCCGAACACCGCCAACGCCGTGGTGAGCATAAGGAGCACCACCAGGGCCCCCGGTATGGCCGGGTCCCGGGAGACCCTGCGCAGCGCCTGGACCAGCCAGGCCGGCCCCGAGACCTCCGCCAGCCGGGCCAGCAGCCCCGCCGCCAGGGGGAAGAGACGCATCACCAGGAGGCCGAACCCCAGCAGGAGGAGCACAGGCCCCAGCAGAAGGGAGTAGTCGATCTCCTGGCCCCCCGCTCCCACCGAGCGCACCAGGACGGAGCCGCGGCTCTCGATCTGCCACCACAGGAGGGCGACGACCGCCAGGGCCAGGATGTCCAGGTAGTAGCGCTGCATGAAGGGCAGCCTCGGAGGCCTGGCCCCCGCCTGCCGAAACTCCACTATGCCCTGTCGCGCCGCGAACAGCGTGGACACCGTCAGGATGGAGACCGCCAGAACGGCGCCGCCCACCCCCAGGAGGAACGCCTGGGGCGAAAGGGCGGCGGATATCAGGTCCCCTGCGGGTGGCGAGGAGTCGAAGAAGAGGTTGCCCAGCAGCCTGGAGACCCCCAGGGCCAGCAGCGGCCCCAGGAGTATCGCCGGCGCCGACAGCAGGAGGCCCTCCACCAGGGACAGGACCCCGATCTGCAGGGTGGTGGAGCCGCGGCTCTTGAGCATCGCGATCTCGCCGGTCCGGGACTTGACTATCAGGCCTGCCACCAGGGACAGGTAGTAGATGAGGATACCGACCACCAGGAATATCATCAGGAAGAGGGGAATCCGGGCCAACACGAGCTGCTCCTCGTAGGCGTCCAGCACCCGGTCCAGCCTGACTATCGCGCTCCCCTCCTCCAGGCGGGTCAGGGCCTCGTTCTCGGCGATCCACAGGGCCGTCCGCAGGTCATCCACCTGTTTGGCCCGGACGCCGTGACGATCGACGTAGAAGAGCCACATGGTGTTCGAGTGGCTGCCGGGATATACGCGGGCCACCCGCTCCAGGATCGTCTCCTCTGTGGTCACCAGGGGCACCCAGGCGAAGGGATACTCGGTGGAGGAGAAGGAGTCCCCGGCGCGGAACCAGAACTCCCCGCCGGGGTCGGCGCGCTCGAACACTCCCACCACGCGCACGGGCATGGTGGGAGTGGGGCCCGTGCCGCTGGTGGAGAGGATGTCCATTTCGGCTCCGGCTTCGAACTGGAGCAGCTCTGCCCCGTAGGAGTCGATAGCCACCTCCAGGGGGGCCTCCCGGGTCGGCGGCCCGGTCAGCGTGTCCGAGGGCCAGCGGCCCTCCACGAGCCGGGCGTGCTCCGGGTAGAGCCGGTCCACGTACAGGAGACGGCCCCGGGGCTGCCGGTTGTCGTCCAGGTTGAAACGGTCGTGGCCGGTGAAGAAGAAGCTCGACGTCTCGAAGATGCGAGACCGCTCCCGGAGATACGGCTCCAGCCTGGGGGCCACGCGGGTGTCCACGGCATCCAGGCTCCTGCGGTAGACGCTGCCCTCCGGGGGCAGCAGAGCGGGGTCCTGGAGGTCGCTGTAGGAGCTGAACGAGAAGTTGGCCTCGTCGGGGTCGGCCAGCTCCAGCGCCCTGCGGAGGGAGGCGTCGGCCAGCAGCTCCGAGAAGATGATCCCGCTGGACATGAGGGCGACGGCAAGGAGTATCCCCAGGAACAGGACGACCTCCAGCCGCCAACCGGTGACTATGCGCCTGAGGGCGATGACGTATGCCAGCTGCAGTACCGACACGGCCGGCTACATCCCCGTCCTGAGTATCTCGGGCGCGTCGAGCCTGCGGGCGTACGCCACCGACAGGAGGATGGCGGCGGCGACGGCCGCCCCCAGGGCGGCCAGGACCAGCCCGATGAGGCCCGCGTGGCTGGTGATTATCATCGGCGGCACCACGTCCTGGCCCGTGACCGTCACGTCCAGAAACCCCAGGACCCATCTGCTCAGCCATATCCCCAGGGCAGCGCCGGCGCCGATGCCCAGGAGCGCCACCACCGCCTTCTCCAAAGCCATGGAGAGCTGGAGCTGGCGGCGCGAGAACCCCAGGGACCTGACGACGGCCAGGTCCACACGGCCGGACCGGACCGAGATTACCGCGTAGGTCCCCAGGGCCAGCGTGACGGCAATGGTTATGGCGGCGGTCCCCAGGGCCGTCAGGCCGTTCCAGCCCCCTCCGGCCAGGGGGTTCTGCCGGGCGATCCTCCCTACGACGGCGCTGTCGCCCACCCAGGAGAACGGGGGCAGCACCTCCCTTACCTCCCCCATGGTCCGGTCACGGTCCGCCGCCGGGTCCAGGGCCAGCCAGTGGGTCTGGGGCTCGAGGAAGATGCCGTGTCCCACGCGCCCCAGGTACTCCCGGTAGTCGTCCAGGGACACCAGCAGGAAGGGTCTCAGGGTCCTGGTAACCGTGGGGAACATCTCGATGGTCCCGCTGATCCTGAGGGGGACCATCTGCTGAGATGACCGCACCATCAGCTCCTCGCCCTCCACGAAGGCCGCGTCCCCGATGGCGGGCAGGGGAAAGGGTCCGGGGGGGATGAAAACGCCCATGTTGATGTTGGGCAGCGCGTCCTTCCAGCCGAACCGGAGGCCCAGGCCGCCGTCGGTCCGGGATGCCGACGGGGAGAGGATGGCGGTGTGGGGGCTGAGCCTGCCGTTGGGGAGGGCCGCCCACGTCCCCGGGGTGTCGAAGGTCTCCACCACGATGGCGTCGTTGCCTTGGAAGGCCCCCCTGGCGGTCAGGTCGTCGATGCTGATGCTTCCGGCGGGTATGTTGGTCATGGAGGCCCCGCTGACGAATACGGAGACGGCGCTGAAGGGAGGCCGGGCCCTGGCGGGTATCGAGGGCCTGAGCGACTCCTCCAGGTAGGTCCATCCCCGGGGCGTCGGGCTCGCCCCCCGCACCGGAGCGGACAGGGGGCCCAGGAGCACGTTGTAGTACAGCCCCGCCTCGTCGGACACCTTGACCCAGATGTTCAGGGAGCGGGGAAAGGCCTCGGCGGCAAGGCCCTCCGAGTTCACCCAGAGCCCTATGCCCTCGGTGTCCTCGGGGAGGGGTATTCGCTGCACGCCCCCGGGCACGCTTCGCAGCGGCCGGACCAGGTCGGTGATTCCCAGCTCCGAGAAGTCTTCCCTGAACCAGGCCGTCAGCCCCACGGTCTCGGGGTCGACGGTGAAGAGGGTGCCTCCGCCCACGGGGGGCCGGTCCACCAGGCCCACCGGTTGCTGCCCGAAGGGTCCCACCGCCACAACGCCGTCGATGGCCGCGAGCTGGTTCGTCTGGCTCGGGGAGAGGGTGGGCCCCTGGATGGCCACGTCAGCCCCGAGGTCGAACAGCGCCTGGTGCTCCTCGCTCCGGGAGAGGGAGGGCTGGAAGGCCGCTCCGAACACCCCCAACGCCGTGCCCATCATCAGGATCACCGCCAGGGAGCTGTGGGGCAACGGGTCCCGGGCCGCCCGTACCAGGCCGAAGGCCACCCCGGCCGACGAGAGACGGCCCGCCGCCCAGCCGATGAGCCTCAACACCAGGGGCAGGACCCGGAACATCAGCAGGGCCACGGCCAGCAGGGCCAGCACCGGCCCGATGAGCATGCTGGGGTCCATGCTCAGCGACCTGCCCAGGATGTCCCGCTCGATGAACCCCCCGCGGGTCTGGAGCTGCCACCAGATGAGCCCCACCCCGACCAGCACCGCAAGGTCCACGTGGTACCGCTGCAGCAGTGGCGCCGAGGGAGGACGGGCGCGGCTGGTCAACGACTCCACCATGCCCATCCGCGAAAGGGCAAGGCCCGAGGCCAGCAAGACCGCCAGGCTCAACACACCCCCGATGGCGCCCATGACGAACATGTCGGCGGACAGGCCTATGGGCAGGGACGTGGCGCCGCCCAGGGGCTTGATCGTGTCCGCCAGAAGGTACTTGACGATGGCCAGCGCCACGAAGGGCCCGATGACAACCGACAGCAGGACGATGACCCCCTCCCCCAGGGCCAGGAGCCCGGTCATCTGGGGCATGCTGGCCCCCCGGCTCCTGAACAGGCCCGCCTCGTCGCTGCGGCTGCGGGTCAGCAGGCCCATCACCAACGCCAGGAAGTACAGCATCACGGCGACGATCAGGAACAGGAAGAGGAACAGGGAAGCCCTCGCCATCGCCAGGTCCCGTTTGTAGTCCTCCAGGGTGTTGGCCAGCCCGCTGAACACCAGCGACTGGGGAAAGCGTTTGCCGACGTCCGTTTCCAGGCCGTCCAGGGCCACCTGGGTCTCGTCCACGGTCGCGCCGGTTACCAGGTCGGTCTCCAGGAAGAGGAACCAGCCGTAGTCTCCCACCAGCGACGGGTAGCGGGCCCCCAGGCCCTGGAAGAAGTGCTCTTCGTCCACGTACAGGGGGATGATGACGTCGTCTCCCCGCCGGTCCAGGTTGAAGTAGCTGGCCGACGCGCCCATCCAGTATTCGTCCCGCGAGTCCACGGGGTCCGCGAAGCCCACGAGCCGCAGGGTGATAACCTCGGAGAAGTCCGTTGGGAAGGGCGGGAGGAAGACCTCGGTTCCCAGCCTCAGCCCCATGCTCCTGGCCAGGCCGTTGCCCATCACCACGTCCAGGGTCACACCCCCGGTGTCCAGGACCGGCTCCCGGCGGGCCCAGCTGCCTTCGACGAGGCTGGAGTGCTCCCGGAACTCGGTCAGGAAGAAGAGCTGCACCTTGGGATTGCCGGGAATGGCCCCGACCCCCGGCCCCGGCGGCCTCCCGTACGCGGGATAGGGAGGCGCTTTGCCCCAACGCTGGACGTCCCTGGTGATGTTCCCCAGGCGGCGCTCGTTGATCTCCGAGACCGTCGCCCTCAGGCCTTGGTAGTCCTGGGGCCCGAGGGGCCGGTTCCGGACGGTAACGTGGGCGTTGAGCGCCGTGGAGGGGACCGAGGCGATGGAGTGCCGCAGGCCCCCCTCGGCCAGCGCCCGGGAGTAGATGGGCGCCATGGCCATGAGGGTCACCGCAGCCAGTATCCCAAAAGACGTGATCGCCGGCAGCGCCCAGTTGGACCGCATCCGGCCGGGGACAATCCACAGGAGTACCCTGATCCAGCTCAACATAGCAGAGGCGGCCCGGCGTCGGGGCCCGGTATTGGAGAAGCATAACACAAACCCACGCCGCCGAGACCGCGCCCGGCGGTTGACACCCGGCGGGCGCCGTCATTAGACTCCGGCATGTGGCGAGGCCGGGCCGCCGGGCCGGTTGCCTGGCTCGCCCCGGTTGCCCGGTTCGCACCGGTTGCCCGTTCGTACCGGTTGCCCGTTCGCACCGGTTGCCCGTTCGCACCGGTTGCCCGTTCGCACCGATTGCCCGTTCGCACCGATTGCCCGTTCGCACCGATTGAAGGAGGCTGGAATTGCCCCGGTTGAAGGTCGACATCAGGGTCCCCGTGGGGCTCCCGATCCCGGAGACGGCCGACTTCATCGCCGGCTGCGAGAAGGCCGGGTTCCACGGCGTCGGCGTCCACGACCACCAGCACAGCGGCAGGGACGTATACGTCACCCTGGCCCTGGCCGCCGAGCGGACGACGACGCTGACCCTCTACCCGGCGACCTCCAACCCGGTAACCAGGCACCCCATGGTGCTCGCCTCCCTGGCCCACAGCCTGGAGGAGATCGCCCCCGGGCGGGTGGTCTCGACCATCGCCCCCGGCTTCCTGTCCGTGGGGAACATCGGACGCCCGCGGGCCCGGGTGCAGGAGATGCGCGAGGCGGTGTCCACGGTCAGGGGCCTGCTGGCGGGAGAGACCCTCCCCTTCGGCAACACCCGCACCAGGCTGGGAAACGTCAGCCGCCCCCCGACCCCGGTGTACATGACCGCGGCCGGTCCCAGGATGGTGGAGCTTGCGGGCGAGGTGGCCGACGGCGTGCTGCTGATGGCCGGCCTCGACCCCCGGGCGGCGGCCGAGGCCAGGCGGCTGCTGAAAGCCGGCGCCGCACGGTCGGGCCGCGACCTGACGGACTTCCCCATCGTGTTCATAACGCCCATGGCCGTGGACGAGGGCGATGGCTCGGCCCGGCGCTGGCCCCAGGGCTGGCTCTCGCCCGACAGACCATGGCTCGCCTACCCCAGCAAGTCCAACTTCCACTGGCTCCGCCACGCGGGCATCGACATCCCCGACGACGTACGGCCGGAGCAGGTATCCGACGACATGGCTTCCAGGATATGCGACGCCTTCGGCCTGTTCGGCACCGAGGAGCAGTGCGCCGCACGCCTGGAGCGGGCCGTGGAGGAGGCGGGCGTGGAGCATGTGTTCCTCTTCCCCTCCCACACCGTCAGGGGCGGATACGACATGCCCGTGCGCGAGGTGGAGGCCTTCAGCAGGGCCATCAGGCCCAGGCTGGGTCTGTAGGCGCGGGCCGGAACCCGCGTCCGCCATTACGCCGTCCCCCTCCCCGATCCACAATGCCCCGCCGACCGGCGGCAAACATTTTTGCCCTCCACATCGTCACCCGGTGACACTCGCTCCTTCCCAACCCCCCAACCTCGCCCTACCATAATACCTATCCATTCTCCCTCTCCCTGAGGGAGAGGGCAGGGGTGAGGGCTAATGGGAGAAAATGAGAGGAAATGAGAGGGAAACTGAAAATTCCGGTAACTCCGTCCTCCCGCCCGATAAACTCATCCAGGAGAACACTGATATGAATGCGCTCAGAGCACGCGTCAACGCACTCCGCAGGAAGATGGCCCTCCCTCTCGCCCTCCTGCGCTTATACCGCTTGGCCTACGAGTACTGTGTCCGGTACCACGCCGCCTTGGTCGACCGCCTCGCCCCGCCCAACGATCGCACCTTCATCGACCGTGTGGTCTCCGCCGGCTTCCGGCTCCCCACCTTCATGGCGGTCCACAAATACCTGGAGAGGTGTCTCAGCCGGGGCGCCGAGCCCAACGTCGATACCCTCCTCCACACCCTCATCCCCTGGTCCCGGGGCTATCCCACTCCCAGCCTCGGCTAGGTGGGGGATTGGGACGACCGTGCCTTGTTGACACCCTTCCGGCGCCCCAGTACACTCCCCAAAGGGCGCACGGAGGCCACGTTGAAGCTGAAAGTGGACATCAGGATCCCCGTGGGCATGCCCGTCCAGGACACCGCGGACTTCATCGCCGAGTGCGAGGAGGCGGGCCTGCACGGGGTGGGCGTCCACGACCACCAGCACAGCGCCCGGGACGTGTTCGTCACCCTGGCGCTGGCCGCCGAGCGCACCTCCCGGATCAGGCTGTACCCGGCCACCTCCAACCCGGTGACCAGGCACCCCATGGTGCTGGCCGCCCTGGCCGCCACTCTAGGGGAGGTCGCCCCCGGCCGGTCCCATCTCACCCTGGCCCCCGGCTTTCTGTCGGTGGGCAACATCGGCCACCGCATGGCCCGCGTCGCGGAAATGCGGGAGGCCGTCCTCACCATCAAACGCCTGCTGGCCGGGGAGACCCTGCCCTTCGGCTACACCCACTCCCGCATGCGCCGGGTGGCCCTGGAGCCGACGCCCGTCTACGTCCTGGCCTCGGGGCCCCGCATGATGGAGCTGGCGGGGGAGGTGGGGGACGGCGCCATGGTACTGGTCGGCCTCCACCCCAACGCCGTCGCCGAGGCCCGCAGGCTCCTGCAGGTGGGGGCAGACAGGGCCGGCCGCGACCTGAAGGACTTTCCCGTCATCTTCATCGCGCCCATGTCGGTGGACGGCGGCGACGGCTCGGCGAGGCGGTGGCCCCGCACCTGGCTGGGGCCGGACAAGCCGTGGATCACCGAGCCGGCGTCCAACCTGCACTGGCTGCGCCACTCGGGAATAGACCTCCCCAAGGACGTGGACCCCGACGAGATGTCGGTGGAGACGGCGGACCGCATCTGCGACGCCTGGGGCCTCTACGGCAGCCCGGAGCACTGCGCCCGCCGCCTGGAGCGGGCGGTGGATGAGGCGGGCCTGGACCACGTCTTCCTCTTCCCCAGCCACACCATCGCCGGCGGTTACTGGTTCCCCATGCGGGAGATCGACGCCTTCCGCCGGTGCATCAAGCCCATGCTGACGGCCTAGCCCCCCGGGAGGTCCGCCATGAAGTTCGGCATCATGCTTCCCCACTACCGCCAGGTGGCCTCCACCGAGGGCATTCGCCGGGTGGCGCTGGAGGCCGAGGCCATGGGCTACCACTCGGTGTGGGTCAGCGAGCACATCGCAGTCCCCTACGACGCCGAGGAGCGGTTCGGCAAGGGCTACTACGACCCATTCACCGTGCTGGCATACGCGGCGGCCGTCACCGAGCGGGTGGCCCTGGGCACCAGCATCATAGTCCTGCCCCTGCGGGAGCCGTTGCATCTGGCCCAGGTGGCGGCCACCGTGGACCAGCTCTCCGGGGGCCGTCTCATCCTGGGCGTGGGAGTCGGCTCCACCGAGGGCGAGTTCCGGGCCCTGGGCGCCAACTGGAAGGAGAGGGGCGCCGTCACCGACGAGGCCATCCAGGTGCTGAAGCACGCCTGGACCGCGGAGCGGCCCGACTTCAGGGGACGGTTCAGGACGTTCTCGGACGTCAACTGCTATCCCCAGCCGGTGCAGAAGCCCCACCCGCCCATCTGGGTCGGGGGAGGCAGCGCCCGGTCCCTACGCCGGGCGGCGGAGCAGGGGGTCGCCTGGCATCCCAGCAGGCCCGGCTTCGACCACCTCTCCAAGTCGATACCCCGCCTGCGGGAGCTGACGGCCCGGGCCGGGCGGGACCCCGCCGCCATGGAGGTGGCGGTCCGCCACCCCATGAAGATAACCGACCGTCCCCCGGGGCGCATGCAGGCGACGACCCCGTCGGTAGGCGCCCCCGAGGTCTGGCCCCTGGTGGACACCCCCGGCAGGGTGGTGGAGGCAGTGGGCCGGTTCCAGGAGATGGGCGTGGGATACCTGGTGATGGACACCTTCTACAGCATCCCGGAGCTCCACGACGAGACGGTGGACTCGGTGCTGTCCACGGTGGAGCGGTTCGCCCGGGAGGTCATGTCCCAGTTCTAGAAGGGCGCCCCTCTCATCCTCCCCGGAGAGGGATAGGCTGGGACCGGTGCCCCCATCCCGCCCTTGCCCTATCGCAAGACAAAGGGGAAGGGACCTGTGAGGTGAGCGCATGAGCCTGGAGGCGTTGGAGAAGCGGGTACGGGCCCTGGAAGACGTGGAGGCCATCCGCAACCTGAAGGCGACCTACGCTGGCTACTGCGACGACAACTACGACGCCGACAGGATAGCCGAGCTGTTCGTCGAGGATGCCGTTTGGGAGAGCAGCGAGCTGGGCAGGTTCGAGGGCCGGGATGCGATCCGGGAGTTCTTCCGAAGGGCCTCGGGGATATACACCTTCGCCATCCACTACAGCCTCAACTCCAGGATCCTGGTGGACGGCGACACCGCGACGGCCCGCTGGTACCTGTTCATGCCCTGCACCGTCGGCGAGGGCGATCGGGCCATGTGGAGGGCCGGCATCGACGACGAGGACTACGTGCGTGTGGACGGGCGGTGGATGTTCAAGCACAAACGGGCCACGGGGCTGTTCAACACGCCCTTCGACGAGGGGTGGGCCCGCAACCGCTTCGCTCAGTCCTCGTAGCCCCTTCGCCGCACCGAATCAACGGGCGGGCCGTTGCACCATGCACCATTACATGGCACAATAGGACATGCAGTTCAGGCATGCTGGATTGCGGCGATTCTGGGAGCGGGACGACGCCAGCCGTCTGAACGCGGCCCACGTGAGCCGCATCGACCGGTTGCTGGACGCCCTGGAAGCAGCCGAAAACCCGGCAGACATGGACCTGCCCGGTCTGCGGTTGCACCAGCTGACCGGCAACCGCCGGGGAACTTGGAATGTCCCGGTGTCCGCCAACTGGCGGCTGACCTTTCGCTTCGAGGGGGGAGAAGCCGTGGACATAGACCTCGAGGACTATCACTAGGGGGACTCGCCGATGACCGCCAGAATACCCACACATCCGGCGGCCAATCTCCGGGACTGTCTGGAGGCCGAAGGCTGGAGCATCAACGAATTTGCCGCCCGGCTTGGAGTCAGCCGCAATACCGCTTCGCGGCTGGTGAACGAGAGGAGCGGAATCACCCCGGTCGTTGCCTTGGCTCTGGAGCGCATCGGCTGGAGCAACGCCAAATTCTGGATGCGCCGTCAAGCCTATTATGACCTCGCCGCCGCACAGCGCCGGCTGGTGAAGGCCACCCATGACTGACGCCACGTGTACGGACGCGTAGTCCCACAGAAGGAGCCCGCAGTATGCAGCAGAGAAGCCTGGGCGGCCTGCCGGTCAACGTCGTGGGCCTGGGCACCGCCGCCACCTTCCAGCTTTTTCGGACCCCGTCCGACGAGGAGCAGGAGACGAGGACCCGCGTGGTCGATAGCTGCCTGGCCAGCGGGGCCAACTTCATCGACTCGTCGCCCATGTACGGCGAGAGCGAGCGCATGATAGGGCTGGCCACGGCGGGCCGCAGGGACCGGTTCCAGTTGGCCACCAAGGTCTGGATCAGGGGCAAGGAGGCCGGAAAAGCCCAGATCGACAGCTCCTTCCGGCTGCTGGGGACCGACTACATAGACGTGTTCCAGGTACACAACCTGGTGGATACCCAGGTCCAGCTTGCCCAGCTGGAGCGGCTCAAGGCCGAGGGCAAGATCGGGGTCATCGGGGTGACCCACTACCTCACCTCCACCTACGACGAGATCATGGACATCATGAGGTCCGGCAGGATCGGGGCCATACAGATCCCCTACAACCTCACCGAGCGGACCTGCGAGCGGGCCGTCCTCCCCCTGGCCGAGGAGCTGGGCATCGGCGTCATAGTGATGATACCCCTGGGGAGCGGCAGCCTGGTGAGGGGCCTCAAGAAAGAGCCGGACATCACCCCGCTGAAGGAGTACGGGGTCGACACCTGGGCCCAGGCCCTCCTATGGTGGGTGCTGGGCGACCCCCGGGTCACCGTGGCCATACCCGCCACCTCCCGGCCGGAGAGGGTCGCCGAGAACGCCCGCGTCGGCAACCTGCCCATCATGCCCGCCGAACTGCGGGAGTACGTGTCCGCCGAGGCCGGCCGCTGCCTCTAGGGGCCTCGTTGGGCGTCAACCCGCGCGGTCGATCCCCCTGATTGACAAGGAATGGGGCCGTGGGTACCCTTAGTGAGGCCCCTTCGATATGCGACGCCCGTCGCCTCGTGACCATCGTTACCGTCAAGGAGGGTTCTCGTGATAGTAGACGTTCACTGGCACCTGTGGGTCGCCATGGAGAAGCATCCCAGCACCAGGGCCGCCTCCGCCAAGACCGAGGAGCTCGGCGGCGAGCGCATCGCCGGCTTCGACATCGGCCTGGTCCCCGACTGGGAGAAGCGGGAGCAGGACTTGGTCCGCTGGCTGGACGAGGACGGGATTGACGTGGCGTGCCTGGTGCTGGCCGAGTACGGGCTCATACTCAACGACAACATCTTCTCCGTCGACGGGGAGAACCGCATCCAGGCGGAGATCATGAGGCGTCACCCGGACCGCCTCCTCTCCTTCTTCGGCATAGACCCCCGCAGGCCCGAGTCGGCGGACATGTTCGAGCGCTACCTGCGGAACGGCGACGCCAAGGGGCTGAAGCTCCACCCAACCGCGGGCTTCTTCCCCCACGACCGGTCGGCCTATCCCCTGTACGAGCTGTGCGTGGAGTACGACGTGCCGGTGCTCTACCACTGCGGCCCCATGCGCGCCCCCTTCTACGGCCGCTTCGCCCGGCCCATGGAGTTCGACGACGTGGCCGCCGACTTCCCGGACCTGAACATCATCCTGGGGCACGCCGGCGAGGACCTGTGGGAGGAGACGGTGAGCGTCGCCCGCATGAAGCCCAACATGTACGTGGACTTCTCCTACTGGCAGCCGGCCCTCCGCTTCGAGGACGAGTGGGTGCGGGCGGTGGCCAGGATGCGCGACGTGATGGGAGTGGAGAGGCTGCTGTTCGGCAGCGACCACCCCGGCATGACCCGCATCGCCAATTTCCCCCTGGGGAACTGGCTGAACGTCTGGAGGGACCTGCCCGCCCTGGGCAAGAAGTACGGCCACAAGTTCACCCCCGACGAGGTGGACGGCATCCTGGGAGACAACGCCGCCCGCCTGCTGAAGCTGCCCCAGAGATAGTCCGGCCGGGGTGCGCGGGGGTAGACCCCCGCTCCATCTCTCCGGCAGCCCGGGACCCGGGCGGACCGAGCCCTGCGGAGGAAGCCATGATCATAGACATACACCGACACCTCTGGTCGCTCTTCGAGCGGTTCCCACGGGTGGCCGACATCGCGGCCAGGGCGGGCAACCCCATGGCCAAGTCCGAGCGCCTGCCCCTGGTGCCCGACTGGGAGGAGACGGGCGAGAAGCTCATCGCCGAGATGGACGACGCGGGGGTCGACATCTCGGTGATCTTCATGGCCGACTACGCCCTGAGGCTGGGAGACGGCATCTTCAGCGCCGAGGGCGAGAACCGTATCCACGTGGAGCTGATGCGCCGGTACCCGGACCGGCTCATCGCCTACTTCGGCATCGACCCGCGGCGTCCGGGGGCCGCCGACTCCCTGCAGCGGGCCGTGGACGAGGGCGGCGTGCGGGGGCTGAAGATGCACCCCACCGTGGGATACTTCCCCCACGACCGGGTGGCCTACCCGCTCTACGAGATCTGCCAGGCCCGGGGCCTTCCCGTCACCTTCCACAGCGGGCCCATGCCATCCCCCCTGTACAGCCGGTTCACCGAGCCCTTCCAGTTCGACGACGTGGCCGCCGACTTCCCCGACATGAACATCGTCCTGGCCCACTCGGGCCAGGACCACTGGCCCGAGGCGCTGAGCGTGGCCCGGTCCAAGCCCAACGTCTACCTGGAGCTTTCCATGTGGCAGCCCAGGTGGCAGTACCCCGACGAGTTCCTCTTCGCCATAGACCGCATGCGTAACACCATCGGCATCGAGCGCATCCTGTGGGGCAGCGACTTCCCCGGCCTGCGCTCCTACATGTCCCTGAAGGAGTGGACCGACCTGTTCAGGCGCCTGCCCTCCCTGGGGGAGGAGTACGGCTACCGGTTCGACGACGGGGACGTGGACGCGCTGCTGGGGGGCAACAGTGCCCGCCTGCTGGGCCTGACCTGACGTAATCACCACGACGTAATCACCACACAGAGGAGGCATTCTATGGGCACATACCGCCTTTACACGGGAAGCGACGGCGAGTCCCACTTCGAGACCATCGACCTGTCGAAGACCCCGGACTGGACCGCGGGACTGGACACCACCACCATCACCTTCCGGGAGGACCCCGCCGGCAGGTTCATAGACTGGCACCCCGCTCCGCGCCGCCAGTTCGTCATCATCCTGTCGGGACGGCTGGAGATCGGGCTGAGCGACGGCTCCAAGCACGTCTTCGGCCCCGGCGACGCCCGGCTGGTGGAGGACACCACGGGCAAGGGACACACCACCGCGGTGCACGGCGACGAGCCCTGCGTCGTGGCCACCATCCCGTTGGCCAACCAGTAGAGACCCATGCAAGCCATCGACATGCACGTCCACGTGCCCAGGCAGCCGGGACTGACAGAGATCGAGATAGAGTCCCACCTGCGCAGCTACTTCCGGGTGAAGTGCGCGCCCGAGGACCCGGCGGCGATGGCGGCCCACTTCAAGGCGCTGGACGTCCTGGGAGTGATCTTCTCGGTGGACACGGAGACCTCCACGGGGGAGCCGCCGGACACCAACGACTACGTGGCCGAGATCGTCCGCGACTACCCCGGCCAATTCATCGGCTTCGCCACCGTGGACCCACACAAGGGGAAGGCCGCCGTCATGGAGCTGGAGCGGGCGGTAACGGAGCTGGGTCTCCGCGGGCTGAAGCTCCACCCCATCCACCAGGCATTCATGCCCAACGACCCCCGGTTCTACCCCCTCTACCGGATGTGCTCGGACCTGGGCGTTCCGGCCCTGTTCCACACGGGGTTTGCCGCCGCAGGCGCAGGCATGCCCGGGGGAGGCGGGTTCAAGCTCAAGTACGCCGCGCCCATACCTGGCATCGACGACGTGGCGGCGGACTTCCCGGACCTGACCATCATCATGGCGCACCCGGCCTGGCCCTGGGTCGAGGAGCAGATCGCCGTGGCCCTGCACAAGCCCAACGTCTATATCGACCTCTCGGGTTGGGCGCCGCGGTTCATTCCCCAGTCTCTCATACGGGAAGCGAACACCCGCCTGAGGGACAAGGTGCTCTTCGGCTCCGACTATCCATACCTGACCCCCGAGAGGTGGCTCAGGGAGTTCGCGGAGCTGGAGATGCGCGACGAGGTGCGGCCCAAGGTCCTGCTTGACAACGCCCGCAAGGCCCTGCGGCTGGACTCCTGACTAGGGCAGGCCCCCGCGGGGCCGCCCGCTGGCGGCTCAGGCCCCTGAGCGGGCCCCGGCGGCCCGGCCCGGCAGCCTCTCGCTGGTCAGGGACGACAGGGCTATCCCGACGGCCAGAAGGCCCCCCAACACCAGGAAGGTGTTGCGCAGCCCCGCGGTGAATGCGGTGGTGACACCAGCGGCGGCGCCGTTGGACACGGCGTCCAGGCTGGGCTCGTAGCCAAGGGAGCCCATGGTGGCCGTTACGATGGCCGTGCCCAACACCACGCTGGTCAGGTTGGAGGCGTTCCTCACCAGGTTGAGGAAGGCCGAAACGACGCCGTACCGGGACCGCTCCACCGTGCTCAGCACCGAGCTGGTGTTGGGCGAGTAGAAGACGCCCATCCCCGTGTTCTGCAGCACTATCCCGATCATGACGTAGTACAGCGGCGAGCTGTCCGTCAGGCGCGAGAACAGGAACAGGGCGGTGGTGGACAGCGCCAGGCCGCCCACGGTGAACCACCTGGTCCCGTACCGGTCCGACAGCCGGCCCGAGATCGGTCCCGCCAGCGCCATGCACACGGCCCCCGGCACCGTGATCAGCCCCGCCTCCCCGGGCGTGAACCCCAGCACCTTCTGGAGGTAGAAGGGCATCAGCACCAGCACCGCGGAGCCGCCCAGAAAGGCCAGGGAGTTGGCCGACACTCCCAACGAGAAGCTCCGCCGGCTAAACAGCCTCAGGTCCAGCATGGGCGAGGGCGTCCTCAGCTCCCAGAGCACGAATACGGCCATCAACGCGACAAAGGCCAAAAGGGCCGCCAGCACCAGGGGAGACTCCCAGCCGAACCTGTACCCGTTGGTCATACCCAGGAGGAAGGCCACCAGGGCGGAGGTGGACAGCGCGGCACCCGGCCAATCGAAGGCCGGGGAGCGGCCCGGCCTCTCCCGGTCCCCCGCCGGCTCCCGCAGGACCAGCCAGCCCGCGGTCAGCCCCGTCAGCCCGATGGGGACCGCCGCGATGAAAACGGCCCTCCAGCCCAGGGCGTCTACCAGGAGGCCCCCCACGGCGGGCCCGGCTATCATCCCGACGCCCACCGTGGTCATCAGCAGCCCTATGGCCTTCCCACGCTCCTCCGACGGGAAGGAGGACGTGATGATGGCCATTCCCGTCCCCTGGGTCATGCCCGCGCCGCACCCCTGCAGCAACCGTGCCAGGATCAGGAGGGGCAGGCTGGAGGACCACCCCGCCAGCACGGCCCCACCGACGAACACGACCATTCCGGCCATGTATATCCTCTTCCGACCCACCAGGTCGGACAGCCTGCCCATGGGCAACAGGAGGGCGCTGATGGTGAGGGTGTAGGCGATGACGACCCACTGGACCGTCGGGAGGTCCGTCGAAAAGTCGTCGGCGACGGTGGGCAGGGCGATGTTGACGCTCCCGTGGTCCACCACCGACCCGAATATACCGATCCCGACGGTACCAAGGGCCAGGTACTTGTAGTTCCGGCTACGTCTCAACGCTGACAGCATGAGTCTTCAGGGCAACCTCACTCCGCACACCGCACAGGGGGACCGGAGATGGCGCGACGGAGGTTCGGGCCGGACGGGCTCAGGGCGCTCGTAGGAGGCTAGAGCTCCTTCACCACCTGGCCCCCCAGAAGGGCTTCGATCCGCTCCGGGGAGTATCCCGCCTCGGCCAGCACCTCCCGCGTGTGTGAGCCGGGCTTGACCGGGGGGTCGGACCGTTTGGAGAAGGGGTACTCGGTGCTCTCGTAGGGCAGCGCGGGCAGCCTCATGGCCCGCTCCCCTCCCTGCACGTCCAGCAGCTTGTGGCCGAAGTTGACGTGGGGGTCCTCCAGGACGTCCTCAGGGGTGTTGAGGGGCGCGACGGGGATCCCGTTGTCCGCCATCACCCCGGCCAGGTCCCGGCTGTCCATGGCGCCAACGGCCTCGGCGATGCGCGGCACCAGCCTGGGACGGGCTTCCCGCCGCCCTGGGTTGCTGACCAGCTCGGGGTCCGCGGCCAAGTCGTCCAGCCCCAGTGCCTGGCAGAACCGCAGCCACTGGGCATCGCTGGTCACGCCGATGAACACCTGCCGTCCGTCGGCGCAGTCGAAGAGGTCGTAGACGCCCCATCCCGTCTGCCTGCCCGGCTGCTGGTCCCGGGCCGGCATGGGGCTCGGGGGTTGCCCGCTGAACTGGGCGTTGGCCATGTGCTGTCCGACGAGAAACAGCCCCGTCTCGAACAGCCCGCCGGTTATCTTCTGCCCCCGGCCCGTGGCCTGACGCTTGACCAGGGCGCCCAACACCCCCACCACCGCATAGGTGGCCGCGCCTATGTCCACCACGGAGGCCCCGGCCCGCAGGGGCCGGCCCGGCGGGCCGGTCATGTACGCCAGGCCGCACATCATCTGGGCCAGCTCGTCAAGGAAGGGACGCCGGCTGTAGGGCCCGCTGAGGAACCCCTTCACGGAGCAGTATATGATGCCCGGGTTCCGGGGAGAGACCTGCTCGTAGCCTATGCCCAGGCGCTCCATGGTGCCCGGGCCCATGTTGTCGACCACCACGTCCGTGTTCTCGGCCAGCTTGAAGAACACCTCCCGGCCCTCGTCCTTCTTCAGGTCCAGGACCAGGCTGCGCTTGTTTCGGTTGAAGAAGAAGAACTGGCCGACCCTGGCAGTGCCGATGCGCTGGGGTTCCAGGGCGTCGGGGGGCTCGATCTTGACGACGTCGGCGCCCATGTCGGCGAGGATGAGCCCGGCGGTGGGGCCGGCGACTATGTGCGCCAGCTCCAGCACCTTGACGCCTTCCAGGGGGAGGCTTCCCATGCCGTACACCATATCACCCACCCCGGCCGGACTCAAGCTCCTCCACCACGCCGTCGACGTACATGATGCCCAGGGCCTCCACCACGCTCCGTTCCACCGCCTCTGCCTGGGCCTCCCCGACCCGGGCGGCCACGCGACCCAGGATGTCTCCCACCGTGGTCTTGCCGTCCACCATGGACACCACCACCGCCACCAGGTCGCTGCAGGGAATCCCCTCGGGCCGGTCCGGGGTGGTGAGCACGTAGCCCCACTGGAACTCGCCCTCTCCCACCACGGGCTTCCGCCGCAGGGCGGCTCCCCCGGCCATGCGGGGCACGGCCCGGCGCATGGCCTCACCCGACAGCTCTCCCTCCAGTCGGGCGCGCCGCTCGGCGCGCATCCCCTCGACCTGGCGAAGCCCCTCGGTGAACCCCGCGGGCGGCTGGCCGTACCCCAGGACGGCGCGCTCGTATCCCCGGGCCGGCTGGCCCGCAACCGCCCGCACGAAGGCCTCCCGGTCCGACCCGCTCTCCACGTCGCCGGCTATCCGCCTCGCCTCCCAGAAGTAGGCCTCGGCACTGCGGTTGCTGTGGTAGAAGAGGCGCGCCAGCTCGCGGAAGTGGGCGTACTCCCGGTAGTACAGCTCCCGGTAGACCGACGCGGAAGCCCTGCCCAGGTCGGCGTCCCTGAGGCCGGTCACCACGTAGGCGGCCGCCAGCACTCCCGAGGTCAGGGCGAGGTGGACCCCCGACGAGAACAGGGGGTCCACGAAGCAGGCCGCGTCCCCGGCCAGGACGTACCCGTCGCCCGCGAACCTCTCTGCCGCATAGGACCAGTCCCTGGCCACGAAGGGGCCCAGGGTCCTGGCGGCGGAGGCGAGCATCTCCCTGGTGTGGGGCGCCGCCGAGACCTGGTCAGAGAAGAACCCCTCCACGCCCCTGTCCCGGATGCCCCGCTGGGCCACCGCGCTGTCCACCACCGCACCCACGCTGGCCCAGCCCGTGTGGAGGGGGATGTTCCAGAACCAGCCCGAGGGGTACGACTCGATGAAGATGTTGTTCTCGTCGGGCGGGGGCAGCCGTTGGGCGCCGGTGAAGTAGGCGTACACGGCCAGGTTCTGAAATGACGGGTCCCAACGCCGGAGGTCCATCCTGCCGGCCAGCAGGCCGGCCTGCCCGCTGGCGTCGACCACGAAGGACGCCCGGGCCGCTCCCGGCCGCCCGTCGGGCCCCGTGTAGTCGACCCCCGTGGCCCGGGCGCCCCGGAAGAGCACTTCGGTGACCCTGTGCCCCTCCCAGACGTCGACGCCGTTGGCCCGGGCGTTCTCCAGCAGCAACTGGTCGAAGCGGGGACGCCACACCTGGTAGGAGTGGGGATGGCGCCGGTTGCTCTCGCGGAAATACCAGCTCCACGGGGCCCGGTCCCGGCCCCATACCATCGTGGCCCCCCACTTGGGCAGGAACCCCTCGTCCCGGACCGCCGGCAGCACGCCCAGCTCCTCCAGGACGGGAAGGCTGGCCGGAAGCAGGGACTCTCCGACGTGGTGGCGCGGGAACCGGTCCCGCTCCAGTAGCAGGACCCGGAGGCCCTTCCGGGCCATCATGGTGGCGGCGGTGCTGCCCGCCGGGCCGCCGCCAACGACGATGACGTCGGCGGAGCGGTCGGGAGTCTCGGTCATTACCTGCTTGGGGCCCTGCTCGGGGCGGACCGTCCGTGCCCGCGACATCCGTGCTTGCGAAGAGGGAGGGCAGCGATGGCCGGGGCTGTCCCCCTAGCCCGCTGCACCGTCTTCCGGGGCCGCCTGGCCTGCCTCACTGCGGTGCGTCCCGGCGCCGTTGCCCGCCGGCACGGCCTCGGGGGGCTTGCCCGTGGCCGGGTCCACCTCGAAGGGGCCGGGGAGGTCCAGCTCCTTGGCCATCTCGCGGACGGCGGGGATGACCTCCTGGCCCATCAGGCGCAGGCTCCGCATCGCGTCGTCGTGGCTCATGGCGCCGTCCCCGTCCCACAGGAAGATGCTGCCCGGGCGCAGGTACTCCAGCACGTGGCGGATCTTGGGGAGCACCGTCTTGGGAGTGCCCGAGATGATAGTGTAGTCTTCTATCTGCTGCTCGTAGGCGAGGCCGTAGGAGCCGCCCCTGGCCCGCGTGGCCACGAGCTGAGTGGACAGCCTCCGGGAGCGGGAGTTGAGCCCGGGCAGGTGCAGCAGCGCCGGGTTCAGGGTGCCCTCGTTGCCGGCCAGGAACGGGTTGCTGGGCCCCTGCACGAACTTGCGCCCGGCCTCCTCGGCCAGCTCCTCCGTCTCGTCCACGTGGACCTTCCACAGGTAGCCCAGGTTCTGAGGGCCCGACTCGTACCCCTGCTCGGCGGCAGTGTCGTGATATAGCTGGAAGGCCTCCCGGGTGGGGTCCAGTTGGGTGGAGAGCATGACGTAGGGGATGCGCTTGTTCGCCGCCCACACCAGGGAGTCCTTACTGACGACCCCCGGCAGCCATATGGGCGGATGGGGTTTCTGGTAGGGCTTCACCCACGGGTTCACGTGGCGGTACTGGTAGTGCTTGCCCTCCCATCGGAAGGGCCCCGGCGTCGTCCACGCCTTGACTATGAACTCGTGGGCCTCCTGGAACCGCTCCCAGTTGTAGTGGGGCGGGGCGTTGTGGGCCACGCTCTCCCTTCCGGTGCCCCGCACCCAGCCGGACACCAGCCGCCCGTGGGAGATCATGTCGATCATGGCTAGCTGCTCCACCAGCCACAGGGGGTCGTCCCAGATGGGAATGATGTTCCCCAGCAGCACTATCTTGGCCCGGTCGGTCACCCGCGCCAGGATGGAGGCCTCCACGTTCATGGCCCCGCCCATGCAGAAGGGGGTGCCGTGGTGCTCGTTGAGCACCAGGCCGTCGAAGCCCATCTCCTCGGCGTATACCTTCTCGTCCAGGTATCGGTTGTAGAGCTGCGCCCCGATCTCCGCGTCGTATATCTCGTTGCTGACCGTCAGGTCCATGATGGGCTTGCCCGTCGAGCCGAAGTAGCCCGAGCCCGGGTCCTGGTAGGGACGCTCGGTGAAGTATCCTATGAACATCTCTGACCTCCCACCGAGGATGTCGTTCTGGACTCGTTTGGGCTGGATTCGTTTGGGCTGGACTCGTTTGGGGCTGGACCCGCTCCGGGCACGGCTCCTAGCTCCCGGACAGGAACCCCTCCACCAGCCGCACGAGCTCCTCGGGCCTCTCCAGCTCCGGGCGGTGGCCGCACCCCTCCAGCACTTCCAGGCTGGACCCGGGTATCGCCTCGCGGTAGGCCTCGCCCACGCTCAGGGGGACGATGGCGTCCTGCTTGCCCCACACTATCATGGTCGGGACCGTCCTGGCCCTTCGCAACAGGTGGGGAAGGGCGGGGTCGTACATGTAGGGCTTCCAGGCCAGCAGGCTGCTCTGCTGCCGGGCCACCTCCCACGCCTCCACCTGCTCCGGCGTCGGGTCGTCGGGGCACACCCGGGCGAACTCCGGGGTCGCGGCCGGGTCCAGCACCGCGTCGGTCATGTACTCCCTGGCCGTGGAAAGGAACATGTCGTACACCTCCCCCGAGGGAGGAAAGATGCCCGGCGAGCCCACCAGCACCAGCCTCTTGAACTGCCGGGGGCACATGGCCGCCATCTCGGCGGCCAGCCAGCCGCCCAGGGACAGGCCCACGACGTTGACGCCGGCGAGCCCGAGGTCGTCCAGGGCGTCCAGGTACCAGCCCGCCATGTCCCGGACGCTCCTGATCCACTCCAGGTGCTCGGAGGTCCCGTATCCGGGGTGGGAGGGTATGAACAGGGTATGCCGCCGGGCCAGGGCTTCGTGCCAACGGAGCCGCGTGTGGTGCCCCATCTCGTCGTGGAGCAGTAGCAGGGGCTCCCCGGAGCCGCCCTTGACGACCTGGACCCTGCTGCTGGCCAGGGTCATCGTCTCCTCGGTCCATATCTGGGCGCCAGCGGTCATGGATGGACGCCTCCGCCGCGGGGATCGGTGGTTGGCACGACCATACTACGCCCCCGTGGTGGTGTCAAACTAACCCTGCTCTGCGTAGTTGTGGAAGTGGCCGAACTCCACCAGCTTCAGGTCCTCGTCGCCGGTGTTGATCCACTGGTGGGTCGAACCCGGGCTCATGTGGACGAAGTCCCCGGGGCCGAACTCCTCCTCCCGGCGCTCTCCATCCTGCTCCCATATCATGGTGGCCCTCCCGGAGAGGATGTAGAAGAAGATGTCGTAGTAGGACATGTGGGTATGCCAGGCCTCGCCGCCACCGTGCCCGATGGTCTTCCTTCGGGCAAACACCGCCTCGTGGACGGGCAGACCCCGCCTGGCGCCCTCCTCGGAGTCCGGGGTGGATATGGCGACGGGCGTGTCACCCAGGATGGCCGTGCCGGTGGCGTAGGGCGCCTGGATGATTCCGTCGGGCGTCACGGGCTCCTCCCGGATGTCCGATCCGTGGACTATGGTGACCGGCGGCAGTGAGTGGCCCATGTGCAACCTCCATAGACGAGTTTGGCAGACGGGTTTGGCAACGGGTCTGGATCACACCGAATTATGGGTGCGGCCGGGGGAGGTGTCAACGAAGGGGAGGTCCCGGTGCCGCACGGCGGGGGCGCTGGTCCGGGTGGGCTGGGCCGGGTGACCCCCGGCGGTCTGGACAAAAGAGGAGAGGGCCGTCGGGCCCTCTTTCGGGCTTGCAGTTGGCAGGAGCGGGAGGATTCGAACCCCCGACCACCGGTTTTGGAGACCGGCGCTCTGACCAGACTGAGCTACGCTCCTAGAAAATGGTACCCCTGGAGGGACTCGAACCCCCGACGCGCGACTTAGGACGCCGCCGCTCTATCCAACTGAGCTACAGGGGCACGAAATTGGTGGAGATAGGGGGGCTCGAACCCCCAACCTCGGCATTGCGAACGCCGCGCTCTCCCAGTTGAGCTATATCCCCTCATCTACCGAACACGGGTACCGAACGTGGGTACCGAACACGGGACGGCAGGGGCCTACCACAAAATGCTATATCAACGGGAGCGGGCATGTCAAGCTGACCGGGGCCCCGGAGCTAGCCGTTATCGTCCGCCCTGCAGCCGTTCCAGTCGCCGAACAGGTCTTGGATTTCCGGCATACGCGCCACGTCGGTCATCGACGCGTGCAGCGGGGTTATCGAGACGAGGTTGTGCCTGACGGCCCAGATGTCCGTGTCCTCTCCCTGGTCACGCTGCACCGGCCGGTTCCTGAACAGCCGGTAGTAGGGGCGTCCCCGTTCCTGGTTGTCCTGCACCGTTTCCGTGTAGCTGCGCCCGCCGAGCTTCGTCACCCGCACTCCCTTGATGCGGGACGCCGGCTCGTTGGGCAGGTTGACGTTTATCAACGACGGCGGAATCCTGGCCCCGCCGGCCAGGCGCCGGGCCAGGTGGCCGAGGAGGTCCGCCGCCACCTCGAACCGGGTCTCGGTCACCGCCCCAACGGAGACGGCCAGCGAGGGCAGGTCCCGGAAGTATCCCTGGAGAGCGGCGCCCACGGTCCCGGAGATCAGCACGTCCTGTCCCAGGTTGGAGCCGGAGTTGATGCCCGACACCACCAGGTCCACCGGGCCCACCAGCTTCTCCAGGGCCAGCACGCAGCTATCCGCCGGGGTGCCCTGCACGGAGTAGGCCGAGACACCCTCCAGCTCCACCGCAGGCCGGACCTGGTTGGCCCTGATGGGCGCGTGGAGGGTTAGCGAGGAGCCAACCCCGCTCTGCTCCCTGTCCGGCGCCACCACGAAGACCTGGGCCACGCCGGCGAACGCCCCGGCCGCGGCCCACAGGCCCGGGGCGTCGATGCCGTCGTCGTTGGTGACCAGCACCTTTAAAACGGGGCCTCCGGGCAAAACGGGGCCTCCGGGGCCTGCCCGAGTCCCGGGCATGGGGAGGTCACATGGGGAAATTGACGTAGCGCTCCCCCGTATCGGCCAACACGGTGACGACGGTGCTCCCGTGGCCGAGCTCCGCAGCCGTCCTGATGGAGGCGACGACGTTGGCCCCCGACGAGACCCCCGCCAGGATGCCCTCCTCCCTGGCAAGGCGCAGGGACATGGCGTTGGCGTCCTCCCCGGTCACGGCCACTATCGCATCGGGTAGGGCCCGGTCCAGCAAGGGAGGATGGAAGTCAGCCCCTATCCCCGGTATCGTGTGGAGGCCGGCGGCGCCCCGGGAGAGCACCGGCGACGACGCGGGCTCCACGGCCACTATCTTCAGGGATGGGTTCTCCTGCTTCAACCGCTGTCCCACGCCCGTAAGGGTCCCTCCGGTGCCCACGCCGGCCACGAAGGCGTCGATCCTGCCCTGGGTGTCCCGGAGGATCTCGGCCGCCGTCTTCTCCCGGTGGACCCTGACCACCGCCGGGTCGGTGAACATGTCCAGCACGGTGCAACCGGGGTTGGCCGCGGTATATGCCCGGGCCGCCTGTTGGGCGCTGCTCATGCCCTGATACGCCGGGGTGAGGCGGATGTCCGCCCCGTAGCGGGCCAGGAGCCTGCGCCGCTCGGCGGGGGCGTTCTCGGGCATGAAGATGACGAGCCTGTAGCCCCGAACGGCGGCGACCATGGCCAGGGAGATGCCGGTGTTCCCGCTGGTCACCCCGACTATAACGTCGCCCGGGCCCAGCCCCTTCTCCCGCTCCGCCGCCTCCACCATGGCCAGGGCGATGCGGTCTTTGACGCTCCCGGCGGGGTTCAGACACTCCATCTTGCCCAGCACCCTGGCGTGACCCTCCGGCACGACGCGCCGCAGCCTGACCAGCGGTGTATCTCCTACCACGTCGAGGACATTGTCGGCGACCTTGGCCATCAGGCCTCCCTACGGCGCCCGGGTCAGGGAGGCATTGTGGCACACGGTAGGTGGAGCGTCAAGGCAAGCCTGGGGATGGCAACCTGTGCCAAACATGGCATATGAGGCGCATCCCGCCGGTAGTGCCCAGAACTGCCCGGTAACCGCGCCGGCGCTCCTTGAACTCGCTTCTTGCCGTCATATACCATCATCGGCAGGCTCCCAGGGGAGGTAGGTTGATGTGGTTGTCCACGGCCGGTAGGTCACCCTCCAAGAAAGGCCCGGAGCACCGCCGGGCCCCCTCGTCACACCGAAGGATGGTCCGAGGCCCGCTGCTGGCAGCCGCCTGCGCGGTCCTGGCCCTCTCCCTTCTCCTGGCCGCCTGCGATGGGGAAGAGGAAGTCACCGTCACTCCCGGGCCTACGGAGCCGGCGGTGTCCGCACCCACGGCGGCGCCGACCACGACCCGGCAGCCCACTCCGACTTCGCGCCCCGTTCCCACCGCCGCACCCACCCGGGTGGCGCCTACCGCCACTCCACCGCCGACTTCAACCCCGGCGCCGACGCCGCGCCCGACGTCCACCCCCGCGCCGACTCCCACACCGCCTCCTGTTCACCAACCGGCCGATCTCTTCCTGGAGGTCTCCGAGCCCCAGGACAACAGCGTCGTCGATGCCCCGGACGTCATGGTGAGCGGGCGCTCCTCTCCCGACGCGACCGTAAGCGTCAACGGACAGATCGCGGAGGTCGACGCCGACGGGTCGTTCCGTACGACGGCGCCGGTGATCCTGCAAGAGGGACCCAACGTTGTCGAGGTCATAGCCAGCGACCTTGCCGGGGGGGTCGAGTCCAAGGTCCTTACCGTCATCTCGACCCCGGCCGACCAGGCCGGGGTGTCGGGACTCTTCGGACAGGCCTTGGAAATCGAATATCCATCCCCGGGGGTTGCGGCGATATCCGTCGCGGGCGCCGTGGTCGTGGAGGTCGGCGAGACCTCCTCCGTCCGGGTGCCCGGCCAGGTGAGCGCTTCCGCCGGGGACATAAGGGTGGGCGACTTCCTCGCCGTACTGGCCCAGGAGAGGCCCGGGCGGAGGCCCTTGGCCTCGAGCCTCCTGGTCAAGCCGGCGGCTCCGGTGTCCACGGCCCACTTCAACGGGGCCCTCATCGGCACCGAAGGGGAGCAGGTCGTGCTGATGGACGGCAACGGCAACCGAGTGACCGCGGACGTGTTCCTCGGGGGCGGGGATGTCGACCTATCCGGGGTGGTCACCGCCGGCATCCGCCAGGACCTCCGGACCGGAGTCATCTCCATCCAGGGAGCCGAGCTCGCCACCGGAAAGCTGGACCGGCTGCAGGAGGCCCTGTCCGACGCCGCCGGCGCCAACGCCGAACAGAACGTGCAAAACCTTGGACAGCGCCTGAAGGCGGCTACGACGGGCCACCTGACCATCATCCAGGGCATTCTCGACCGGGTGGGCCCGGACCTGAGGCCGTTGGTAGCCAACGAGCTGGAGATGGCGGCCCGCAGCCATGGGGAGCGCCTCGCCGCCTTCCAGCTCGGAAACCCCTGCTTGAGGGTATCGGGCCTGATAGAGGTGGTCCAGCACGTCGACGGAGTCGTACTCATCTCCCAGGACGAGGGGCCGGAGATACGGGTTACCATCGGCGACTCCACCCAAATCAGTCAGTTCGGCGAGCCGTCCCACTCCGGGAACCTGGTGGCGGGGCAGCGGGTCGAGGCCACCTACGACCGCCAGACCAACCAGGCCCTGTCCATAGACGTGGTGTTCCCGGCCCTGGAGCCGGGGCTGGCCGCCCACCTTCTCAGGCAGATACGCAGCATGGAGCTGGAGGGCACCGTCGACGCCGGCACCGGGAACGGCAGGTTGGTCCTGACATTGGACACGGGCCGGACCGTCACCCTAACGGCGACCGACGCCACGCGGGTGACGGTGAGCGAGTCGCCAGCAACGCTGGAGGACCTGGTCGACGGCGACTCCATCAAGGTGCGCTACGACCCCGGCGCCCTGGTGGCCCTGAGCGTAGACACCTTCGACGAACGTCCCACCCGCGGGTTCATCTCAGGCGTGGTCACGGCCGTCGTAGCCAAGATCAGGCCGGGAATCATCATGCCTGGCCTGTCCGACGAGGGCAACTTGGCCGTGCTCACGCCCTCGGGCGAAACGGTGGTCCTCAACATCGGCAACAACACCGTGATCGAGCGCAACGGCCTGCGCATGAACATCGGCGCCGTGAGGAGGGGCGACCTGGTCCGGCCCGTTTCCCACTACAGCGCCGCGACCCGGGAGCTCCAGGTCCTGGTGCTCCAGGAACCCCAGCTAACCGGGACGGTGAGAGGCACAATCGTGACCCCGGCGGGGAACCGGTGGGTCACGATATCGACCGACACCTTGGACCTGATCACCATGCTGGTCGAGGAGGAGACCGCCTTCCAGGCGCTTGCCTCGGGTCATCGAGTCCGGGCCGAGGCCTTTAATGCAACGTCGGTCAGGGCGCCCCATCTGCAAGTCCAGCCGCCCAGCCTCTTCCGGGCCAGCGGCAACATCACCGGCCTGGACAGGGCCAGGGGTGTGGTTACCCTGACGACTTTCAGCGGCGATGCCATCGAGCTGCTGGTGCCCGCGAAGCCGGGGATCGTCACCATAAGCGGGCGGCCGTCTTCCATCGAAGACCTATTCCAGGGGGACCTGGTGCAGACAGTCTACTACCGGCCCGACATGGTCGTAATCGACATGACCGTGGTCGGACGGTAGCCCCGGCCGGGGGCCGTCCCGCCGACGGCGGCCCTCGGCGGCGTTTCTGGGCGGGGGTAATGGGTCTATAATGGGCCTGGTATGGGCATCCTCCTTCGCCTGGCGGGATACGCGCTGCGCTACAGGCGGTCGCTGGCCCTCGCCTACGTCAGCCTGATAGGCTCCACCCTCCTGTCGCTGGCCATTCCACGGTTCCTGGGCATCGCCATCGACTCGGCGCTGGAGGGGAGCCGGACCGGCGACCTGGTCATGTGGGCGGCGCTGGTGCTGGCGGTGACCCTGGTGCGGGGCGGGTTCGGCTACTGCCAGAGCTACTTTTCCGAGCACGTCTCCCAGGGCGTGTCCTTCGATCTGAGGCACGCCTTCCTCCTGCGTCTCCAGTCTCTCAGCTTTGGCTTCCACGACCGGGAGAGGACCGGCGACATGATGTCCCGGGCCACGGCCGACGTTGAGAGCATCCGCTGGTTCGTCAGCTTCGGGCTCATCTACTCGGTACACGTTCTGGTGCTGCTGGGCGCGGTGGCCGGGCTGCTCTTGACCACCAACTGGCAGCTCGGCCTTCTGGGCCTCAGCGCCGTGCCCCTGGCGACGGCCATCGCCGTGCGAGTCAGCCGCAGGTTCCGAGTCATGTGGACGCAGGTCCAGGCTGACACAGGCCGCATGACCACGGTGCTCCAGGAGAGCCTCTCCGGGATGCGGGTGGTGAAGACATTCGGCGCCGAGGAGCACGAGAAGGCGAAGTTCTACCGGGCCGCCGACGTGGTTGCCGAGCGGACCTTCGCCGTCAACCGCCTCCACGCCGCCAACTCCTCCCTGTTGACCCTGCTGTTCACCCTGGTGACGGCGGGAGTGGTCTGGTACGGCGGTTGGCTCATCATCGACGGCCGGACGGCCATGACGGCGGGGGAGCTGACCCAGTTCGTGCTATACCTGGGCCTGCTGGTCATGCCCACCCGCATGTCCGGTTGGATCGTGAACAACTTCGCCCGGGCCATCTCGGCGGGAGAGCGCATCTTCCAGGTGCTGGACGCCCGGTCCCCGGTGGAGGAGCGGTCCGGCGCCGTGGACCTGGGGCGCGCCGGGGGAGCCGTGACCTTCGACTCGGTGGACTTCAGCTACGGCTCCGGGCACAACGGGGCCACGCCAGCGCCCGACGTGCTGCGGGGCGTGAGCCTGGAGGTGGCCGCCGGACAGAAGGTCGCCATCCTGGGGCCTCCCGGGGGAGGCAAGAGCTCCCTGGTCGGTCTCATCCCCCGCTTCTACGACGTCACCGGCGGCGCCGTCACCGTGGACGGCGTGGACGTGAGGGACGTCACCCTGCACTCTCTGAGACGGAACGTCGGCATCGTCTTCCAGGACGTGTTCCTCTTCATGGCCAGCGTCAGGGACAACATCGCCTACGGCTCCGAGAACGCGTCCCTGGAGCAGGTGATGGCGGCGGCCCGGACGGCGCAGGTCCACGACTTCATCATGGGGCTTCCCCAGCAGTACGACACCCTGGTAGGCGAGCGCGGCGTGACCCTGTCCGGCGGCCAGAAGCAGCGTGTCGCCATCGCCCGGACCCTCCTTCTGGACCCCCCCGTCCTCATCCTGGACGACTCCACCTCCAGCGTCGACTCCGAGACAGAAACGGCCATCCAGCGGGCCCTCGACCGGGTGATGGAGGGCAGGACCACGTTCATCATCGCCCACCGAGTGAGCAGCCTGAGACGGGCCGACCAGATCCTGGTGATGGACGGCGGCCGGATCGTGGAGCGCGGCGCCCATCGGGAGCTGGTCGCCATAGAGGACGGCGCCTACAGGGAGATATACCGGCTGCAGCTGGAGGCCGAAAGCGACGCCCTGGTCGAGACGGCGGGACCGGACGAGGTCACGGGCTAGGGGAGACAGGCGGACCGATGCGCATGGGCAGACTGGCAAGGGGCTTGGTCCCCGACGAGGAGCGGCCGAGCCGCGCCGACACCTACCGGGTCGTGGCGCGGCTGATGGGCTACGTGGCCCCCTACCGGACCCTCTCCCTCGTCAGCCTGGCCACCATGGTCGTGTACGCCGTCTCCGAGGTGGCCATACCGTGGTTCATCAAGGACGCGGTGGACAGTGTCGTGCCGCCCCAGAACGCCTCGGACCTGGCCACCGCCGTGGTGCTCATGGTGGTGAGCGCCGTCGTCGGCTATGCCGCCAACTACCTGCATCTCGTCACTCTGTCCAGGGTAGGCCAGAACCTGCTGACGGGGCTGAGGACCTCCACCTTCAACCACATGCAGCGGCTGTCCATCTCCTACTTCCAGCGCACCGAGGTGGGCAGCAACATGTCCAGGGTCCAGAACGACGTGCAGCAGCTCCAAGAGTTTCTCTCCATCTTCATCCTGTCCATGGGAGATGTCGTCCGCCTGGTGGGGTTCGTCATCGCGATGCTGCTGATGAAGTGGGACCTGGCCCTGGTGACCATGGCCGTCATCCCCGTGCTGTTCCTGATCATGGTCTTCTGGCAGAGGATCTCCTGGAAGCACTTCATGGACGTGCGGCGGAACATCGCCTCCGTCAACTCGGCACTCCAGGAGAACATATCGGGGGTCAGGGTAATCCAGAGCCTCCACCGGCAGGACGCCAACCTCCGGCAGTTCGACCAGGTCAACCGCAGGTACCTGGAGGCCAGCCTCACCTCCACCCGCCTCTCGTCGGCCCTGAACCCCTCGGTGGAGCTGCTCACGGCCATCGCCACGGCCCTGGTCATCGTTCTAGGGGGCATGATGGTCCTCGGTGACAACCTCGCCGTGGGCACGCTGGTGGCCTTCGCCCTCTACGTCCAGCGCCTGTTCGACCCCGTCCGAAGCCTGACCATGCACTACGGGCAGCTCCAGCGGGCGACCACCTCCGGGCAGCACATCTTCGAGATTCTGGACCTGGAGCCGGAGATCGTCGACAAGCCCGGGGCACGAGACCTGCCGCCCCTGACGGGGCGCGTATCCTTCGACCACGTCGGTTTCAGCTATGTCGAGGGAGTCCGGGTCCTGGACGACGTCAGCCTCGAAGTGGGCCCCGGCCAGAAGGTGGCCTTGGTGGGCCCGACGGGAGCGGGCAAGACGACCCTGGCGTCCCTCCTGTCCAGGCTCTACGACGTGGACACGGGCAGGGTGGCAGTGGACGGGTACGACGTAAGGGAGGTGCGGCGCTCGTCGCTGAACCGGCAGATCAGCGTGGTGCCCCAGGAGCCCTTCCTGTTCTCCGGCGACATTCGGGAGAACATCCGGTACTCCAGGCCCGACGCCACCGACCGGGAGGTGGAGGAGGCCGCCAGGGCCGTGGGGGCCCACGACTTCATCGCCGGCATGGAGCGCGGATACGACACCCTCGTCGAGGAGCGGGGCGTCAACCTCAGCCCGGGCCAGCGGCAGCTCATCTCCCTGGCCAGGGCCCTGGTGGGGGACCCCCGCATCGTCATCCTGGACGAGGCCACCGCCACCGTGGACAGCCAGACGGAAGCCCTGGTCCAGCGGGGCCTGGCGACGGTCCTCCGGGGCCGCACCGCCCTCATAATCGCCCACCGCCTGTCCACCGTCCGGGGGGCGGACCGCATCGTCGTGCTGGACCGGGGCCGTATCGCCGAGGAGGGCACCCACCAGGAGCTGATGGAGGCCGGCGGGCTCTACGCCCGGCTCTATACCCTGGGCCGGGGGGCGTAGCCGGCGTTTCAGGCCCGCCCGTCCCTTTGACATCCCGGGGGCCGGTTGCTATAGTGTTGCGCGTCGATTCCACCGGGCCCCAGCCGAAAGGACCCAGCCATGAATTGGGCGGAGATCCTCCTCCAGTGCCTCAAGGAGACCGATACCTCCCTGATCAGCTACGTGCCCGACATCAGCATCGACCAGGCCACCAGCAGGATGGAGAACGACCCCTTCTTCCACGTGGTCTCCGCCAGCAGGGAGGAGGAGGCGGTGGGGATCGCAGTGGGCGCCTACGCGGTGGGACGCAATGCCGCCGTCTTCATGCAGTCCAGCGGCTTCGGCAACACCCTGAACGCCATCGGGAGCCTGTGCATCCCCACCCGCACGCCCATACCACTCTTCATCAACCTCAGGGGGGAGCTGGGCGAGTTCAACATCGCCCAGGTGGCCATGGGCCGCGGCACCAGGCCCATACTGGAGGTACTGGGGCTGCCCCACTACACCCTGACCCAGGTGGATGGCATGGACCGGGTCGTCAAGGGCGCCATCAAGCTGTGCCACTCCAGCAGGCAGCCCGTCGCCATCTGCATGAACTCGCTCCTGCACGGAGGCAAGCTTGCATAGGTTCGACGGCACCAAGGTCGTACTCAGGCACGTCGGCGACGGCGTCATCGTGAGCAACCTGGGCCCCACCACCGACGAGCTGTGGCACGCCGGCCACCGCAGCCGCAACTTCTACACCTACGGCGCCATGGGCCTCTGCTCCTCCATCGCCCTGGGGATGGCACTCTCCACCCCGGAGAGGGTCGTCTCCCTGGACGGCGACGGCTCCCTGCTGATGAACCTGGGGACCATCGCGACCATAGGCCGGGAGAAGCCGCGGAACCTGGTCGTAGTGGTGTGGGACAACGAGGAGTGGGGCCAGACCGGCCACCAGCCCAGCCACACGGCCACGGGCACCGACCTGGAGCAGGTGGCGAAGGCCTGCGGCATACCGAAGACGGCCACCGTTTCCAACGAAGAGGACCTGGACGAGATGGTGCGCGCCGCCATGACCTCCGACGGGCCCTGGTTCATCGTTGCCAAGATCCAGGAGGCCGGCTATATGGCAGTGGCGCCCATCGAACCCGAGGTGACCCTCCACCGCATCAGGGAGTCCTTCCTGGGCCCCGCCCAAGCCGCCGGCCACTAGCCCCGGCGTCCGGACAGTCCTGCCCGCCGCCGGGCTACCCGGCCCCGTCCCCTGCACCCGGACTTCGCCGGACGACGAATCGCCCCGTCCGTTTGGCAGATTCAAATGGACACGCCACCGGCCACCGTCCGCCGCGGCCGTTCTTGACACCCTTCATGGCGGCGCATATACTCGGGCTCAGGCGGCCAGGCACGGTCGTACTCGCCAACGGGCCCCGGGCCCTCGACCCTCACGACCGCCCCCGCCTTCGACCCTCACGACTGCCCTTAGGACTGGAGGAGGGACCGATATGAGCATCCTCATCAAGAACGGACGCATCATCACGGCGGTGGACGACTACGTGGCCGACATCCTGGTGGACGGCGACGTGATCCGCACCATCGGGACCGACCTGACAGCCGACGCGGACACGACCATAGACGCCTCGGGCAAGTACGTGATCCCCGGGGGCATCGACCCCCACACCCACCTGGACTTTCCCTTCGGCGGCACAGTCAGCTCCGACGACTTCCGGACCGGGACCATCGCCGCCGCCGCCGGGGGCACCACCAGCATCGTCGACTTCGCCGTGCAGCAGCGGGGCCACGCCCTGTCCGAGTCCCTGGACATATGGCACGGCAAGGCCGAGGGCAAGGCCGCCATCGACTACGGCTTCCACATGATCATCCTGGACCTCCCCGACAGCCGCATCCCCGAGATGGACGACATGGTCCGCCAGGGCGTGACCAGCTTCAAGATGTTCATGGCCTACCCCGGCGCCGTGATGGTGGACGACACCACCATCTTCAAGGCCCTGACCCGGGCCTCGGACAATGGCGCCTTCGTGTGCCTCCACGCCGAGCACGGCCTGATGATCGACGTGCTGGTCAAGCAGGCGCTGGCCGAGGGCAATACGGCGCCCAAGTACCACGCCATCACCCGCCCGCCCGAGGCAGAGGCAGAGGCCACCCACCGGGCCATACGCATGGCCGAGGTGGCCCGCGCGCCCGTCTACTTCGTGCACCTGAGCTGCTCCGAGGCCCTCCAGGAGGTCCAGGCGGCCCGGGCCAGCCAGAAGTACGTGTACGCCGAGACGTGCCCCCACTACCTGGCCCTGGACAACAGCCGCTACGACCAGGAGGGGTTCGAGGGCGCGAAGTACGTCCTCACCCCGCCCCTCAGGGAGCAGTGGCACCAGGACGAGCTGTGGAAGGGCTTGCGCGCCGACGACCTCCAGCTCGTCTCCACCGACCACTGCGCCTTCCGGTTCGCGGACCAGAAGTCCGCGGGCAGAAACGACTTCTCCAAGATACCCAACGGCGGACCGGGAATCGAGCACCGGCTGGCCGTGCTGTACACCCTTGGGGTGTGCACGGGCCGGATCAGCATGAACCGCCTGGTGGAGATCTTCTCCACCACCGCCGCCAAGCTGTTCGGCCTGTTCCCGCGCAAGGGCACCATCGCCGTGGGCAGCGACGCCGACATAGTGGTCATCGACCCCGACAAGGAGACCACCATAAGCGTCAAGACCCACCACATGAACATCGACTATAATATGTACGAAGGCATGACCATGAAGGGGATGCCCGACGTGGTGCTCTCCCACGGAAACCTGGTCATCCAGGACGGGCAGTACGTGGGCAGCCCCGGCCAGGGCCGCTTCCTGAAGCGGGGCACCCACAAGTAGGGCCCACAAAGTAGGGAAAGGGAAGCCGACCACCTCCGGAGCGCCGCACCCGACGCGGCATCATGCCCCCGCCACAAGGCGGGGGTAATGGCGAGAGACGGGGGTAATGGCAAGAGAGGGAACCATGCCCAGAGTTGTCCGGGGAGGGCTCATCCAGGCCGCCGCAGGCGAGGACGCTTCCCAACCGCCGGAGCGCCTGCGGAAGATGATGCTGGACAAGCACGTGGCCCTCATCGAGGAGGCCGCCGGCATGGGGGTGCAGCTCCTGTGCCTGCAGGAGCTGTTCACCGGCCCCTACTTCCCCGCCGAGCAGGACGCCCGGTGGTACGGCACCGCGGAGAGCGTCCCCGACGGCCCGACGGTGCGCGCCATGCGGGACTTGGCCAGGGCCCACGGGATGGTCATGGTAGTCCCCGTCTACGAGGAGGAGATGCCCGGAGTCTACTACAACACCGCCGCCGTCCTGGACTCCGACGGCACGTACCTGGGCAAGTACCGCAAGACCCACATCCCCCACCTGGAGCCCGGCTTCTGGGAGAAGTTCTACTTCCGCCCGGGCAACCTGGGGTACCCCGTCTTCCATACAAAGGTCGCGGACATCGGGGTGTACATCTGCTACGACCGCCACTTTCCCGAGGGCGCCCGGGCCCTGGGGCTCAACGGCGCCGAGATCGTATTCAACCCCTCCGCCACCGTCGCCGGCCTCTCCGAGTACCTGTGGGAGCTGGAGCAGCCGGCCCACGCCGTGGCCTCGGGCTACTTCCTGGGCGCCGTCAACCGGGTGGGACGAGAGGCCCCCTGGAACATCGGCGAGTTCTACGGCAGCAGCTACTTCTGCAACCCCAGGGGGCAGATCATCGCCCAGGCCTCCAGGGACAGGGACCAGGTACTCGTGGCCGACATGGACCTGGACGAGATCAGGGAGGTCCGGTCCACCTGGCAGTTCTTTCGGGACCGGCGTCCCGAGACCTACGGGGGCCTGGTGGCGCCGTGAACGAGGAGTCTGCGCGACGATGACGAATAGAGGCACCATATTCTCGGGCATGCGCCCCACGGGACGCCTCCACATCGGCAACTACCTGGGGGCCCTGACCAACTGGGTGGATCTTCAGGCCGACTACGACTGCATATACTGCGCCGTCGACGTCCACGCCCTCACCACCCTCGACTCTCCCGAAGACGTCAAGGAGATACGGCCCAACATCCGCGAGATGGTCCTGGACTGGCTGGCGGCGGGGCTGGACCCCGAGCGGAGCATCATATTCGTCCAGTCCCAGGTCCCCGAGGTCCTCACCCTCCACACCCTGCTCAGCATGGTGACCCCCCTGGGCTGGCTGATGCGCGTCCCCACCTTCAAGGAGAAGGTGCGGCAGATGAGCGAGACCGAGGAGAGCGTCAACTACGGGCTCGTGGGCTACCCGGTGCTTCAGACCGCCGACATCATCCTGTACAAGGCGAACGCGGTACCCGTGGGCGAGGACCAGCTCCCCCACCTGGAGCTGGCCCGGGAGATCGTGCGAAGATTCAACAACATGTTCGGCCCCACCTTCCCCGAGCCCCAGGCCAAGCTCACCGAGGTGCCCATGATCCGGGGCCTGGACGGCCAGCAGAAGATGAGCAAGAGCCTGGACAACCACATCGACATCGCCTTCACCCCCGAGGAGACCGTCAAGCGCGTGCGCACCGCCTTCACCGACCCGCAGCGCACGAAGCGCGACATTCCCGGCAGGCCCGACATCTGCAACGTGTACTCCCTGCACAAGATATTCAACCCGGGCGACGTCGACACGGTCCATGAAGAGTGCACCTCAGCCGCCCGAGGGTGCGTGGACTGCAAGCTGCACCTGGCCGAGGGCATAAACAGATCCCTGGAGGCCCTCAGGGAGCGCCGCCGGGAGCTGGAGGCCCGCCCGGGCTACGTGGAGGACGTGCTGGAAGACGGGGCCCGGAAAGCCAAGGCCATCGGAAGGGAGACCATCGCCGAGGTCATGGACAAGATGGGCCTCTGATGGACCTTCCGCACGGCTCCTCGGGCGCCTCTGCCATGGACGTGGCGGTGACCGCGGCCCGCCGGGCCGGCGCCGTGCTCGCCGAGCGGTTTCACGGCCCCATGGCCGTCACCTACAAGGGCCCGTACAACCCCGTCACCGACGCCGACCTGATGGCCGAAAAGGCGTGCCTGGAGGTCCTCCGCGACGAGTTCCCCTCTTCGGGCATCCTGTCCGAGGAGTCGGACCCGGTGTCGGGCCAGTCGGGCTACACCTGGGTCGTGGACCCCCTGGACGGGACACGCAACTACGCGGCCGGCATACCCCACTTCGCCGTCGTCGTCGCCCTGGCCCAGGGCGGCCAGGTGCTCCTTGGAGTCACCCACGACCCCGTCCTGGACGAGACGTTCACGGCCCAGGCAGGCGGCCCGGCGCTGCTGAACGGGGCGCCCATCTCCGTCTCGCCCAGAGACGGGATATCCGGCTCCGTCCTGGCCTTCGACATGGGGTACGCCTCGGAGCGGGCCCTTCACGCGCTGCAAATGGTCACATCCCTGTGGCCCGAGTTCCAGAGCCTGCGCCTGATGGGCTCCGCCGCCCTGGGGCTCGCCTACGCCGCCTGCGGCAGGGTGGACCTGTACTTCCACCACCACGTGTCCCCGTGGGACATCGCCTCGGGCCTGCTGCTGGTCTCCGCCGCCGGTGGCCGCACCTTCGACCGCAGCGGGTGCCCCGCGGGCCTGGACAGCGGCAGCGTGATAGCCGCCGGGCCGCCTCTGGTGGACGCCTTCCTCGCCGCCACCGAGGGCGCCGCATGGAGAGAATAGAGAAGCGGCCGGGCGCCGGCCGTACGCAATCGGCAGTCACGAGATAGCCGGTCGTATAGTATAGCCGGTCGTATAGTTAGGAGGGGGGCATGGCCCGGTTACCAAACCTAGCGCGAGAGGACCTCAAGCCGGAAGACCAGAAGCACGTCGATGCAATAGTCGGGACCCGGGGCGGCATCAGGGGCCCCTTCGGTGTCCTCCTGCACAGCCCGGACCTGGCCTCTCGGGTGGCAGCCACCGGGGCCTACGTGCGCTTCGAAGGGGAGATACCCAACGCCCTTAGAGAGGTGGCCATTCTGGTGACCGGCCGGGAGATCAAGAACCAGTACGAGTTCAGCGCCCACGCCCGCCTGGCCCGGGAGGCCGGGGTCTCCGAGGAGACCATCCAGGCCATCGTCCAGGGCAAGGCCCCCGACGCCCTTGCCGGCGACGAGCAGCTCGTGGCACGGTACGCCCAGGAGCTGGTGAGGGACCACGGCGTGGCCGACGCCACCTACCAGGCCGTCCAAGGCCGGTTTGGCGTCCAGGGAACGGTCGACCTGACCGTGCTCATAGGCCACTACGTCCTCGTGGGGATGGTCCTCTCGGCCTTCCAGGTGGACCTGCTGCCGGGCATGCAGCCGGAGCTGCCCCTGTAGCTGGAGACCCGTTGGGGCCGCAGCCATGCGGCATTGACCGCCCCGCACTGACGGGACTATAATATGGCCCTCGTGAGCACGGCGACGGGCGACCCCCAGCCTGGGACTTTGCTCGACCACCCCCGGGAAGAGTGTGGTGTGGTGGGCGTGTATACCCCTGGGGGCGACGCCAGCCGCATCACCTTCTTCGGCCTCTTCGCCCTCCAGCATCGGGGGCAGGAGAGCGCCGGCATAGCCACCTCCGACGGCCGGTCCATCAGCGTCCATACCGACATGGGCCTGGTCACCCAGATATTCCGCGAGGAGGAGCTGTATCCCCTCGCCGGAGACATGGCCATAGGCCACACCCGCTACTCCACCACGGGCTCCAGCCAGGAGTGCAACGCGCAGCCTCTCCTTGTCCAGGGCGTCCACGGGGAGCTGGCCCTGGGACATAACGGCAACGTGGTCAACGCCCTGGACCTGCGGCGGCAGCTACGGGACCAGTGGGGCTGCAACTTCACCACCACCACCGACTCGGAGGTCATCGCCTATCTGCTGGCCAACGCCCCCGGCGAGACCTGGGCAGAGCGCACCCAGTACTGCCAGAGGACCCTGCAGGGCGCCTTCTCGGTGGTCGTCCTTACCCACGACACCCTCATCGGGATGCGAGATCCCCTGGGGGTCCGGCCCATGTGCATAGGGCGGCTCGACAGCGGCTGGGTGATCGCCTCGGAGACCTGTGCCCTGGACCACCTGGGCGCCACTTTCCTGCGGGAGGTGGAGCCTGGCGAGACCGTGATAATCGACGCCAAGGGCATGACCTCCCACAAGAGGCCCGGGGCCAACGGCCGCCGGGCCCTGTGCGTCTTCGAGCTCATCTACTTCGCCCGCCCCGACAGCATGCTGGACGACACCCTGGTCTACTCCAGCCGGCTGCAGATGGGCGCTCAGCTCGCCGTAGAGCACCCCGTGGAGGCCGACGTGGTGATCGGGATACCCGACTCCGCCAACGCCGCCGCCGTCGGCTACGCCCAGGAGGCCGGCATCCCCTACAGCGAGGGGCTGGTGAAGAACCGGTACGTCGGCCGCACCTTCATCGAGCCGGACCAGCGTCTGCGGGACCTGGGCGTGCAGCTCAAGTTCAACCCCCTGCCCGGCGTGGTCAAGGGCAAGCGCGTCATCGTCGTGGACGACAGCATCGTCCGGGGCACCACGACCCCCCACGTGGTGAGCCTGCTCAGGCGGGCGGGCGCGGCGGAGGTCCACATGCGCGTGTGCGCCCCGCCCATCCGCCATCCCTGCCACCTGGGCGTGGACATGGCCACCCGGCGGGAGCTCATCGCGGCCAACAAGAGCGTCGACGGCATCCGGGACTTCGTCGGCGCCGACTCCCTGGGATACCTGAGCGTCGACGGGCTGCTGAAGGTCGTCCGGGGCACCAACGGCGGGTTCTGCGACGCCTGCTTCACCGGCAACTACCCCATACCCGTCCAGCTGGAGATGGACAAGCTGGTGCTGGAGCACGCCCGGGACCCGGCCTGAGCCTCGGTCCCCCCAGGAAGCCCTCCCCTGTACCGGTCCGCAGGGACGTCCCGCTCCTTGACGCCCATTCCCCGCTGTCCTGTATACTTCTGTGACCGCCCCATATGCTTCTATGAACACAAGAAAGGGGGTATCCGTGCCGCTGGGCGAGACCTATCGGTCGGCGGGGGTCGACCTGGATGCCCTGGACGAGATGAAGGAGAGGATCGGCGCCCTCTCCCGCGTCACCCACGGCCCCCAGGTCCTTGGCGCGCCGGGCGGCTTCGCCGGCCTCTACCGCCTGGAGGGCTACAGGGAGCCGGTGCTGGTCTCCAGCACCGACGGGGTCGGGACCAAGCTGCGCATCGCCTCCCTTCTGGGCCACCATGAGTCCCTGGGCATCGACCTGGTCAACCTGAACGTGAACGATATCCTGACCAGGGGCGCCAGGCCCCTCTTCTTCCTTGACTATATGTCCATGGGAGAGCTGGACCTCCAGCGCACCGACTCCCTGCTGCGGGGCATGGCATGGGCATGCCGTGAGGCGGGCTGCTCCCTCATCGGTGGCGAGACGGCGCAGATGCCCGGCTTCTACACCAAGGACTCCTTCGGCCTGGCGGGCTTCGTGGTAGGCGTCGTGGAGCTGGAAGCCATGATAGACGGCTCACGGACGGCCGAGGGCGACGTGCTCGTGGGCATACCCTCCAGCGGCCTGCACACCAACGGGTTCTCACTGGTGCGGAAGGTGTTCGACATCGATAGGGACCCAGCCGTGCTGTACAAGCGCTACGATGAGCTGAACCACACCCTGGGAGAGGCGTTGCTGGCTCCCCATCGATGCTACTCCCCCCTGATGGAGCCGGTGTTGCCCATGATAAGCGCCATGGCCCACATCACCGGCGGAGGGCTGGTGGAGAACCTGCCGCGGGTCCTGCCTGCCGGGCTGTGCGCCCGCCTGGAGTCGGAGGCGTGGGAGGTGCCCCCCATCTTCCGCATCGTCCAGCGCGAGGGCAACATCGACGACCATGAGATGTTCCGGGTGTTCAACATGGGCCTCGGGATGGTCGCGGCCTGCGCTCCCGAGGACGCCCCGGCCGTGGTCGCGGCCACCGGGGGCAGGGTGGTCGGCCAGGTGGTGGGACAGACGGGCGGGGAGCGGGTCGTCATCGAGTAGGCCGGGGCAGGCGTCCGGCGGCTGGAATCCGCCCGGCAAATCGGAGGAGTATTTGAAGGCCGTTCTCAGTGTCTACGACAAGACGGGGTTGGTGGAGCTCGCCCGTAGGCTCCACGCCGCCGGCGTCGAGCTGGTGAGCACCGGCGGGACCCACCACTCCCTCTCCCGGGACGGCATCCCCGTCCAGCAGGTCTCGGACCTCACCGGCTTCCCCGAGATCCTGGACGGGCGGGTCAAGACCCTCCACCCGGCCATCCACGGGGGGATCCTGGCCAGGCGCGACGACCCCGGCCACATGGAGGAAATGGCCCGCCAGGGGCTGGGAGCCATCGACCTCGTGGTGGTGAACCTGTACCCCTTCGTCGAGACGGTGAGCAAGGCCGGGGTGACCCTGGAGGACGCCCTGGAGAACATCGACATCGGCGGGCCCACGCTCCTCAGGGCTGCCGCCAAGAACTTCCCCTTTGTGACGGTGGTCGTAGACCCCTCGGACTACGATTGGGTGGCCGAGGGCATCGCAGGAACGGGCCTGTCCCAGGCGGAGCGCCGGGGCCTGGCCCGCAAGGCCTTCGAGCACGTGTCCCGCTACGACACCGCCGTCGCCCGGTACCTGGCGGAGGACGTCTGCGGGGATGTCCCCGAAACAGCGGACGGCCCCCCCGAGGAGCTGGTGCTCTCATATCGAAGACGCCGCCGGCTCAGGTACGGAGAGAACCCCCATCAGGCGGGCGCGCTGTACGTCCCGGCCTCGGCCGCCGGGGGCATCGCCCACGCCGTGCAGCTCCACGGCCGGGAGCTCTCCTTCAACAACCTGATGGACGCCGACGCCGCCTGGCGGGCGGTCCGCGACTACGCCGACACGGCGGTGGCCATCATCAAGCACTCCAACGCCTGCGGCCTCGCCTGCCACAACGATCAGGCCGAGGCCTATCGCAGGGCCTACTCGGGAGACACCGTTTCGGCTTTCGGCGGAATCGTCGGGTTCAACGGCACGGTCACCGGGGAGACGGCCCGGCAGATGAGCGGCGTGTTCTACGAGGTGGTGGTGGCCCCGGACTTCGAACCCGAGGCCCTGGAGGTGCTGAAGAAGAAACGCAACCTCCGGGTCCTGGCGGTCCCTCCGTCACCGGGAGACGATGGACGGTTCGACCTGCGGCCGGTCACGGGGGGCCTTCTGGTCCAGAGTCCCGACGTGCTGTCCGAGGACCCTTCGGCGTGGAGGTGGGTTACTGCCACGCAACCCTCCCCGGAGCACCTGGCGGACCTGTCCTTCGCCTGGACCGCCGTCAAGCACATAAGGTCCAACGCCATCGTTGTCGCCAAGGACCGGACCCTGCTGGGCATGGGCGCCGGACAGCCCAACCGGGTCACCAGCGTCCGCCTGGCCCTGGCCCTGGCCGGCGACGCCGCCCGGGGCGGAGTTCTCGCCTCCGACGCCTTCTTCCCCTTCCCCGACAACGTGGAGATGGCCGCCGCATCGGGCATTGCCGCCATAGCCCAGCCCGGCGGCTCCATACGCGACGAGGAGGTCATCAAGGCGGCCGACGACGCCGGCATAGCGATGGTCTTCACCGGCGTGCGCCACTTCAAGCACTAGGCATCCTGGGCCCGCAGCGGCCCGGTGAACGGACAGACCGGCTGGACAAACCAGGGGTATCGCTGAGGCTGGTTATGGCGACGGTAGACATAGTGATCCCGGTGTACAACGAGGAGCACGCGCTGCCCCGCAGCGTGGACACCCTGACCGGTTTCCTGCGGGAGAACCTGGGGAACCCGTGGACGGTCATCATCGCCGACAACGGGTCCGTCGACGGCACGCCGGACGTGGCACGGATGCTCTCCGACAAGTACGACGGGGTGAAGTACGTACACATTCCCGAGAAGGGCAGGGGGAGGGCCCTGCGGCACACGTGGACCGCCAGCGACGCGGACATCGTCAGCTACATGGACGTGGACCTGTCCACGGACCTGGCCCACTTCCCGGAGCTGGTCCGCGCCATCGAGGACGGGGCCCACATCGCCACCGGCAGCCGCTTGGTCAAGGGGGCCCAGGTGACCCGGTCCCTCAAGCGGGAGTTCATCTCCCGCTGCTACAGCGCCCTCTTCCGCCTGATGTTCTTCACGCCCTTTCGGGACGCCCAGTGCGGGTTCAAGGCCCTCCGCCGGGACGCGGCCAAGTCTCTCCTGCCCCTGGTCAAGGACAACGGCTGGTTCTTCGACTCCGAAATGCTGATTATCGGGGCCAGAAACGGCTTTCGCATCGAGGAGCTGCCGGTCCGGTGGGAGGACGACCCGGACAGCCGGGTCAGGATCGTGTCGACAGCGTGGACCGACCTGAAGGGTCTACTGAGATTGCGGTTTGGCGGCATCCCCCGGACCGCGGCCGGGAGCGACGGTGGAAACGGAGCGGGCTAGCTGGACTGGGGCTCCAGGCGGATCCGCTTTCCGTCGACTACGATCTTGATGTCCGTACCCGTCTGATTCGAGACGTCGAAGGACATGGCGGGCAGTATGGGAGCAGGACTCAGCTTGATTGCTCCGCTGCCCTGGGCCTTGATGACGACCTCTGACCTTGCCATTTTGCGAGACCTCCGAGCTGGAGTGGTCCGAAACCGGATATAATATACCACAGCGGCCCCCCGGTAGCGACCGCACCCCGGACCGTGGAGTTCGGTCCGGTCAGGCCACGATCTGATTAGGCCCCGGTTCAACTAGGAAGGAGATGACCATGAAGGCTATCCGCATGCATCAACAAGGCCCGCCCGACGTGCTCAAGTACGAGGAGTGCCCGGACCCTGTCCCGGGGACGGGAGAGGTCGTGGTGGACATCGAGGCCTCAGGCGTCAACTTCCTGGACCTCAACATCCGATCTGGGGCCTATCCTCCCCCGGAGATGCCGTCCATCCCGGGGCGGGAGGCGGCCGGGCGCGTCTCCGCCGTCGGCAAGGGCGTCGAGGACCTGAAGGTCGGGGACGTGGTTGCCTACTGTGGGGTGGTCGGCGCATATGCCCAGAGGGCAGCCGTCCCAACCAGCGCCCTCATCAAGATGCCCGAGGGGCTGGACGCGACAACGGGGGCCGCCGTCCTGCTCCAGGGTATGACCGCCCACTATCTGGCCTACGGCGCCTATCAATTGAAGGAGGGGGACTCCTGCCTGGTCCACGCCGGGGCCGGGGGCACCGGGGCGCTCCTGGTCCAGATGGCCAAGCGGGCGGGGGCCCGGGTCTTTGCGACCGTCTCCACCGACGAGAAGGCGGCCATCGCCCGGGAGGCCGGCGCCGACCAGGTCATCATCTATACGCGCGAGGACTTCGAGGAAGCCGTCAAAGAGGCCACCGGCGGAGCGGGGCTCCAGGTCGTGTACGACTCCGTGGGCAAGACCACCTTCGAAAAGAGCATCAGGTGCCTGGCGCCCAGGGGATACCTGGTGCTGTTTGGCCAGGCCAGCGGACCCGTCCCGCCCATGGAGCCGGCCAGGCTTGGCGCGGGCTCCCTGTTCCTGACCCGGCCGAGCCTCACCGACTACACCGCGACTCGGGAGGACCTGGTGCGGCGGGCGACGGACGTGCTCGACTGGACCAGGTCGGGAGAGCTCAAAGTCCGGATAGGGGCCACCTTTCCCCTGGCCGAGGCCGCCGAGGCCCACCGTCACATGGAGAGCCGCCAGTCCACGGGGAAGCTGGTGCTGGCGCCCTAAGGAGGCCCGGCCGGCTGGGAGCCGTAGGCCTCCCTGAAGCCGCGGGCCAAGGGCTCGACGATCCTGCCGCCCATACGCCCGGCGGCCATCTTCAGCCCCTCCTCGGCGAAGCGCAGGTCCTGGGACATGATCTCCTCCGGCGACGTCCGGGCCAGCTTCCCGGCGTACTCCTCCAGGAAGCGGTCCATCTCATGGCCCTGAAGGCCCATGCGCTTCAGGACCCGGTACATGGGCAGCGTCCGGACGAAGTTGTACACGTCCTGGCCCTCCAGTACCGGGTGCCGGTCCAGCAGTACCGACACTCCGAAGTCTATCAGCCTGTATCCACCCCCTGGCTCGACGATTAAGTGGGACCTGCCCCGGGGGTCCGAGAAGGTGGCGTCGTTATAGTACACCCGGCGCTGGTGCAGCCGGGCCAGGATGCCGCCCAGGGCGGCCCCGGCGCGGTACATGGAGTCGTCGCCGATATCCTCGGGGGCCATCTCTGTGAAGAACGCCCCTGCGATACGCTCCTCGGTCAGGTATCCCTCCAGGGACGGGTACTGCAAGGGGCCCACGCCGGTCTCGGCGCCGATGGCGGCGACCTCCCCTTCCCGGTAGCTCTGCAGGGGCTTTACCACCAGCCCACCGCCCTCGAACTCCAGCATGGCGACGCGGCCGCGCGCCCGGCCTGCCATGGTCATGGGGGGGCGGGCGCCCTCGACGTAGATGCGCCGGTAGACCTCGGGAAAGAAGCCGTAGATGGAGTAGGTCTCCACGATGGGGTCCCGGCGCAGCTTCTCGTGCAGCCCGGGCTGGGAGGACATCAGGCCCTGGAACGGCGCCATGGGAGGAGTCGGGACGTCCCGGCCGCCTTTGGCAGCCTCGACATGCCCGGAAATGGCTCCCCGGACCAGCTCCAATTCCCGGTCGGTATAGATGTCGCCTCCGCGGACCGGAGTCCTGTCAGTCGTGGGCCGTCCGGCTATAGGGCGGCAGGTAGCCGGGCCGGTACTCCTGCTCCTCCCAGTCGTCCCCCTCGTCATCCCACACGTAGGGGAGCGTGACGACGGCCCCGGGCACGGTCATCGTCTCCACGGCCCTGAACGCGTCCCTAAGGATGCTCCGCTGCAGCGCCGGGTCGTGGGGCTTGCCCGTCTGGTGCCCCAGGGGGAAGTTGACGAACACCGACCTGGGCGGCTTCACCGCCCGGGTGATGTCCAGGGCCGAGCTCATGCACAGGGTAGGGACTCCCGCCTCCTCCACGGCCCGGGCTACCAGCCCCACGGACTGGTGGCAGACGGGTCAGACGGGCACCAGTAGAAACAGGTCGACCCCGGCCGTTGCCACGCTGTCCACCACCTGGGGCACGAGCTCGTTGCGGACCCTTCTGGTGGAATAGATGCCTCCCATGCAAGTGTAGGCGGGGTCCGCCAGCTCCCCGATGACTCCCTCCGTCTCCAGCTCCCGCATGCGCTCGATGGGGAACACGCAGTTGGGGTCGGCCGCTGCGTCCTCGGTCCGATATCCGAAATGGGAGACCCGCAGGTCCTCGACCCTTGCGCCCTTGGGCACCCTCCGTATGGACGTGTCGTCCCTGTAGTGGAAGGGCTCTTGGTCCACGTGGTGGACGCCGCCCGAGCTGAGGAGGGCCACCCTGCAGCGACCCACGGGCTTGGTCAAAGGCGTCCAGGGGGCGTCGTCGTTCACCACCCACCGGTACGGGGGCAGGTCGGCGTACATCTCGCGGGTCCTGGGGATGTAGGCTATGGGTGACACGGCGCCTCTCTCATTCTAGCCGTTGCCTGCGCCGGGGGCGTTGCTGAGGCGCGGCTCCGCTGCCGGCCCCATGCGTCTCCCTCCCTTCAGGAAGGATACCACAACTCCCACCGCCAGCAAGCCGGCCAGCATCAGGCAGGTCGTGCGCATTCCCGCGGTGAAGGCGGCGGGGGCGTCTGCCACCGCGTCCAGGCTGGGCGCCTGGCCCATGGACGCCATGGTCGCCGTGACGATGGCGGTGGAGACGGCGATGCTGGTCACGTTGGCCGAGTTTCGCACCAGGTGCAGCAGAGCGGACACCACGCCGTACCTGCTGAGCGCCACGGTGCTGAGGATGGAGCTGTTGTTGGGGGAGTTGAAGGTGCCCATGCCGCTGCTGGTCAGGACCATGCCCGTCATCACCGTCCACAGGGGAGTCGTCTCGTCGATGCGGGAAAGCAGGAGCAGGCCGCCGGTGATGAGCAGCAGGCCGGCCACGTTGAACGGCCTGAACCCGTACCGGTCGGACAGCCGGCCGCTGACGGGCCCCAGGATGATGAAGCAGAGGGCGTTGGGCATCATTATCAGCCCGACCTGGGCCGGGCTGTATCCGGCAACAGTCTGAAGATAGAAGGGCATCAGGAAGATCAGTGAGGACGTGCCCATGAACGCGATGAACCCGGCGGCGGCCCCCATGGAGAAGAGCCTGGCCCTGAACAGCCTGATCTCCAGCATCGGGTTGGGGGACCTCAGCTCCCACCAGATGAAGGCTCCCAGGAGCAGCACGAAGGCAACCATCCCCAGGGCCACGACGGGCGAGTCCCAGCCCGACCGGGGGCCGATGGTCATCGCGGACAGGAACGCCACCAGCACCCCCGTGGACAGGGCGGCCCCCGGCCAGTCGAACCGGTCCCGGACCCCGGGCTGTTGAAGCCGGCCCTTGTCCAGGATGACCAAGGCTGCGGTCAACGCCGCCACGGCCCCCAGGGCGTTGGCGTAGAACACCCACTCCCAGCTCAGGCTGCTTACCAACAGCCCGCCCAGCACCGGCCCGGTTATGGACCCGGCGCCCACGACGCTGAGGTGGGAGCCCAGGGCCTTGCCCCGCTCCTCCGGTCCGAAGGTCGACGTGGTTATGGCCATCCCCGTGCCTTGGATCATGGCGGCGCCGCACCCCTGGAGGACGCGGGACAGGATCAGCGTCACGATGTGGCCCGAGGTGGCGGCAACGGCGGCGCCGATGACGACGAGGACGAACCCCGACAGGTACACCTGCTTGCGGCCGACGACGTCGGAGAGGCGTCCCATGGGCAGCAGCAGGGCGCTGATGGTCAGGGCGTATCCGACCACCACCCATTGCACGGTGGGGAGGTCCGTGTCGAAGTGGCTGGCGATGGTGGGAAGAGCTACGTTGAGGCTGCCGTGGTCGATGACGGAGGTGAAGGTGCCCAGGCCGACGGCGCCAAAGACCCACCACTTGTACCGGGGGCTGAGGGCCAGGGCTCCGCGCACCGGGGCGGCCCCGCCTTTACCGCAGCCGCGGGATGACCCGCTGGCAAAACAAACGGAGGGAGTTGAGGACGCGCTCCCGGGGGACCTGCCCGCCGACGTTCATCTCGGCTATCACGCCGGACAGGTTCAGCTCCTCGCTGATCCCCGCGATCTTGTCGGCCACCGACTCCGGGCCCCCATAGGCCACCCTGTCCCGAAGGATGTCCTCATAGGTGATGTTGGCGAGGCGCCGGCCCCTTTCGGCCCGCTCCTCGGAGGCGCCGGCTTCGGTCGCCGTCCTGACGAAGTTCTCCGCCAGCCGCCGGTAGGAGCCCATGGTGCTCTCCTCGGACTCTGCGACGGCCCCCTCGTCGGTCTCGGCCACGTACACCGGCATCCTAAGCAGCACGTCTCCCTCGCCGGGCTGACCGGCCTCTCTCCAGGCCTCCCTGTACCTTCTGATGTGCTCCGCCAGCTCGGGGCGGTCCATGCCCCGCAGGCCGACGAACATGTTCTGGCCCAGGGCTCCCACCCGGGGGAAGGTGTCCGCCGTGGTGGCGGCCACCCGTATCGGCGGATGGGGCTGCTGGTAGGGCTTGGGCAGCACGCACACGTTGTCGTACTTGTAGTACCGGCCTTCGTAGGAGAACCTGTCGTTGGTCCAGGCCTTGATGATGACGTCCAGGCACTCCTGGAACCGGGCCCGGCTCTCCTCGTAGGGAATGCCGTAGCCGTGATACGCCCGCGCGAAGCCGCTGCGCCCGACGCCGAAGTCGAAGCGGCCCTGGGCGACGTTGTCCACGGTGGCCGCCTCTTCGGCCATGCGCACCGGGTGGTTCAGCGGCAGGACGCTTACGGCCATGCCCACCCGCAGCCGCTTGGTGCGGGCGGCGATGGCGCTGGCCATGATCAGCGGGGCCGAGGCGATGGAGGGAACACCCACGCCCATGGGGTCCAGCTTGCTCCTGGGGGCGGCGAAATGCCTCTCGGCAAGCCAGACACCGTCCAGGCCCAGGGCCTCGCCGGCGTCCACCTGGTCGAAGGCCTCCTGGAACGCCTCCGCCTGGGTGGCGCCCTCCCGGTAGTCACACTCCATCACGAGGCCGAAGTGCATGGAGAGCCCCCCCTGTACCTGCAGGGAGCGGGCTACCCCGAAGGCGTCCCTTCCGGGTACCCCAGCCCCCATGAACGGTCGAATTCGTAGCCACAGTAAAGCACAAAGCCCAATCACCGTCAAGGAAAACCCGCCCCCTTACCCACCCCTTGGTCGGCTGGTTACGCGCCAATTGATGACCATGGCCCGGCCAGGCAGTAGCCGCCTCACCCCCGTCGCCGTGTTATACTGGCCTCCCAGACTGCCCGGGAGGGTTATCATGGCGATCCGCAAACGCATCGGCATCATGGTGCCCGCGACCAACACCACCGTGGAGCCCGACTTCCACCGCATCGCCCCTCCGGGGGTCACGATACACAGCCAACGTCTGTGGCTCACCAACGCAGGCACCGGCAAGGAAGCCATGGACCAGATGAACGCCCAGCTCGAGGAGGGCGCCCGCCGCCTGGCCCAGGGCAAGGTCGAGGTGGTGAACATGACGGGCACCACCAACAGCTTCTACAGGGACCTGGCGTGGAGCGACGAGATGGAGCGCATCATGTCCCGGGGCGCCGGGGGCATCCCTGCGGTGGCCACCAGCCCGTCGGTGGTCCGGGCCCTCAACTACTTCGGCGCCAGGAAGATCTCCGTGGCGACCCCATACCCCGATTGGAATAACGGACGCCTGAAGATCTACTTCGAGTCGGCGGGCTTCGACGTGCTCAACGTGGAGGGCGAGCCCTGGGCATCCAAGGCCGGGGCCCAGGGCATCAACGACCAGGACCCCGAGGTCATCGTCGACTTCGCCTCCAGGGTCTGCATGGATGAGGCCGACGTCCTGTTCTGCCCCTGCACCGCCTGGCGCTCCATGGAGGCCGCGGCCGAGCTGGAGCAGCGCCTGGGAAAGCCCGTGGTCACCGCGGTCCAAGCCACCGCGTGGAGGACCTTCCGCAAGGCGGGCATCACCCAGTCCATTGCCGGAAACGGGCGCCTGCTGGAGCTGATGCCCCCGGTGGATGACTGACAGCCAATGACGGGAGGGGCCGGTCCCCGGGCCCCTTCCCACCGCGGGGGTCGCGCCACGGTGCGCCGGACCTGTGAAAACGATGCTGGCAGGAGGTCTCCCATGGCAGTCCGCAAACGCATAGGCATCATGATGCCCACCACCAACACCACCGTGGAGCCCGACTTTCACCGGGTGGCGCCCCCCGGCGTCACCGTTCACAGCCAGCACCTGTGGCTCACCACCCACGGGTTCGGCCCCGACGAGATCCGGGAAGCCATGGACCGGATGAACGACGAGCTGGAGGAGGGCGCCCGGCACCTCGCCCAGGGAAAGGTCGAGGTCGTCAGCATGGTGGGCACCACCAACAGCTTCTACCGCGACCTGGCTTGGAGCGACGAGATGGAGCGCATCATGTCCAGGGGCGCGGGCGGGCAGCCCGCGGTGGCCACCAGCCCCTCAGTCGTACAGGCCCTGAAGTTCTTCGGAGCCCGGAAGATATCCGCCGCCACCCCCTACCCCGACTGGAGCAACGAACGCCTGAAGCTGTACTTCGAGTCCGCGGGCTTCGAGGTGCTCAACGTGGAGGGCGAGCCCTGGGCCTCCAAGGCGGGGGCCCAGCGCATGAACGACCAGGACCCGGAGACCATCGTGGAGTTCGCCTCCGGAGTGTGCCGGGACGAGGCCGACGTGCTGTTCTGCCCCTGCACGGGGTGGCGGGCCTTCGAGGCGGCCCCAGAGCTGGAGCAGCGCCTGGGGAAGCCGGTGGTCACCGCGGTCCAGGCCACGGCCTGGCGCGTCTTCCGCAAGGCGGGCATCACCCAGCCCATCGCCGGAAACGGACGCCTCCTGGAGCTGATGCCGCCCATCGAGGACTGACGCCTCCGCCCCAAGCCCCCCGCCGGCGCCCGAACATCCCGGGAACACCACCGCGCCGGCCGCCGCCACAGGTTGCCGCTCCAGGACCCTGGCAGCCTCTTCCGCATGACCCTCAGATTGGGCCATTTGTGCCCTGCGCCGTCGTTCTACGATATTCGTAAGCTTCGCCTTGGCTTCAGCATGTCCCGCCTTATTTTCTCCATAGACGGCACCCCCTCAGACGGCACCCCCTCCCACGTGATGTTCAACACGCTGATACCCTGCGAGACCTCGTAGGGCGCCGGCAGACAGGCATCGGAAGACGGAAGGAGTCCCCGCCGGCCGGCGGGGACTCCTTCATTTTCCCTGCGTCCCGAGATACGCGCCTGAATCCAGTCCAAATTCAGGCCAAGTTCAGGATTGACAAACCAATCTGGCTTGTGATAGATTTCTCCGAGTTTTGCCAGAAACAGGAGGTGACCCTTTGTCATACCGGACGATCCTGAAGGCCAAATACATGCTTTTCGCGCCGCTGCTGGCGCTGTTGCTGGTGGCCATGGCCTGCGGCGAAGAAGAGGATCCGACGACCGCCCCGGCGCCGACGACTCCTCCCGCCACCATGGCTCCCGAGGCCACCATGGCCCCCGAAGCCACCATGGCTCCTGAAGCCACCATGGCCCCCGAAGGCACGGCCGCACCCACGGCAATGGCCGAGGCCACGCCAGAGCCGACCGACGCGATGATGATGGAGCCCGAGCTGGGCGGCACGCTGAGGGTGGCGCTGAACACCTTTGACAACGAAATCATGGACCCCCACGTGGCCGGGAAGAACATCGGCCTCTACGTCTTCAACCACTCCCAGGACTACCTCATGGGCATCGAGGTGGACAACACCCTCAGCAACGCCTGGGGCTGGGCCGACTCCTGGGAGCAGGTCGACGGCAGCACCTGGGACTTCACCCTGAAGTCGGATATCATCGACCACGACGGCGTGAACATCACCGCCGAGGACTGCCAGTGGAACATGGACCGGCTGTCCACCGACCCGGCGGCCGTCGGCGGCTACAACGTCTTCTCCGGTACGATGACCAACATCTACGAAAGCACGGAGATACTGGACACATACAAGTGCCGGATCCACCTCACCCAGGACTACGCCTTCATGTGGAACGTCCTCCCGCCCATAGGCGGCTCGGACGGGTACTTCTTCCCCAAGCACTCCTGGGTGGACAACGGCGGCACCGCCGAGGGATGGGCGGAAGCCGGCTACGGTGGGACCGGGTTCACCGACATGAAGGAGCACGCCCTCGGCCGGTTCGTGCGCCACGAGCGGTACGACGACTACTACGGCGACGAGGAGTTCCACTTCAAGTTCAGGGAGATGGAAGTCGTCCTCTCCGCCGAGGATGCGCCCCGCCTGGCACTGGTAGCCACCGGCGCAGCCGACATCGCCAACATGTCCGGCCCCTACGTCGAGGAGATCAGGGCCGCCGGGCTGGAGGTGGACGGACCCAAGGCCGTGGACGTGGTCTACCTGGGAATCTACCAGACCTTCGATGAGGGTCACTGCACCAACAAGCTCAATGTCCGCAAGGCCATGAACCTGGCAGTGGACGCCGAAGCCATCCGGGCGGGCATCTGGCCTCCCGGCATCGTGCTCCCTGGCATCACCGCCTTCAGCAGCCCCCAGGACGAGAGCTGGAACCCGACCCTCGCCCCCTACGGCTACGACCCCGACGAGGCCAAGCGGCTTCTTGCGGAGGAGGGTTGCGAGAACTTCCGGTTCGACGCCTACGGGTATGACTTCGCCGCCGGTCCCGAGATGGCCGACATGGTGGACGCCATCGTCACCTACCTGGTGGCCGCCGGCATAGACGCCAGGTTCACTCCCATCGACTGGGCTGCCAACTCCCAGAAGGTAAGGAACCTAGAGTTCAGCTCAGAGGATGGCCCCGCCTCCGGCGGCGCCCACTGGCAGCTTGGCGGACGGAACTTCGGCGATAAGATCCGAGTCCACGGGCTCTGCGGACCACAGGGCGGAAGCGTTTGCAACCTCCCCGACCCCGAGCTCTGGAGGGACCGGTACCTGGAGTACGCCTCCATCATGGATAGGGACGTTAGGGTCGCGCGCGCCCAGGAGCTGAGCAAGGAGCTGTACGACCTGTACGTGGGCGTACCCATCGCCCTGCGCAACGCGGTCTGGGCCCTCGATCCCGCGACCATATGCGACGACTGGAAGCCCATCGACGGCACGCCCGCGCACACCATGTTCAACACGCTGGTGCCGTGCGAGACCTCGTAGGGTAACAGCCAGTACGCGGCAGGAAACCGCAGGAAGCCCCCGCCGGTTGGCGGGGGCTTCCTCTTTTTCCCCCTTCCTGCCCATCCTCCGTCGCCTAGACTCCGGTTTGACAAACCAATCGGCCCTGTGATAGCTTTCGTCAAGCTCTTGCGAGTGAAACGGATTCTTTCCACTGGAGGTGCTCCCTTGTCATATCGGACTGTCCTGAAAGGCAAATACACCCTGTTCGTCCCGCTGCTGGTGCTTCTGCTGGTGGCCATGGCCTGCGGAGACGAAGAGGCGGAGCCAACCACCGCCCCTGCGCCGACGACGCCTCCCGCCACTACGGCCCCGGCCACAATGGCCCCCGAGCCCACAATGGCCCCCGGCGAGACCATGGCCCCGGAGCCCACGGCCGCTCCCACGGCCGCTCCCACGGCCGCGCCTACGACGCCGCCCGATACGGGCGCGCCCCGGCTGGCCCCCAAGCTTACGGTGGCGATCAACAGCTTTGACAACGAGATCATGGACCCCCATTATGCCGGTAAGAGCGTGGGGATGTTCTCCTTCAACCATGCCCATGACTTCATGATAGGCGTGGAGGTGGACAACACCCTCAGCAACGCCTGGGGCTGGGCCGACTCCTGGGAGCAGGTCGACGGCAGCACCTGGGACATCGACATCCGGAAGGGCTTGCTCGACCACGACGGCGTGGAGATCACCGCCGAGGACGGCGTCTGGAACGTCACCCGGTGGGCCTCCGACGAGATCGTTGGCGGGTACAACGCCGTGTCCGGCGGGTGGAAGAACATCTTCAAGGACGCGGAGGAGCTGGACTCCCACAAGTTCCGGATCAACCTGCTCCAGGACTACGCCTTCGTGTTCAACATCATCCCGCCCATAGGCGGCGCGGACATGTACGTCTTCCCCAAGCACGCGTGGGTGGACAACGGCTCGACCCCCGAGGGGTTCGAGGAGGCCGGCTACACGGGGACCGGGTTCGTCGATATGGTGGACCGCAGTCTGGGACGGTCGGCTCGCCACGTCAGGTTCGACGACTACTACGGCGACGAGGAGTTCCATTTCGCCTACCGGGAGATGGAGATCCTCCTGGCCGCCGAGGAAGCACCTCGCCTGGCACTGGTAGCCACCGGTGAGGTCGACATCGCCAACATGTCCGGCCCCTACGTCGAGGAGATAAGGGCCGCCGGACTGACGGTGGACGGTCCCAAGGCCGTGGACGTGGTCTACCTGGGAATCTACCAGACCTTCGACGAGGGCCACTGCACCCACAAGCTCAACGTGCGGAAGGCCATGAACCTGGCGGTGGACGCGGAAGCCATCCGCACCGGGATCTGGCCCCCAGGGCTGGTCTCGCCAGGCATCACCGCCTTCACCAGCCCCCAGGACGAGAGCTGGAACCCGACCCTCACCCCCTACGGCTACGACCCCGAGGAGGCCAAGCGGCTCCTTGCGGAGGAGGGCTGCGAAGGGTTCAGGTTCGACGCCTACGGATATGACTGGGCCGCAGGCCCCGAGATGGCCGACATGGTGGACGCCATCGTCACCTACCTGGTGGCCGCGGGCATCGACGCCCGCTTCACCCCCATCGACTGGCCCGCAAACGCCCTGAAGGTAAGGAACCTGGGCTTCGGCTCGGAAGACGGACCTGCCTCCGGCGGGGCCCACTGGCAGCTTGGCGGACGGAACTTCGGCGATAAGATCCGAGTCCACGGGCTCTGCGGACCCCAGGGCGGCAGCGTATGCAACATCCCAAACCCGGAGGTATGGAGGGACAACTACCTGGAATACGGCGCCATAATGAACAAGGAAGAGCGGGTCGCGCGCGCCCAGGAGTTGAGCAAGGAGTTGTACGACCTGTACGTGGGCGTGCCCATCGCGTTGCGTAACGCGGTTTGGGCCCTAGACCCCAACACGATCTGCAGCGACTGGCAGCCCATCGACGGCACCCCCTCGCACACCATGTTCAACACCCTGAAGCCCTGTGAGAGCGAGCTGGAATAGCCCTCTCCGGGTGTGACGGTACGAGGGATCAGAGGGCCCCGCCTAGCGGCGGGGCCCTCGCTATTCTCCGGCCCCGGCACGGCCTGCAGGCCGCATGCCCGCGTTTCCGAGACCCCGGCCTTGACGGGCCCCAGCCTTTGGGCTAGATTTTGTACATGTACATCTACTCTGGAGTCCGCCATGCCCATATATGAATACGTGTGCTCATCCTGCCAGTTCAAGTTCGACCGGCTGCAGTCCATCGGCCAAGATGGCGCCGACTGCGACCGCTGCGGCCAGCCAGCCAGGCGGGCCGTCTCCCTGTTCGCGTCCTTCTCTGCGGGAGACGATGGCTCGCTGAGCCCGATGCCGGGCATGGGCGGGTGCGGGTGCGGCGGTGGCGCCTGCGCGTGCGCCGGGGGCTAGGGCCTCACGCCGGGTGTTGGGCCGTGAGGCGGTCCCTGCGGCGCTCCCGCCAGCCACGGATGAGCCGCGCCGCGCCCGCCGACGCCAGAATCAGCACCGCCAGGCCCACGGTGACGAAGGCGACGAACATCGTCGCGTCGAACCAGAAGCCCTGGGGGAACATCATGACCAGGTAGTCCCGCCGGGGGTCCAGCATCCAGAAGTCGTTGGAGAAGCTGACCTCGTGGAAGAACAGGAACAGGGAGTCGAAACCCGTCACCGATAGCAGGCCCACCAGCACCACCACACACACCGTCAGCCCCGCTCCCCAAACCGCGCCGCGGGCGGCCCGGGGGCCGATGGCCCTGCCCTCGAGGCGCAGACCCACGCACAGGAACCCCAGCAGGTACAACGCCGACGCCGCGCCCACGCCGTAGACCCCCCAGATAAGCCGTTTCACGTCGTACATGTGCAGCACTTCCCGGTGGTTGAACAGGTCCCGCTCCTCCCCGAATATCCTGGTGCGCACGTCCAGGGGCTCGCGGGTGGAGTTGAAATAGCCGCGAATCTCTTTCGCCGCCACCACCAGGTCCTCCCGCTCGATCCCGGTGACCAGGGGCACGTCGTAGGTGTCGAACCCATGCTCGTACAGGCGGATCTCGTTCACCGCCCAGGTCACGCTGGCACATATCAGCAGCAGCGGCACGGCGGCCGCGAACAGGGCAACGGGCAGGCGCCTCATTCCGGCGCGCAGATACACCTTCATCATGGCTCTACGTTAGCACACTCATCATGGGGGCCGCACCGTTTGCCGTGGGCTCCCGGCGGCCATATAATGCGGGCGAACGCCTGCCGGGGAGTCGTCAAATGAGCAACGGTCCGTCGCATTTCCAGGAGCTGGTGGGGATAGTGGAGCGGTTGAGGGCCCCCGGAGGCTGCCCGTGGGACCGGGAGCAGACCCACGGGTCCCTGAAACGCGACCTGCTGGAGGAGGCATACGAGGTGATGGAAGCGATCGACGCCGGTGATCCGTCCAGGCTTCAGGAGGAGCTGGGCGACCTCCTCGTCCAGGTGGTCTTTCACGCACAGATGGCCCGGGAAGCCCAGGACTTCGACGTGGAGGCCGTGGTCTCCAAAGTGGCCGACAAGCTGGTCCGACGCCACCCCCACGTCTTCGCCGACTCCTCGGCCTCCGACGCCCGTGAGGTGGAGCTGAACTGGGAGCGGCTGAAGGAGAAGGAGAGGGGCCACAGGTCCCCGGTGGAAGGCATCCCCAGGGCGCTGCCCGCTCTCTCCCACTCCCAGCTCATGCAGGACCGGGTGTCCAAGGCGGGCTTCGAGTGGGACGACGTTTCGGGGGTGCTGGACAAGGTAGCAGAGGAGGCCGGCGAGCTGGTGGACGCTCCCACAGACGAGGAGCGCGCCAGGGAGTACGGCGACCTCCTGTTCGTGATGGTCAACCTCGCCCGGTGGCTGAACATCCAGGCCGAGGACGCGCTGCGGCAGGCCAACGACCGCTTCCGGGGACGGTACCTCGCCATGGAGCGCCTGGCCTCGGACCGCGGCCTCGACTTCCACCACATGCCCATGGACGCGAAAGAGGAGCTGTGGCAGGAGGCGAAACGCCCGACCCGGGCCTAGGCCCTAGCCCGCATCCCTGGGACCGCCCGGGGGTCCCAGGAGGGGAGGCGCCGCCACGTAGTACAGCCCGCCGGCCATGAGGCGCTCCAACTCCGCAACCAGGCCCTCACCGACCCCGGGGCCGCCCATGCGCCCGGTCAACCGATCCAGGAGGCCCCGCCTGGGCCGGACCCACACCGGCCGGCGGCCCGTCCTTCCCATCTCCGCCGCCATATTCAGGGCCGAGTCGAAGTCACCGAGCTCGTCCACCAGCCCCAGCTCCAGGGCGCCCCGGCCGGTGAACACCTCCCCGGTGGCCAGCTCCCGCGCCCGTTCCGGCTCCATGCGCCGCTCCCGGGCCACCACGCCCACGAAGTTGTCGTATATCTCGGTGATGAGGCTGTCCAGCTTGCCCTCCTCCTCGGGGGTCGGGGCCCGCCAGAAGGCGCCCATGTCCTTGAGCCTGCCTCCCTTGTGTACGGAGAAGCTCACGCCCAGCCTCTGCAGCAGCTGCTCCAGCACCGGCCTCAGGTAGATGACGCCGATGGACCCCACCAGCGAGGTGGGCAGGGCGACGACCCGACTGGCCCCGCAGGCGATGTAGTAGGCCCCCGAGGCCCCGGTGCCCCTGATGTAGGCAACCACGGGCTTCGCCTCCCTGACCCTGGCCAGGCTGCGGTAGAGGAGCTCGGACCCGCTGGCGGCGCCCCCCGGCGAGTCTATCTCGACCACCACGGACTTGAACCGCCGGTCCCGCCTCACGGCGTCCAGGATGCGGGAGTAGACGGGCACTCGCAGCGCGCCGCCTATCATCCCGTACATCTCCACCACCCCGACTCCGGAGCGCCTCAGGAAACGCAGGGCCATGGCCTTCTCCAGTCAAGAAGCTTGCGCGGTTTCGTTGGTGCGGCGCAGCGGACAGCCCCCGGCCCTGGCGCTCAGGCCAGTCCCCGGGGGGCGATCTGGAAGGGCGGGGTCAGCACGGGCATGGGAACGTCGATGACCACGGGGGCGTCCGCCTCGAGGGCATCCCGAAGGGCGCCGCCGAGCTCCGCCGGCCCGCCCAGCTTGACCCCGACGGCCCCGAAGGACTCGGCCATCCGCGCGAAGTCCGGGTTGTGAAAGCGGGTGCCGTGCTCCCGCCCCCCGAACCGGGTCTGCTGGTCGGACAGGGAGGCGCCGTAGGAGCCGTTGTTGAACACCAGGGACACCAGGTTCGCCCCCTCCTGGACCGCCGTGGTCAGGTCGGGCACGCCGTACATGAAGCCCCCGTCGCCGCAGAGGGCCACCACCTGCCGGTGCGGATTGCCTATCTTTGCTCCCACGGCGGTGGGAAAGGAGAAGCCAAGGGTGGCGAAGTAGGACGTGGTCAGGTAGGAGTGGGGCCTGAGCACCGGGAAGGCCAGGTAGCTCCAATAGCCCACGTCGGTGGTGCCGGCCACCACGATGGCGTCGTCCTCCAGCTCCCGGCGGAGCGTCTTGATGATCTCCACCTGAAGGGGCGCCATGCCCTGTATCTCCCGGTACGTGTCGTCCTTTATGGCCGCCAGCTCGACGGGAGACCATTCGCTGGAGCCGCCCTCCAGATTCTCCAGGAGGGCCCGCAGACCGGCCTTGGAGTCGGCGACGATGCCCACGCTGGTGGCGTGGTTGCGGCCAAGCTCCTCGGGGTCCGCGTCGATGTGTATGAGCTTCTGGTGGGGCTGGAAGGCCCAGGACACCTTCGGCGTAAGGTGCAGCCGGCTTCCCACCGCCAGTATCACGTCGCACTGGGGCAGGGTCCTCTGGCCGGGCCCGTGCCCGTAGTAGAAGGTCCCCAGGGACAGGGGGCTGGTCTCCGGGATGATCCCCTTCCCCTGGTGCGTGGTGATCACGGGGGCGTTGAGGGCGGCGGCAAGCTCCATGACCTCGTCCGAGGCGTCGCCGCGTATGGCGCCCCCGCCCGCCCAGATGAGGGGACGGCGGGCGTTGGCCAGCAGGTCCGCGGCCTCCCGGACCTTCGAGGGGTCCGGCGTCTGCCTGGGAAACACCTCCGCCTCGGGCAGCTCGGCGTCGCCCTGGCGGGGGAGCACGTCCCAGGGCACCTCCAGCTCCACGGGACGGGGCCTGCCGGTGCCCAGCCGCCGCATCGCCTCGTGCACGCCCTCCGGAATGGCCTCGACGCTCATCATCCGGCTGCACCACTTGGTTATGGGCCGGAACACGTCCTGCAGGTCCTCGACCTCGTGGAGGGCGCCCCGCTCTTTGCCGAGGTTATAGCTCTCGATCTGGCCGCAGATGAGGAGGACCGGCGAGGAGGTGGCGTAGGCCGTGCCCAGGCCGGCCGTGGCGTTTAGAGCGCCGGGGCCCGGCACCACCAGCCCCACGCCCACCTTCCCCGTGGTGCGGGCGTAGCCGTCGGCCATGAACGTCGTCGACTGCTCGTGGCGAACGGTCACCAGCCTGATGCCCGGCTCGTCATGCAGGGCGTCGAAGGCGTCCATTATCTGGACCCCTGGAAGGGCGAAGACCACCTCCACACCCTCCCTGGCCAGGGACCTTACCAGGGCCTGGGCTCCCGTCATGGATGCCATCGGAGACCTCTTCCCGTCCGGCCAGGGGAGCCAGGCCGGGCTAGAGCCTCCACACGCGGCCGACCTGTTGGACCATGTCGACCCGGAAGATGGCGTCGTAGCCCCAGCCCGCCTGGGCGATCCACTCCTCGAAGTGGGACTGCTCCTGGCACTCGCATTCGGATACCAGCTTGCCCTCCTCCAGGTTGCAGTACACCTTGAGGATGGTCGTGCGGCGGTCGGGACGCCACTTGCTCACGTGGGCGACGGCGTCCTCGAACTGCTCTTGGGTGATGCCCGGCACGCTGTGTATCGCCATGAACCTGGGCATGGGCCCTCCTTACGACCCCGGAGAGTACGGCCACGGAGACGCCGATGCCCCGTGTTTCGCGCTCTCTCCGCGGCTCCGTGTCTCTGTGCGGCTGCTTCCCGGTCAGTCCCAGGGCGGGACGAAGGGGTAGGGGACCGGACGGCCGCCACGGATGGGCAGGACTACGGTGGCGGTGCCGGGCATGCTCTCGATTCCCAGGTGGGTCTTCATCCCGATCTCCAGGTCCACCAGGCCGAGGCCGTCCCTCTCCCGCTTCTCGGTGATCCTTCCCCACATGATGAGGACGTCCCCCGGGACCAGCATCGCCCGGTGCTGGAACGACGCCTTCCACGGCCAGCCGTTGGGCAGCGTCCAGTCCTTCAGGTACTGGGGCACCACGCTCTGCTTCCACGACCCCTGCACCAAAATGCTGGGAAGCTTGTCGTGGTTGGTGGCGAAGTCCAAGTCGTAGTGGATCCGGTGCCAGTTCTCGATGCCGGCGCTCCACCTGAACAGGTGGGTTGGGGTGGGCTGGTAGATGTACTTGGGCAGCTCCATCCCCTCGTGCACGTCGTCGAAGTACCTCTGGACGGGGTCTCGCAGGTCGCCGGCCGAGGGCCTTTCGTCGTGCCGGAGTATCTCCTCGGGGGGAAGCTTGAGCAGGGCTTCCAGGTCCATGCCCACCTCCTGGCTTCTGGTAGGGATACCCTACCGTCTAATGGACGCGGCCCGGGTGATGCAGAGGACCTCGCCCTTCTGGTTGCGGAACACGGTCTCCCTGGCCACTATCAGAAACGCGCTCCCATCCCGCCCCTGCCGCTCGGTGATGCTGGAGTACTTGTTCTGGAAGTACACCTTGTCGCCTATGCTGGGATACTTGTACAGCTCCAGCTCGTTGCCGGCGTTCAGCGTGCGGACCAGGTCCGTGGGGATGGGCGGCAGCTCGCCCTGCCTGCGGACTCCCTCGATGCCGTCGGACTCGGGGTTGTCCCGGAACGCCGCCGTGACCGGGTCCCCCTCCGCCGGGGACAGACGTCCGGGCATGTAGCTCACCATTATCGGGGGGGTGATGACCTCGCCGTAGCGGGTGGCCGCGGCAAACTCGTCGTCCCAGTACCTGGGGTCGGGGTCCATGACGGCCTGGGTGAACCGCCTGAGGTACTCCCTGTCCACCACGCCCCAGCACTCGACCACCTCGCCCTCGACCCCGATCATGGCCTCTACCTCGGGGGTGAGGGCCTTCTTCACCTCCGACGCCATGGTCATCACCTCCTGCCGCACCCCCCGGCGATGGACGGCCCGGGTCCCGGCGGCTCACTTCAGCCGGATACTACCCCACGGTCGTAGCGCCGTCAATAGCGGTGGGGCACGCCTTGTCTAACCCGCGGCGGTGGGGCATAATGTAACCTGCGGGGTGTAGCGCAGCGGCTAGCGCGCCACGTTCGGGACGTGGAGGTCGGTGGTTCGAATCCACTCACCCCGACCAATTGTTGTGCCGGGGGGGCACAGGTATCCAGCCCGACTTCTCCTGAGACACCCCCACCCCCAGCCCCTCTCCCGGTGGGAGAGGGGAGTTGGTATATGAGAGACCAGGGCTAGCAAGAGACGGAAAAACACCAACTTCTACCTCTCCCCGTGGGAGAGGGCCGGGGTGAGGGCCCCAGAACAAACGTCACGTGCAAAGGCCCAAGACTCCAGGCTACATAAGGGACCTAGCGCGCCAGCTGCGCCAAAGGCAGACTCGTCACGAGGACCTATTATGGGCCTGTCTGAGGGACCGGCAGCTGGGCGGGGCCAAGTTTCGTCGCCAGCATCCGCTGGGACGCTACATCGTCGACTTCTACTGCCATGAGGCAAGGTTGGCGGTGGAGCTTGAGGGGAGCATTCACAACCAAGAAGGCCAGCAGGAGTATGACGCCGTCCGGCGAGAGCGCATTGAGGAGCTGGGGATACGCCTGATGGTCTTGAAGAACCAAGAGCTAGTAGAGGAGCTCGAAAGCACCCTTGCCCGAATACTTGACGCCCTCACCCCCGGACCCCTCTCCCAAGCCTCCAAACCTGCCCTGTAAGTCTCCCTCTCCCCGCGGGAGAGGGCCGGGGTGAGGGCCCAGTTCAGACCCACGGCCCCTCCAGCACCTCGCGCGGCGTCTTGCGGCCCCCTATGAGCCGGCCGTGCCGCTTGTCGTCCACAAGGACCCCGTTCTCGACGATGACCATCCCCCTTAGGACCGTCGTAACGGGCCAGCCCTTCAGCTCCCAGCCGTCCCACACGCTGTAGTCGGTGCCGTGGAGCTGGGACAGGCGCAGATTCCGGTCTGGCCGGGGGTCGATGAGGGTGATGTCGGCGTCGCTGCCCGGCGCGATGGCCCCCTTCCGGGGGTACATCCCCAGGATGCGGGCGGCGTTGGCCGACGTCACGTCGACGAACCGCTGCAGGGACATTCCGCGGTTGGCCACCCCCTCGGTGTAGGTGATGCCCATCCGCTCCTCGACGGCCGCGTTCCCGCCCACCGTGTCCTCGATGGTCCTGCCCGAGAGCTTCACGTCCCGGGAGCACCACAGCACGTCAGTAGCCATGGTGGAGATGGACCCCTTCATCAGTCCCTGCCAAAGGGCGTCCGCGTCCTTCCGGTACTTCAGGCCCGGATAGGTGTGGTACAGGGGGCCTTCGGGCTGCCTGTACTTCTGAGACGTGAAGGTCGCGTAGTGGTGGAGGGTCTCGCCATAGACGGGCAGACCCTTGCTCCTGCCGGCGGCTATGGCGTCCACGCCCTCACCCGCGCTCACGTGCATCATGTAGACGGCGGCGCCGGTCCACTCGGCCAGCCGCACCACCCGCCGGAAGGACAGGTCCTCGGACAGGTTGGAGTGGGCTTCGTGGAGGAACTCAGTCCCCGTGCGCTCCTCCTGGTGCAGCCTCTGGCTAGCGTACATCACCACGTCCTCGTCCTCGGCGTGCACCGCCAGCACCCCTCCCGCCGAGGCCACCCGCTCCATGATGGCGGAGATGTGCCCGAAGTCCACCATCTGCTTGGGCCGGGTGGCCGTGGTGTTGGACGTCCAGACCTTGATGGTGTTGAATCCCCCCTGCACCAGCTCCGGGACCTGCTCCACGACCCAATGGGGCAGGTCCACCCCCTGCTCGGGCGTCGCCCCCTCGGTGCCCCAGCCCACCAGGATGCAGTGAAAGGTGTAGTCGGCGTAGCTGTTGCCCCTGAAGGTGGCGTCCTTCTCATCCATGGAGCGGAACAGGTCTATGCCGGGCCTCCAGTTGGCGAAGTCCACCACGGTGGTCGTGCCCCCGAACACCGCGGCCCGGGAGATCTCCTCGGCGCTTCCCGAGCGGAGCCCGGCAGCCCGCGCCCCCGGGTAGGGCAGCCGGAACCCTGCGTGGGCGTGGGGCTCTATGCCCCCGGGCACGACTATCTTCCCCGAGGCGTCCAGGACTCGCGCCGCCTCGGCGGGCAGGGTCCCGGGATGGGCCACCGCGGCGATCACACCGTCCTGCACGGCGACGTCCCAGGTCCCCACGCCCCACGGGGCAACCACCGTCCCGCCCTGGATCATCAGGTCCAACATGGCTTGGTCAGAAGATACCACAGGGGACCGGCCGGGGCGACCCCTAATTCTCCCCAGCCCCGTTCTCTTCGGCCTCATTCTCTCCGGTATGAACACCGCTGCGACCCTTTCCGTATCATCCTCATAACCCCTACTTGACAACCCCTCGCTCCCGTGGTCTCATACGGTGGTTATGAGTTCCCAGGCGCCACCGGCCATGCTCCAGGTACAGGGGGTGAGCAAGCACTTCGGCGGCCTGCACGCCGTCGAGAAGGCCAGCTTCGACGTCCCCGAGGGCCTCATCACCTCCATGATAGGCCCCAACGGCGCGGGGAAGACCACCCTGTTCAACGTCATCTCCGGCCTCCTGCCCCAGACCGAGGGACGGATAACGTTCAAGGGCACCGACATCACCGGCTGGCCGGCCCACCGGATAGTTGCCGCCGGCATGGGGAGGACCTTCCAGAGCCTGGAGTACTTCGACAACCTGAACGCGGTGGAGAACGTAATAGCCTCCCGGTTCTGCCGCACCGGCTCCTCCTTCCTGGAGTCCATGCTTGGCATGCCCAGGGACTGGAGGGAGCGGAAGCGCAACAGGGAGGTGGCCGAGGAGCTGCTGGAGTGGGTCGGCCTGCAGGACCGCATGTACTTCATGCCCAGCGAGCTGTCCTACGGCATGCAGCGCCGCCTGGAGGTGGCCAGGGCCCTGGCCACCGAGCCCGACATGATGATGATGGACGAGCCGACGGCGGGACTCACCCAGAGCATCGTCGAAGGGCTCATGGAGCTGATAGGCCGGCTGAAGGACATGGGCAAGACCATCTTCCTCATAGAGCACAACATGAACGTCGTCATGTCCATTTCCGACAAGGTCGTGGTCATGAACTTCGGAGAGATGCTTGCCGAAGGCTCCCCGGCCGAGGTGCAGGCCAACCCCGAGGTGGTGGACGCCTATCTTGGGGTAAGGGCTTGAAGTCCGTCCTGAAGGTCCGCGGCCTGCAGGTCTCCTACGGCCTCGTGCAGGCTGTCAGAGGGGTGGACTTCCAGGTCCGGGAGAACGAGATCTGCGCCGTACTGGGCGTCAACGGCGCCGGGAAGTCCAGCATCATCAAGGCCGTCCTCGGCCTGATCCGGTCGCAGGCCGGGACCGTCGAGTTCCCCGAGGGCACCGAGATACGGGGCATGCCTCCCCACCGGATAAACCGGGCCGGCATCGCCTGGCTGCCCCAGGGCGGGCAGATATTCTCCACCCTGACGGTCCACGAGAACCTGCTGATGGGCGCCTTCGGCCGCGAGAAGACCCCGGAGACCCTGGAGCGCATGGATGGGATCCTGGAGCGGTTCCCCATCCTCCGGGAGCGGTCTACACAGGTAGCCGGGTCGCTGAGCGGCGGGGAGCAGCAGCAGCTCGCCTTCGGCCGGGCGCTGATATCCGATCCCAAGCTCCTCATCCTGGACGAGCCGTCTCTGGGCCTGGCCCCGCGCATCGTGCAACGCACCTTCCAGCTTGTCAGCGATCTTCGCTCCGAGGGGTTGAGCATCCTCCTGGTGGAGCAGAACGCCAGGGAGGCCCTCAAGATAGCCGACTACGCCTACCTCCTGGAGGTTGGACAGATCGCCGGGGAGGGGACCGCCTCGGAGATCGAGTCCAGCGAAGAGGTCCAGCGGGTGTACCTGGGAGCGGAAGCCGTCTAGCGGTGGAGCAGTTCTTTCAGCAGGTGGCCAACGGCCTGAGCGTGGGCAGCACCTACGCGGTGGTCGCCCTGGGGTTCGGCCTCACCTTCAGCGTCATGCGGGTCATCAACCTGGCCCATCCCGAGCTGTTCATGCTGGGCGCGTACCTCACCGGCGTAGTCGTCACCTTCCTGGGCTACAGCTCCGCCAGCGCGCCGCTGGCCGGGGCGGTGGGCATGCTCATCCTGGTGTTGATCCTAGTCATGGGGGGCACGGGCGCCACGGGGCTGGTCGTCGAGCGCTTCGTCATACGGCCCGTGCGGGGCAGGTACATACTCATCCCCTTCATGGCCACCGGCGGCATCGCCATATTCATGCAGTACGCGGCCCAACGCATATGGGGATCGGACCCGGCGTTCGTCCCCAGCATCATTCCCTTCCACGCCTTCTGGGTCTGGGGGGTGAACATCACCGCCGCCCAGCTCACCACCTTCATCGCCGGGGTCATCGTCATGTTCCTGCTCCGGTACTACGTCAGGGAGACCCGGTGGGGCCGGGCGACCAGGGCGGTGGCCGAGCGGGCCGACGTGGCGGCCGCGTGCGGAGTCAACGTCAACTTCGTCTCCCAGCTGACCGTCGGCATCTCGTCCATGATGGCGGGCATCGCCGGGGTGACCATCGGCCTCCTCTACACCAGCGCCTGGCCCTTCATGGGCCTGCTGTATGGCCTGAAGGCCTTCGTATGCATGCTCGTGGGAGGCAACCGCCACATCGAGGCCATCATGGCAATCGGGCTGGTGCTGGGCATCATCGAGGCGATGGTGACCGGGTACATCACGTCGACGCTGAGGGACGCGGTGGCCTTCAGCATGCTGCTGGGGATCCTGGTCTTCCGGCCCAACGGGCTCTTCGGGTCCTACGACGTATAGCGGTGAAGCGATGCAGGATATAGCGTCCGAGTACCTGACATCCCAGCGGAGGAGCCTGGCGATATCCGTTCTGGTGGCGTTGGTCATCGGGCTGGACGTGGCCGGGGTCATCGACATCGTCGGGACACTGAACGACCTGTCCACCAACCTGTCCGGCTTCTGGGAAGCGACCCTGGTCTACGCCGGGATGAACGCCATCATAGTCGTGGGGCTGTACTACTGCGCCTCGGCCGGGGCCCTTTCCGTGGCCCACGCGTCCATCGCCGGAATGGGCGCGTACATGTCCGCGGTGCTCACCACCAACTTTGGCTGGCCCTTCCCCGCCGCCATCTTGTTCGGCACCGGGGTGGGGTTCCTCACCGGCACCTTCCTGGCCGTGGCGACAATCCGCATGAACCACCTGGTGGCGGGCCTGACCACCCTCGCCTTCGGAGAGGCCATGGCCGTGGTCGCCTTCAACATAGACTATATCGGCGGGGCCAACGGCTTCAGCGGCATGCCCCTGCACACGTCCTTCGGTGTGGTGTTCCTGGTGCTGGCCATTCTGGGCTTCGCCACCTGGCGCTTCGACACCTCGCGCCTGGGATATGCGGCCCGGGCCGTCCGGGACAACCCGACGGTGGCGGCCGCCATGGGCATCAACGTCTCCTGGGTCAGGGTGCTGGTCTTCTCCCTGGGGTGCGCCATCGCGGGCCTGGGCGGCGTTTTCCGGGGCCACTACATCCTGGTGCAGCACCCCGAGGACATGACCTTCTTCTTCTCTCTGACGTTCGTCATGTTCTGGGTATTCGGGGGCTCCTACACCTTCCTGGGACCCCTCTTCGGCGCCATGTTCCTGACCATCGTCCCCGAGGTCCTGCGCTTCTCCCTCTACGAGCGGTACATCATGTACGGCCTCGTACTGACCGTCATGATAATCATGCGGCCCCAGGGGGTCATCACCAGGGTGCCCCTGGGAAACCAGCTCCGCCTGTTCGGGCTCGTGGACCTGGTCAGGGAGCGAAGGCTGCCCGCCTGGGCCACCGGGGCCCTGGGACACGGCAGACGTGACCCGGCCTCAGCCCCCAAGAGCGAAGAGCCCGACTGACGGCGCAGCAAGACCGAAACGTTTGCAGTTCGGAGACTATGAGAGTACAATATCCTGAATTTCGCATCCCGAAAGGGAGCTAAAGATCCACCGAATACCTACAGGAGGCTAACATGAGACGCCTGCTAGTCCTAGGGATGGTAGCCTTGGTAATGGTCCTCGTGGCAGCGGCCTGCGACGGCGAGGAGGAGGCCACCACCGCGCCCACCACGGCCCCTGTGGCCACGACTCCGGCGGACACCACCGCCCCCGCGACCACGGCTCCCCCCGCCGAGGGAGGAGAGATGCGGGAGGCCCACTTCTGGGAGGTCAACGCCCTCACCGGCCAGTCCGCCTCCTACGGCATACGCAGCGTCCACGGCATCGAGCTGGCCGCCAAGCACGTCAACGACGCCGGCGGCTTCCAGGACGACTGCGGCAACACCTACACCGTCAGGCTGACGGTCCACGACATGGCCAA
>DAOUJG010000068.1:0-7379 GCA_034423015.1 Dehalococcoidia bacterium | reverse complement strand
ATGAAGGCCGTCATGGAGCACTACGCCACCACCGGCCAGGTGCTGGGCAAGGGCACGCACCACCTGGAGGGCTACGAGATGCACGGGCTGGGCTACTTCGGCCCCAGCGAGCTGCCCAGGTTCGGCTCCGACTTCTTCCACATCCCCGAGGGGTACGGCGACTCCCACCTCCTGCAGGAGCTGAAAGGGAGGATCGAGGCCGGAGAGGTCCCCGAGGGCCCCGAGGGGGACAAGGTGTGGCAGGACTTCCGCGAGAGGCTCCGCGAGTTCGTCAAGGGTCCGGTGGACGCCATGTACGCCGAGTACGCCCAGGAAGACGATGTGGACATGGACGAGTTCTAGCCCATACCTCAAAGCGCTGGAACCACCGAGGGGCGGCCGCATGGCCGCCCCTCGATTTTTGGCCGCGACGCCGGGGCTGTCCCTCTATGGACATCCCCCACGGCCTGCCTTATTCTTCCCCTAGACCCACCGGTCTTAGTGCCACGGAAAGAAGAATCCGCCCAAGAGACGGCCCATGAACCGCACACAACGCAAGGCTAGAACCCTAACCACCGAGGAGCAGATTTACCCGCCGGGGGTACTTCCCGACAGCGCTTGGCGTAACGCCATTCGGCAGGGCTGGGTCACCAGCAAAGAAGGCACGATTCCCGGCGAGAGCATACAGCCTGCGAGCCTCGACCTGCGCCTTGGCCGGTGTGCTTATCGACTCAGAAGCAGCTTCCTTCCCGGTTCCAACTCGGTCAAGGCCGCATTGCGCGACCACCAGCTGGGCGCGGCCATTCCACTGGATAACGGGGCGGTGCTGGAGCAGAACCGACCCTACCTGATCCCGTTGCTGGAGACCCTCGATCTCCCCAACCGAATTCGAGCGAGGGCAAACCCCAAGAGCTCCATCGGGCGGTTGGATATATTCACTCGCATCGTCGTGGACGAGGCCCCCGGGTTCGACGAGATTCCAGAGGAATACTCCGGCCCGATGTACCTCGAAGTCGTATCTCGGTCATTTACCATCCAGGTGGCCACCGGGGTGCCGCTGAACCAGGTGAGGCTCGTGAACGGGGACGGAAGGCTGACAGACGCCGACCTCTATCGAGAACATGAACGCACTCCCCTCGTCTATCAGTACGTCAAGGAGCGCTCCGAGGCAAGTGCCACCAAGCCCCTGATCTCGGACGGCCTGTTCTTGACCGTCGACCTGTCCGGGGACGCCGACAGGGTGGTCGGGTATCGAGCCAAGAAGAACAGTGCACTGCTGGACCTGTCGAAAGTCGCCGAATACGACCCCCGCGATTTCTGGGAACCGGTGCGGGCGGACCAGTTCAAACGCTTGATCCTGGAGCCCGAAGAGTTCTACCTCTTGATGTCCGTGGAGGGCGTATCGATCCCCAGGACCCTGGCCGCGGAGATGACAGCCTACGACCCAACGAGCGGTGAGCTTAGGACCCACTACGCCGGCTTCTTCGATCCGGGCTTCGGGTTCTCCGATGCAAGTGGTATGCGGGGCAGCAGGGCGGTCCTGGAAGTCCGCGCCCACGACGTTCCCTTCGCCCTTCAGCATGGCCAGAAGATCGCCCGGCTGATGTTCGAGCACATGGCGATTCCCCCGGAGACTCTCTACGGGCCCGAGATAGGCTCTTCCTACCAGCACCAGGAGCTAAAGCTGAGTAAGATGTTCCAGGAGTGGCCTATCATCAGACAGACGTCTTTCCTCTCCTGATCCGGCACGCCGGGGCCCCGGGGGGCGGCAGCCCCTCCGGCGGGGGGCCATCGCTCCCATCGGCGCCGGCAACAGTCGCTGGCATAGTTGCCTCTATATTAAATGTGTCTTAAACAAGAATTCTTGTTATTAAAGCAATAAGGCATTACACTTTAATATAGCCATCGGGGTGGAAACAGCCTTTAACATGGCAACCAACGCACGGAGACTACCATGGCCACGACCACAGGCATCCACAGGACCGGAACGTACCTAAAGCAGCCTCAGGGCTATGGGGCATTCTATCCGGCGAAGCTGCCATTTGACCCTTCGGTGCAATATGACGAGGAGCTGCAGTTTATCCTATCCATGGCAGACCAAGCGATTGGCAGGCTTGATTCCTCTGCAGACATGATCCCCAGCCCCGACCTCTTCGTAGGAATGTACGTACGTAAAGAGGCCGTGCTCAGCTCTCAGATCGAGGGGGTGACTCAAGCTTCTCTGAGCGAGGTGCTCGAGAACGAGGCCCGGCCTCGGAAGGTCATGCCGGAGGACATCGCGGAGGTACTCAACTACGCCCACGCCATGAGCTACGCCCTGGATAGGCTGGAGACACTGCCTCTTTCCAACCGCTTGATCAGAGAGGCCCATGAACGCCTGATGGCGGGAGTACGGGGTTCTGAGAAGTCTCCCGGCCAATTCAGGACCAGTCAAAATTGGATCGGCCCACCTGGTTCTGACATCGCGACAGCCGTGTTCATCCCACCTCCTCCGGATGTCATGTCGACTGCGCTGGGAGACCTAGAGCGCTACATTCACGAGTCGAGTCTGACACCCGTACTGGTCAAGGCTGGGCTATTGCACTATCAGTTCGAGACGATTCATCCGTTCCTCGACGGCAATGGGCGAATAGGCCGCCTGCTCGTGGTGCTGTACCTTCGCGAGAAAAGGGTGCTGAAGAGGCCACTACTGTACCTGAGTGAGTTCATCAAATCCCACAAGGGGGAATACTATGACAGATTGCAGGCCGCCAGGGACTCTGGGCAGATCGAGGAGTGGCTCAAATTCTTCCTGACGGCGATCTGGCGTGTTTCCCATGCAGCCGCGGAAACTGCTCGACAAGTCTTGAGTCTGAGGGAGACACACCGTAGGGAAGTCATCGAGGCACACCCTGGCTCGGCCTATGGCGTTCAACTCCTGGACTACTTGTTCCAGCGACCATTCCTCACGGTAAACGATGCCGCACGCCACTTGAGAGTTTCGTACCCGACCGCCAACGGTCTGGTAAAATCCTTCACCGCACGAGGGATTCTCAAGGAGACGACCGGCCAGGGACGGAACCGTCTGTTCATCTACGGCGCATACATGGAAATACTGGAACGAGGCCTGAGTACTACCCAGCAAAGCGAGGGTGTCGATTCTCTCCACACGACCGCGCACCAGATGTCCTCCCTCCCCTGATCCGGCACGCCGGAGTCCCCCGGGCCGTCAGCCCGTCCGGCGGGGAGCCATTTCGTTTGACACTGGTGCGGGCGGTTCGTATAATCGCCTATATTCCCCGACGCCGGTGGTTTTGCGGTCTCCGGTCACCCTCGGCGGGGCTCCCGAGTGGATTCGGAACCACGGCCCGGTCCCCCCGGTTGCGAGAGAGGAGAGTGGACCGAGATGTCCCTTCCCGAGCGAATGAAGTTTGGGATATTCATGGGCCCTTTCCATCCCGTGGGCGAGAACCCGACCCTGGCTATCGAGAGGGACCTGGAGCTGGTCCAGTGGCTGGACACTCTGGGCTTCGACGAGGCGTGGATCGGTGAGCACCACAGCGCCGGCTGGGAGACCATCGCCTCCCCCGAGCTGTTCATCGCCACGGCCGCCGAGCGCACCAAGCACATCATGCTGGGCACGGGAGTCATCAGCCTGCCCTACCACCACCCGCTCATGGTCGCCAACAGGATGGTGCTGCTGGACCACCTGACCAGGGGCCGGGCGATGCTCGGCGTGGGCCCGGGAGCCTTGGTGTCGGACGCGGTCATGCTGGGCATCGAGCCCACCACCCAGCGGGAGCGGATGCACGAGTCCCTGGACGTGATCATGCGTCTCTTCACCGAGACCGAGCCCATAACCTACAAGAGCGACTGGTTCGAGCTGCGGGACGCGCTCCTGCAGCTCCGCCCCTACACCACGCCCCACATGCCCGTGGCCGTGGCCTCGGTCCAGTCCCCGTCGGGGGTGAGCCTGGCCGGCAAGCACGGCCTATCGGTCCTCTCCATGAGCGTGCCCAGGGACACCTCGGGCCAGGCCGACCTGCAGTATCTGTGGGACATCGCCGAGGAGTCGGCCGCCGAGCACGAGAAGACGGTCAACCGGGATGAATGGCGCCTGGTGATGCACGTGCACCTGGCCGAGACCCGGGAACAGGCCCTGGAGGACGTCCGCATCGGCGGCGGCCGCTACCAGCGGGAGTACATCGAGGGCACCCTGGGACGGCCCCCGGAGCACGACGTCCCCCTGGAGGGGGTCGCGGAGGCCAACTCGGCCTCCGGGGAGTGGGTCATCGGCACGCCCGACGACCTGATCGCCACCATCAAGCGGCTGGACGAGCGGAGCGGCGGGTTCGGCGGCTTCATGATCCAGGCCCAGGACTGGGCGCCCAGGGACAAGCTCCTGAAGAGCTACGAGCTCCTGGCCCGGTACGTGATGCCGGTGTTCCAGGGCAGCATGGCCAACCTGAAGACCTCCAACCAGTGGGCGCGGGACCACATTCCCGAGCTGACTGCCGCGCGGTCCGGCTCCATAGACCGCGCGCGGAAGGTGTGGGCCGAGCGCAACTAGCCCGCCCCGTCACGAACTGGGGGACGGGGCCACCGCAGTCGAATCGGACAGCCAGATCCAGTCCGGGGAGGGACGTCCATGGAACGCCCGGTCTACCAACCCCTGGGAACGCCGCTGGAGCGGCTGGACACACCGTCAATGGTGGTGGACCTGGACGCGATGGAGCGGAACATCGAGACCCTCCACGCCTTCTTCCGGACCAGCCCCGCCAAGGCCCGACCCCACGTCACCGCCCACAAGTGCCCGGCCGTTGCCCGGCTCCAGCTCGCCGCGGGCGGGACCGTGGACGGCATCGCCGTGTCCAGGGTGGGCGAAGCTGAGGTGTTTGCCGCGGCGGGCATCGGGGACATCCTGGTGTCCAGTGAGATCGTCACCAGGGGAAAGATACAGCGCCTGTGCGGGTTGGCCCGAGGGGCCCGTATCTCCGTGGCCGTGGACAACCCCCGGAACGTCGCCGACCTTTCGGCGGCGTCCGTGGCCGCAGGGACCACCCTCAGGGTGCTGGTCCACGTGAACGGCGGCGGGGAGGGCGCCGGAGTGGCCCCCGGCCCCGATGCCGTGGCCCTTGCCAGGGCGGTGTCCGGGGCCCCGGGGCTGGAGTTCGCCGGACTCATGACTCCCGAGAGCGCCATCATGCCCGAGGAGGCCGACGGCCTCCAGGCCCTTCTGGACACGCGAGAGGCCGTCGAGACAGACGGCATGGCGGTGCAGACGGTCTCCACCGGAGGGGTGCACAACTACCAGGCGGCCGCGTCCACCAACGGGGTCACCGAGGTGGCCGTGGGCGCCTACCCTCTGATGGACTACAACTACTGCCGGCACCTGGACCAGTTCCAGCCGGCGGCCCGGGTGGTCGCCACCGTCATAAGCAGGCCCGTAGAGGAGTACGGCATCGCCGACGCCGGGCACAAGGCCACCGGCCCCGACCGGGGACTACCGGTGATCGAGGGACTGCCCGGGGCCCAGGCGGCCCGGCTCAGCGCCGAGCACACCAGGGTGGAGCTCGAGGGGGAGGCAAGGCAGTCCCTGAAGGTGGGGGACACCATTCGCCTGATTCCAAGGGACCTTGCCATGTGCATGAACCAGTACGACCTCCTGCACGCCGTCAGGGACGGCAAGCTGGAGGCGGTCTGGGAGATCGCCGCCCGCGGACGCTCCGACTAGCACCAGCCCACCGGGAAAGGAGTAAGGAGTCATGACCGACCGATACAGGCCTTCACCGGGCACTCCCATCGAGGACCTGGACACCCCCTGCCTCATCCTGGACATGGACGCTCTGGAGAGCAACATGCGCATCATCTCCGAGTTCTACAAGGACCGGACGTGCAAGATGCGCCCCCACGTCAAGAACCACAAGAGCCCCGTTCTCGCCCACATGCAGATGCGCATGGGCGGCACCATAGGGGGCGTCTGCTCCGCCAAGGTCTCCGAGGCCGAGGTGATGGTCCAGGGCGGGGTCGACGACGTGTTCATCACCAGCGAGGTGGTCACCAAGGACAAGATCGACCGGCTTTGCGCCCTGGCCCGTCAGGCGAACATGAAGGTCGCCTGCGACCACGAGCAGAACGCCCGTGACCTGTCCCAAGGCGCCCAGACCGCGGGCGTCACCCTTGGCGTCATAATCGAGGTGGAGACCCAGATGCACCGCTGCGGAGTCCAGAACCCGCAGGATGGAGTCGAGCTGGCGAAGGTGATCATGGACCTGCCCGGCCTCGACTTCCGGGGCGTGATGAGCCACCAGACCCTCGGCGCCGACGACCCCAAGGACCGGGAGACCCGGTACACCGAGGGCCGCCGGATGATCCAGACCTGCCTGGACGTCAAGGACGCCATAGTGGCCGCCGGCATACCCGTGGAGATCGTCTCCACCGGCGAGTCCTGGACCTACGACGTGGCCGGGGACACCCCCGGGGTCACGGAGGTCCAGGGCGGCACCTACCAGATCATGGAGACGGCCTACCGCTACATGTCCGAGTTCGAGCACGCGGGCAAGGTGCTCTCCACCATCATCAGCACCCCCCGGCCGGGCGTGGCCGTCGGCGACGCCGGCATGGAGGTCATGGGGTACATCAAGGGGGCCCCGGGGGTGGAGGGAGCGGAAGGCGTCTCCGTCAAGTCCATGGACGCCCATAGCTCCGTCTTCCAGGTGGAGGGGAGCTCCAGCCTGCAGGTCGGAGACAAGGTCACCCTGCTGCCGTCCCAGCAGGACGCGATGATCAGCCGGTGGGACCAGTACATCGCCGTCCGCAACGGCAAGGTGGAGGCCGTCTGGGACATCCCGGCCAGGGGCCGCCACAACTAGGCGTCGATCCAAGCCCCGCTTTTTTCGCGTTTCCAACGCCCGGTTCCTTGACAAGCCGGGGGCAGGAGGCGTATAAGGAAGGGGATTCGACCGGACGCGATCCGTCAAGGAGGTTTTTCCCATGCTGAAGATCGGACATACCGTGAAAGTGCCATCGACTCTCGCTGGCCCTGAAGGCAAGGAAGAGATCACCATCCCGATACCCGAGGAGCTGGAGGGCGTCCCTGGCGCCAACAAGGACGAGGACACCATCAACTACTACACCCGGAACTACCCGGTGGAGAGCCACAACGTGGAGAACTTCGTCTACCGGAAGTGGTCCCGGGAGATCAGCGACATCAAGGAGATCCGCGACGAGCACGAGCGGCTCAACAAGCCCATCGTCCTCCAGGCCCGCGAGTCCGGCGACATCGAGCCGACGGCGGAGCCCGCCGGCCGGGACGTCACCGAGGACATCAAGGCCAAGGCTATGGAGCTCGGCTACGCCATGGTCGGCATGACCGCCTACGACAACCGCTACACCTACGTCAGCAAGCGCAGGTGGGTCAA
>DAOUJG010000067.1:0-2954 GCA_034423015.1 Dehalococcoidia bacterium | reverse complement strand
CAGGGCAATCGCGTCTTAATGATAGAGTAGGGGACGGTGAGCAGGGTTCAAGCATAGTGTGATGCGGGGTGAGTGATGGTGGAGGGGCAAGGCACGTCGGTCATGGAGTATTTCCGGGACTTGGAGGACCCGCGCATAGAGCGGAGCAAGCGGCACCAGTTGCTGGACATCGTGGCCATTGCCATCTGCGCCGTTATCTGTGGCGCGGACTCTTGGGTGTACGTGGCGATGTTCGGCAAGAGCAAGGAGGAGTGGTTCCGCACCTTTCTGGACCTTCCCAACGGCATTCCCTCTCACGACACCTTCGGGGATGTGTTCTCCCGCCTGGACCCGGAGCAGTTCCAGAGTTGTTTCGTGGAGTGGACCCAAGCGGTGGCGGCGCTGTTGCCCGGAGAGGTGGTGGCCATTGACGGCAAGACAGTGCGGCGTTCCCACGACCGGAGGGCGGGCAGGCAGGCCATACACCTGGTCAGCGCCTGGGCCTCGGCCAATACGCTGACCCTGGGCCAGGTGAAGACCGAGGAAAAGTCCAACGAGATCACCGCCATCCCCCGTCTGCTGGAGATGCTGGAATTGGGCGGTTGCCTGGTGACCATCGACGCCATGGGCTGCCAGAAGGAGATAGCCCGTGAGATCGTTGAGAGTGGAGCAGACTACCTGCTGGCGGTGAAGGAGAACCAGGGGCAACTGTATCAGGACGTGCGCGACCTGTTCGAGGCAGGGGACGGGACGGGTCTGGACGGCTTACCCCACGACTACGCCACCACCCTGAACAAGGGACACGGGCGCATCGAGCGCCGGGAGTGCTGGGCCGTAGACGACCCGGCCTGCCTGGAATACCTGGGCACCGCCGGGGAATGGCCGGGGCTGCGCTCAGTGGTGAAGGTGGAGAGCCGACGGGAGACGGAGACAGGAGCCACGGTGCATGCCCGGTACTACATCAGCAGCCTGGAGGCATCGGCGGAGCGGCAGCTTGCCGCAGCGCGGGCTCACTGGAGCATCGAAAACTCGTTGCACTGGAGCATGGACGTAACCTTCAGGGAAGACCAGAGCCGGGTGCGCAAAGACCACGGTCCCCAGAACATGGCCACGCTGCGCCAGATCTCCCACAATCTGCTGAAAAAGGAGACCAGCCTCAAGGTGGGCATACAGGGCAAGCGCCTGCAAGCCGGCTGGAGGGAGGACTACCTCCTCAAAGTCCTCCTCGGTTAAGACGCGATTGCCCTGGGCATCGACGACTAACCAATCCCGAAGGGAACGACCTTACCATCACCTGAGTCTTCCCGGCCAGCCGCCCGGAAAAGGCGATACAATGCGAGGAGAGACTGTCCACGGCAGGGGATGATTGACCATGACCTCATTGATCGACAAGCCGCGCATCCAGTGCCGCTACCGCAACGACGAGGGCTGGCAATGCCCACTGGACGCCCTCGAAAACGAGGAATACTGCCGGTTTCACCTCCCCACGTAGCCAATTGCCACGAGCAACCGCAAGGCCGCTGCTGACACCACCCCCGGCACGAATGACAGCGGGCAGTCAGGGACCCGAGGTCGAAGGGTCGCATCGCGATGAAATGGCGACACTCAACTCCGCACATTGGCCAGGTTCCCAGAATTGGCGCTGCCGAACGCCGGACCGCGCCAACCGGTCCGAGAGTCGGCAGGACGGCAACGCCCCTTCAAGCGCCACAGTGCGGAACTCGGCCCATGGAGAAGCCCCTGAAGGACTACCCCCAACCCCCCCAACCCCGAAGAGGAGCGATAGTGCCCGATAACCGTCCCGGCAACCCCCTCCATCCAATCCGGACACTGATGCCGCCGATGACCGCGCGGCCACTCGCGTTTCTGATGGGAGCCGTAGCCCTGCTGTCCCTCTCATTGACCCTCGCCTGTGGGGAAGAGCAGGCGCCAGACCCGACCTCTTCTGGCCGCGACGGCACCCTCACGGCTGTACAGCAAGAAGAAACGGAGACGCCCCTTCGCGGGACGAGTCGCCTGGACGAGGTGCGCGCCCGCGGCCACCTGGTCTGCGCCAGCAGCGACGCGATCCCGGGCTTCGGATACCTAGAAGATGGCGACAACGCCGGCTTCGACATCGACCTGTGCCGCGCCGTGGCCGCCGTTGCGCTGGGAGACCCGGACGCCGTGGAGTTTCGCGTCAGCATCCCCACCGGACTGGGCGAGGCCGTACGGTCCGGCGAGATAGACATGGTGGCCCGGGTGCTCACAGCCACCTCAACCCGCGACGCCCGGTGGGGCAGCTTCGTCCACACCATGTACTACGACGGCCAGGGCTTCGTAGTACGCCGCAGCCTGGGCGCAGACAGCGCCCGGGACCTGAACGGAGCATCGGTCTGCGTCACCCGCAACACCACCACCGAGCTCAACCAGGCGGACTTCTCCAATCTGCACGAACTGAATATCCGCGCCGTCGCCTTTGACAAGACCAGCGACGCCGTGAACGCCTACCTGGGCGGCGAATGCGACGCCTTCACCACCGACCACTCGGGGCTGTACGCCTATCTCAGCGTATTCCCTGACCCGGAGAACCACGTCGTATTGCCCGAGGTAATCTCGGAAGAACCGCTGACTCCCCTAGTGCCCCACGGCGACGAACAGTGGTACGACATCGTCAACACCGTCATGGCCATCCAGATCTACGCCGAGGCTTACGGGGTGGCGTCGGACAGCGTGCCCACGCAGGCCACCGGCAACGCCGCGGTTGACCGCCTCTTCGGACTGGAGGGATCCTTCGGCCAGGAGGACCTGGGACTTCCCTTGACAGTGGCGCAGGACATCCTTCGCGCCGTCGGCAACTACGGCGAGATATACCACCGGCATCTGGCGCCCCTGGGCCTGGAACGGCGGGGCAGCCGGAACGCCCTCTGGGGCGACGCGCCCTGCACCGGCTGCCCCAAGGGCGGGCAGATTTACGCCCCTCCGCTGCGATAGGC
>DAOUJG010000066.1:0-24395 GCA_034423015.1 Dehalococcoidia bacterium | reverse complement strand
GCACGTTGCCGCGTTGGACGGGCAGGTAGGGGGCAATCTGTTGGTACTGCGCCTCAGTAAGTTCCATGCCCCCAGCATACCATACCTAACCAGTTAGTGTGAACACGCCCTAGCGGGTGCGCTCCATTATGTACTCGCTGAGCATCAGGAGGGAGGCGCGGGCCGGAATGTCGTCGAGGGATTCCAGGGACCGGGCGGCCTTCCGGCAGTGGTCGCCCACGACGCCGTAGCAGTCCTCGATTATCTCCGAGTTCTGGATCATCTCCAGCGCGGTCTTGAGCTGTTCGCCGGAGCCGTTCTTGCCCCGGGTGAACAGCTCCTTGACCGGGTTGCCGTCGGGGTACCGCTCCATCAGCATGATGGTGGGCAGGGTCAGCACCCCCTGGAGCAGGTCGTTGCCCACGGGTTTCCCGATCTCCTCGGCGCTCCCCTGCACGTCCAGGATGTCGTCGACGATCTGAAAGGCCATGCCGATGTTGTACCCGTACTCCTCCAGGGCCTGGACAGTCTCCTCGGGCGCTCCGCTCAGGATTGCGCCGGACTCCGCGGCGGTGTGAAAGAGGGAGGCGGTCTTTCGGTAGATCCGGTTGTTGTAGTCGTCCCTGCTCTGCCGCCAGTTGTTGGTATTGAAGAACTCCAGCAGCTCGCCGCTGGAGAGCTGCATGATGGTCTCTGAGAACCGGCGGATGACCCGAACGTTCTCCGTGTCGCAGACGAAGGTGGCCGAGGTGGCGAATACGTAGTCGCCCAGGAGAACGGCCACGTCCTTGCCCCAAACGTCGCTGACGGTGGCCTTCCCCCGCCTCAGGGGCGAGTTGTCCACTGTGTCGTCGTGGATGAGGGTTGCCATGTGCAGCAGCTCCACCGCCGTGGCCATGGTGACGGGCTGGTCGTGGTCATGGGGATGGAACTGGGACGCCAGCAGGGTGATCGCCGGCCGGACCCTCTTGCCCTGGGTGCGGAAGACGTAGTCCAGGAGGTCCGGAAGAAAGTGGGTCTTTACGTCGGATATGCCGTGGAGTCGCTCCTCCACCTGCTCCAACCGCTCCACGATTGGCCCGTATATCTGGGCCGTGCGCGAGTCCAAACCGTCGACCAAGGCTACGCCCCTGTCCGCATGGTCTAAATCGCCTCGGCGCCCAACCGCGCCGTCTCCCGCTCCACCACGGCGTCGTCCAGCTTGAGGTAGAGGGGCGCGGGCTCTCCCAGCCGTTGTCCCGGGGGCAGGAAGTCCGTGGTCGCCTCCCAGGACCATCCCCCGTCCCTCACGTCCCCGGAGAAGCCCATCATCTCATGAAGCCGCGCCGACGAGAAAGGGAGAAACGGAGAGAGGACCACTTTCAGGCAGCCTATGACGCTCAGCGCCACCCAGAGTACGGTGGCGGTGGAGTCTCGGTCTTCCTTCAAGGTCTTCCATGGTGCCTTGTCGTTCAGGTACCGGTTGGCGTCCTGGGCGAGGCCCATGGCTTGGCCGATGGCCAACCGGAACCGGCACCTTTCCAGACTCCCTCCCACCGACTCCAGGGTTTCCGACGCCCGGGCCAGGAGGGCCGCGCTCTCCGGGTCCAGCTCGGAGGGAGAGGGAACGACGCCGCCGAAGTTCCGGTATGTGAATGTCAGGACGCGATTGACCAGGTTGCCGTAGGTGGCGACCAGCTCGTCGTTGTTGCGGCGCACGTACTCCGACCAGGAGAAGTCCGAGTCGCCGGACTCGGGCATGTTTATGGACAGGTAGTAGCGCAGCGGGTCCGGTTCGTACCTGTCCAGATAGTCGGGCAGCCAGACGGCCCACTGGCGGCTGGTGGAGAACTGCCGGTTCTCCAGGCTGAGGAACTCGTTGGCGGGAACGTCATAGGGGAGGTTCAGGCCCCCGCGTCCAATGAGCATGGCGGGCCAGATGATGGAGTGGAAGGGTATGTTGTCCTTGCCGATGAAGTAGTATGCCTTCGCGTCGGGCGCCTGCCAGTACTCCTGCCAACCCTCGGGCCGTCCCTGCCGCTGGGCCCACTCTGCGGACGCCGACAGGTACCCGGTAACGGCCTCGAACCACACGTAGATGCGCTTGTCGTCGTAGCCGTCCAGGGGCACGGGCACTCCCCACGAGATGTCGCGGGTTATGGCCCGGTCCTTCAGTCCGTCGTGGAGATAGCTGCGGGTGAAGTTGAGTACGTTGGCCCGCCAATGGTCCTGTTGCTGCACCCACTCGATGAGCGGCTCCTGGAAGGCGCTGAGGCGGAGGAAGAAATGCTCCGAGTCCCTAAACTCTGGGGCGGAGCCGCAGATGCCACAGCGGGGCGCTACCAGCTCCTCCGGGTTCAACGTCTTGCCGCAGTGATCGCACTGATCGCCCCGGGCATTGAGATTGTCGCAGTGGGGGCACGCGCCTTCCACGTACCGGTCCGGGAGGAACCGGGTGCAGCTGGCGCAGTGGGGCAGCAGCATGGTGTCCTTGTAGATGTTGCCCTTGTCGTACAGGCTGAGGAACAGGTCGTGGACGACCTTGCGGTGGTTCTCGGTGCCGGTGGTGGTGAACAGGTCGAAGCTGATCCCCATCCGTTCCCAGGAGTCCAGGAACTCGGCGTGGTACTTGGAGACGACCTCTTGCGGGCTGGTCCCCTCCTGCTCCGCCCGGATGGTCACGGGCGTGCCGTGCTGGTCGCTGCCCGACACCATCAGCACGTCGTCGCCCTTGAGCCGGTGATAGCGGGCGAAGATGTCCGCGGGCAGATAACAGCCCGCAAGATGCCCCAGGTGCAGGGAACCGTTGGCGTATGGCCAGGCGACGGCTACGAGAATGCGATCGGGCATGCGTCTAAGCTACGGGGACGGGCCACTCGGTGCCCGCCTCGGCGGGAGGGCTGTTGGGTCCTTGGGAGAGGCCGTCGGCTACGACATCCCTGAAATCGCGGGATATGACGCGCCCCCACTCCGCGGCGTGGTTCACCCGGTACAGTCCGCGCTCCCTTCGCAGCGCGGCCCGGGTCTCCTGGCTCATGTCGTTCACGTCGGCCCGGATGTCCGGGAGATGGGCCAGGGAGTCCCGGATGGCGTCGTCCATCCCGTCCAGAACGGGCACCAGGTCCCGGGATGTCTCGATGAAGACGGCGATCCACCGCATGTCGCCCCCCGTGAAGAAGGCGAACACCGGAACGGTGTCCCGGCGATGCGGCGGCAGAAAGGCGTCGGCCAAGTCCCAGCTCTCGTCCCGCATGAACACCCGAACGTCCAGGTTGCCCGACTCCTCCGCAAGGCGGTAGAGCACCGGCACCGTTGTAACGTGGTCCCCGCACCAGTCTTCGGTCACCACCGCCACGCTGACCGGGGACGTGAGGCCCGCGAAGTAGTCCCGGACATCCGGGGATATCTCCACCGCCGCCATCACCTCGGCGAAACGAGCCTTGTTGACCTTCATGCGGGCGACGTGCTCCGTGGGGGTCATCCCCTTCAGGAAACGCTCCACGGTCATCTCCATGATTGTCCTCCGGTGACGCCGACGCCACGGGAAACGCGGGCCCGCTCGACGGTGAACATCCAACGCCTCTCCCGGACCCTGGCCCCATTGGGCCTGACGGTAGAGTACGTCCCGCGCTTCCAAACTGTCAAGGCGCCGCGTTCACGGTCTATGGCTCTGTCAAAGTCGACTGTTCGGGCCTGGAGGGTCAGCGCGGCTGGCGGGGCGCGTCTACCCACAGCTTGTACAGCTCCGCCTTGCGCCGGCCCGTTGCTGCGGCCACGGCATCCACTGCGTCCCTGGCCCTTGCCCCTTCCGCCTTCAGCCGGCCCAGCTCGGCGGAGGCCCAGGAGGGGTCCGGGCCGGGCTCCGGCGCCCTGGCGCCCTCCATGATGATGGTGAACTCGCCGCGGGGACCATCGAAGTGCTCCAACGCCTGGGAGACGGTGCCCCGGAAGACCTCTTCGTGGACCTTGGTGAGCTCCCTGCAGGCCGTGACCCTCCGGTCTCCAAGGGCTTCCAACACCGCTTGGAGGGCCGCCCTCAGGCGGTGAGGAGCCTCGAACACCACGATGGAGTAGGGAAGGGTTGCCACCGAGTCCAGCAGGCGCCGCCTTTCCCCCTTGCGTCTCGGGAGGAAGCCCAGGAAGAGGACCCCGTCCTTCCCATGCAGTCCGACGGCCATGGAAGCCGTCAGGGCCGAGGGACCTGGCACCGGGACGACCCTTCCCCCCGCGTCCACGACGGCGGCGACCAGCTCGGAGCCGGGATCGCTGACGGCCGGCGTGCCGGCATCGGATACCAAGGCCACGTCCCCGGTCTGCAGCGCGGACAGGACCTCCGGTATTCTCGACGCGCGGTTATGTTCGTTGTAGCTGACCATGGGGGTCTTGATGCCGTGGCGGGACAGCAGCTTCCGTGTGGTCCTCGTGTCCTCGGCGGCGATGAGGCCCACCTCCCCCAGGACCCGCAGGGCGCGCAGCGTCACGTCCTCCAGGTTGCCTATGGGCGTGGCCACCACATACAGAGTAGGCATGGCGAGGGGTGGCGGGTCAGAACCCCAGCGAACGCTCCTTCAAGCTGACGTAGCGACCGCCCGCCAGGATGATGTGGTCCAGCACCTCGATCTCCAGCAGCTCTCCCGCCTCCCTGATCTGCCGGGTGATGGCCACGTCCTCTGGACTGGGCGTGGGGTCCCTGGACGGGTGGTTGTGCACGACGATGATGCGCGGCGAGTTGTCCCTTACGGCGGGAAGGAACACCTCCGCCGGCCTGACGATGGACGAGTTGACGTTGCCGATGTATATGTTGCTCACCCCGTTGACGTGGCTCTTGGTGTCGAGACGAAGGACTCTCAGGTGCTCCTGGTCCAGGAGGGTCATCTCGGCGCCAAGCAGGTTGTTCACGTCCTCGGGGCTGTGTATCACGGGACGGTCTTCGGGGTGCAGGGAGACCTGCCTGCGACCCAGCTCGAGGGCCGCCTGGATCTGGCATGCCTTGGCCTCGCTGATCCCCTTGATGTTGCACAGCTCCTTGAAGCTGGCCCGCCCCAGGCCCCCCAGTCCGTCCAGGCCCCCGTTCTTGGAGAGCAGCCGGGTTGCCATGTTCAGGACGCTCTCGCCCACCACCCCGGTGCGCAGGAGTATGGCGATGAGCTCGGCGGTGCTCAAGGCCGCCGCACCGTAGTCCCGCAGGCGCTCCCGGGGCCGCTCGCCCAGGGGCAGGTCACGGATCATGGTGGTGTAAGCCGGTGACTCTACGGCGCCCTCACTCTGCCCCTGCTCTTGCACCATCACTCGCCCCCGTCTCCGCATTCACTCCGGCGGGGGTTCCCCTCCGGCCAGGGGCCTCACCCATACCATCTCTTCGGGGCCCTCGCTTCGAGCCCGCCCCTCCGCGGGGCCCATGGGGACGGAGTCCGCGGGGGCCCCGTCGTCGATGTCCACCCACGCCCGGAGGGCGGCTGCGTTGGTCGTGACCAGCTCCACCACGTCTCCCTGGTGCAGGTCCAGGTCGTCGGCAACCTCCTTCTTCATCCGGGCCACTCGCCGGCCGGAGGAGAAGTCCTCTTCCTCGTCGTCCCTTCCCATCAGGTACCTGCGGCGGCCGGCCAGGTCAGCCCTCAGCAGGTCCGTGGCTTCCAGGTCCACGGACCCGTCCCGGACCACCACCCCGTAGGCCGACCGGGCGTGCTCCTCGGTGATATAGCCGTTGGAGAGGTCGCGGAGCACCAGGTCCACCTCCCGGGTCAGCGGGTCGCCGTATCCGGCGCCCGTGGTCGTGACCTGCTCCACCAGGTCGCCGCGCTCCAGGGGGAAGCCGACGGTCTTGCCGTTCACCGACCGCAGGTCGAGGCGCCGGCCGTTTCGCGTCACGTTGACCTGGTACACCGTCCCCGCGCCGGCCCCTCCGAACAGGCCGGTGGAGGGGTACACCGACGGCTCCAGGTTGGTGGTGAGCACCGCGCTTTCGCACATTATGCGAATGACTCGGCGCATTGCCAGGCCTCCCCGGCGCCGGCCGGGACCGCCGCTGTTGGGGACCAGCTCCGTCGTCTCCAGTCTCAGGGGGTACTGGGTCTCGGCGACCTCGGCTGGGAAGATCCTCGGGAAGTCGCTGCGCTCGTACCCGGCCACCACGTTGTTTCCATCGTGCTCCTTGACCGCCCCCGTGCCCCCGATGTTGCTCTCGAAGTGGATGAAGGACCGGCCCCGTTGGTCATCCCATCCCGCCAGCACCAGCATGGCGTAGATGGGGACGGCCCCGGCGATCACGCCGTCGGCGTAGGGGGACGCCAGGTCCTTCATCACCGCCTCGGTGGTGGCGTTGATGACGTTCATGGCGCCGCAGCAGGCGGCGGGGTACTCGGCCTGGAGCATCGAGCCGGGCCTCGTGATGACGGTGATGGGCCTGAAGGCTCCCGCGTTCACCGGGGAGTGGGGGTCCAGAGCAGCCTTGATGGCCACGAAGGCGCCGCTGCGGGCCGAGGCCAGCCCGCCGTTGATGGCGCCGGAGGTCTGGGGAGCGGACTCGGAGAAGTCCACCACGATGTTGTCCGCACGGACGGAGAGGCGCACGCGTATGAGCAGGGGCGCGCCGTCTTGGGGCGACTCCATGTAGGTCTCGTGGCTGTACTCGCCGGGCTTGGCGCGGGAGATGGCCTCCCGCATCCGCCTCTCCCCACGGTCCAGGATGAGCTCGGAGCACCGCTCCACCACCTCGGGGCCGTACTTGCCGTAGGTCTCGGCCAGGCGCGTGTGGGCGAGGTTCGCCGCCCCGACCACCGCCATCAGGTCGCCCTCGAACTCTCGATGCTGGCGGACGTTGGCCAGGAGCAGGTCCATGGCCGCGCGGTTGGGCTCCCCGCGCTCGTACAGCTTGATTGGGGGTATGCGGGTGCCCTCCTGGTGCACCTCCGTGGCCTGTATGGCGATGCTGCCGGGGGTCATGCCGCCGACGTCCAAGTAGTGGACGCGGACGGCGACCCAGGCCATCAGGTGGTCTCCCAGGAAGTAGGGATGCAGGGTCGCGGTGTCGTTCATGTGTGACCCCAGCACGTAGGGGTCGTTCATCATTATGACGTCCCCGGGGTGGATGTCGTCCCCGAACTTCTCCTGGGCTGCCGTCACCCCCAGGGCCGTGGGCAGGATGTGCGCCGGCAGGTCGTCGGAGATGGCCACTATCTCTCCCCGGGCGTTGAGCAGGGCGCAGGAGAAGTCGTGGGACTCGTAGATTATCGGGGAGAAGGCGGCGCGTCCGATGCTTGCCCGCATCTCCTGGATGAGGGTGATGAAGGCGTTGCGGACCACCTCTACGGTGATGGGATCGACCTCTCTCACGACTCACCTCCGGCCACCAGCACGATATTGCCGGCGGAGTCCACGCGCCCACTCCAGCCCGGCGGTATCAGGGTGGTGGAGCCCATCTCCTCCACGATGGCGGGCGCCTCCAGGTCCATGCCCGCCAGGAGGCGCTCCCGGTGGTAGACGCGGGTGCTGGTCCACGCCCCGCGGAGGTGGACGTCCCGGGTCTCTTTCAGCGCTTCGTGGGACAACGCCGCATGGGGCCCGGCCCCGCCCGATTCCACCGGCTGCACACGGAGCTTGCTCACCCTGCCGGTGGCCGTCGCGCGCAGGTTGACGAGCTGGATGGGCAGCTCGTTGCGGGAGTAGGTGAACCTGTCCAGGTGGGCGTCGTGGAACCTCTGGGCCATGACCTGGACGTCGAACTCATCCCTGGTCAGCCAGACGTTGAGCTCGTGCCCCTGGCCTACGTACCGCATGTCGGCGGAGTACAGGAACGACATCCGGTCCCCGGGCACGCCCTCCCTGGAGAGCATGTCGCGGCCTTCCTGCTCCATGCTGTCCAGCAGGGCGTGGACCCGGTCCACGTCGGCCTCGTGCAGGATGGTCAGATAGGTCCGCACCAGCTCGTGTTTCAGGTCGGAGGTGAGGAGGCCCAACGCCGAGAGGTTGCCCGGGTGCGGGGGCACGACGACCGTCGAGATGCCCGTCTCCTCCGCCACCAGACAGGCGTGGAGCGGCCCAGCCCCCCCGAAGGGGATGAGGGCAAAGTCCCTGGGGTCCTCCCCGATCTCTATGGAGATGGTGCGGATGGCGCTGACCATGTTCGCCACGGCCACCTTGATGACGCCGTCTGCGGCGTGGTAGACGTCCGGGACGCCCAGCTGCGCCGCCAGGGTCTCCATGGCCGCCAGGGCCAGGTCGGGGTGCATCCTCATGCGGTTGCCCAGCAGAGTGGAGCGGCCCAGGCGCTGGAGCACCAGGTTGGCGTCGGCCACCGTCGCCTCCCGGCCGCCCCGCCCGTAGCAGGCGGGCCCCGGCTCCGCGCCCGCGCTCCGGGGGCCGACCCGGAAGCTCCCGTCGGTGTCCAGCCAGCCGATGCTGCCGCCTCCGGCGCCTATGCTGTTTATGTCGAGCTGGGATGTCTTCAGCGGCAGCCCGCCGACCACCCGGGCAGGGGACGCCGTTGGCCTGAGGTCCTTCAGCAGGCACACGTCCGTGCTGGTGCCGCCCATGTCGTAGGTGATTACGTTCTTCAGCCCCGCCGCCTCCGCCACGGCCACCGCCCCGCTCACGCCGGCGGCCGGTCCCGACAGTATGGTGAGCACGGGGAACTCCGCGGCCACCTCCGCCGACACCATGCCCGCGTTGGAGGTCATTATCTGCAGGTCGCCCCCGTAGCCGCGGTCGTGGAGCCACTCCTGCATGCCGTTGAGATACCGGCGCATCAACGGGCCCAGGTAGGCGTTGAACACGGTGGTGGAGAACCGCTCGTATTCCCGGTATTCGGCCAGCACGTCGGAGGACAGGCAGAGGAAGGACCCTGGGAGATGCTCCGCCAGCAGCTCCCCGATGCGCCGTTCGTGTGCGCCGTTGGCGTAGGAGTGCAGGGAGCAGATGGCCACGGCGTCGATTTCCAGCTCTGCCAGACGCCGTCCGATCTTCCGGACTCCGTCCTCGTCCAGGGGGGCGTACACCTCTCCGGTGGCGTCCATGCGCTCCTGGACCTCAAACCGCAGCGGACGCGGCACCAGGGGAGGGGTGCGGACGAACTTGGGGTCGAAGAGGCCTCCGGTGAGCCGCTGGCCACGGCCGATCTCCAGGAGGTCCCCATAGCCTGCCGTGGTTACCAGGGCAGTCTTGGCTCCCCTGCGCTCGATGGCCGCGTTGGTGGCGACGGTGGTGCCGTGCACGACCCTCTGGACCTGGGAGAACCGCGTGCCCACCGCCTCGACCCCTTCGGCAAAGCCCACGGCCTGGTTCTGCGGCGTAGAGGGGACCTTGGCCACCTGGATGTCGCCCGTTTCCTGGTCGAAGAGGACTATGTCGGTGAAGGTGCCGCCGATGTCTACGCCGACGCTGCGCATCGACACGTTCCTCTCCGGGGCTTGCGGTTATATGAGGGTTGGCCAGGCGCGGGCGTCACGGGCCGGCGCCCTTTTGGTATATCTGGATTCGATGTCGCATGCTGTCCACGACATAGACCCTCCCCTGGCCGTCCACCCGGACCGAGGTGGGTCCCCAGAACAGCTTCTCGGTGCTGGCCGACCGGTGCCTGATGGAGCCTGAAGAGAGCCGGTCCGGGGGAGGCTCCATGTCCGCGGTCAGCCTCGCCCTGTACTCGTCCTGGTTGGCGGCGAACCACTCCTTGGCCCACTTGGACAGCCCGGACTCGCCGTAGAGCACGGCCTGGAACTCCCCCTCCGGGCCCAGCACCTGGACTCGCTCGTTTCCCCAGTCGGCGACGTATACGTCGCCGTCCCCGTCCACGGCGACCCCCGCGGGCCGGGAGAACTCGCCGTCGCCGCGGCCGGGTCCTCCCCAGGTGTTCAGATGGCGCCCGTCGGCGTCGAACTTCTGGATGCGGTCGTTGCGCCAATCGGCGACGTAGACGTTGCCGGCGCGGTCCACGTGGACGCCCCAGGGCACGTCGAGCTCCCCATCGGCGCGTCCCGGCCTGCCCCAGCCGCCCAGATACTGTCCGTCCCTGGTGTATCTCTGGATGCGGCAGTTGAGGCCGTCGGCCACCAGCAGGTTGTCATCCTCGTCGAAGGCGATGCCGGCGGGCCGGTTGAAGTCGCCCTGGCCGGAGCCCTCGTTCCCCCAGGTGTCCAGGAGGTCCCCGTTGGGAGAGAACACCGATACCCGGTTCAGGGCCTCGTCGGAGACGTAGACGTTACCGTCTCCGTCCAGGGCGAGGCCGGCGGGCCACATTATCTGCCCGTGCCCGGTGCCGCCGCCGCTCATCTCCCCCAGGTACTCCTCGTCCAGCGTGCACATGGTGACCCGCTTACCGGGCCACTGGACCTCGGTGTCGAAGTTGCCCCGGCTCACCACGTACAGCACCCCGTCGCGTCCCAGGGCCATGTCCACCGGGTGGCAGAACCCCAGGCCTCCCATGTTGGAGAAGAGGCCTATGGTGTGGCTGTACCGGTAGGTCAGCAAAGCTGGTATTCCCGGGTCGATACGATGAGCTGGAGGAGCCTCTTGACGGACTCCGCCGCGCGGCGGCTGTCGGGCTCGGAGTCGAACCTCACCTCGCCGGCGGCCTGTGCCTGCCCCACCAGCTCCCGGCGGGTGTCCTCGGAGACCCGAATGGGACCCACGAGGTCTAGGCACGCGTCCACCAACCGCTCGGGGGATACCACGCCCATGGAGGCGATGCGGTCGACGATGGACCTGACTCCCGGCCGGTCCGGATCTGCGAGCTGCTCCACCGCGAAGTTGACCCGCTGCACCAGGGCGCCGCTGTTGATCCACTCGGCCCCGGTATGCCAGCCCTCGACGCTGGGAGGGTCGAGGATTTCCTGGCCCATGAGCCCTATCTCGCTCGCCAGCTTCATATCCTCCAACGCGGGGAACCGGTGCCCGCCGACGAGTCGGACGGTGCCGACGACCACCTCCGTGGGGCTCTTGACCTTGGCGAAAGCGGCGTTCTTGAAGAAGTCGGAGTTGAACAGGACCCGCAGCATGGGCCGGATGTGGTAGTCGTTCTCGAAATAGGCCTCGACCAGGGTGTCGATGGCCTCCGGGTCCCTGGGGGGAACGGTCTGCCATGCGGGCACCTGGGGCTCGTCGGCCACGAAGAAGTTGTACAGGTGGCGGGAGAGGAACCGGGCGGTGGCTGGCTGCCGGCATATTATGTCAATGACGTCCTGGCCGTTGAGGGGCCCCCGGTGGCCTAGGAAGGCCTTTTCGCCGTCGTCGTGGTCCTCTTCCAGGTACTGGAACTGCCAGTCCAGCTTCCCGTAGGGGTGGTTCGTCATCATGTTGGTGCGGACGGTGTGCAGCTCGGCGTTGTATATGGTCCACCCGGTGAAGGCCCGGGACGCCTCGTACACGTCCTGCTCGGTGTAGTTGCCCACTCCCATGGAAAAGAGCTCCAGCAGCTCCCGACCGTAGTTCTCGTTGGGCTCGTTCCGGTGGTTGTCCTTGTTGTCGAGCCAGAACAGCATGGCCGGGTCCTGGGACAGCTCCATCAGCATGGTGTGAAAGCTGCCCATCCCAAAGCGGCGGAACATCTCGATCTGCCGCAGGAGGACGACCGTCCGGGAGACCTTGGTGTATCCCGAGGGGAGCAGCCCGTGCCAGAAGAGGGCCAGCTTCTCCTCCAGGGGCCGGCGGGTGTTGATCATGCGGTACAGCCAGTAGGACTGGCCGCTGTCCTTGACCGGCATGTCGTTGGCATCGGTGTGGTAGCGCCTGATGAGGTCCTCGTCGTCCAGCTCGGCGGGGGCGTCCTGAGGGTCCAGGAGCTGCTCCACCACCGCCTCGTACCCCTGGGCGACGTAGCTCTCCAGTTCGTCCCTGGTGGCCCCGAAGCCGGCCCGGCGCATGAGGTGGGCCATGAGCTCTATTTCCTGCTGGGACATGATACAAGCCCCCCTTCACGCCGGACCGCGGCAAATGCTAGCATATTGTAAAGTGTATCTACTGAATCGGGGCCGATTGTAGTCTAGCTATCGATGTTTCGTCAAGCGTTCCGGGCTGCTAGAAGATGGGCGGCGTGCCCTCACTTGTATGGTACCATCGGCCCGGGAGGGCCGCATCAGGCCAGAGTCAACACACGATGATGACGGGTGATTTGGAGGACATCCCGTGAAGGTGTATACCATCGGGTTCACTAAGAAGTCCGCCTCCGACTTTTTCGAGCTGCTTCGCGGGTCGGGCGCCAGGCGCCTGGTGGACGTGCGGCTGAACAACGTCTCTCAGCTTGCCGGATTTACGAAGAAAGGCGACCTCGAATACTTCGTTGACAAGATATGCCGGATGAGATACGTCCATCTGCCCGAGCTCGCCCCCACACAGGAGCTGCTACAGGACTATCGAAACGGCCGTTGCGACTGGGCCACCTACGAGCAGCGGTTCCTCGCTCTAATGGACCAGAGGCGAGTCGGAAAGATGCCGATAAAGAGGATGGTCTCCAACGGATGCCTGCTGTGCAGCGAGGAGAGACCCGACCGGTGTCACCGCCGGCTGGTCGCCGAGTACCTCCAACACCACTGGGGCGACGTGGAGGTCGTCCACTTGGGCTAGGGCGCTTCCGTGGAGACGCCAGGCCCCAGGGGTCCCATCAGTCGCCGGCCGGAGGCTAACACGACCAGAGGCCCACTCCGCTGGTGCGGACCAGGGCCTCCGACGCCAGGTAGTCCCTCTTGAGGCTGCCCGTCCCCTCGAAGTAGGCCCGGGCCAGGCCCTGCTCCACCAGTACCGTGCCGAAATCCCGCCCGTCGACCTCCACGTAAGCCAGCAGCGCACCGGAGTCGTCCCGCTCCCCGACCGCGGGGTCCTGGACCAGGGTGACGTCCCTCCCGGCCATGCTGGCGGTGGCAAACTCCGTTGCCAGCTCTCCCCAGTCCTTGAGGCAGTCCCGGTCTGCGATGTCCCCATACTCATCCAGGCTGCTCCCCGGGGAGGTGTCGGGGACATCGACGCCGAGCAGCCGGACCCGGTCGGCGGTGCTGTCCGGGAAGAGGACGTCGAAGGTGTCGCCCTCCACGACTCGCGTGACCTGCACGCCCTCCTCGGGCGCGGCCGGCGGCGGGGTCTCGCCGCTGTCCCCACCCCCGCAGGCGGCCACCAGGAGTAGGACGGCAGCCCACCTACGCTTCATCGGTCCTGGGTCTGGACATGGGGCCGCATGGCGGGCGACGGCCCGGCATCGCATGGCTTCCCCTGGGGGTAGGACGTTCGCGTAGCATCGTGCTTTGGGCGAGGCCTGCAAGCCGCAGCCACGGCACCTAGGATGGCTCCCAGTCTAGTGTGCCCCAGACCGCCAGTCAACGCCGCTTGTAGTCCCCTCTCCCCGCGGGAGAGGGGCTGGGGTGAGGGCGTGTTATACTGGCCGTGGACCGCCGCATTCAATGTCGGGAGGCCACGCATGACCACCCTGAAGCAGGCCCGGGAGAGGACCGTCGACGCAAACGGCGTCAGGCTCAGCTACCTGGACTGGGGCACCGAGGGGAAGACGCCCATGGTGCTGCTCCACGGACTGAGGGGCCACCGCCACTCCTGGGACGACTTCTCATCGGCCATGTGTGGCGAGTACCACGTCCTGGCGGTGGACCAGCGGGGCCGCGGCGGCAGCGACTGGGCCCCGGACGGCGACTACAGCACCCAGGCCTACGTGGCCGACCTTGCGGCCTTCGTCGAGACCCTTGCCCTGAAGCCCTTCGTGCTGGTGGGCCACTCCATGGGAGGCCAGAACGCGGTCAACTTCGCCGCCCGCTTCCCAGGCAGGGTGGAGCGGCTGGTCATGGTGGACGTGGGGGCGGAGTCGGACCAGCGGGGCATCGACCGGATACGCGCCGAGATGGTGGCCGTGCCCGAGGAGTTCGACTCCTTCGAGGACGTGGTCGAGTACATGAGCGCCGAGAACCCCCTTACGCCGGAGCCCATTCTGCGGCGCAGGCTTGCTCACTCGACGCGGAAGATGGACGGCGGAAAGACCGGCTGGCAGTACGACCTGGCCATCCGGGAGCAGGTGCGCCACGGCACGGGGGCCCAGCCCCCGGACATGTGGCCCCTGCTGGCGTCGGTCCAGTGCCCCACCCTGATAGTCCGCGGCGTGGAAACGGACCTGCTGACTCCCGAGGTTGCCCGGCGCATGCTGGACGTTCTGCCCGACGGCCGGCTGGCCGAGGTCCCGCAGGCGGCCCACATGGTGTTCGAGGACAACCCCGACGGCTTCCTGGCCGCCGTTCGGAGATGGCTCACGGAGACGCGGAAGGCAAGCTACAACCCCCTGTCCGACCGGGAGCGGTACGTGATAGAGCACAAGGGCACGGAGCCTCCCTTCACGGGGGAGTACGACGATTTCTACGAGCCGGGCACCTACGTTTGCCGCAGGTGTGACGCCGAGCTGTACAGGTCCGTCGACAAGTTCGACGCCCACTGCGGCTGGCCCGCCTTCGACAGGGAGGTGCCCGGGGCGGTGAACCGCCTGCCCGACCCCGACGGGTTCCGCACTGAGATCGAGTGCTCCGCCTGCGGCGGGCACCTGGGCCATGTATTCGTGGGAGAGAGGCTTACGAGCACCAACACCCGCCATTGCGTCAACTCCATCTCCATGAGGTTCGTACCCGAGGGGTCCCGGTGAACGCCGCGGAACGCTGGCGCCGGATGGTCGAGGCCGAGCACGCCCAGTCGGACAGGGCCCGGTGGGAGGCCCCTCCCTCCGACCACTGGAAGCCCTACGCCGAGAACTTTCGCGCCGACCCGCGGAGGACCGACGATGAGCTGTTGGACCGGCTGCTGGAGGAAGTGGGGCCCGAAGACCGGGTGATGGACGTGGGCGCGGGCGGGGGCAGGCTGGCGCTGGCGCTGGCCCTCCGCTGCGGCCAAATGGTAGCGGTGGAACCCTCGGAGAGCATGGGCTCGGTACTCCTGGACGAGGCCCAGGCCCACGGCATCGGCAACGTTTCCCTGGTCCAGGCCCGTTGGGAGGACGCGGAGGTGGAGCCGGCCGACGTGGTCCTTTGCTGTCACGTCCTGTACGTGGTCCACGACGTCGACGTGTTCGTGAAGAAGCTGGACCACCACGCCCGGCGCAAGGTGCTGGTGGTCCTGTATGACCGGTCGCCCCAGTCCCAGAACTCGCCCCTGTGGGAGCTCGTCCACGGCGAAGAGCGGCTGCAGCTTCCCGCTGTGCCGGAGCTGAGGGAGGTCCTGCTGGAGATGGGCGTGGACGCCCGGTACGACTCCCTTCCGACGCACCCATCCAGGGGCTTCGACTCCGTGGAGGACGCCGTCGGACAGCTTACGGCGCGGCTGTACCTGGCTCCCGGCGGCGAGAAGCAGAAGCTGCTGGAGGAGAAGCTGCCGGGCCTGCTGGTGGAGGAGGACGGCATCTTCAGGATACGGGGCGCGCCGGAGCTCACCCCGATGGTGGTGAGCTGGACGCCCCGCAGGTGACCCCGTGACCGGGGGGATCGTCCTCGCCGGCGGCGAGGAGTTCCGGGCCGGGTGCGAGGTGATGGACGCCGCCGTCCTGCGGTCGACGGGGCAAGACCCGCCCCGCGTGCTGATAGTCCCCACCGCCGCCCGCCGGGGCGCCGCCAAGGCAGCGGCCAACGGCGTCGCCTATTTCTCCGGCCTGGGCGCCGCGGCGTCGGAGCTGATGGTGGTGGACCGGGAGGACGCCGACGACCCGGGCCTGGCTGTCCAGGTCGCCGGGGCGTCTCTGGTGTACTTCACCGGGGGGAGCCCCGAGCACCTGCTGGCCACTCTGGAGGGCTCCAGGCTCCTGGCGCAGCTCCAGGAGTGCATGGCCGCCGGTACGGTGGTGGGAGGGTCCAGCGCGGGGGCCATGGTTATGGGCTCGATGATGCGGATACCCTCGGACGGAGGCTGGGCGCCGGCCCTGGGGTTGGCCGGGGACGTCGCCGTGCTGCCGCATCACGAGTCCAGGGACCCGGAGCAGGTGGCGTCGGAGCTGGCCTCGGGGGCCCCCGACGGACTGAGGGTGCTGGGAATCGACGCGCGGTCCGGGTGCTTCGGGTCCCCTGGCCGGTGGACGGTCCTGGGCCCCGGGAGGGTGGTCCTGTACGAAGGTGGGTCGTGGAGGGGCTTCCATCACGGAGACGTGCTGCCCGGCCGCGTCTAGCTTCACCGTCTATCCGCCGCCCATGAACTCCTCGGCCTCCCTCAGGTCCTTGCCTTTCCCCCGTCGCCCATCACCTCCTCGGCCTCCCTCAGGTCCTTGAAGGAGTCTATACTCTTCCAGAAGGCGCGGGACCTGAACGCCGTCAGGCGCCCCTCGGCCGCCAGGGAGGGGAAGGTGGTGTCCTCGTGGTCGCCCAGCTCGGGAAGGGCGCCCTCGATATCCCGGGACAGGACGTACACTCCCCCGTTGATCCAGTAGGGCATCTCCGCCTTCTCGCGGAACCCGGTCACCGTGCCCGACCCGTCCATCTCCACCACCCCGTAGGGGCTGACGAAGGGGACCACCATGATGGTGGCCTGGTGGTCGGGCGTGGAACTGCGTCTCTCCAGGAAGCGCCGGTGGATGCTCGCCAGGTCCTCTCTTGTGACCACGTCCCCGTTGGTGACGACCACCTCGGTCTCGGTCGGCGGCACCCGCTCCATTCCCATCCGGATGGCCCCGCCGCGCCCCAGGGGCTTCTCCTCGACGCTGTAGTGGGCGCGGAAGCCGAACTCGGCCCCATCACCAAAGTAGCGCCGTATGGCCTCCCAGCGGTACCCGGCCAGGAACACGATGTCGGTGACTCCCGCGGCCGTAAGCCACCGCGCCTGGTGCCACAGGATGGGCCTGTCGTGCAGGGCCACCATGGGTTTGGGCAGGTCGTCGGTCAGGGGGCGCAGCCGCTCTCCGCGGCCGCCCGCCAGCACCAGCGCGTACAAACACCACCTCGCGGGAGTCCGTCAACGGTGTGGGGCGGGCCCAATATAGCCATCCGGGGACCGGGCGTCAACCAAGACGGCGGGCGTTAGACACCCGGGCCGGCGTTGGATATACTCTTGGCCGGGTCCCGGCACGGCGGGTTGGGCCACGGCCGGGGCAGAGGCCTGTATGGGAGGACAAGGATGAGCGAGTCGCCCGAGGAACGATGGGTGCGGACCTCCCGGCTGGGCATGCACTACCGCGACTGGGGCCCCGGCTCGCCCGAGGGAGTGCCCGTCGTGGCGTTGCACGGGCTGGCCTCGTCATCCCGCTGGTACGACCTGGTGGCCCCGCTTCTGGTGGACACCCACCGTGTAGTCGCGCCCGACCAGAGGGGCCACGGACGCAGCGAACATCCCCCCACCGGGTACGACTGGGATAGCCTGGCCGCCGACGTGGTGGCGTTCATGGAGTCCCTTGGCCTGGACAGGCCGGCGGTGCTGGGACACTCCTGGGGAGGCTACGTGGCCCTGGCGCTGGCGGCCAAGTTCCCCCGGAGTCTGTCCCGCGTGGTGCTCATCGACGGGGGGTTCATGGACTGGACCCGCTGGCCGGGGGCAAACCGGGAGTGGTTCGAGGACCTGCTGAAGCCGAGGCGGGTGACGGGGGACCGGGAGGGGTACCTGGCATCCCAGCGAACCCAGCTGGCCAACTGCTGGTCGCCGGAGCTGGAGCCCATCGTCATGAGCATGGTCCACACGGGAGAAGACGGCCAGGTGCGGGACATCCTGGACCCGGCCAACCACGCCCAGGTGTTGGACGCCCTGTGGACCGAGCCTTCTTCGACCATGTTCCCCAATGTGGAGTGCCCGGCCCTGGTGGTGCCCGCCGGGTCCAGCGGCCGATCGGCCGGGTCGCAGTTCGCCCGCATGCGAGAGGAGATGGCCGAGGCGGCCGATGCGTCCATCCCCGACTGCCGCGTGGAGTGGGTCCCGGACACGATCCACGACATCGGTTACCACAAGCCCGCGGAGCTTGCCGGTATACTGCGGCGCTTCCTGGCGGAATAGGGGCGGCCCGGGGCGCCGACCAGCTGCCGGAGCTGGGCACCCTGGACCCCCGTCAGATCGCCGGCACTGTTGGGCGCAGCGCCCTTCAACCGCGACAGCGGTACCCTGCGGGGCACACGCACCGTCTTGGGCGGCCGCGCCCGGGTCCGCGCCGCTCTGTACATGGGAGCCTTGGCGGCAGGCCGCTCGTGATCCTCAACTCTATGGTCGAGCATGGCTCACCCTGGCGGGACATCACTCCAGCGCTCGCCGCTCATCCACGGCAGGATCGACTCCGTCATCTCGGTGGAGGAGACCGTCGAGCTACACTGGGTCTCGGACAACCCGGAGGACCGCGTCTGGATGGTGCCGGGCACCGGCTGCCCCGGTGCCATGGCAGCCATGCGCCCCGTGAGCTCGTGTCCACTCTTCGATGCGGGCGGCGACGGGCCACTGGTTGCCGGAGGGTCGGAGACGCGGTGGGCGGGACGTTGCTTGACCGGTTGGTGCTGCACCATCCATGATGAGTAGACCTCGACTGCCATTGCGTCACACAGCCGTGCATCCATCGAGCAATCACTCAGAACGCGTCGCCCGCGAAGTCCAGAGGTTCCTTGCCTTGGAAAGGCGGGCGTACAGGCGGGTCACGGGAGCCGCGGTGCGGTCCGCGGCCCTGAGGGCTGCCAGGGGGACCCGTTCGGTCAGCCGAGGTGCGAGCAACCTCGCCAGGGAGGCCGTGGAGGGGGCCGTACAGGCCGTTGGCGAGATGGGAGGGGAGACCAGGGCATTTGTCCGCGATACCGTCATCGGGGTCGTAGAGGGTACGGGACAGGTGGTAACGGTGACCTCCCCTGCCGTCAGGGAGGTGGTGGTCGGGGCGGTACGGGGGTCTCGCAGGAGCAAGGCTGACGTCGGAGACGTCGGCCGTGACGCGGTCGAAGGGGCGATAGTAGGCGCCGCCGCGGTTGGAATCAACTCGGTTGAGGCCGCATCGGCGGCGGCAGAAGGCGCGGTCGAAGCAGTAATAGAGGCGGGCGGTGAGCTGCAAGAGGCTGCGAAGGCCACGGTCGGAGGGGTTGTCTCCGGTGTCGCCACCACCGGCGGCGACGTGGCGGCCGCCACGCGAGACGCAGCGTACGCGCTGATGTCCCACGAGGCTGTCGCCGAGCGAGACTTGGATGAGGTCGACGGGGTGGCCGGGATGACCATCGACACAGCCCTCGAGGAAGTCGAGAGCACCGACGTGAAGGCGGAGGAGGTTATAGCCGCCGCAGCGACGGGAGTCGTGGAAGCCGCATATCACCTTAGCCAGGCCCATGGGAACAGGGTGAGGCAATCGGTGGTGCGGAGGGTCCTGGAGCCGCAATTTCCCGTCTCGCCCGAATTGAGGCTGAGGCTCGCCAGTATCGCGGAGAGGCTGTCGAACGAGCTGCCGCGTGGACGGGCAGCCTGGCGCTGGGCAGCCCTGGTCAGGGCGGTGCGCCTCCTCATCCACACCGGGGGAATCGACCTTGCAGCCTCCCTGGCCTACTTCACCATCCTGTCTCTCCTGCCACTAGCAGCCCTGGTCATCATGGCAGTAGCCGCCTTTGGGGACCCGGAAGTGGCCGGAGACTACCTAACCGAGATCCTCGTCTACTATTTTCCAACCTCGGGAGACCTGATACACCAGGCGGTCGACAACTTGCTAAGCGGCTCGCTGACCTTCGGAGTCGTGGCATTGGTGAGCATCGTATTGGGCGCGAACGGCCTGTTTCTAGCGGCAAACAGGGCTGTAAACAGGCTCTTCGGACTTGAAGCGGGAAAGGCCGTGCAGACAACCATTGCCGAGGTGTCAGTCGCCACCCTGGCGGTGCTTCTGTTCATGGTGTCGATTGGAATCACCGCCTTCCTGCAAGTCGTCGTGAGTTTTGGCGAGGGGAACGCCCAGTTCGTTGGGAGTGAGTCGATTGCCGCGGTCCTCGTGTTGAGAATCGCCTCGACCGCTCTCCACGTCGTTCTAACCGGGGTGGTCTTCGCCTTCGTGTACCGCAGCCTGCCCAACGTTCACGTCGAGTGGAAGGACGCCACGTTCGGCGCCGTGGTTGCCGTCGCGCTGTTCGAGATAGCGAAGCACCTGTTCTTCTGGTTCTCGAGTTTCGCCACTCACAGGAGCGTCGTCTACGGCCCCATTGCCTCCGTGGTCGTTCTGATGATTTGGGGGTTCACCGCCGGTCTGATATTCCTGTACGGCGCTGCCCTTGCCAGGTGTGCGGGGGAGCTCCGGCCCAGAGACTCCGGCCAAGGCGACGGATAGAGCCGCGGAAGCCCGCTATTCGGACCTCTGTGCATCGGGTCAGCCAAAGGCGCTCGTCTAGATGGACCCCGTGGGCAGCACCCGTCGGACGGCGGTAGGCGCCTCATCTCCCGAGGCATCCGCCGCGTCCAGAGCTCCCTTTGCTAGAGCCGCGGCGGCCTCCTCATCCGTCACACCCAACTGGTCCGCCGCCTCGCGTGCCGCTTCCACAGCGTGAGCAGCAGCGATGGCAGGGTCCTCCCCGGCCTCGACGGCACCTTGCACGGCGCCATAGCCCGCCCCGCGGAGGGCGTCCCTGGGGTCCACCCCTTGCCCGACAAGGGCACGGAGCGCGCCAAGGACGGCTCCGCGGGTTACGCTCCCCAACTGGTCGGACAGATCGTCTCCCGCCTGAATCGCGCCCCTGGTCGTGTGGCGAGCGAGCTCGAGGCCGTGGTCAGTGATGTCCTCCATCTCTTCGACTGCTCTATCCAACACGTCCCCGACTGCGCCAGCCACATCGCGCACCAGCCCTCGACCACGGCTGGCAGACGCGACCGCCGCCTGCGCAGAGGCCGCAAGCTGATAAGCCGTGACGCCCAGGGCGACATCGGCACCGGGCACACGTTTCAGATAGCCGTAGGAAAAGGCCGACACGGCGCCGAGCCCGGGAACGGAGGAGACAGCCCGAGCTGCGGGCCCGGCGCGCGCAGCCAACTCGCCGAGGACGATGTCGCGAGGCACCTCTCCCTCTTCCCGTAGGGCCACGAGGAGATTCAGGGAGAGAAGTCCAACTATGAACGCTATTACGAACAGGAAGTCGAAGCCGGTCAACACGGCCGCGGGCAGGTCCAAGACGCCGTTCGGCGACGTCCATATGAAGTCCAGCCCCACCGACCTGACGGAGAAGTAGTCCGCCATGAGGCCGCCCGCGATGGGACCTATGCCCGCACCGACACTCGCCGCGATCCCGGCGACACCCAAGAACGGCGTCGCCTTACCTTCCGGAGCCATCTTGAGCGTCAGAGTGCTCATGGTAAGTGTGACTCCCGCGGCGGCCACACCGGCGAAGACGTGCAGCACCACGAGCAGCGGCAGGGTGAGAAAGTGCCGCTCGGGGTAGGCGGTGAACACCCAACCGAGTATAACCAGCAGGTACAGGGAAGCCGACAGCGACATCACGGTCTTGCTTCCAACCCGGTCGGCCATCGGGCCCCATACCCGCACGAAGAGGATGTTCGTTGCCTGGCTGAGTACGGTGAGGCCGATCACGGCGGGCAGGGAGAGGCCGAGCTCGGTGAGCATGTAGACGGCGAAGAAGGGGATGGCGAGGTTCGATGTCAGGCTCCATACGAACAGAAACCGCACAAGCTGGGAGAAGTTGCGGTCGCGCAGTGGCTCGACCAGGACCGTGAGTGCCGAACGGGCCGTCTCAGGGGCCGCGGGCATGAGGGGTTCTCTTGCCCTCAGCGCCAGCAGAGGACTCATCAGCCCCAACGTAAGGGCTCCACCGATCAGGAGGATGGAGTACGCTAGGATCGCGTCGTCAGGTGAAGAGACCCCCTCCCACCACCGGACGAAGAAGCTACCGCCGAGGCCGACTGCGGCAAGTGCCCCGGTGACTATGCCGAGCCGACGCCCGTAGTAGCTCCCCAGAACGTTTTGAGGAACGAGGTCGCGCATCCAGCTCGTCCAGGTGGTCACCCATACCGGGGCGAACAGCCCGCGGACCGCCATCAGGCCTATCACCACGGCCACGGCGGGTGCCCCGGGAGTCTCCAACAGGAATGGCACGGCTCCTATGGGAGCCCATAGGAGTTGGGCAGCACACAGGGCCGGGATGCCGATGGCCTTCCGCCTCCTGAAACGTTCGACGGCGAGGATCGCGGGAAGCTGTGTGACCTGGGTGATAAAGGGCAGGGCGGCAAGTATGCCAACCTGAAGATTGTTGGCTCCCAATGCCAACGCGTAGGCGGCCATGAAACCGCCGCTGCCGAGGCTGAACAGTGCACCGGACGCCACGCCTTCCCATATCATCAGGCGAAGGCCGCTAGCGATCTCTTGATCGTTCAGCGTGGGACTTGGACGGAGAGACGAAGGAATCATTGGGTCCCTAAGTGATCAGACTAATGGAAGCGGTTGCGATACCCAGGAACAGCAGAAAGCCGAACACGTCCGTTACGGTAGTGACTAGAACCGCAGATGCGACCGCCGGGTCCAGTCCGATTCGCCGCAGCAGCAATGGCACACCTGCCCCGACCGAGCCGGCGATGAGCATGTTGCCGAGCATTGCGATTCCGAGAACCAACCCCAGTCCAAGATTCTGCTGCCAGATGATGGCAACGACGGCCACCAGGACCCCCAGCCAGATTCCATGAACCAGGCCCAGCAAGGCTTCCCGGACAAGGAGCCGCTGAGCCCCGACTCCAACGAGCTCCCCAAGTGCGATTGCCCGTACGATGAGGGTCAGGGTCTGGGTGCCTCCAATTCCTCCCTGCCCCGCCACCACGGGGAGAAACGCGGCGAGCACCACCACCTGAGTCAGCGTCGATTCGAAGAGCGCGACGGTTGCCGCGGCCAGGAAAGTCGTACCGAGGTTGATGGTGAGCCAGGGCAGACGGGCGCGGACTGAACCGGCCAGGGGCCCGTCCACCGTCTCACCGGCCACGTTCGCCACCTGCTGCATCTGCCGTGTGTCCTGTTCGACCGTTGCGCTCAACAGAGATTCGGCAAGGATTACGCCCAGCAACCGGTCTCCGTCCACCACCGGGAGCTGAGTCAGATTGTAGTGGCGCTGGAGGCGGGCGCACTCCTCCGCAGGAGTATCCACCGTCACGGTGGCCACAATCGACGAGACTATAGAGCGAACGGGCGACGAATTGTCCGCCAGAGCGAGGTCAACCATGCTGATCTGCCCCACGAGACCGCCGCCATCTCTGACCACATAGACATGCGTGAGCTTGTCTCGAATCTCTCTGAGGGTAGCGAGACTGTGCCGCGCCGCTTCGGCCAGACCTTCGGCATCGACCGTCGGTAACTGTGTGACCATAAGAGACCCCGCCGTGTCCGGCTCATGTGCAAGGATCTCTTCCACGACTTGCGGCTGTTCCAGAGACTCAGCGACCTCATGCAGGCGTAGGAAAGGAAGCTGGCGCAGCGTGGACAGTGCCTGAGTAGGGTGCACCTGGCCAAGCACGAACGTGAGCATCTGCGCGCCGAGGCGTGTCCCCACTCGCCCGGCCACGATGGGATTCATCTGCCTCAGCATCCATGCCACCGTTTCGGGCGACATGACACGCACCATGCTATCTCTACTGGCGCGAGGCAAGCTCACCACGATGCTTCCCATGTCGGCCGGATGCAGGTGTCGGATCAGCTCCCAGGCGGAGCGCTCTCTTCCCGCCCGGACGAGGTCGTGGACCTCGCTGGCGATTTCCGCCGCCTCGTCCAGGGAGATCGCCTGAGGCTGTGAGGTACCATCGTCGAAAGCCTGCAAACGCTCCGGACTCCTGGGATCGATGCCCATGTGCACATCTCCTCGGTGTAGGATTGGTCGGGTGCCAAAGGACCAAATCCCTCGGCATTCTCGTGGGTATGAGTCTCTCAGGTTGGACAATATTCTACCGCAGCGCGTGCAGCGCTGCGGCCAGACTCGGGCCGGTACCTACCAAAGGGGTGCTGGAAGCGGTCTTCGAGCCAGCCCAGAACAGCTGGTTATGCCGCTCCCCGTCCCTGGTTCCGGCCTGCGCCGGAACGACGCTTTGGGTGAGTCGCGAAGAGGGTGCTGCAAGTTATTTCATGGCAATCCCCCATGCCGGTTGCGACCGGCGCCACGAAGCATGAAGCACGCCATTCTCTGAGGAACGACGGGTCCGCCGGGTTACGACTAGGGTTCTGCGAGCTGTTCTCCTGGCGATGACCCTGGCGCCTCCCCGTTTGACAATCGCAGGCTATGTGCTATACTGGGCAGGCGAAAGGTGTTGCAGATGCCAGTAATGGCATTAGGCTATGTTTGCGGACTGACGGGGGGCTGCATCCGGGCCCTGGTCCTCGTTGCCGTCCCCCTCCTGCTCTTGGTGCTTCTGGGCTGCGGGGCCGAGTCGACGGCGCCGCCCCCGGCTGGCGGCGACGGGGCGGACGGTGCGCCCCTGAAGGTGGTCGCCACCGTGTCGCCCATCACCAGCATCGTGGAGAACATCGGCGGGGCCCGGATAGACCTGGAGGGGGTCGTGCCCGAGGGGGTCAACTCCCACAC
>DAOUJG010000065.1:0-55744 GCA_034423015.1 Dehalococcoidia bacterium | reverse complement strand
GGGATGCGGGGGGTGCGGGGGGTGTGGGCGCGGGCGTCGCCACCAGCTCCACGGCCTGTTCTTCGAACAGCGGCAGGCCGCATCCGATTGCCGCCCTGAGCAGCTCGACGGGGGGGCCCGCGTCGGGTCCCATGAGCGCCGCCAGCCCCTCCGGCCCGCCCAACGCCTCGAGCACGCATTCAAAGCCCTCCCGGTCCTCCGGGCCCATCCCCAGGGCGGGTCCGGCGGCCTGGAACTCCCCATGGTCCAGGCACGAGAGGGTCGCGAAGAAGCCGGCCATCGCGGCCTGGGCGTCCTCATCGGAGCCGGAACCGGCCGCCGTCATCAGGGCGGCCAGGTCAACGTCCGCAAACCCGCCCCGGATGCAGGCGGAGGACTCGGGGCTCAGGGGCCCGGTCTCGTCCAAGACGGGGGTCAGGAACAGCCTGAGCAGCGTCTCGTGTTCCAGGCACCTGATCAGCGCCCCTCTCTCACTATCAGAGGCCAGGTCCGGGACCTGCACCAGCATGACGATGACGTTGGGGTCCATACTGTCCAGGAGGCACGTCCGCTCGGCGTCGGACACCTCGGAGATGAACGCCTGGAAGCCCGTGGCGTCGAGGGGGGAGAGCGCCTTGGACCTGGCCGCCGCCTTGTCGCCGCCCTCGTCCGCCTGGGGAGTTGCCGAGGGTGTGGGCGTCGCTGAGGGTGCGGACGTCGCTATGGGTGTAGGCTCAAGCTCCGGTGTGGGCGCTAACGTGGGTGTGGGCTCCGGTGTGGGAGTCGACGTAGGTGTGGGTGCGGAAATCGGAGTCGAGGTCGGGCCGGCACACGCCAGCGATACGATGAGCAGGGAGACGGCCGCCCAAGAGGGCAGCTTCAACATGGAAACACCGCCTCACCTGGGGTTGGGCCACCTGTGGCTGCTCGAATGAGGCAGTCTCCCAACGGGTATTTCACGGATTCCCAGTTTAGACCATGGCGCCGGCGCTTCGCAACGGTATGGGCCCGCGAGCGCAGGGTGCACTCGTTCCTCACCGGAGGAACGAATAGGGGTCTAATCCATCCCAGGCGCGAATCACTCGTGCACTTCGTTTCGGGACGGCCCCGTGGCAGCTACGAATCGTTTCGGCCCTTCGCGCGGTTTCAATACAAGCAGCAGGCAGGTACCAGTTTGGGGAACGGCTCTGGGGCCTGTCAAGGGAGACGTGTCGTTGGCACGAAGACACCGGCAGGTACTCGTTTCATGCCTAGCCGCAGGCATGCCGACACCCCAGGGATTGACTGTCCTCCCTGCCCCGACTACACTGCGAATGGAGCAAGACTCAGGAAGACGAGGGTGACCAAGACGAGGGAGGTGTCCCCGTGAACTGCCCCCGGTGCCGGGCGCCGCTGCGGACCGAGAAGCACAAGGGAATCGAGGTCGACCGCTGCACCCAGTGCCAGGGCATGTGGCTCGACCACCACGAGCTGGACGAGCTGGAAGACACGGTGATGGACGACGACCAGATCAAGGGCACCATGATGTTCCGCTCGGAGGGCAGCGACCTGAGCTGCCCCAAGTGCCAGGCCCCCATGCAGTGGTTCAGGTACCGCCACTACGACCTGGAGCTGGACTTCTGCGAGGCCGAGCACGGCTTCTGGCTGGACAAGGGTGAGGAGAAACGGGTGCAGGAGATCATGCAGCAGCGCCTCAAGGACCTGAAGCGCTCATCCAGCGCCGAGGCCGAGTGGGACAAGTTCCTGTCCCAGGTGAACACCAAGTCCTTCATGGACAAGGTGAAGGACCTGTTCAGGAAGTAGGGACCGAGACCGGAAGCCATGCCCGTCCGAAAGGAGCGTCGATGCCCAAGACCCCCAAGACCAAGGTAGTCCTGCTGAGCCCCTACCGCGACCGGGCCGAGTTCACGGCCAACCTCGCTCCCGAGGACATGGACGTCACCTTGGTTGACCCTCGCCTCGGCCTGGATGCGATATTGCCCCTCTGCCGGGACGCGGAGGCCATACTGGCCATCCCGGCGGCCGTGCCCATCGATCTCCTGAAGCAGTGCCCCAAGGTCAAGCTCATCCAGTGCCTCAGCGCAGGATACGAGCTCCTCGACCTGGAGGCCATCGGCGAGATGGGCGTCCCCGTGGCCAACAACGGGGGCGCCAACGCCATCGCCGTCGCCGAGCAGACCATCGCCATGATGATCGGCATCTGCAAGAAGATGATGCTCCAGTGGTACCACGCATCCAAGGAGCGGCGGTGGAGGGGCGACCTGTCGGCGATGGACCCCCTGGAGATAACGGGAAAGACCGTGGGACTCGTGGGCCTGGGCCGCATCGGGAAGCAGGTGGCCAAGCGCCTCAAGGGCTTCGACACCAGGACCATCTACTACGACATCATCGACATGCCCAAAGAGGTCCAGGAGTACGTGGCAGCCGAGCCCGTGCCCTTCGACGACCTCCTCAGGGAATCGGACCTCGTCAGCCTCCACGTGCCCCTGACCAGGAGGACCCGGCGCATGATCTCCGACCGGGAGCTGGACATGATGAAGCCCACCGCCTTCCTCATCAGCGACGCCCGGGGGGCGGTGGTGGACGAGAAGGCCCTCTACCAGGCGCTCAAGAACGGGCGCATCGCCGGCGCCGCCCTGGACGTGCTGGAGCAGGAGCCCACACCGGCGGACAACCCGCTGTTCGATCTGGACAACGTGATCATCACGCCTCACATGGCCGGTTTCAGCTACGAGACCAGCGTGAGGACCGCCGAGTTCGCTTACGACAACGTGCGCCGAGTCGTGGCTGGCGAGCCGCCCGAGTCCATCGTCACCCCGGACGACTGACGGTGCCGGCCCTGCCCCACTGCCCCGAGTGCAGGGCGGCCATCGACTCGCCCGCCGAGGGCACGATGCCCGACGGCGTGGTCGAGCACCGGTGTCCCTCGTGCTCGTACCAGATACCCCTGTACACCCCGTCCCCCGACGGCGGCGAGGCGTGCCCCGAGTGCGGCCCTCCGGCGTATTCTCCGGCCACCCTGGAGGAGGTCGACAGCTCCGGCCTGCTGGGCTTCCTCTACTGCGGCTCCTGCGGGCGCCTTCTCCACAAGTACTGGGGCACGCTGCTGTAACGGCTAGGGCACAAAGTCGACGGGCCCGGCCTCCCGCACCTCCGGCGGCCACAGGACGGCCTTTCTTCCCCCCTGCCACTGTACGATGATTACCGACCGGCCCACCTGCCGCCCCGTGTCCGGGTCTATCCGGAACCGCCCGTAGAAGGTGGTGAAGTCCAGCCCGGACGCCGCCCCCCGCAGGGCGCCCGCTTCCAGGCTCCCCGCCTCCTCCACGCACCTGGCCGCCACGAGGCCCGCGGCGTAGGCCTGGGCCATGGCGTAGTCGGCGTCACCCGAGGCGAAGCCGGGATGACTCAGGGCTAGCCGGTCCGCCGTGGGGCCGTAGTCGGGCGAATAGGACGCGGCGGCCTCCCACTGGCTCGGACCCATGAACCCCTCGGCCTGCTCTCCGAGCTCCCGGCCGAACTCCGCCACGCCGGCGACGACCAGGGCGATGGCCTCGGCGCGCAGCCCCCGGGACCTGATCTGCCGCGCCAGGGCCAGGTCGTCCTGGATGCGTCCGACCCCCGCGACGAGGTCGGGCCCGGCGGCCTCCACCTCATCCAGCAACGCCGAGAAGTCCGTGCCGGGGACCTGGTAGGCGCGCTCGAGGACGACCCGCGACGCCCGCCTGGCCGCCTCCTCCTCCAGGCCCGCGGCGACCGCCGCGGGAAAGGTGCCCCGTTGGGCGTGGAGTATCACCACACGCCGGGGCCTGGGGTCCCGGTCCAGGAGCAGGTCCACCAGCCCCACGAGATACCGGCTGGCGGGCGCCAGGACACCCACGCACCAGCGGAACCCCTGTTCGTAGATCCGGTCCGAGGCGCCCCCGTGGTTCCAGAGGACCGTGCCGTGTCTCTCGGCAACGTCGCAGGCAGCCAGGGTGAGGACGCTGGAGTAGGGACCCAGGAGGATGTCCACGCCGTCCTCGGCGATGAGCCGCTCGGTCATGGACCTGGCCCCGTGGACGGTGCTCTCGTCATCGTAGTGGGTCAGGTGGACGGGCAGCCTGCCCCCGGCGGACGGGACGTACATCCCGCCGGCGGCGTTGGCGTCCCGGAGCCAAGCCGAAGCGCCCTGGAGGGCCTGCCTGCCCTGGGAGGCGAACTGGCCGGTAAGGGATACCGCCATCCCCACACGTATGCCATCCCTCGACGGAGCCATGACTCGACGGCTTACCCGGCGGCGTTACTCGTCGCCGTGCACGGGGCGGAAGATGCCGAAGGAGCTGGTGTAGCCGTGAAGGAAGGTCGTCCCCGCCACCTGGCCGATCTCCCCGTTGCAGAAGAACCCGCCCAGGGGTATCACCCCGACCTTGTCGGCGAACAGGTCGGTATCGTGGTCCGGACGGCCGTACAGGTACTGCCCTCGCCCCAGGCAGGAGAACAGGAGCGCGCCCTCGCAGGGACTCGCCCTCTCCGCCGAGCCGTAGCGGGCCAGCAGGGCCGACAGGTCCTCGGCGGAGGTCAGGGCGTCCCGCAGGTGGAAGCGCACCCTCTGGCCCTCGCGCAGCAGCTCGCCCACCGCCATGGCGCCGCTGCGGGCGTCCATTCCGATGATGTTGCGGATGAGGAAGTCGCCCTGCTGGGGGTTGTCTACGAAGTCGTCCATCAGCACGCCGAGGAACAGGGAGTGCTGCATCAGCCCCTGGTCCCTCTCGTCGGACTCGGAGAACAGCTCGCGGAGGACCTCCAGGGGAGGCCGCCCGTCCAGCTCCTGCAGCAGGTTCTGGCTGCTCTTGGTTATGCTCATCAGCTTGCCGACGGGCCGGCAGCCCTGGGCCACCACGGTGTCCACGATGATGTTCCCCTTCAGGGCCAGTCCAATGGCCCCCTCCCGGTGCACCTTGTCCCCCAGGAAGAGGGCGTTCTCTCCCGACCTGCTCCCGCCCGAGGCAAGGCCGCCTATCTTCACGCTCTTTGCGAAAGCGTAGTCCAGGCCCAGGAGGAAGTTCTGGGCTGGAAAGCTGAAGGGGTCCACCAGGAGGACGAACCCGGGGTCGTCCTGGGCGGTCACGCTGAAGGCCTCCTCCCAGGCGTCCGGCCCGGCGTCCAGGTCGGGCAGGTCGTCGCCCCGGAGGTGAAAGGCGGATAGCTCCACGCCGGGTAGGGTCGCCGCGGTCAGGGACACTCCGTGCCGCTGCTCGACCTCCCTGCCTCCCCCGATGACCCCTCCGGCGGAGCACCCCAGGAGCAGGGTGGACCCCAGGCACTCTCCGACCATGGTGGGCACCGACTCGTACTGGGCGGCGAAATGGCCCGACACGAAGACCAGCGCCAGGTCCGGGGGGCCTTCGCCCAGGGTGCCGCGGACCTGGGCGGCGCACTCCCGCAACGCCTCCTCCAGGTTCTGCTTCTCGGATACCGCTGAAGCCCACTTCATCTCCGGCACCTCCACTCAAAGCGCCGCGGCCCGGATGGGAAGCCGCAGTGCAATAAGTATACCAGACACCCGCTCAACCTTGAGTCGTCGCCCTCGCCCCAAACCCTCTCCCCCGTGAGGGGGGAACGTCCCCGGTCGGGCTGGCATTCCCGTGCATATTGGGGCACAATGAGGAGCGCCGACCCGGCCCCGGTTGCCACAGGACTACGGCTGACCCGTGCGGGCGCCCTCGGCAGAAAGAGGCTTCAGATGGCCAACCGCCTGATAAACGAGACCAGCCCCTACCTCCTCCAGCACGCCCACAACCCGGTGGACTGGTACCCGTGGGGGGAGGAGGCCCTCCAGCGGGCCAGGGACGAGGACAAGCCCATCCTGCTGAGCATCGGCTACTCGGCCTGCCACTGGTGCCACGTCATGGAGCGCGAGTCCTTCGAGAACGACGAGATCGCGGGCATAATGAACGAGCACTACGTCAACATCAAGGTGGACCGGGAGGAGAGGCCGGACCTGGACAGCGTGTACATGAACGCCGTCCAGGCCCTTACGGGCAGCGGCGGCTGGCCCATGACCGTGTTCCTGACCCCCGAGGGGAAGCCCTTCTACGGCGGGACCTACTTTCCACCTGTGGACGCCCGGGGGATGCCCGGCTTTCCCAGCGTGCTCCTGGGTATATCCCAGGCATACAGGACCCGCCGGGGCGACGTCGTCCAGGCCACCTCCCAGCTCCTGTCCCACATGCAGCAGCTCGCCCAGCCGGTCCGGAGCCTGGAGCCCCTGTCTCCAGACCTGATGCACCAGGCTTACCAGTCCCTGGCCCAGAGCTACGACTACCAGAACGGCGGGTTCGGCATGGCGCCCAAGTTCCCCCAGGCGATGACCTACGAGTTCCTTCTCCGGTACTCCGGGGCCGCCAACAGCCCCAGGGCCCTGGAGATGGTGGAGGACACGCTCCACAAGATGGCCATGGGGGGCATATACGACCAGGTCGGCGGCGGCTTTCACCGCTACTCCACCGACGCCTACTGGCTGGTCCCCCATTTCGAGAAGATGCTCTACGACAACGCCCTGCTGAGCAAGCTCTACCTGCACGCCTACCAGGCCACCGCCAACCCCCTGTACCGGCGAATCACCGAAGAGACCCTGGACTACGTCCTCCGGGAGATGACCGACGCCAAGGGCGGCTTCTACTCGACCCAGGACGCCGACAGCGAGGGGGTGGAGGGGAAGTTCTTCGTCTGGAGCCTGGAGGAGATCCAGGCCGTGCTGGGAGAGGATGAAGGGGAGCTCATTGCCGGGTACTTCGGGGTCACCGAGGCCGGCAACTTCGAGGGGAAGAACATTCTCAACGTCCCCCAGGGCGCCGACTCCTTCGCTCCCGAGGCCGGCATGTCCGTCGCCGAGCTGCAGGAGAGGATCGCGGCGGCCCGCCCCCCGCTCCTGGAGACCCGGGAGGGCCGCGTGCACCCGGCACTGGACGACAAAGTCCTCTCCTCCTGGAACGGGCTGATGATGCGGAGCTTCGCCGAGGCGGCGTCGACCCTGGGGCGGCAGGACTACCTGAACGCCGCCGTAAACTGCGCCTCCTTCCTCCTGGAGGAGATGCGGGTGGACGGCCGTCTCCTGCGGACGTGGCGAGAGGGACGGGCCTCCCTGAAAGCATACCTGGAGGACTACGCCTTCGTCGCCGACGGCCTGCTGGCGGTGTACGAGGCCACCTTCGACCAGCGGTGGCTGGAGGAGGCCCGGTCCCTGTGCAACACCATGTTGGCCCTGTTTTGGGACGAGGGAGACCTCACCTTCTACGATACCGGGCACGACCACGAGGCCCTGATAGTCAGGCCCAGGGACGTGTTCGACAACGCGATTCCCTGCGGAAGCTCTGTGGCGGTGGACGTCCTGCTGCGCATGTCGGTCTTCACCGGGGAGAAAGACTACTCCCGCAGGGGCGCGGCGCCCCTCCGGTCGATGCACCAGTACCTGGGCCGCGCCCCCCTGGGGATGGGCCACTGGCTCTGCGCCCTGGACTTCTACCTGTCGTCGCCCAGGGAGATCGCCATCATCGGGGACCGGTCCCAGGAGGATGCCCGGGCGCTCCTGGACGTTGTCTACGGCCGTTACCTGCCCAACAAGGTCGTGGCGGGCGCCGCTGGCGGGACTGCAGGCGACGGCGCGATGCCCCTGCTCCGGGACCGGGGCATGATCGACGGCAAGGCGACGGCGTACGTGTGTGAGAACTACGCCTGCCAGCTTCCCGTCACCGCGCCCGGCGACCTGGCCGCCCAGCTAGGCGGCTAGACTAGGGGGCGGGACTATCCCCACGCCTCGAATGGGGCTATAATGGCACGGGAGTTTTTCCGCCGTAGGGTCCATTCCACGGCAGCCCCCTTCGGTGCACGTCTTTCCGGCAAGGGGAGGGGGAGAAAGGTAAAGGAGCCTGCATGGCAGACACCAAGGCCATAGAGGCAGCCAAAGAGCAGTTCGGCGCCGTCCTCGCCCAGCAGCTGGAACGGGTGGAGCGCCTCAAGGCCGAGCAAGACTGGGTCGACTACAGCCAGGTCAGCCCCATCGTGGTCGGCATGATCGGCGGCGACGGCATCGGCCCGTTCATCGCGGCCGAGTCCCAGCGTGTGCTGGAGTTCCTGCTCAAAGACCAGGTGGCCGGCGGCAAGGTCGAGTTCCGCACCATCGAGGGCCTGACCATCGAGAACCGGGCCGAGAAGCTGAAGAGCATCCCCGACGACGTGCTGGCCGATATCAAGCAGTGCCACGTCACCCTGAAGGGACCGACCCACACCCCCGAGAGGGGAGACGGCTGGCCCAACCTGGAGAGCGCCAACGTGTCCATGCGCAAGGAGCTGGACCTGTTCGCCAACATCCGGCCGGTGCGCATCCCCCGGGAGGGCATCGACTGGACCTTCTTCCGGGAGAACACCGAGGACATGTACGCCGTGGGCAGCCAGGGCGTCAACGTCACCGAGGACCTGGGCATCGACTTCCGGGTCATCACCAGCCAGGGCTCCGAGCGAATAATCGACGCCGCCTTCGCCCACGCCCAGCGCACGGGAAAGGACACGGTGACGGTGGTCACCAAGGCCAACATTGTCAAGACCACCGACGGGAAGTTCCTGGACATCGCCCGGAAGGTCTCGGAGAAATACCCCAACATCGGCTGGGAGGGCTGGTACATCGACATCATGACCGCGGCCCTCATCAACCCCGCCCGGCAGAAGCAGTTCCAGGTGCTGGTGCTGCCCAACCTGTACGGCGACATCCTCACCGACGAGGCGGCCCAGATCCAGGGCGGCGTGGGCACGGCGGGAAGCGCCAACGTGGGCAAGCGCTACGGGATGTTCGAGGCCATCCACGGCAGCGCCCCCCGCATGGTCCGGGAGGGCAGGGCCCAGTACGCCGACCCCAGCTCGATGATGCGCGCCGGGGCCATGCTGCTGACCCACATCGGCTTCGAGGAACAGGGAGACAAGCTCCACAAGGCCCTGGACATCTGCGGGCAGTACGAGCGGAAGATCGCCATCACGGGCCGCGACACGGGCTGCACCAGCCAGGAGCTGGGCGAGTACATCATGGCCACCGTCGAGGACCCGAACCTGGACTCCCGGTGGGACGGGTATGTCAAAGGGTAGCGGCAGGAATGTCGCTTGAAGAGCGGCTGACGGCCGGCGGCCAGAAACACCAAAGGAGATACACATGCGCAAAAAGGTAACGGTGGTCGGCGCCGGAAACGTGGGGGCCACCACGGCCCAGCGGGTCCACGGCCTGGGATACGCCGACGTGGTCCTGGTGGACGTGGTGGAGGACCTGCCCCAGGGCAAGGCGCTGGACATGCTGGAGTCGGGCCCCGTGGTGGGCAGCGACGCCTCCATCACCGGGAGCAACGACTACGAGGCCACCGCCGGCTCGGACCTGGTCATCATCACCGCGGGCATCGCCAGGAAGCCCGGCATGAGCAGGGACGACCTGCTCCTGACCAACATGAAGATCGTCGGCTCCGTCACGTCCCAGGTGGTCGCCCACTCCCCCAACTGCATCATCATCGTGGTCACCAACCCCCTGGACCCCATGGTCCAGCACGCCTACGAGGTCAGCGGCTTCCCCAGGGAGCGGGTGTTCGGCATGGCGGGAATCCTGGACACCTCCCGATTCCGGACCTTCATAGCCGAGGAGCTGGGAGTCTCGGGCGAGGACGTGCAAGCCTACGTGCTGGGCAGCCACGGGGACGACATGGTCCCCCTGGTCCGGTACACGACGGTGGGCGGCATCCCCATCTCCGAGCTTCTGCCCCAGGACACCATCGACCGCCTGGTGAAGCGCGCCCGCCAGGGGGGCGGGGAGATCGTGGCCCTGCTGAAGGCGGGCAGCGCCTACTACGCGCCCTCGGCGGCCATCACCCAGATGGCCGAAGCGGTGCTCCTGGACCGGAAGCGCATCCTGCCGTGCTGCGCCTACCTGCAGGGCGAGTACGGGATCGATGGCCTGTACGTGGGGGTGCCGGTGAAGCTGGGCGCCGGGGGGCTGGAGCAGATAATCGAGATCAGCCTCACCGACGAGGAGCGGGCCGCCCTGGACAAGTCCGCCGCCAACACCAGGGAGATGGTGGAGGTCATGCGCAACGCGGCTGCCAAGGGCTGACCGAGAGGGACGGTTGGGGATGTCCAAGAGGAAACGCATAGGCGCGCTGCTGCCGGCCACCAACCCGGTGGTGGAGCCCGACTTCTACACCGTGGTCCCCCGGGACGTGACCGTGCACTTCGAGCGCATGTGGAACGGCCGGTGGGGAAACCAGCCGGAGAAGCCCGAGGACGAGGAGTACGAGGTCAACATGACGCCCCAGGAGGCGGACACCGTCCAGTGGGTTATGTTCGGCACCAACCAGACCAAGATGAACGAGGACGTGGAGCGGGGCGTCAGGTCCCTGGCCAACGTGGAGCTGGATGTCCTCGCCTACGCCTGCACCGGCGGCACCTGGCACAGGGGCAGCCTCGCCTTCGACCGCCAGATGGCCGAGCACATGGAGCGGGCCAGCGGCGTCCCCTCCATCACCGCCGTGACCTCCTGCATCGAGGCGATGCGCCACGTGGGCACGGAGAAGATCAGCGTGGCCGGGCCCTACCGCAACCACCACCTGAACACGTGGCTGAAACCCCTTCTGGAGGAGGCCGGGTTCCAGGTGGTCAACGCCGAGGGCCAGCCCTGGATGCAGGAGTCCATGGACCCCAGGGACATCGATACCCAGGAGCCCCACGTGATCGTCGATTTCGCCCTCACCGTGGCCAGGGATGAGGCGGACACGGTGTTTCTGCCCGGCACGGCGTGGCGGGCCCTGGAGGCGGCGGAGGAGCTGGAGCGGCGCCTGGGCAAGACGGTGATCACGGTGAACCAGGCCACCATCTGGAACGCCCTCAGGACCGCCGGATGGACCGAGCCCATAGAAGGGTATGGGAGGCTGCTCAGGAGCCTCTCCTAGAGCGCCTGCCGCCCACCCCATTTTCCAAGGACCGACTACCCTCAGGAGGACGGAGATGCCCGAGCGGACCAAGGCGGAGAGAGACCTGCTGGCCAAGGCGGCCGAGGTGTTCCCCGGCGGATTTACCGGAAACCTGGCGCTGGACGATGCCCACCGCTTCATCATCAAGGGTGGCAAGGGGTCCAAGGTCTGGGACGTCAGCGGCAACGAGTACATCGACTACCTGAACGGCTCGGGCCCCATGGTCCTGGGCCACGCCCATCCCGCGGTGGTCGCGGCTGTGGTCGCGGCCGCGGAGCACGGCAGCACCTTCTTCGCCACCAATGAGCAGGCGGTGCTGCTTGCCGAGGAGGTGGTGAAGGCCGTCCCCTGCGCCGACAAGGTGCGGTTCACCACCAGCGGCACCGACGCCGACCTGCAGTGCATGCGCATCGCCAGGGGCTACCGCAGGCGGGACAAGATCCTGAAGTTCGAGGGGGGATACCACGGGACCAGCGAGTACGGGCTCATGAGCATTTTCCCACGGCCCGACCAGCTGCCCGAGTACCCCGAGCCGGTGGCCAACTCGGCCGGAATTCCCAGCGTAATCAACGAAACGATGCTGGTGGCGCCCTTCAACGACATAGACACCACCATGGCCATCATAGAGACCCATCACGACGAGCTGGCCGGGGTGATCGTCGAGCCGATGCAGCGCATCCTCGCCCCCAAGCCCGGCTTCCTGCAGGCACTGCGGGATGCCACGGCCCAGTACGACATACCGTTGATCTTCGACGAGGTGGTCACCGGCTTCCGGCTGGCCTATGGCGGGGCCCAGGAGTACTACGGGGTGACTCCCGACCTGGCCTCCTACGGCAAGATCGTGGGCGGCGGCTATCCCCTGGCGGTGGTGGCGGGGCGGGAGGACCTTATGTCCACCTACGACTCGTCGATGGTGGACCAGGACTCCTACATCCCCCAGATAGGCACCCTCAACGGCACCACCGTCGCCTGTGCCGCAGGCCTGGCGACGCTGGCGGAGATGCGCAAGGAGGGCGCCTACGAGCGCCTGCACGGCACCGGCCGCAAGCTGCGGGACGCCCTGGAGCGGCTTTGCGGCGACGCGGGCATCGCCATGCAGCCCTCGGGCGAGGACGTGATGTTCGGTTTCTACTTCTCCGACCGGCCCATGGTCAACTACAGGGACACCCTCCTGGCGGACTCGGCCATGATGGCCTCCTTCAACACGACGCTGCTGGAGGAGGGGATACTGAAGAGCCTGCCGGACAAGTTCTACCCCTCCCTGGCCATCACCGACGAAGACGCAGACCGCACCATCGAGGTGTTCTCCCACGCCATCGACAAGCTGGCCGGGTAGGGCCGGGACGGCGCGCAGCTAGGAGCCCGTCGTTCCGGCGCAGGCCGGACCCGGGGGCTAGGGGGCCTGCTGGTTCAGGGTGATCCGGAGGCCTGTCCGGACCGTATGAACGGGCAGCAGGTACCTCCCTCCTATGAAGCACCCATGGGCCAACGTCCTGATCCTGTTGCTGGGCGCCGTCGAGGTCTCCACCGGCGTCCTGGGCCTCATGCACGGCACGCCCGGGTGGGTCTCGGCGCTGAACATCCACCGGGTGTGCGGGTTCGGCCTCGTCGCGCTGCTCCTTTGGAAGGGCCGGAACATCCTGGCGTCGCTGGCCGGCCTCCGCCGGCGGAAGGGCATCCCCGCCGCGCACCTGGGCTCCCTGGTGCTGCTCTCCCTGCTCCTGGTCTCCCTGGGCCTTGGACTGGCCTGGAGCCACACCGGCCGCTTCAGCTTCGCCGGGTTCAGCGGAGTGTCCTGGCACATCTACCTGTCCCTCGCCATGGGGCCCCTGCTCCTGTGGCACACCCTCCGCCAACGTTGGACCCTGCGGCCCCGCTTCTGGGCCGAACGCCGCTTTGCCCTGCGACTGGCGGGTCTGGCGGTGGCGGGCCTGGCCCTCTGGAGGGTGAGTGAAGCGACAAACCAGGTGTTGGCCCTTCCCGGCCAGGACCGGCGCTTCACCGGCTCCTACGAGCGCGGGAGCTTCGCCGGCAACGCCTTCCCCTCGACCTCATGGCTGGACGACGACCCCCGGCCGGTGGACTCCGAGGTTTGGTCCCTGGAGGTCGGCGGCCACGTCCGCAGCCATCTCCGGCTGGACCACGAGCAGCTAGAGGGCTACCGGGACCGGCTGACGGCCACGCTGGACTGCACGGGGGGATGGTACTCCACTCAGGAGTGGGACGGCGTGCGGCTCAAGAAGGTCCTGGAGCGGGCGGGGCTCGGACCCGATGCGGCGAGCGTGACGGTCCGGTCGGTGACGGGATATGCCCGCAGGTTCTCCCTGGAGGAGGCAGAGGGCTACCTGCTGTCCACCCGCGTGGGCGGGGAGCCCCTGTCCCACCGCCACGGCTTTCCCCTACGGCTGGTGGCGCCGGGAAAGCGCGGCTACGACTGGGTAAAGTGGGTGACGTCCGTGGAGGTAAACGACACGGGCAAGTGGTGGCAGCCGCCCCTGCCCCTCACGTGACCCCTACGCCGTTGACCCCTACGCCGTGGCGCCCATCTTCTCCACCACGGACTTGGGGGATATGATGTGCTTCTGCAGCCCCAGGTCCAGGGGGTCCAGGCCCATGGCAAGGCCGATGAGCTGGGGCAGGTGGAGGATGGGGAGGTCTATGCCCCGCCGGGTCTGGGCCATGGCTTTGGGCTGGTAGCCGTCCAGGTTCAGGTGGCAGAGGGGGCACGGGGTCACCATGGCGTCGGCCCCCAGGTCGGCGGCCTCGGAGGTGTGCTTGCCCACCATCGCCACCGAGTTCCGCTCGTTGATCGTCAGAATGGGGAACCCGCAGCACCGGGTCTTTCCCGGAAAGTCCACCACCTGGCCCCCCAGGGTGGCGATCACCGTCTCCAGGGAGGTCTGCCGTTCGGGGTTCTCATCAAAGCCCAGGGCGTCGCTGGGCCGGATGATGTAGCACCCGTAGAAGGGGGCGACCCGCAGGTGGGTCAGGGGCGTGGTGACCAGGGAGCCCAGCTTCTCCACTCCCACGTCCTCGATGATTACCCACAGCAGGTGCTTGATCACGGCCGTGCCCTTGTACTCCAGGCGCTCCTCGGACAGGTGCTCGTTCACCGTTGCCAGGTAGCCGGCGTCGTCGGTGAGGCGCTTGTTGGCCTGGCTCATCACCCCCTGGCACGTGCTGCATATGGTCATGATGGGGAGGCCCAGGCGCTCGGCCATGGCGAAGGTCCGGGCGTTGAGCACGTCGCCCAGGAGCTGGTTCTTCTCCTGTAGGACCCCGGCGCCGGTGCAGGACGCGCCCGTAAGCTCCACCAGCTCGATGTCCAGCTTGTCGCAGACCGCCATCGCGGCGGGGTAGAGCTCGGGGCATCCCCCTCTTGAGACGCATCCCGGGAAGAAAGCATACTTGGGCATAGGATTCCTCTCTTCTTGGACTACTCGGGGCGGCCGGGGCGGCGCACGCGGGCCCCTAGCCCAGGTGTCCCAGCCTCCTGAAGATACGGCGGACGTTCTGGACGTTGGGGAGCATCGTGTGCAGCACCGGCGGCATCTTCCCCCGAAGCAGGGCCCGGAGGCCCACCGGCGCCATGCTGATCATGGCCGGCAGGTTGAAGACGCCGAAGGTCCTGAGGGGCAGCTTCAGCTCGTCCAGCCAGCCGCTGTGCCCCACGATGTCCACGAAGGCGTCGGTGTGGCGGGCTCCGGTGTTGTCGTCGTACCCCGCCCGGATGGCCCGGTCCCGCAGGGCCATGATACGGTCCATGGGCGCCACCCCCTTGGGGCACACCTCGACGCACTCGTAGCACCGGGTGCAGTCCCAGATGCCCGTCTCCTGGCTCAGGCCGCCCAGACGGTAGCTGTCTTCGCCGTCCCGGGGGTCCGCCACGAACCGGTACGCCTTGGCCAGGGCGGCGGGCCCCAGGAAATTGGGGTCAACCTCCAGCACCGTGCAGTCGGAGACGCAGGCGCCGCACATGATGCAGTCCATCACGCCGGCCAGGTGCAGCATGTCCTCGTTGGGCGCCAGGTACTCGCCCTCGGGCTCCGGGCCCTTGGGCTGCAGCCACGGCTCCACCGCCTTCACCTTGTCCCAGAAGGGGGTCATGTCCACCACCAGGTCCTTGACCACGGGCATCACCCCCGCCGGCTCGATGGTGATGTCCTCCCCCTCGGGGGAGATCTGGGTCACCCGGGTCTTGCAGGCAAGGGCGGCGTGGCCGTTGACCCGCATGGCGCAGGAGCCGCATATGGCGCTGCGGCAGGAGCACCTGAGGGACAGGGTGCCGTCCATGTCCTCGCGGATGTTGATGAGCGCGTCCAGGACGGTGGTGTACTGGTCCACCTCGACCTGGTAGTCGGCCCAGTAGGACTCGGGGGTCTCGTCCTCGGGGCCGTATCGCTTTATCTTGAACTTGACTTCCATCAGTACTTCCTCTCCTCGGGCGTCCACTGGGTTATCACCACGGGAAGGTGGGAGACCTGGGGCCCCTCGTCAGAGTGGGAGACCAGGACGTGCTTCAGCCAGTTCTCGTCGTCCCTCTCGGTAAAGTCGGTGCGGGAGTGGGCGCCGCGGCTGTCCTTGCGCTCCAGGCCGCTGAGCACGATGGCCTCGGCACAGTCCAGCATGAACCCCAGCTCCAGGGCGAAGATCAGGTCCGTGTTGAATACGCTGCCCTTGTCCTCCACGGGCACCGAAGCGTACCGCTCCTTCAGCTTGCGGACGTCGGCCAGGGCCGCGGTCATGCCCTCCTCGTTGCGGTACACGCCCAGGTGCCGGTCCATGGTCACGCCCATGTCCCGGCGCACCGAGGCCACCCGGTCGCCGTTGGCGGGCCGGTCCAGCACGCCGCGGAGCCTGGCCTCCTCTTCGGAGACCAGCGCCCGGATGTCCAGGTCCCGGTACCCCTTCTCCGAGGCGACCGCGGCGGCGTGGTTTCCCGCCCGGTGGCCGAAGACGATGGTGTCCAGCAGCGAGTTGGCCCCCAGCCGGTTCCCGCCGTGGACGCTGACGCAGGCGCACTCCCCGGCGGCGTACAGGCCCGGCACCTTGGTGAGGCCGTCCACGTCCGTCTTGATGCCGCCCATTATGTAGTGCATGCCCGGCGTGATGGGGATCGGCTCCTTGGTTATGTCCACTCCCACCAGGTCCAGGCCGATGTCGTATATCTGGGAGAGCTTCTCCCGTATCACCTGTTCGCCCAGGTGGCGGCAGTCCAGCAGCACGCACCCGTCGACGCCGTTGCCCTCGGCGATCTCGGTGGCCTCGGAGCGGGAGACAACGTCCCTGGAGGCCAGCTCCATCATGCTGGGGGCGTACCTCTCCATGAACCGGTCTCCGTGGCGGTTCAGAAGGTAGGCGCCCTCGCCCCTGGCGCCCTCGGTGATGAGGACGCCGCTGCCCTTCAGGGTGGTGGGATGGTACTGGACCATCTCCATGTCCATGAGCAGCGCTCCGGCGTTGTAGGCCAGGGCCATGCCGTCCCCGGTAACGATGAGGGCGTTGGTGCTCGGCTCGTACGCCCTGCCCACGCCGCCCGTGGCCAGGATCACCGTCTTGGCCCGGATGACGTAGAGGCGGCCGGTGCGTATCTCCATCGCCACCACGCCGCAGCACTCGCCGTCCTCCAGGATGAGCCTGGTGACGAACCACTCCTCGTAGCTGGCGACCTCGGACTTCATGAGCTGCTCGTGGAGCACGTGGAGCATGGCCTGGCCCGTGAAGTCGGCGACGAAGAAGGTCCTGGCCCGGCGCTGGCCCCCGAAGGACCTGGTGCCCAGCCGCCCTTCGTCGTCCCGGTTGAAGATCACCCCCATGTGCTCCATGGAGATGAGCTCCTCGCCGGCGACCTTGCACATCAGCTCGATGGCGTCCTGGTCCCCCAGGTAGTCGCTGCCCTTGACCGTGTCGAAGGCGTGCTCCTCCCAGCTATCACCCCGGTCCACCAGGGCGGCGTTGATGCCCCCCTGGGCGGCGTTGGAGTGGCTCCTCACCGGGTACACCTTGGATATGATCCCGACGTCGGCGCCCGACTGGGCGGCGGCCAGGGCGGCCCTCATGCCGGCCAGGCCCGCGCCAATCACCAGTACGTCGTGTTCAAGCATGGGCTTCTCCTTGGATTCAAGAGGCTATTGGCGGTCCAGGACCAGCAGGAGCGACGCGATGCTCTTGGCGTCCCTGATCTCGCCCCGGCGTATCAGGTCGGCCGCGCCGCTCAAGGGCACCCTGACCACCTCGATGTTCTCGTCCTCGTCCGGGCTAAGGGCCCCCGGCCGGAGGCCCCTGGCCACGTAGGCGTGCATCAGCTCGGTGCAGAAACCGGGAGTCGTCCAGAAGCTGGACAGATGCGCAAGCTCCCCCGCCGCGTATCCCGTCTCCTCACGGAGCTCCCGCCGGGCCGCGTCCTCCGGGCTCTCCCCGGGGTCCATCCCCCCCGCGGGGACCTCCAGAAGGGTCTCCTCCACGGGCTTCCGGTACTGGCGCACCATCACCACGTTGCCCTCGTCGTCCAGGGGGACGACGCACACGCAGGGAACGTGCTCGACTATCTCCCTGGTGCCCAGCCTTCCCTGGGGCAGGCTTACGGTGTCCACGCGCAGGTTCACGATCTTGCCTTCGTAAGCAACCCGGCTATCAACTGACGGCTCGTCTTGTGGAGAGGAGTTGGACAAGGCTAGTACTGTATGGCCCTCGTGCTGCTCTGGCCGCCGCCGAACCCCAGGCGCCTGGTGAGGGTCTCGTAGTAGTGGGTGGCGGGGTGGGCCCTGAGGAACAACGCCCTCAGGTGGCTCTGCTGCACCAGCACGCCGTCTCCCGCCAGGAGCTCCCTGTCCTGGAACCCGTCCACGCTGAGCATGGCCTGGTGGTCCGTATCCACCACCAGCTCCACTACCGAGGAGCCGGGGAGCACCAGCGCCGGGGCCATCCCCACGTGGGGCGCCACGGACTTGAGTATGATGTCGGTGGCCTGGGGAGCCAGGATCGGTCCGCCGACGGCCAGGTTGTAGCCGGTGCTGCCAGTGGCGGTGGACACTATCACGGCATCGGCCCGGAAGTCCGTCAGGTGGGCCCCGTCTATGGCCGTGCGCACCTGCACGACCCGGGAGGTGGCGCCCCTGCCCACGACGGCGTCGTTCAGCGCATGGTAGACGCCGTTGGAAGCCCCGGCCTCGTCCGTGCTCTCCATCGGTGCGACTTCGACCCTCAGCATGGACCGTCCCTCGACCCTTGCCGTCCCCTCCAGGTAGCTGGGGACCGAGTCCAGCGCCTCGTCGGCCTCCAGCTCCGTCATGAACCCCAGGCGCCCCATGTTGACCCCGAGGATGGGTATTTCGTTGGGCGCCGTGACTGTGGCGGCGCGTATGATGGTCCCGTCGCCGCCCACCGTGACGACAAGGTCCGTGTCAGCAACGTCGGACATGCCGGGCCTCACGTCGGAGGTCGAGCACACCCACGCCCTGTCCTGGAGGTCCAGCCGGTCGATCAGGGCCGACGCCATCTCCAGGGCCTCTGCCTGACCGTACTTGTAGATAAAGCCTATCTTACCTGTGGATTTCGACGTCGCCCCGCCCCTTCAGACCTCGATCATCGGCGCCGCTTTCGCCTAGAAGGGGCCTTGAAAGGCCCCGGCGGCAGGCCACCGGCAGTCTAGCATCGCTACGAACGGGTGTCAACAAAACTGCGCCTCGCGCAGGGGGCATCCCGAGGGCGTTGCCGCGCCTAGACCAGGTTGCCCACGGCGATCTCAGCCAGCCGGAGCAGGGGGCCGGGGTAGACCCCCACGAACAGCACCGCCAGCACTGATAGCCCCAGGGCCAGCCGGAAGGGGTGAGAGGACGGGAGCCGCTCCTCCGACGCAGGCGGGTCCAGGTACATGACCCGCACGACCCGCAGATAGTAGTAGGCCGATACCACGCTGTTGACCACGCCGACGATGGCGAGCCACGCCAGGTCGCTGTTCACCGCGGCGGTGAAGATGTACAGCTTGGAGATGAAGATGCCCGTGGGCGGCACCCCCACCAAAGCCACCAGCGCCAGGGCCAGCGCGAAGGCCACGAAGGGGGCCCGCCGGGCCATCCCCGCGAAGTCGCTTATCTGGTCGCTGCCGGTCTTGTTGGAGATGGCAATGATCGCAAAGAAGGCGGCCAGGTTGGTCGCCGCGTAGGCGCCCAGGTAGAAGAGAATGCTGCTGGGACCCAGGATGCTGTCCCCGGGGTCGCCCGATGTCCGGGACGCCACGGCGGCCAGGCCCACCAGCAGGTAGCCGGCGTGGGCGATGGTGCTGTACCCCAGCAGGCGCTTGATGTTGCTTTGGGACACCGCCACCAGGTTCCCCACGGTCATGGAGGCGGCGGCCAGGGCGGCGAAAAGGATGTGCCAGTCCACCTCGAAGGCCCCGAAGCTGGTGTAGAAGACGCGCAGCAGCACGGCGAACCCCGCCGCCTTGCTGGCCACCGAGAGGTAGGCCGTCACCGGGGTCGGCGCCCCTTCGTACACGTCGGGCACCCACATCTGGAAGGGCACCGCGGAGATCTTGAAGCCGAAGCCGGCAATCATGAGGACTATGCCCACCAGCATGGCGTAGCTGCCGAAGGGCGTGCCGCCGGACATGGACTCGGAGAGGGCCTCGCCGATGTCCGGCAGATACGTGCTGCCCGTGAAGCCGAACACGAGGGCCATCCCGTAGAGCAGCAGCCCAGAGCTTACTGCGCTGAGGACCAGGAACTTGATCCCCGCCTCGCTGGACCGGGCCGTCATCAGGAAGGCCGCCAGGGCCGCCAAGGGCAGCGCCGTGAGCTCCAGGGATATGTACAGGGTTATCAGCTCTCCCGCGGCCGCCAGCAGCATCATCCCCGTGGCCGACATGAGAATGAGCCCGTAGTACTCTCCCTGGTAGCGGGACATCTTCCCGACGTAGTCCGTGGACGCCAGCACGATGAGGGCCACCACGCCGATGACCAGGAACTTGAAGAAGAGGGCGAACTGGTCCACCGTCAGGGCGGCCCTGGACCCGGCGAGGTCGAAGATGCCCGCGAGCTGCCCCGCCGGCGCCTGGCCCACGTCCACCCACAGCCAGATGCTCAGCCCCAGGGGGATGAGGAGGCCCAACACCGAGGCCAGGGCCAGGAAGCCCTTGCGGCTCACCACCAGGTCCAGGAGAATGACGAAGGTCGCCACCCCGACCATGGCCACCTCGGGAGAGAGGAGCCGCAGGTCTTCCCAGGTCATCGGACCGCCTCCAACCCTTGCACCACCTGTAGAATGGGCTCGACGCCGGCGTCAAACACGTCGGTGATGAAGGCCGGGTAGAACCCCACCACCACGATGCTGACCACCAGCACTCCAAGGGGTATGGCCTCCACCAGCGCGGCGTCGCCGATGGAGGAGAAGCGCTCCCGGGCCGGTCCGAACATGACCCGCTCGATCATCCACAGTATGTACGCAGCGGCCAGCACGATCCCGCACACGGCCAGCACCGTGGGCCACGGGAAGGCCTCGAACGAGCCGAGGAACACCAGCACCTCGGCCACGAAGCCGCTGAGCCCGGGCAGTCCCAGCGACGCCAGGCCCGCTATCAGGAACACGGTGGCTATGACGGGCATCCGGCCCGCGAGACCTCCCAGGTCGGGGATGTAGCGCGTGTGGGCCTTGTCGTACACCAGCCCGACCACGAGGAACAGGAGTCCGGTGATGGTGCCGTGGGCGAACATCTGCATGTTGGCCCCGGAGAGGGCCACGCCGGAGGCCGGACCACCGCCCACGGCCACCGCCACGCCCAACATGACAAGCCCCATGTGGCTAACGCTGCTGTACGCGATGAGCCGTTTCAGGTCCGTCTGGCGAATGGTGACCGCCGCGCCGTACAGCACGCTTATCACCGCCAGCACCACCAGAGCCCACGAGAACGCCTCCGCCCCGTCCAGATCGGGGAACATGCCCACCGAGACGCGGATCAACCCGTATCCGCCCATCTTCAGGAGCACCCCCGCCAGCATCACGCTCACCGCGGTCGGGGCGTCGGTGTGGGCGTCGGGCAGCCACGTGTGGACGGGCCACACGGGGAGCTTGATGGCAAAGGCCGCCACGAAGAACCAGAACAGGACCCCGATGGGGATGACGGTACGGGCGGCGTCGATGCCGTTCTCCGACAGATAGACCATGTCGAAGGTGCCGTCGACGGGCGTCGCGTACACGGCGACGATGGCCACCAGCATGAAGGCGCTTCCCAGGATGGTGAAGATGAGGAACTTCATGGCCGAGTACTCTTTCCGGCCCGTCCCCCAGATGGAGATCAGCAGGTACATGGGCAGGAGCTCCAACTCCCAGAACAGGAAGAAGAGCAGGAAGTCCAGGGACACGAACACCCCCAGGACCGCCGTCTGCAGCACCAGGAGCCAGATGAAGTACTCCCGCACCCGCAGCTTGACGTTCCAGGACGCCATCACGGCGCAGAAGCCCAACAACCCGGTCAGCAACACCATCGGGGCGCTGAGGCCGTCCACCCCCAGGTGGTAGCTGGCCGAGAACGTCTGGTTGTTGAAGAAGGTGCCGACGCCTATCCAGTCGATCCGGTCGACAAGCTGGAACCGCTCGGCCCCCTCGCCGTTGTCGAACAGGGAGAAGACGGTGACGGACAGCGCCAGCTCCACCAGCGCCACGGCGACGGCAAAGGCGCGCACCAGCACGTCGCTCCGCAACACGGCGGCGATGACCAGCGCCCCCAGCAAGGGGACGAACACGGTGGCCGTCAGAAGCCCGTTGAACTCCATTACGCTAGGCGCTCATGCGCCGGCCCGTGCCGGCTGCGAAACGCACCCTACCCCCAAATCAGGAATGCCCCCACTATCACTGCCACTCCCACGGTGGCGACGGCGGCGTACCCCTGGACCTGCCCCGCCTGGGCCAGGCTGATGACCCGGCCTATGTTGCGCGAGAACCAGCCGGTGAACTCGGCCACGTTGTCCACGATCCACCGGTCGAACCAGTCTAGGGTACCGGCGATGACCCTGTAGAACAGCCTGTACGCGACCTGACCCTCGAACAGGTGATCCATGTAGTACCGCTCCGTAAGCACCCGCTGCGTAGCCCTGAAGGGCCAGCCCAGCCCGTCCAGCGGCACCCTGGGCCACACGTACAACAGCGTCGCCACGCCGATTCCCCCGGCCGCGACCAACACCGAGATGGACGCCAGGGGGAAGCTGAACTTCTCCAACGCCACCGCCGCGGCCCCGGGCCCGACGATGAAGTCGTTGAACCAGTGGGGAGCGACTCCCAGGAACCCGTCCTCGAACCCCAGCGGGTTCACCAGGTAGCCCAACACCACGGCCGCCAGGGCCAGGACCAGCATGGGCCCGACCATGGACGGCGGGGACTCGGCCAGGTGCACGTCGTGGGAGCCCGCCGCGGGCGCGCCCTCCCCCTGCTCCTGGTGCTCCCTCTCCGCGCCGCCCCTGAACTGCCCGTGGAAGGTCATGTATATCATGCGGAAGGCATACACGGCCGTCAGGAACACTGCGACTATCAGCAGCCAGAACACCACGGCGTCCACCGTCCCGTGGCCACGCCATGCGTGCAGCAGTATCTCGTCCTTGCTCCAGAAGCCCGACAGCGGGAATATGCCCGCCAGGCTCAGGGCCCCTATCAGGGTCGCGGCGTAGGTCCAGGGCATCACACGCCTCAGGCCGCCCATGTACCGCATGTCGAAGGTGCCGGCCGCGTGGTTGACGCTCCCGGCGCCCATGAACAGCAAACACTTGAAGAATGCGTGGGTGAACAGGTGGAAGATGGCCGCGCCGAAGGCCCCCACGCCCAGGGCCGCCATCATGTACCCTAGCTGGCTCACGGTGGAGTAGGCCATGACGCGCTTGATGTCGTTGGACGCCAACCCCATGGTGGCCGAGAAGATGGCCGTGAACGCGCCCACGACGGCCACCGCGCTCATCGCGTCCTGGGAGGCCTCGAACACCGGGAAGAACCGGGCCACCAAGAACACCCCTGCCGCGACCATGGTCGCGGCGTGTATGAGGGAGCTAACGGGGGTCGGGCCCTCCATGGCGTCGGGCAGCCAGACGTGCAGCGGGAACTGGGCCGACTTCCCCGCGGCCCCGGCGAAGATGCCCACCGCCAGCCACGTAACGGCCATGCTGCCCAGGAGGCCCATTCCGATGCCCTCGTGGATGTCGGCAATCTCCAAGGGGTTCAGCCCGGCGTCGTTGAAGGTCGACCCGTTGAAGAACAGGTACAGGATGGCTAGGAGGAAGCCTACGTCCCCGATCCGCGTCACCAGGAACGCCTTCTTGGCCGCGGCCGCGGCGGCAGGCCGGTTGTACCAGAACCCGATGAGCAGGTAGGAGCACACTCCCACGAGCTCCCAGAAGACGTAGAGCTGCACGATGTTGCTGGACACCACCAGGCCCACCATGGACGCGGTGAAGAGGCACATCAGGGCAAAGTAACGGGGGTAGCCCGGGTCGCCCTTCATGTAGCCCATGGAGTAGACCTGGACCATGAGGCTGACGCCAGTCACCACCACCAGCATCACGGCGGTGAGGTGGTCTACCATCAGGCCGACCCGGATCTCCAGCGCCCCGACGGTGAGCCACGGGTGGGAGGCGAACCCCAGGTCTGCACGTCCCTCGATGGCCGAGTACAGCAGCCACGACGACAGGCCCAGCGACCCGGCGATGGCCAGGATGGTGACGTAGGCGCTCTGCTGGGGGTAGGCTTTGAGGAAGGGCCGCATGACCAGCGAAATCAGAAGAAACGCCGCCAGCGGCAGGAAGAATATAGCCCAGACTCCCGCCTCTGGGATCATAGCTTCCTGAGAATCTCCTCTGCCACGTGCTCCCTGCCCCGGGGCACCATGATGCGGAAGGTGGACCGCTCGCTCCAGTCCAGGATGTCACCGTCGTTGAGTATGCGGACGGGCAGGCCTTCGCCCTCGAACACCTCTTTCCACATCTCGGCGGTTATCAGGCTGGTCACCCTCTTGAACTCTGTCCACATATCTCTGCTACTTCCGCCACTCTGCCACCCTCCCTCACAAGAGAGGGGTCAGAGGTGGGGACCGGCTCCCTACCTCCGCATCAGGTTCGCCTGGCTGACGTCCACCGTCTCCCTGTTCCGGTACAGGGCGATGACGATGCCCAGCCCGAGGGCTATCTCAGCCGCGGCCACGGCTATTATGAACAGGGCGAACACCTGCCCGGTGAGTATGAGCCCCAGCTGCGCGTCCACTCCCGCGGGCTCCACGTACTTGGCAAAGGCCACCAGGGCGACGTTCACGGCGTTGAACATCAGCTCGACGGACATGAGCACCGTGATGACGTTGCGCCGGGCCATTGCCCCGTAGAGGCCGATGGAGAATAGCACCGCGGAAACGATGAGGAGCTGCTCTAGGCCCATTCCCGCGTCACCTCTCCCGCACCAGGACCAGCGCCCCTATCACCGCCGCCAGCAACAGGACGGACGCGATCTCGAAGGGCAGCACGAAGTCGTTGATGAGCAGCTCTCCCAGGCCGGACCGGTCCGCCGCCGGTCCAATGCTCGCGCGCTCGTCGTCGGGTATGCCCCCCACCGAGTTGGTCTGCACCATCTCGATGCTCTCGGCAAGCTCGGTGCGGTCCGACAGCAGCCTCCATTCCGTGTCCACCGCCACGAACACCAGGGCCGCCAGTATCAGCGCGGGGAGCAGCACCGCCACCGGCTGTAGCCGGTTGGGCAGGTTCCCAAGCTGCACGTCCCTCGTCAGCATGATGGCGAATATGATGAGTATGGCGATGGCCCCGGCGTATATGAGCACCTGGACCACCGCCAGGAACTCCGCGTTCATCATGACGTACAGCCCGGCCACGGCCAGGAACACCACCACCAGCATCAGGGCCGCACGAAACACGTCCCGTAGCAGCACGACGGCGAGGGCCGACACGATGGCCGCGACGGACAGTATCCAGAAGATGACGTCCTGAAAGAGCACTCTGCCGGCTACCCTTCCCGATCGCCTTCGCCGGCGCCCGGCCCGGCGCCCGGCCCGGCGCCCACACCTACGCGCCGGGTAAGGGGCCGGGGCCTCCTGGCGTTCTCGGGGAACTTTCCGCCCGCCTTCTCCTCCTGGTGCCAGGTCCAGCCTTCCCTGCCGACGTCTCGCCACGGCCTGGGCTGGCCCTCGTGGGGATTGTACCCGGACCCCTCCAGCTGGGGGCGGAACCAGGTGCTGGGCCGCTTCTCGGCCTGCCGCAGCTCGTCGATGGGGATCACCAGCTTGCTCCGCTCGTACCTGCCCCTCTCGAATCCGCTGCCCATGAAGAGGGCATCGTAGGGGCACGCCTCGACACAGAGGCCGCAGAACATGCAGCGGCCGATGTCGATGTCGAACACCTCCAGGTTGTACTTGTCGCCCTCCTGGGGAGCGGTGCCGCTGGGCTCCGTTACTATTTTGATAATGCCCAGCGGGCAGTACTTGGCGCAGGAGGCGCACCCCGTGCACCGCTCCTCGTACCACGCGAACTCCTCGCCGCGGAACCGCGGGTGCTGCGGCACCCGCTCCTCGGGGTACTGGACGGTGAAGGGCTTACGAAACAGGTTTTTGAAGGTGACCGCCAGACCCTTGGCAAGACCGAAACCGTACACTCGCTACCCCTCCTCGCGCGTTCCGGGGCCCGCCGCGCCGGCCCTAAGAGGCACCACCTGGGCGGTGCGATGGGGCGGCCTGACCCTCTCCTTGATCACGTTGCCCGCAAAGGAGAGCACCACGACGGCCACCGACATGTTGATGGCGACCATGATCCCCAGGTCCGCCTGGGTCAGGTGTCCGCCGTCGTCCCGCAGCCAGTAGACCAGGACGGCGGTGACGAACAGGTTGAGCAGGCTCACCGGGAACAGGAACTTCCACGCGAAGGCCATGATCTGGTCGACCCGCAGACGCGGGAAGGTGAACCGAATCCACTCGAACAGGAGCACGAAGAACACGACCTTGCTCAAGAACCACAACGCGCCGAGCTGGCCCGACAGGAATGGCCCCGACCAGCCTCCCAGGAACAGGGTCGCCATCACCGCCGAGGCGGCGAGCACTCCCCCGAACTCGGCGGCCTGGATGAGGGCGAACTTGGTCCCGCTGTACTCGGTGTGGAACCCGGCTACCAGCTCCGAGTCGGCCTCGACGATGTCGAAGGGGGTGCGGTTCAACTCCGCCGATATGGCCAGCATGAACACAATGATGCCCAGGGGCTGCACCAGTATGAATGGGATGGTCTGGGCCTCCACCACGTCCACCAGGCTCATGGAGCCTGCCAGCAACACCACTCCGACCAGGGACAGCACTGCCGGTATCTCGTAGCTGATGAGCATCGCGATGCCTCGCATGGCCCCGAACAAGGCGTAACGGTTGCCCGACGCCCATCCCGCCATGAACACCCCGAGGCTCCCCACGGAGGTCACCGCCAGTATATACAGTACGCCCACGTTCAGGTCCGCGAGGAACGTGTTCCTGGCAAAGGGCACCACGGCCAACCCCAGCAGCACGGGCGCCATCATGACTATTGGGACCAGGGCAAAAGCGATCTTGTCCGCCTCCCGCGGGACCAGGTCCTCCTTGGTGATGAGCTTGACCAGGTCGACGATGGGCTGCAGCAGGCCGAAGGGCCCCCACCGGTTGGGCCCGACCCGGTTTTGGACCCTGCCCATCAACCGACGCTCACCCCACACGAAGACAGCGGCCCCCAGGAGCACCCCGTTGACCAGGATGAACATGATGGCGAAGCCGGAGATGAAGTAGTCCAGGGCGCATAGCTGCTCGGGCAGCAGCTTGCCGAAGTTGTTGTATATCTGGCGGAACAGGACGCTGTCGTAGAGCGCCGAGCCGCTGTCCAGGGCACAGCCGTTGGGCAAGCTGAATGGACTCAACGCGACATTTAGGGGAAGGCTCACCGGTCAACCTCTCCCATGTTGATGTCGACGCTGCCCAGGCTCACGATCATGTCCGCCAGCTTCCACCCCACCAGCAGGTCCTTGGTCACGTGGAGGTTAAGCAGGGACGGGGATCGTATCTTGCACCGGTAGGGGGAGATGCCCCCGTCGCTGACCAGGTAGAAGCCCAGCTCCCCCTTGGGCGACTCGACCCTGGCGTAGGCCTCGGCGCCCGCCGGGGGCCTCAGCACCAGGGGAAGCTCCGTCCTCACGGGGCCGTCGGGGATCTGGTCCAAACACTGGTCCACGATGCGCAGGCTTTGCCGCATCTCCTGCATGCGCACCCAGAACCGGTCCAGGTTGTCGCCGTTGCTCCCCACCGGCACGTCGAACTCCACCCTGTCGTACACGTCGTAGGGGTCCGCCTTGCGCCAGTCCCACCCCAGGCCGCTGCCCCGCAGCACGGGCCCGCTGGTGGAGCACTCGATGGCCCGTTCCTGGGAGAGGAGCGCCACGCCCCTGGTCCGCACCAGCAGTATCTCGTTCTCCAACAGGAGCTGCTCCAGCTCGCCGATGTAGGAGGGCAGCTCCCTGAGGAGCTGGCGCAACCGCGGCCAGAAGTCCTCCGGGGCGTCGAAGAACACGCCCCCGGGACGCATGTAGCTGACGGTTATGCGGGCGCCACACAGCATCTCGAACAGCTCCAGGATGCGCTCCCGCTCCCTGAAGCAGTACATCAGCGGCGTCCCCAGGGCACCTAAATCCTGGAGGAAGAACCCGGTGGCCACCAGGTGGCTGGCGACCCTCTGGAGCTCGGCGGCTATGACCCTGAGGTACTTGGCCCGCTCGGGCACCTCGATGCCCATCAGCTTTTCCACCGCCAGGCAGTAGGCCTGGTTGTTGGTCATCGAGGCGACGTAGTCCAGGCGGTCCGTCAGGGTTACCACCTGGACGTAGTTGCGCTCCTCGGCCAGCTTCTCGGTGCCTCGGTGCAGGTAGCCGAACACGGGCTCCACGTCCACTATGACCTCGCCGTCGAAGGTGACCCTCAGCCTGAACACGCCGTGGGTGCTGGGGTGCTGGGGTCCGATGTTGACGGTGAGCGGCTCGGTCCTGATGGGCATGGCTAGTACTGCACCACGTCCTCGAAGTCCTTGCGCAGCGGGTGCCCCTGGAAGCCCTCCCACAGCATGATACGCTTGTGGTTGGGATGGTCCGAGAAGCGGACGCCCATGAGGTCCCACACCTCCCGCTCCTGGAGCTCCGCGCCGGGCCAGACTCCGACCAGCGAAGGGACGGTGGGCTCGTCCCGGCCGTAGAGGCGCGCCTTCACCACGGCGCCGTGGTTCTTCTCCAGGGACGTCAGGTGGTAGACCATCTCGAAGTGGTCGATGTAGTCCACGGCGGTGACGGCGTTGAGGTAGGTCAGCAGCAGCTCCGGGTCCCCCTTGAGGAAGGTCATCACGTCGACCAGCCTCTCGGGCTTCACCCAGACGGCCGACTCCCCTTCCTCCTCGACGGCGTCGGGATGCTCCTGCCGGAGACGCTGGACGAGCTCGCCTCCCCCCAGCACCCTAGTCATTACTGCCCCGCAACCCGGCCCTTGATACTGTACTTCTTGATCTTCTCGTGGAGCTGCATTATCCCGTACAGAAGGGCGTCGGGGCGGGGCGGGCAGCCGGGCACGTACACGTCCACGGGGACGATGTGGTTGACGCCCGGGACCACGCTATAGCAGGAGTAGTACGGGCCGCCGCTGGTGGAGCACACGCCCATGGAGATGACCCACTTGGGCTCCCCCATCTGGTCGTAAATGCGCCGGATGGCCGGCGCCATCTTCCACGTGACGGTGCCGGCGACGATCATCAGGTCGGCCTGGCGGGGAGTGGCCCGGAACACCTCCATACCGAAGCGGGCTATGTCGAACCGGCCCATGGCGGTGGCCATCATCTCGAAGGCGCAGCACGCCAGGCCGAAGGCCACCGGCCACAGGGCCCCCTTTCGACCCCAGTTCAGGAGGGCGTCCACCGACGTCACCATGACGTTGCGCTCCAGGTCGTCGGGCACCTGGATCAGGGGCTCTGGGTAGGGGCTGGTGCGCGTCTGCCGCAGGGTCTCGACGGTGACCCCCTCCTCCCGGTCCAGCGACAGGGTGCGCGTGTAGAGAGGCCCCTCGCCCGGCTCGATCTGCGCGGCCATCCTACCTCCACTCCAGGTCACGCTTGCGCCACGCGTAGGCCCAGGCCACCATTAGTATCAGGATGAAGACGACCATCTCCACCAACGCGAACAGTGGGAGCTGGTTGAACTTGGCCGCCCACGGGTAGATGAATATGACCTCCACGTCGAAGACGACGAAGAGGATGGCGTACATGTAGTAGCGGAAGTTGAACTGTCCCCAGCGCCCCCCGATGGTCTGCATCCCGCACTCGTACACGTCCAGCTTGACGGGATCGGGCTTGCTGGGGCGGATGCGGGCCCGGGAGGCCAGCCACGAGACCAGCATCATGCTGGAGGGGACGATCACGGCTACGACGGCGAATATGGCTATGAGGCCGTACTGCCGAAAATAGTCGTCTAGCATACCTGCTGGCGGTCAACCCCCTGGAATCCGCAGCGAATATACCACAGGCCTAGGTTCAGCGCAAGCAAAAACCCCTAGGCCGGCCGGCCCGTGGAGCCCGCTTTTTCCTCCCGCAGCCTGCCTATCGCGCCCGCGATTCGCCGCAGGCAACGCTCCCGGCCCAGGACCTCCATGGTCTCGAAGATGGGCGGGGAGGCGGTCCTGCCAGTCACCGCCACTCGAATGGCGCCAAACAGCTGCCGGCCCGACAGGCCCAGCTCGGCTCCGACGGCCCGCAACACGCCCTCCAGGGACTCGGATGAGAAGTCGTCCAAGCCCTCCAGGACACCCGATACCGCTTCGAGGGCGCCGAGGGTCGAGGCGGGGTCCATGCCCTTCTGCACCAGCTCAGCCGCCCCGTAGCACAGCTCCTCCTCGAAGAAGTAGGATGTCCACTCGGGGGCGTCGGCCAGGGTCTTGAGCCTCTGGCGGACCAGGGGCACGATGCGCCCGAGGTACGCGCCGTCGACCTCCCCGGAGCGGCCCAGGTACGGCAGCATCCGTTCGGCCAGGTCGTCGTCCCCCAGGCTTCGGATATACACCCCGTTCATCCACTGGAGCCGGTCCAGGTCGAACACCGCCGCGCCCTTGCCGATGCGCTCCAGGGAGAAGCTCTCCACCACGTCGTCCCTGGAGATGACGTCCGTCTTGTCGTCCAGGGACCAGCCCAGCAGGACCATGAAGTTCACCATCGCCTCGGGCAGGAACCCCTGGGAACGGTACTCCAGCACCGACGTGGACCCGTGGCGCTTGGACAGCTTGGCCCGGTCGGGGCCGAGGATCATCGGCAGGTGGCCGAAGAGGGGAGGCGTGTATCCCAGGGCGTCGTAGAGCTGCAGGTGCCTGGGAGTGCTGGACAGCCACTCCTCGGCCCGCAGCACGTGGCTGATGCACATGATGTGGTCGTCGACCACGTTGGCTAGGTGGTACGTGGGAAAGCCGTCGGACTTCAGAATGATGAAGTCGTCCAGCAGGCCGTTGTCCCAGTCCACATGGCCCCGGACCAGGTCGTCCACGGCCGTCTCGCCCTCCAGGGCCATCTTGAACCGCACCACCGGGTCGCCTTCGCCGTCCGCTCTCGAAAGGCCCAGGTCGCGGCAGTGGCGGTCGTACCCACCGGGAAGCCCGTCGCGCTGGCGCTCCTTGCGCACCCGGTCCAGCCTCTCCCGCGGGCAATGACACCAGTAGGCGAGACCCCGGTCCACAAGGTCCTCGGTCACGCCATGGTAGATGTCCAGCCGCTCGGACTGGAGGTAGGGGGCATACGGCCCACCGGCCCCGGGCCCCTCGTCCCACTCCAGCCCCAGCCACCTCAGGGACTCCAGGATGACGCCGAGGGCGTCCTCCACGTACCGGTTCCGGTCCGTGTCTTCGACTCGAAGCACGAAGGTCCCCCCGTGGCGGCGGGCGAAGAGCCAGTTGAAGAGGGCCGTCCTCAGGTTGCCCACGTGGGGCTCCCCCGTGGGGCTCGGGGCGAACCTCACCCGGATGTCTCCGTCCGTAGCCAAAGGGCACCTCCGGGCTACATTGTAACATTTCAACTGGCCCGCTCCGGGGTGAGCGGTTGGCGGCGTATGCTAGACTAGAATGCACCAAATACAAGCTACAGGAGACCCCCCTGACCGCCGCCAGCACCACCGGACCGGACTTCGTCCGCAGCATCGTCGCCGAAGACGTCAAGCAGGGAAAGAACGGCGGCTGCGTGGTAACCCGTTTTCCGCCGGAGCCCAACGGCTACCTCCACATCGGCCACGCCAAGTCCATCTGCCTCAACTTCGGGATTGCCCGGGAGTTCGGCGGCGTCTGCAACCTGCGCTTCGACGACACCAACCCCATCAGCGAAGAGGCCGAGTACGTCGACGCCATAAAAGAGGACGTGCGCTGGCTGGGCTTCGACTTCCAGGAGCGGGAGTTCTACGCCTCGGACTACTTCGAGCGCCTGTACGAGCTTGCCGTCAAGCTGGTCCGGGACGGCAAGGCCTACGTGGACAGCCTCAGCGCCGAGGAGATGAGGGAGTATCGCGGCACGCTGACGGAGCCCGGCAAGGACAGCCCCTGGCGGGGCAGGCCCGTGGAGGAGAACCTGGACCTCTTCCGGCGCATGCGGGATGGGGAGTTCCCCGAGGGCGCCCACGTCCTGCGGGCCAGGATCGACATGGCGTCGCCCAACATCAACCTCAGGGACCCGGTGATGTACCGGGTCCTGAAGGCGCCCCACCACAGGACGGGACACGCCTGGTCCATCTACCCGACCTACGACTTCGCCCACGGACAGTCCGACTCCCTGGAGGGCGTCACCCACTCCATATGCACCCTGGAGTTCGAGGACCACCGGCCGCTGTACGACTGGTTCCTGGAGCATCTGGGCATCTTCCCGTCACGGCAGTACGAGTTCGCCCGGCTCAACCTGACTCACACCGTGATGAGCAAGCGGAAGCTGCTGCAGGTCGTCTCCGACGGCCACGTCTCCGGGTGGGACGACCCCCGCATGCCCACCCTCGTGGGAATGCGGAGGCGCGGCTACCCGCCCGAGGCGATACGCGACCTGTGCGACCAGGTGGGCATCGCCAGGAGGGAGAACACGGTCGACTTCGCTCTGCTGGAGCACTGCGTCCGCGACCGGCTGAACAGGACGGCCCCCCGGGCCATGGCCGTGTTGGACCCGCTGCGGGTGGTCATAGACAACTACCCGGAGGGCCAAGTGGAGCAGATGGAGGCGGTCAACAACCCCGAGGACCCGTCGGCGGGGACACGCTTGGTCCCCTTCTCACGCGAGCTGTACGTCGAGAGAGACGACTTTCGGGAGGACCCTCCGTCCAAGTTCTACAGGCTGGCCCCGGGGCGGGAGGTCCGGCTGCGCTACTCCTACATCGTCAAGTGCGTCGACGTCGTGAAAGACCCCGCCACCGGCGAGGTGACGGAGCTGCGGTGCACCTACGACCCGGACACCAGGAGCGGCTCCCCCGGCGCCAACCGCAGGGTACGGGGGACCGTACACTGGGTCTCCGCCCCCCACTCGGTCGGCGCCGAGGTGCGCCTGTACGACCACCTGTTCACCAGAGAGGACCCCGACGACACGGAGCCCGGCCTGGACTTCACGTCCAACCTGAACCCCGACTCCCTGCGGGTCCTCCGAGGGTGCCGGCTGGAGCCGGGCCTCGCCGGCCGGTCCGGCGGCGAGCGGTACCAGTTCGAGCGGCTGGGCTACTTCTGCGTGGACAGGGACTCGACAGCGGACAACCCAGTCTTCAACCGCACCGTCACCCTCAGGGACACCTGGGCCCGCATTGAGAGGACGCTCCGAGCCGGGTAGGGACCTACTCCCTGGCGGTGACCACCAGGTCGTTCTCGCCCTCGGGCAGCACCTGCAGCGACTTGAGAAACTCGATGACGGCAGCGCGTTCGTCGTGAGCGAGGCCGCGGAAGGCATCCCGGGACTCCCGCGCCTCGCCGCCATGGGCCAGCACCGCCTCGGATATGAGGGTGGCCCGGCCGTGGTGGAGGAAGGGCGGCTCGCTGGCCATGCCCCACAGCTTGCGCGTCAGCCACACGTCGGTGGGCACGCCGTTCTGCTCCAGGGCCTCGTTGTCCAGCTCGTCTCCCATGCGGTGCCTCTTCAAGTCCGTGAAGGCCGGCACCATCACGACGCCGTCGTCATTCCTTTTCAGGTGAGGACCCGGCCCTTCGTCGGTCAGGTCGACCCTGAAGGGCCGGGGCACGTCCTCGATCTGGAGGTTGCCCGGAGGGTTCAGAGGGTTGGGCTCGGTGAACACCGGGTCGTTCAGCGGCAGCTCGGGAACGTGGCATACGGCACACCCCACGGCGTCGAAAAGCTGCCGGCCCTGCTCCACGGCATCCCGTGCCCGGTCATCCCTGGGCAGCACCTGACCGGGGACGGGGAGGGTCGCCTGGAACACGACCAGGGCCGTCACGTCGCCCCGGGTCATCTCGTTGACCACCCCGTCGCCGTCGGCGTCGATCCCGTCGCCGAAGAGCTCCGCCGGCTGCATTCCGTGGTGGTGGTTCAACGACTCGACGGTAAACGACCTCAGGGAGACGTCCACACCCTTCTGGTGGAAGGGCTTGATGACCAGGTCCGTGTCCACCCCCTCCACCCGGTCCGTCTGCACCGACCCGTCGGGCAGCGCAGTAATCCACCCGAAGGACACCCCTTTGGAGGCGAGGGGAAGGAACACCGACGTCCGTGTATCCGTGGCCAGGGCTATCGCCTCGTCCCGAATGGCCTGAAGGTCTGCGGTCATCTCCCGCGCCAGCAGCTCGATGAACCCCGACCCGAACATGCCCAGGGTGTTCCTCTCGTTGCCCACGGTCTTCAGCGTCTGGCTGGAGGAGCCGTCGCCGTCGCCCCCGTCGAAGTTGACCAGGGGCAGCCGCTGGGCCAGGACGAAGGCGTTGGCTATGTTGTCGCCCCCTCCCCCGGCCCTGGGCATGTTGTGGCACGCCGAGCAGGAGCCCGAGTCCGGGCCGGAGATGCGGTTGAAGTTGTCGGGCGCGTCCCTGCGGGGACGGGGGACTCCCAGGCCGGTGCTCTCGGGGCGCCCGGCCCCGTCCAGCGTGTTGAAGCTGGCCACCATCAGCGCCCGACCCCGTTCGATCAGGTCGTCCAGGTCCAGGCGCCCCTCGTCGATGTCCGCCTGGTCCGTGTGGACCGCCACCGCCGGCATGTCGCCGATGACCGGAGGGCTCTCTCCCCCGCAGGAAGCCAGCGCCCCTCCCACCAGGAGACCGGCGGGGAGGGCCAGCGTCGCCACCCTAGCCCGCAACCGCCTCAACGGTCCGCTCCAGGTCCTCGGGCAGGTCCGACCTGAACTCCATGTACTCCCCCGAGGATGGGTGACGCATGCCCAGCAGGTGGGCGTGGAGGAACTGCCGTGGGAGGAGGCGGCTGCGCCCGCCGTAGACCGGGTCCCCCAGCAGGGGGTGGCCGGCGTAGGCCAGGTGGACCCGGATCTGGTGGGTCCGGCCCGTCTCCGGGAACACCTCCAGGAGGGTGTGCGACCAGTACCGTCTCACCACCCGGTAGGCGGTGACCGCGTCGCGGCCGCCCGGCGCCACGGCCATGCGCTTGCGGTTGTGCGGGTTGCGGCCGATGGGGGCGTCTATCCGTCCCTCGTTAGACTCGACGCGCCCCAGCACCATGGCCGTATACCCCTTCCGGACGGCCCGGTCCTTGATCTGCCGGGACAGGGAGGAGTGGGCGGGCCCGCTCTTGGCGACCATCATGAGCCCCGAGGTGTCCTTGTCCAGCCGGTGGACGATGCCGGGTCGCAGCTCGCCGCCGATGCCCTTCAGGTCCGGGCACAGGGCCAGCAGGGCGTTCACCAGCGTGCCCGAGGGGTGGCCCGGCGCGGGATGTACCGTCAGCCCGGCGGGCTTGTCGACCACCAGCATCTCCCCGTCCTGGTAGACCACCTGCAGGGGTATGTCTTCGGGGACCACATCGGTGGGCCTCGGCTCTGGCACGGTGACCGAGACCAGGTCTCCCGGCCGCACTCGGCTGCCGGCCTTGGGGAGCCCGCCGTTGAGGAGCACGTTCCCCTCGCCGACCAGACGTTTTAGCTGGGACCTGGTTAGCTCCGGCTCCCGCTCCGCCAGGTACACGTCCAACCGCTGCTCGTCCCGGGCTTCGACCAGGTGAACCCGGACGGTCACGGGCCCGCTCCGCCGCGGTCCACCCGCTCCTCCACCCCGCACTCGAAGCAACGCCGCCCCCGGGGCACCGCGGCCATCTCCGAGTCGCAGATGGGGCAAGGCAGCCCGGGCATCAGGCCGTCCACGTAGACACCGGGCCCCGCACCAGGGACGACGGCCCGGCGGCCGGAAGGGGACAGGAAGACCCAGCCGATGATGAAGAGGCCGATGACGATGGCGCTGTCGGCCACGTTGAAGATGGGCCACGGTCCGATGTCCATGAAGTCGGTCACGTGACCCATCCTGAGCCGGTCCAGAAGGTTGCCCACGGCCCCGCCAAGCTGCATTCCGATGCTGAGCCTCAGGGGCCAGGTGCGGAAGGCCTGGGTGCCGTAGATGGCCAGGAGCACCCCTATTCCCACGAAGGATGCCAGCACCAGGAACATGGTCTGGTCGGGGAAGAGGCCGAAGGCGCTCCCGGTGTTGAAGGTGTGGGTTATGCGTACCGGGCCGTCGTAGGGCACCGATTGCCCCACCAGCAGGCTGTTGCGCACCACGGCCTTGGAGACCTGGTCGGCGGCGAAAACGCCGCTCAGCGCCACCAGGAGGACGGGGTCGGCCAGCCGGGACACCCAGTCCGGGAGCGACGGTCTGTAAAGCTCCTCCTCCGGCTCCTCGGGCGCGGGGTCCTGGCTCTCGAGCCTCTCCAATGCCCTATCCGGCCAGGGCGCCCGCGAAGAAGTCGGCGGCAAGATCGCCCGCCTCGGCCTCGTGGCCCCTCCAGGAGTGGTCGGCCCCGGGGACCAGGCTGACCTGCACGTCTCCTCCCAGCGTACGGGCCTTGTCGGCTATGGAGTCATAGGGGGACAGCCTGTCCCTGTCCCCCGTTACCACGAGCTTGGGGCGGCCGTCCTTTCCCAGCTTCGGGGCGTCGAAGGCGCTGGGCGGAGGAGAGACCAGCATCAGGGCTCCGGCGCCCTTGTACCTGGAGAGGCCGGCGAGGACCATGGCCGCGCCGAAGGAGTATCCCGCCAGGCCGATCTTGCGCCGGTTCACTCCGGGCCACTCCCGCAGCAGGCCCACGGCCGCTTTCACGTCCTCTTGCTCCTTCTCACCCTTGGTAAACTCTCCCTCGCTCTTGCCGATGCCGCGAAAATTGAACCGCAGGGTGACGAACCCCTCCCGGGCCAGGGCCTGGCACATGCCCAGCACCACGGCGTTGTCCATGTTCCCGCCGAACAGGGGATGGGGATGGCATACCACGACCCCCGGCAGCGACCCGGCGACCCCGTGAGGACTCGCCACGACCCCTTCCAGCATCAGGCCCTTGCTCTTGAAGCCTATGGCGCTCTGACGCATCCCAAGTCTCAGTTCCATATTAGGATTCAATCTGGTGTTTGACAAGCGCTGCTGCTAGAATAGTCAGGACTCTCTAGGGGACAGGAGGCCGTCGATGAAGGTTATCGACCTGCGAAGCGACACCGTGACTACGCCCACCGAGGCGATGAGAAAGGCCATGTACGACGCAGAGGTGGGAGACGACAACGCCCACGAGGACCCCACGGTCAACCACCTGGAAGACCTGGTCTGCGCGCTGCTGGGCAAGGAGGCGGCGATCCTGACCGCCAGCGGCACGATGAGCAACCTGGTCGCGGCCCTCGCCCACACCAACCGGGGGGACGAGGTGATAATGGGCAGCAAGGCCCACATGTTCTGGAACGAGGCCGGGGGCGTGTCCACCTTGGGCGGAGTCCAGGTGCAGCTTGTGCCCAACGACAAGGGCGGCAGGATCGATCCCGCTGACGTCGAGGCGGCCATCAGGCCCGACGACGTACACGCCCCGAGGACCAGCCTCGTCTGCCTGGAGAACACCCACAACCAGTGCAACGGGAGCGTCCTCACCAACGAGGACATGAAGGCGGTGGCCGACGTGGCCCACGCCCACGGCCTGCCCGTCCACGTGGACGGGGCCCGCATCTTCAACGCCGCCGTGGCCCTCGAGATGCCCGCCCACGAGCTGTGCAAGGACGTTGACGACGTGGGCTTCTGCCTCTCCAAGGGGCTTAGCGCGCCCGTGGGCTCTATGCTGTGCGGCTCCGCCGACTTCATCGAGGAGGCCCGTCGCTGGCGGAAGATCGTGGGCGGCAGCATGCGCCAGGCCGGCGTCATCGCCGCCGCCGGGGTGGTGGCCGTGGAGACCATGATCGACCGGATGGTGGAGGACCATGCCCACGCCCGCCGGCTGGCCGAGGGACTCTCCCACATCCCCGGCATCAACGTCGACCCCGACGACTTCCAGACCAACATCGTCTTCGTGGAGGTCGACCCCGGCACGGGCAGCACCGAGGAGTTCACCGACAGGATGAAGGAGGAGGGCGTGCTGACTGCCTACCGAGGAGGCGGCCGGTTCCGGCTGGTCACCCACCGGGAGGTCAACGCCGAGGACGTCGATACGGCCGTGGACCGCATCGCCAAGGTCGCCTCTGAGATGCGAAACGCCCGCTGAGCCGGCGCTCCCCGCACACTCGCCCATCCAGGAGAAGAAGATGCCCGACGACTTTGTCAAGGTAGCCCAGACAGACGACCTGAAGCCAGGCCAGATGAAGGCGGTGGACGTGGGGGACGACCGGGTCCTGATCGTGAACCTCAACGGCAGCTACCACGCCATGGACGACACCTGCAGCCACGCCTTCGCGGCCCTTTCCGAGGGGGACATCGTCGGCGAGGAGATCGAGTGCCCCCTTCACGGGGCCACCTTCGACATCGCCACCGGGGAGGCCCTGTCGCCGCCGGCCAGCCAGCCCCTGACCCTTTACCAGGTCCGGGTGGAGGACGGCGACATCCTGGTGGGCCCCCCGGAAGCGGGATAGGGCCCGCCGGGGCCGGCTACCGTCCCCTCTCGTCGCCCCACAGCAGGATGTGCAGGCGGGTGGTGAAGCGGAACCCCCGTTCCACGCACAGCTCGCTCAGCCACCCGCTCCGGTCCTGGATGTCCTCCCTCGACGTCCCCTCGGGCATCAGCAGCACCCTGCTCCGCCGGATGCCGTAGGCGCGGACCAGCGACTCCACCTCCTCCACGTCCCGATGGTCCAGGACCACGAACTTGAAGAAGGCGCTGGGCATCCCGGCGAAGGCCGCCATGGCGGGGGCCACGTCCCGCCTGCGGGGGGAGTTTCCCGAGCCGGCCAGCTTGGGAGACACGTTCCACTGGTCGACGGCCCGGGCCAGCGGCTCTAGGGGCGCGATGGTGCCGTTGGTCTCCACCTCGAAGGAGAACCCGCGCTCCTTCAGCGAGTCCACCAGAGGGGACAGCGCCTTCTGCTGGACCAACGGCTCCCCTCCGGTGACCACCAGGTGCCGGGAGCCATAGGCCTCCACCGCATCCATGACATCCGCCCGGGTCAGCTCGACCACCTCCTGCCGGTAGTCGTGGTTTCGCCAGTCCCACGTGTACTTGGTGTCGCACCACGTGCATATCAGGTTGCACAGGGCCAGGCGCAGGAACACCGACGGCGTTCCCTGGGAAGGGCCCTCTCCCTGCAGTGAGTAGAATATCTCCGGGTCTCCGCCGGGACGGCGGCTCACCTTGAGAGTCCCAGCCGGAGAAGCCATCCTAGCCCATTCCCCGACGCGCCAGCAGGGGGTCCCGGCAGCCGGCCTGGGCGAACCCCCGGGCCCTCAGGATGCAGCTATCGCAACGGCCGCAGGGCTCCGGGCCGTCCAGATAGCAGGTCCAGGTCCTGTCCAGGGGCGCCTTCAGGTCCATGCCCATCCTGACGATGCCGGCCTTGGACAGGTGGATGATGGGCGTCTCGATCTCCATCGGCACGCCGTACTGGGTCCACAGCTTGCTGCCGTACATCAGGGTCTCCCGGACCTTCTCGTAGAACTCGGGCCTGCAGTCGGGATAGCCCGAGTAGTCGATGGCGTTGGGGGCAATATAGATGCGTGCGTCGATGTCGTCCTTCGGCGCTCCCTCGCCCTCGAGGGCCTCCAGGGCCATGCTCTCCAGGTACGCCGCGGCCAGGGTCAGGAAGAAGGTGTTGCGAAGGGGCACGTAGGTGTTGGGGATGTCCCCGCCCTCCTGCGCCTCGCCGGAAGCCCCTGCCAGGCGGTCGGCGGGCACCTGAAACCGCTGGGGGTTGGTCAGGGAGGAGTACCACGCCAGCCTGGCGTAACCGGTTATGTCCACCACCTCGTGGCGGAGCCCCAGGGCCTCGGCCACCTGGGCGGCGCTGCGCACCTCCCGCTCGTGGGTCTGGCCGTACCGGAAGGTGAGGGCCACCAGCCGGTTTGCCTTGCTCCTGGCGTAGGCGGACACGGTGGTGGAGTCCAGCCCGCCGGAGAGCAGGGTTACAGCCAACCTCATCACGCCGCCCCCGAAGTCTCAGACGGCGCCGTACTCGGCGTACTGGGTCGGGGACTCCCACACGCGCACCATCGACGGGGTGACGCCACACAGCTCTTCGGCAGTCCGGTACAGCTCCCGGGCCATCACCTCCGCCGAGGGGTTGGCGTCGGGGAACACGAAGACGCGGCTGCCCTTCACCCCGCGGAGGGCGTTCAGCATCTCCTCGTCCCGGCTGCTCACCAGGAAGGCGTGGTCCCAGTGCTCGTCGATCCAGCCGCCGACCTTGTCCTTCAGGTCGGTGAAGTCCACGACGAAGCCGATGCTATCCAGCACCTCCGAAGCCATCCATATCTCGGCGCGGTAGCTGTGTCCGTGGGGGTGGACACACTTGCCCTGGTGCTCCAGGAGCCTGTGCCCGCTGGCGAAGGAGAGCTCTATCCGCACCTGGTAGCGGTCCCCCACGGCTCAGCCCTCGAGGGCCCGGTCGCGGCGCCCGTGCTCCACCGACACCGAGGTGTGGATACCTCCACGCACCTTGTAGTCCAGGGTCACCTTCATCCACCGGGGGTCGGACAGCTTCACCAGGTCCTGCAGGATGCGCGCCGCCGCGTGCTCCTGGACGATGCCCACGTCGCGGTAGGACAGCAGGTAATACTTGAGGGACTTGAGCTCTATGCACCGGCGGTCGGGCACGTAGGCGACGGTGAGGGTGCCGTAGTCGGGCAGCCCGGTCCACGGGCACAGGGCCGTGAACTCGTCGGTGTCTATGGCGATCTCCTGGGGTTGTTCCGGGTACTCGTAGTCGAAGGTCAGAAGGCACTCGGGCTCCAGGGAGTCCTCGTCCTTGGCCGGCAGCCTCCGGTCCAGGGCCAGGTACTGCTCTCCCAGGGAAACGGTCGTCGCCATGCCTTCACCAGCCTCGCCGCGGGCGCATGCCCCGGCATCGTCTTAAGTCGCCGAATTCAGGGAAAGACTATACTACCATAATATCTCAAACCCGCCGCAGTCCTCTATATGGCAGCACTCCCTCCATGCCGGTCGAGACCGGCGCCCCGAGGGATGAAAGCGGGCGTGGGCCCCTGCTAGCATACCAACGACACGCCTCCCTTGACAGACCCGCGACACGTTCCTCAAACTGATGCCGTGGCGACGCCGCGCAAACACCGCTGGCCGGCTGCCCCCGGCCGCCGTTTCGGAGCAAAGGCGTTCGGGGATTACGCGCCCGCGACCGAATTGATCACGGATTGTTCCTCCGTACTCTCATCGAAACAAAGGCAGTCGTGGATTACGCACGCGGGACCGAATTGACCCTTAATTGTTCGTCCGCACTCTCGAAGGAGGAACAATTCCATCCCGGAGCCCCGGGCAACGGGTCTCTCTTCTGAGGAATGGTGCATGAACATCTTGTCCGTACTGGCCCCGGCTATCCTGGTCCTGCTGGCGGTGGCCTGCGCTGCCGAGAATCCGACGCCGGCCCCAACACCCGCGCCGGACCTGCAGACCACGCCAGACTTGGGCGCAACAGTCGAGGCTGCCGTCGCCGCCGCGCTTCCGACAGGGACGCCGACGCCGACGCCGGACATAGACGCCACCGTGGAGGCACGGATGTCGGCGACCCTCGCCGCCATCCCCGCACCAACGAGCGCTCCAGAAGCCACCACGGCGCCGACGGCGACAACGGCTCCAGAAGCCACCATGACTCCGCAGCCCACAGCCGTACCCACGGCCACACCCACCGTCGTACCCACAGCCACACCCACGGTCGTACCCACCGTCGTACCCACAGCCACACCCACGGTCGTACCCACGGCCATACCCACAGCTACGCTCCAGCCCACGCCCGAGGCGATAACAACCAAGCTGGGCGGCAAGCTGACCGTGGCGATCAACCACTTCGACACCGAGATCATGGACCCCCACATCGCCGGTAAGAACGTTGGCCTGTACATCTTCAATCACTCCCAGGACTACCTCATGGGCATAGACGTGGACAACACCCTCAGCAACGCATGGGGCTGGGCCGACTCCTGGGAGCAGGTCAACGGCAGCACCTGGGACATCACCCTCAAGCAGGACATCATCGACCACGATGGCGTGAACATCACCGCTGAGGACGGCGTTTGGAACGTCACCCGGTGGGCTTCCGACGAGGCCGCCGGAGGGTACAACGCCGTGTCCGGCGGGTGGAGGAATATCTTCAAGGACGCGGAGGCGCTGGACTCCCACAAGTTCCGGATCAACCTGCTCCAGGACTACGCCTTCGTGTTCAACATCATCCCGCCCATAGGCGGAGCGGACCTGTACGTCTTCCCCAAGCACTCCTGGGTGGACAACGGCGGCACCCCCGAGGGATGGGCGGCCGCCGGCTACGGCGGGACCGGATTCACCGACATGAAGGTGCACACCCTCGGCCAGTCCGTGCGGCATCACCGGTTCGATGGCTACTACGGCGACGCGGAGTACCACTTCAAGTTCAGGGAGATGGAAGTCATCCTCTCGGCCTGGGACGCGCCCCGCCTGGCCCAGGTAGCGACGGGCCAGGTTGACATCGCCAACATGTCCGGGCCCTACGTCGAGGAGATACGGGCCGCCGGGCTGAAGGTGGACGGCCCCAAGGCCGTGGACGTGGTCTACCTGGGAATCTACCAGACCTTCGACCCCGGTCACTGCACCAACAAGCTCAACGTCCGCAGGGCCATGAACCTGGCAGTGGACGCCGAGGCCATCCGGGCGGGCATCTGGCCTCCCGGCATCGTGACCCCGGCCATCACCGCCTTCACCAGCCCCCAGGACGAGAGCTGGAACCCGACCCTTACCCCCTACGGCTACGACCCCGACGAGGCCAAGCGGCTACTCAAAGAGGAGGGCTGCGCAGGGTTCCGGTTCGACGCCTACGCCTATGACTTCGCCGCCGGTCCCGAGATGGCCGACATGACGGACGCCATCGTCACCTACCTCGTGGCTGCCGGCATCGATGCCAGATACACACCCATCAACTGGGCTGCCAACTCTCAGAAGCTAAGGAACCTCCAGTTTGGCTCTGACGACGGCCCCGCCTCTGGCGGCGCCCACTGGCAGCTTGGCGGCAGGAACTTCGGCGACAAGATCCGCGTGCACGGGCTCTGCGGTCCCCAGGGCGGAAGCGTTTGCAACCTCCCGGACCCAGAGACCTGGAGGCACCGGTACCTCGAGTACGCCTCCATCATGGATAAGGACCGGAGGGTCGCCCGGGCACAGGAGATGAGCAAGGAATTGTACGACCTATATGCGGGAATACCCATCGCCATGCGTAACGCGGTCTGGGCCCTTGACCCGCATACCATATGCGGCGACTGGAAGCCCATCGACGGCACGCCTGCGCACACCATGTTCAACACCCTGGTGCCGTGCGAGACTTGGTAACACCTGAAGCCCCTCGGCTGCCTCAGGGTGACATGAGGGGACAACCGAGGTACACCCGCCCACCCAGGACTGGAACGAAGTGCACAACTCGGTTTGCCTGGCTTCTTCTCCCTCCCGCGACAGGGGAACGCTGCATAACCGTCATACCCGCGAAAGCGGGTATCCAATTCCGGGGCTTTGGGCACGAGCAGCGTTCCCCTCCACCCCGTCATCCCGGTGACACCCGCCACTTCCCAATCCCCCAACCGCGTCCTACCATAGTACCTATCCGTTCGCCCTCCCCCTGGGGGAGAGGGCGGGGGTGAGGGCCAACCCACGCCAATGGGAGAAAATGGGAGGAAATGGGAGGGAAACCGCAAATTCCCGATATCGGGGAGACCCCGTCATCCCGCCGGGTGACCTCATCCAGGAGAACGCTGACATGAATGCACTCAGAGCCCGCGTCTACGCGCTCCGCAGGAAGATGGCCCGCCCCCTCGCCGTCCTGCGCCTCTACCGCTTGGCCTACGAGTACTGTATCCAGTATCATGCGGCCCTGTTCGACCGCCGCGACCCGCCCAACGATCGTACCTTCATCGACCGGGTGGTCTCCGCCGGCTACGGGCTGCCCACCTTCATGGCGGTCCACAAATGCCTGGAGAGGTGTCTCAGCCGGGGCGCCGAGCCAGACGCCGATACCCTCCTCCACACCCTCCTCCCCTGGTCCCGGTGCTATCCCACTCCCCAGGTCGACTAGGTGCGGGATTTGGGTCGAGAGCCCGTCTTGTAACCACCCCCCATGTGGAGTAGACTGGTAGACACGGCCATGGTAGACGACACGCCTATGGGACCGTCCGGAGTCCACTCCAGCGTCGCCGGGACCTTTGGGGACGCCGGAGAGCCGGCCAGCCTGGCCCAGGTGCAAGACCTGCTCAGGGGTGCGCTGGCCGGTGAGCCGCGGCTCAAGATGCTCCGCGGCTTCAAGCTGGACTTCTCCGGCAACCCGGACTTCCACAAGGTGTACTTCTCGGCCCGGTGCGACTGCGGGACCGCCGCCCTGCTCAGCGTGGAGGTGGACCGTGCCAAGAGCCTGCCACAGGTCGAAGAGGCCCTGCCGGGCCTGACGGAGCACCTGAGGAGGAAGGTCAACCAGTTCCAGGGCATGTCCTGCGAGATGCACTCCATGATGAGGACCGGCAAGACGCAGCCCAAGCCCGCGACAGGAGCCGGCGGATGACGGAAAAAAAGAAGCTGAGCTACGAGAAGGCCCTCGAAGGCACGATAAAGTTCTCCGAGAGCTATGTGAAGCGGGGCGAGTACGAGTTCTTCCCCGAAGCCGAGGTGGTCAAGGTCGTCCAGGAGGGCCTGGCCAAAAACCAGGTGGAGCACGGCTACCGGTACTGCCCTTGAATGCCCCTGAGCGGCGATCCCGTGGAGGATCGCAAGAAGATCTGCCCCTGCGACAGGCACCACGAGGACATCCAGAGGGACGGCTTCTGCATTTGAATGTTCTTCGTCAGCGAGGAGTTCCTTCGCAAGTACGAAGAGGGTGAAGAGGCGGTCCAGACCATCGACGAGGCGGTCAAGCCCGGCGAGGGCCTGTTCGACCAGGAGTACGAGTCCAAGGCCGACCGGAAGGGCCGGCAGCGATCAAAAGAGGGAGAAGCCTGATGGACGACATCATCGTCTACACATCCGACGGTTGAGGCCCCTGCCACATGGTGAAAGTGTACCTTTCACGCAAGGGAATACCCTTCATCGAGAAGAACATCTCGCAGGACGAAGAGGCGCGCAACAACCTGCTGGCCATGGGGCACCGGAGCACTCCCGTGACCACCATGAAGGACCAGAAGGTGGTGGGATACAGCCCGCCCAAGCTGGACGCGGCGCTCCAGGCGGCCGGGTTCTGACGGCCCGCCAGCCCCTTTTCCTCACCGTCCAGCGCCTTCCATGAACGCCCAGCCCCGACCCATCTTGCCCGGTAGGGCCTGCCCTGACCGCAACGCATGGCATGGCCTCACCATGCCCGATCGGAGCACGGGCCGTTGTGGGAGCGCTGGCCGTTGAAGAACGTCCTGGTCACCGGCGGCGCCGGTTTCCTGGGCATGGAGCTGGTGCGGACCCTGGTGGCGGCGGGCCTCAGGCCAAGGGTCCTGGACGTCAACGACCCCAACGACCCCCGCGTCGACGACAGCATCGACTTCACCAGGGGAGACGTCCGGGACGCGTCCGCGGTGTCCGCGATGGCCCGGGGCGTGGACACGGTCTTTCACCTGGCCGCCGCCGTGCTGCCCACCCGGGGCAAGGCCAACTACACCTCCATCAACACCGGGGGGACGCGGAACGTCCTCCGGGCCTGCATGGACCACGGCGTCCAGCACGTGGTGCACATCTCGACCAGCGCCATCTACGGCATCCCCAAGACGCTGCCGGTCACCGAGGAGACCGAGCTGCGGCCCATGGGCTACTACGGCAACGCCAAGCACGAGGGTGAGCTGGAGGTCTACAGGGCCCGAGAGCAGGGCTTGAAGGTGAGCATCCTGCGGCCCCGCACCATCATAGGCACCGAGAGGCTCGGCATCTTCCACATCCTGTTCGACTGGATCAAGGCCGGCAAGCGCATCCCCATCATCGGCTCCGGCGACAACCTGTTCCAGTTCGTCAGCGCCAGGGACGTGGTCTCGGCGTCCATCCTGGCTGCCGAAAAGCAGGCCAACGACGACTTCAACATCGGCGCCGAAGAGTTCTCCACGGTGCGGGGCGACCTCGAGTCCCTGGTGCGCCACGCCGGATCGGGCTCCAGGGTCGTGTCCATCCCGGCCCTCATGGCCAAGGCCCCCCTGCAGGTACTGGACCTGATGAGGCTCTCCCCCCTGATGGACTGGCAGTACAAGGTGGCCGACAAGCCCTTCTACTTCGACATCGGCAAGGCCAAACGTGAGCTGGGCTGGCAACCCCAGGACAGCAACGCCGGCATGTTCATAGACTCGTACGACTGGTACGTACAGGAGTATACCGACACCGCCTCCGCCTACGGCTCCACCCACCGGCAGGCGGTCCGGCAGCGGGCCCTTCGGCTCCTGAGGAAGGTCCTCTGAGCGGCCGGTGAAGGACGGCCGTCCCGAGCTGCCCCTCTGGGTCTACGGCAAGCGGGGCCCCTCCCGCCAGACCCCATCCATCACCGAAAAGGAAGCCGCGGGCTACCTCCTGAAGCGCCCCTGCGACGCCCTTCTGGCCCTGGTGGGCCTCATGATCGCGGCGCCCCTGTGGATACTCTTCTCCCTGGCCATCAAGCTGGAGGACCGGGGCCCCGTCTACTTCACCCAGGAGCGGTGGGGCAGGGACAGGGGCAGGATACGCGTGTACAAGTTCCGGAGCATGGTGCCCAACGCCATGGAGCGTTTCGGCAACGTCCAGGCCCAGGAGCATGATCCAAGGGTCACCCGGGTCGGGCGTCTGCTCAGGGCCACCAGCCTGGACGAGATGCCCCAGCTCCTGAACATCCTGAAGGGCGACATGAGCTGGGTGGGGCCGAGGGCGCTGCCCATCGACGAGGTGCAGGTGCAGGAGGAGGTGGACCTGGCCGACGAGGCGATACCCGGCTTCGAGGCGCGCTCGCGGCTGCGACCCGGCCTCACCGGCATCGCCCAGATCTTCGCCCCCAGGGACGTGCCCAGGGAGCAGAAGTACAGGTTCGACGCCGTCTACGCCGGGAGCCAGGGCCTGTGGATGGACATCCGGCTGATACTGCTGTCCCTCTGGATCACCCTCCGCGCCCGCTGGGAGGCCCGGGGGAGCAAGGTCTAGGGTCCTGGGGTCGGGCCCTCGGCTTGTTCGCCAACTTCGGCGCGTGTTATGCTAGTCTTTGGTTTGCCCCCGTAGCTCAGAGGATAGAGCACTGGCCTCCGGAGTCAGGTGCGGGAGTTCGAGTCTCCCCGGGGGTACCATAATGTACCGAATTCATAACTCGCCCGTTTAGGGCAACCTCTGCGGTGTCCGCTCCCCCCATTGGGCTGTCGTCTGGCGTGGGTATCGAGTAGATGATGGTGGCCTTGCCGGGCTTGACCTCTATCTTCTTCACGAAGGAGTGGACAAAGGCCCTGGTCTCGGTCAGCTCGCTGGTCTTGAGCAACTCGCTCATATCCTCGACGAGTGTGGCGATGATGTCGGCGCTGTCGAGGAACTGCCGCCGCTCCTTCAGCAACGCCCTCGCCTCCTCGGCGGCGACCTCCAGCTTCTCCTTGCGCTCCCGGAGCTCCACGATGAGGTCCGAAGCCTCGGCCACGTCCACGCTGTCGCTCCTCGCTATGAAGTGCCAGACTCGGCCCAGTTGCTTCTCCACCTCCTCAAGCTCCCCATCGATACTCTCCATCCTGTCCCGCTGCTCACCGGCCATGCCGTCCATCTCCTCGTCCACGACCTTCACCAGGTCCTTGATGTTGGACTCGGTGAGGATGTTGGCGCGAAGCTCATCGACGATGATCTTCTCGAACCTTTTGGCGTTGAGCCTGGGGGTCTTGCAGGCGCCCTTGCCATGCTTCAGGAGGGAGTGGCAGATGTAGTAGGTATACTTGCCGCTCTTGGCCTCGGATGCTGTCATGGCCTTGCCACAGACCTCGCACTTGGCCAGCCCGCTGAGCAGGTATGGACTGGAGATACGGCGGGGGTTCACCTTCTTCGGGGCGCGGGACTTCATCGTCCCGGCGATGTGCCGGAACTCCCGCCTGGAGACGATGGCGGGGTGTGCGTCCTCGACGCGCACGGGCGGCTGGCCATCCCTGGCGTTGGCTCCCCATACAACGGTCCCGGCATAAGCCTCGTTGCTGAGCAGGACGTAGACGCTGGTCTTTAGCCACTTCTTTCCCCTGGGGCTGGCCACACCCTCGGCGTTGAGGGTCTTGGCGATGTCGAGGGTGCTTCTGCCCGAAAGGGCCATGTCGAAGATACGCCGGACCACAGCGTCGGCGGGCGGGTCGAACTCCAGCCTGGGGCGCTTCTTCGGCCCGTCCTGGACGTGGACTCTCCTGTAGCCGTAGGGGGCGTAGGTGGTCATCCAGAAGCCTCTCGAAGCGGCCTCCCGCATCCCCCGCGTGACCTCCTGGGCCAGGTTTTCGCTGTAGTACTCATCGACGCTCTCGATGATGCCCTCAAGCAGTCTGCCGGTGGCGTTGTCCTCGGCCTGCTCGGTGATGGACACCACGCGGATGCCCTTGCGCCGTAGCTGGGCCTTGAACGCCACGGCGTGCTCCCGCTTCCTGGTGAAGCGGCTGAATTTCCACACGAGGATCACGTCGAAGGGAGCCTTGGGCTTGCTGCCCTCCTCGATCATCTCCCTGAACTGGGGCCTGTCGGCGACCCGGCCGCTCTCGGCCTCGTCGATGTACTCCCGCGCCACGGAGTAGCCGTTGGCCCTCGCGTATTCCTTGAGCGCCCGTAGCTGGGCGGACACGGACAGGTCCACGTCCTGCCGGTCGCTGGAGACCCTGGCGTACAGGGCCGCCGGCGTGAGTGGCTGTGGGTGCTTCTTCATTCTGTCCCCCTTCTCTGCGTTGTCTTGTTATGGCTGGGCAGGTCGGGTGCATCAAACGTGATTGGCACGATGTCTCCCATGGCGTAGTTCAGCTGGAACGAGTCACGGAGACGTGCGCCACCCATGACTCGGGCCGTGCCGTTGATGTTCGCTCGCCCATTCACGTAGCCCCTTATGGACTCATCGCTACCCAGTCGTAGCGTGATAGAGCCATCATCACTCCTGACCAAGTGGTCGAATTCGCGCGTGATGTTGAAGAGACCCTTGCTGTAATAAGTCTTTTCCAGGCGGAGCGGAAAGACGGAGTTCGTGCTCATATCGTCGGCCACATGTCCCTTCTCATGGTGCAGATTCAAGCCCCACCAGCACAATGCGGTTACCGTAGCGGCGGAAGTCCGCACCGTTGAACGTCAGCAACCGGCTCTCTCCGTGGGTGAGCATGGTCGCCACGATGTTGGCGTCGTGTATCTGCTGTCCGCCAACGGCAACTTCCCGGCACAATGCCACCAACGTCTCGGTAACCACGGGACCGTCCTCAAGTATCTCGAAGCTGCCAATCAGCCTGCTCACGTCGTCAAGGGCATCCTCGCGGGTGATGTTCACCGGCCAGGGTTGCTGCCGGGTGACGACGGCCAGATACTCGCGCATCACCTGACGGCTGATCCGCAATGGTTCAGGGTCTCCAAAGGCGCGTTCCAAGCTCGCCCTTGCCGCCCCGTGGTCCGGCGCGCCGGGGATGCGGGAGTTCACCAAGACGTTGGTGTCTATGAACATGGCGGCGCTATCCCCTTTCCCCGTAGAGGTCCTCTCGCCGGAGACTCAGGCCTTCCGGCCACACCGCCGTAGGGTGGACGGGCCATGCTTCGTCGAGGGTAAGTCGGGGTATCGGGCTGGGGTCTGTCCGCCGGAACAGCAGTGTCTCCGACTCCATGTCCACCTCCGCCGTCTCCCACCCGGCGACGCTCCAGGCGAGAGCGTGGCTGTGTCCGTTGCCGCCTCTCTGGTTTCCCCACCAGGGGCGGTGCAGCCGTGCGGACGGAGGCAGTTCGAAGCCGACGACCGCCTCGATTTCCCTGAAGGATGTCCTCCACTCCGGGGCCTGAAGGCTGCGCAGATAGGTGTACAGCCTCTGGTACTTGCCCCGCATCACCATCTCAAGGTACTTGTCTTTTCGATCTACGGCCATCTCATGTCTCCTTGGTCTAGGCTCGCGTCGGTGAGGGTTGAGCATTTGGCTACATTGTAGTGAGTTAGTGACTCCATTGCAAGCACTCGGGCGTCCGGCATCCCCTGTGACCAGTCGCAGTCATCCGCAAAGGTGGCCTACGAAAGGTGTCCCGCAGGGTGTCCCTTCCAGGCTCCGCCGAAATGGAGGGGCGTGAATCATGTGGAAGGGCAGTACACGAGATTGAGTTTGGTTATGGGACGGCAGAAGGGGCGAGTTCGTAGCTGAAACTGGGGCACATCGCCCCTCCATTGGACGGAAAGAGTGAACAGTTTGTTGAAAGGCCCCAGTCCCGTCTGGAAGGCCCAAATGTGATGGACGGTGGGGGCACCACAGGGCGGTATATCGGCGGCCCGGTCGGAAAACGGAGCCCAGGAGGTGATGGACGTGGAGGTGCAGGAGGTGGCGGAAACGGTGCTTGCAGTCCCTCGGAAGGGGCGCTGGCGCAGCGCTCGCCGGGTCGCCGCACGGTGACACGTCAACCGTGTGGCGGGGCCTGTTGGCAGCGGCGTGGAGTTCCGAAGCCAGTCTCTCTGGTCTCCTGATCGGCGCGGACGGCGGCCCCGTTTGGCGCATCCGGTTTGGCCAGGCGCTATGCGAGTCTAAGAACTGCAAGCCACTACCACGCTGCCTATGGCGATTCCAGGCGGCCGATTGGGCCGTAGACTACGAACCCATCGCCGGTGTCTTCGAAAAGGGTCGCGCGGGAGTAGGACATCACCTTGCGCATCATGAGCATGTCTCCCGCCGAGCCCGCGACGTTGAGCACGAAGGCCCATGTGACGGTGGCGGTGAGCAGGTCGTCCCCAGCCACGAAAGCCAGCGTTGCTGCCAGCACCGCAGTCAACAGCACTGCCGGGGCCAACCCGGCGGCGAGGAACCGGGGCCGATCGAGGTAGCTCCCGGGGGCGGCCGCGTAGAAGACCGGCCCGAAACTGGTCCACGGCTTGAACCCAAAGTGCGGCCAAGCACCGAAAACCAGGAAGAAGACGCCGTGGACGGCTTCGTGCAGTATGACTCCGAGAACGAGTCCCACCAGCATTCCGGTGAAGAACGTTCCCCCGCCTATCGTCACTTCGCCCGTGCCGGTCGCCGTCCCGACGATAAAGGCTGTCGCAGAGAGCGACGCGAAGAAAGCGACAAGTCCAACCAGGACAGAGAGCAGACGCGCCTTCAACGATGCCTGCTTCAGGGTCCATCGGCCTATCTCGACGTAGCCCTCCGGTGGCAGTCTATCGCCCACTGCCGAACCTCCTCGTCGGCCGAGGCCTGGTCCCGGGCTCCCGGCCGCCTATCGATTATAGTCTTACCTCAGCACGAGCCACCACAGGAGGACGCTGCCGATCAACAGCGCCAACAGCACAATGGCGGTCACCTGGACCGCAATGAGCACATGCCTCGTCTCCCTGTGCGTGGCGACCTCCTTCCGGTGCGCCTGCTCAAGCTCGTGGTACTTCAGCTTGCCGGAGAGACGGCTCCCCTGGCCTCGTCCCGTTCCCACTCCAACCCGGACGCTCTATCCTACGACCACCATCCCGGCTAGCCCAGCGGCGACCAAGCCTAGGACGAAAGCCACGCACCTCATCCTGTCCCGGGCGGCCCGCTCCTTCCGACAGACCTCCTCCAACCCGGCGTTCCGCTCCCGCTCTAGGTCGAGCTGGGCCTTGAGCAGCTCCGCCTGCTCCTCCAGGCCGTGAATCCGCTCCCGGGCAATGTCCAGCGGCGCAACCTGGGTTTCGCCATCCTCACCGTTCTCCGGCGGGTCGTCGTCCAGCATGACGTACACCCGGCGACGCCTTCCATGCTCCTCCCGCCTGACCTTGATCTCCCCCGAAGCGATCCGTCGGTCCAGCGTGGACAGAGATACCGCCAGCTCCCGGCAGGCCTCGGCCTTCGTCATCAGTCTCATACTCATCCTCCTATCGGTCGGCCGTTGCGGTCCTTCATCACGTCAACATGCGTGAGCCCTGACACGTCAACCACCTCACGGACCGGGCGGCAATGCATTCCAGGCCCGCGCAGTTGCCCCGTCCCCGGTTCGCCGAATCGAGGGCCCTGCAACAAAGTGTCATCGATTTGGGCTTTTTGGGGCTGACAACGTTAGTGATGGAAAACTCGTGTGTGATTGGATATCCCCTACAGGAAGTCTCAGGAACGGCGGATTGTCATTTTGCAACTGATGCCAGTGGCACCAGGGGCCGCCGTCCGTCCGGGTGAGGAGGGGGCAGTCGCCATGCGTCTCCCAGTACCCCACGTGAAGCGAGGGTCTGGAGGTTGGACGTGAACAGGATGGGGCGGTTGATGCCGGCAACGCCGTGCAGGAACCCCTCCTCAGCGTCGGGTGTGGGGAACACGAACAGCACCAGAGGAGGCAGCCCGCCGTGGTCCCGGTTGGGCCAGCCGCTGTCGAAGTAACGGCGGTAGTTCCCCAGGCGGGTGCGCACCCGCCTGGGGGTCGTGGCCCGTCGCTCGAACTCCAGCAGGTAGGAGCGGAACCGGCCCTGGTACGCCAGCTGGAAGGAGGCGTCGGGATGCACGACGTAGTTCTTCCAGTCCCAGCGATAGCCGACGGAGGAGCGGGACGTGGGCATCAGGTCGAACACCTCGTAGTCGTGGTTGTTGGAACGGGCAGCCTCGGCGCTCAGCATGGCGGCGAAGCCGGTGACGGCGTCGTGGTGCTCCATCTGGGAGGCGATGGCCCTCAGGGCGGTGCCGGCGTAGACAGGGGCTGTGGCGTTGCGACGCCGCCGTTTCCGGGCGCTCCAGCGGCCCAGGACCGGCCCGACGGCGGCCCTGTCCCGTCGGGCCAGGTAGCTCAGCCCCTCGTCGGTGAGCGCGTGACGCTCACCGTCTGTGAACGCCAGGGAATGGCCGATCAGGGAGCTGAGGACCTGGTTGGCCCTGCGGCGGGTGACGCCTCCCATCAGCCCGGCCAGCTGGTCGGTGGTGCACAGCGGCCATGCGGCCAGCAGGTCCAGGGCGTCCTTCTCGGCGCCGGTGAGCTGGACTGCGAGGGAGGAGCTTAGGAACTCCGACGGCTCCGGCATGGTGGCACGCAGACGGCCGGGGTAGAGGGTCTCGGGGTCCGGCCTGGGCTCCCTCTCCTTGCCCGGGTTGTGCCGCCGGCGCAGGTCGCCAAAGCTCTCCGCCAGCCGGTCTGTCTGGGCAATGATATTCTCCAGGGACACCCCGGGGTCCACCTTCACCGGGAGGTTGTGCTCCGTGCCGTCTCCGCACTGCTGCCAGACGACGCCCCGGTGGTCTCCGGCCAGCAGCTCCTCCTCGGTGGCGACGAAGGTCCCGCGGTGGTGCTGGGCGTCCCCCAGGGTGCGGACCGCACGGCGGTTGGCCTGGTCGGAGTGGGCCAGCACCAGCGTCGCCATGGGGCGCTGGACGAAGGGCAGCTTCTCCAGGGTCCTCAGGCGGTAGCGCAGGTTGGCCGATGGCAGCGTGGGTCCCTGACGCAGCAGGCCCACGGAGCGGCCCCGGGACAGGGTGACCAGCATGTCGTAGGGACCCTGGCGGTAGTGGTCCACCCTCACCGGCTTTCCCTGCGAGTCGGCGTCGGCGACCAGGGCGGCGGCTCGGTAGAGCACTGCCGCGGCGTCCAGCCGGTCGGCCAGGAGCCGGAACCACTGCCTGGACACCGGGTATTCCCGGAGGAAGGTCTCCGTGCCGTGCTCGACCATTGCCCCGGCCTCTATGCCCTTCTCCGTCGGGAAGTGCCGTCGCTGGGGATGAGGCCCCAGGATGCTCAGGTGGTGGGACACCGAGTCGGCCATGCCCATCTTCGCCAGCCTCGCCAGCCGGTCGCGGAGGGTGGAGGCGGGGACTCTACCGAAGCGGGACAGCTCGTCCACGGTGGCCAGGGGTGTGGCGCACAGCAAGCGCAGCATGTCCTCCATCACCTCCGGCAGTGAGCGGGACGGATGGACGGTCTTGGGGGCCGGTCGGCGGGTGAGCACACGTTCGACGGCTGTGATGGCCCACGTCGCCGCTTTTAGGGTCTCCACGCTGTCGCCCGCCATGTCCATGACGGCCCGGGGCAGGGCGCGGCCCGTGTGGCCCCGCCTCAGGAACCTCCAGAGGGTGTGGCGGGAGACGCCGAAGGTCTCGGCCGCGCGGCGACGCCCGCGCCACAGCACGTAGGTCCGCACGTACTCCCGGACCGCTCTTTCCAGATCGCGGTCGGTCGACGCGCCCTTGCTTGGCATCTGCGTTCCTTGCTCCACAATGGCCACTCGATTGCTCCTGGTGCAATGCCCCAACATCTCATTGTGGACGGGAAAGACGGCGAAGGTAATGGCTTGCAAGCCATTGTCTTGGGGACGGTCTTGTGGTAGGAGAGCGTCCGAAGATCCCGCCTGATGGCGGGAGGTCGGAGGGTCGGAAGGGGGAGACCGGCAGGGGCATCAGAGACAGGCTAGGGAGCCTTGTCCCTTGCGCAGTTTTCCGGCGTCGCCCCATGCTGGGAAGCCTGTCGTCGCAGGTGGGCGTGGACGATGATCCGGGCCAGGATGCGCAGCCCGCTCTGCATCCGCTCCCGTTGCTCGGCGGTGTACTCCACAGACCCCCGCTCCGCCTCGGCCCTGCGATTCGTCCGTGGGTTCCGTCCGTTGCCGCTTCTCATTCCGCTCTTTACTCTCATCTCCCGGCTGGGGTCCGGCGGGGCTGTCGTTCACCGCCTGCCCAGGCACGCGCCTTCCAGTGTGGTCGATGAGAACGCCGTTCGGAGACATCCCGCGAGGGGCTGCCCTGATGCCACCCCTTTACAGGGCCTTGGAGCATGGGTGTCGTCGCGGACTCCCGCCGGCGTGACCGATGCCCCGCCAACTCCGGCGCTCTCGGCGTCCAGTCTGCGGTCCTGGGGAAGGGAGCGGTATCCCCTGGAAGGAACTACAGCGCTGTAGTGGCGCCCGGGGGACTACCGCGGTGACGTCCCTTCCGGGGGGTTACACGGCTGGGGGCCGCCGTGATGTCATGGGGCTGTACAGGAGATCGAGTCTGTGTACATGTTGTACATCCGGGCTGATTTCAAAGCTGAATGAGGGGGAAACGGCCCCCTACAGGACGGGAAAAGCGAACACTTTGTGTCAGGGGCCGGTTGCGACGGAATATGCATCGCTCACGTTTGAAATCTGCAAGTTGCAATCGCTCGAAATCGAGGAAAAGTCGCAAGAGTCTGCAAGTTGCAGTGGGAGGAGGGACTGATGGAACCGAATGAGACGGTCGTGACCGAAGGCGGAGACGCCGAGGAGGAGTACGTCCTCCAGCTCAGGGCGCTGCTGCACGACCTGGTGCGAAAGAAGGGACGTATCCAGGCTGCCACTGAACTGGGTCTCGACCCCCGGACTGTGGGGGCGTGTATGGAAGGCGAGGGGATGTCGTGGCGGGTCCGGGAGGCGCTGGAGCGAGGGCTCCAGGAGGGGGCTGGGTCCGCTGCCGCCCGCCAGCGGCATCGCAACGATGCGCTGGCGCGTCGCGTGGAGGAGCTGGAGAAGGAGCTTCATGAGGGACTCGACGCCGTCATGGGAGAGGTCGGAGAGCTGCGGGAGGACCAAGACCGGAGATGGGAGTCATTGGAGCAGCGACTCGCCCGCAGGGAGACCAGGCGGGAGAGCCGCGAGGAGTCTCGCGGGCCTGCTGACACTCCGGGCGACGCCAAACTACAACGGGAGAAGGCCCCGGCGGCGGACGGGCCGGCGTCGAAGACCAGGTTCCCCAAGCGGCTGTACCCCGAGCTGGTGACGAAGGAGCCGGCTCCAGACGACGAGGAGGTCTACGGCGAGGTCTGGCCGCTCATCAAGGAGTGGCGCGAGGTCTGGAATGCGGGACATGTGGGCACAGGGAAGGGCCTGGCCTGGCTGGAGACCGAGGAGCGCGTCAGGGCGCTGGAGGTGGCCATGCTCGAAGAGCACGGCCTGACGCTGCCCCCGGAGAAGATGCCGCTGCGCGGCATGTATCGACGGGACCAGCTGGTGTGGCGCAAGGAGACCCTCCGCGAGGTTCGGCGGGCGCTGGCCTGGAGATACCTGGTGAGGAAGGTCCTCACGTTCGGTCTGTGGCGAAGCCGCTGGTGGCGGGCGGGCGCTTAGGGTTTCGTGGAACTGGACCGAACACT
>DAOUJG010000064.1:0-156297 GCA_034423015.1 Dehalococcoidia bacterium | reverse complement strand
GGCGCCACCGGCCGTCCCGTCCCAGCCGGCGGGGCAGGCCGCGGCCCCGCCGGCCGTCCGGCCGGCGGCCGACGGGAGGGACTCCGATGGGGACGTCCCGATGCGGGAGCGGTGGAGCGACCTGGTCAAGGCCCTCAGCCGCTACAAGGGAAGGCGGTTCAACATCGGCGCCCTTCTGCGAGACTGCAGGGAGCAGGAGATACTGGGAGACACCCTGGTGCTGACCTTCGCCCACAAGTCCCACATGGAGCGCATGGAGGAGGAGCTGGACGACCCCCAGGGCCGGAGGCGGATCGAGGAGGCGCTGGCCAGCTCCTTCGGGTCGCCCTACGAGCTCAAGCTCATGCTGGCCGGGGACGACGGCTCGGGCGGCGTGTCGGTGACCGCTCAGAGCAGCCTGGTCCGGGCCGCCCTCAGCATGGGGGCCAGAATCGTGGAGGAGCGGGAGCAGTGATGAACCGACAGATGCGGCGGGCGGCGCGCCGCCAACAGGCCAAGAGCGAGGGCCGGCCCAACGCCCAGGCCCAGCAGCCGCCAATGGCGATGCTCCAGAAGATGCAGGAAGAGCTGGAGACGATGACGGTGGAGGGCAGCGCCGGGGGCGGGGTGGTGAAGGTCATCATGACGGGGAAGCAGACCGTCGAGTCGGTCCAGATCGACCCGGACGCGGCCGAGGACGTGGAGATGCTCCAGGACCTGGTCACGGCCGCGGTGAACGACGCCCTGAGCAAGTCCCAAGAGATGGCCTCCGAGAAGCTGAGCCTGCTCACGGGGGGTCTGGACATTCCGGGGCTGACATAGCCGCCATGACCACCAATCCGATTCCAGCGGCAGCGCCCTCGGTGGCCCGGCTAATCCGGGAGCTGAACAAGCTCCCGGGCGTGGGGCCCAAGAGCGCCCAGAGGCTGGCCTATCATGTCGTCAGGCTTCCGGAGGAGGAGGCCCGGGCCCTGTCCCAGGCCATCGTGGACGTGAAGGACCGGGTGCTGTTCTGCTCCATCTGCCAGAACCTGACGGACACGGAGCCGTGCGCCATCTGCGAGGACCCGAGGCGGGAGCGGAGCCAGATCTGCGTGCTGGAGGAGCCGCTGGACGTGCTGGCCCTGGAGCGCACCGGGTGCTACAGGGGCCTGTACCACGTGCTGCACGGGGTGATATCCCCCATGAACGGCGTGGGACCGGAGGACCTGAGGCTCAAGGAGCTGGCCGGACGCCTGGAGAAGGACCAGGTGTCTGAGGTGATCATAGCCACCAACCCGACCCTGGAGGGAGAGGCGACGGCGATGTACATCCGGCGCCACGTGGTACCCGAGGCGACGCGGGTGACCCACCTGGCGCGAGGCCTCCCCGTGGGCGGAGACCTGGAGTACGCCGACGAGCTCACCCTCAGCCGGGCGTTCCAGGGAAGGCGTGACCTGTAGGATGGCGAGACCCAGGTCGTACCAGTGCCAGGGCCTGGTGCTGAAGTCCGCGTCGCTGGGCGAGGCGGGCCTGATGGCTACCCTCTACACCAGGGACATGGGCAAGCTAAAGGCGGTGGTGCGCAGCGGCCGAAAGCCCACCAGCAAGATGGTCGGACACCTGGAGCCCCTGAACCTGGTGCACCTGTCCCTGGCAGCGTCCAGGCCGGGGGGCATCGACACCGTCACCCAGGTGCAGACCCTGGACAGCCACTCGGGGCTCAAGGCGGACCTGGAGAGCATCTCCCGGGCCCTCTACGTTGCGGAGGTGGCCGACGGGTTCGGGGCCGAGGGCAGCCCGAACGCCGACCTGTACAACCTGCTGCTGGAGACGGTGGGGGCCCTCCAGGAAGACTCGGACCCGGAGCTGACGCTCCGGTACTTCGACTTACACGTCCTCAAGTGCTCGGGGTTCATGCCTGAGCTGTACGGGTGCGTGGAATGCCGCCGGGGCCTGGAGGCCGGCAGGCACCACTTCAGTCCCGAGGCGGGAGGAGCCCTGTGCTCCGCCTGCACGCCGTCAGGACCCCGCATCATGGGCCTCTCCCTTCAGGCCATGAAGGTGCTGCGCTTCATGGACCGCGGGGAGATGCCGGAGCTGGCCCGGCTGCGCATCGACCCCCCGCTCCGGCGGGAGCTGAAGGACCTGCTGGACGCCGCGCTGAAATACTGGCTGGACCGGGAGGTCCACTCCAGGAGGTTCCTGGAGCACCTGGAGCGGCCCCCGCGGGTGGGGGTCCTCAAGGGTGTCCGAGGGCCGCGAGACGCGGCGGCAGAGGAGGCGGCTTGCTCAAGAAGGTGCTGATAGCCAACCGGGGCGAGATCGCCTGCCGGGTGATCCGCGCCTGCCGGAAGCTGAACGTGGAGACGGTGGCGGTCTATTCCGAGGCCGACAAGAGGGCGCTTCACGTGAAGATGGCCGACGAGGCCTACTTCCTGGGCCCGTCTTCGCCCAAAGAGAGCTACCTGAACGCCCAGCGCATCGTGGAGGCGGCCGGGACGTCGGGCGCCGACGGGGTGCACCCCGGATACGGGTTCCTGTCGGAGAACCCGGGGTTCGCCCGGGCGTGCCACGAGGCGGACGTGCGCTTCATCGGCCCGTACCCGTACGTGATGGAGGCGATGGGGGACAAGGTAAAGGCGCGCAACCTGGCCCGGAAGGCGGGGCTCCCGGTGTTGCCGGGGACGCGGACGGCGGTGGGGGACACCACGGCCAGCAACGCGGCCTGGGAGCTGGGGTTCCCGCTGATGCTGAAGGCTACCCAGGGCGGCGGGGGCATCGGGATCCGGATCATCGAGTCGCTGGAGCACCTGACGTCGATCATCAAGCAGGAGCGGGCGATGGCCCGGCACGCCTTCGGGAGCGCCCAGCTATACCTGGAGCGCTACGTGCCCGGGGCTTCCCACATCGAGGTGCAGATCCTGGGAGACGAGCACGGCAACCTGGTCCACCTGTTCGAGAGGGACTGCTCGGTGCAACGGCGCAACCAGAAGATCGTGGAGGAGACCCCGGCGCTCAAGCTGGACGAAGAGCAGCGGGCCAGGCTGTGCAAGTACGCCCTGATGCTGGGCCGGCACATCGGCTACACCAACGCCGGGACCGTGGAGTTCCTGGTCGCCCCCGGCGGCGGGATATTCTTCCTGGAGATGAACACGCGCCTGCAGGTGGAGCACGGCATCACGGAGATGGTCACGGGCCTGGACCTGGTGGAGCTGCAGCTCCGGGTGGCCTCCGGAGAGCCGCTACCCGTGTCCCAGGAGGACATCCGGGTGAACGGGCACGCCATGGAGGCCCGGATATACCCGGAGGACCCGGAGACGTTCATCCCGATGCCGGGCAGGGTGGAGGGTTTCCGCCACCCCTCGGGGAAGCACGTAAGAGTGGACAGCAGCCTGTTCTCAGGGTACGAGGTGCTGCCCGACTACGACTCGCTGATGGCCAAGCTGATGTGCTGGGGCTCCAACCGGGAGGAGGCCAGGAAGCGGCTGGACAGGGCCCTTGGCCGGTTCCGCATCACCGGCACGAACTCCAACATCCCGGCGATCCGGCGGCTGATAGGCCACCCCAGCTTCATGGACAGCACCTACACGACGGGATTCGTCTCGTCGGCTACCAACGGGCACGGTGACGGACAGGCCGACGGCCACGAGAACGGCGCGGGCAACGACAGGGAGCTGGCCGCGGCCATAGCCGTCAGCACGCTGCTGTCGATGAACGGCTCCGCCGTAACGGGCGCGCGCCCGTCAGAGGGGCGCTACGACGCCTGGAAGATCAACGGACGCAGGGACCAGATGCTGGCGCGGTCCATCGGGAGAAGCGGTTGGCGGTAAAGAGCATACGGGTAAGGGTCGGCGACCGGTGGTACACGGTGGAGGTGCAGGACCTCTCGACGTCGCCGGTCAGGGTCAACGTGGAGGGGGAGACGTTCCTGGTGGAGGTGGAGGGCCTTCCCGGCGCGGCCGCGCCGCCGGCGGCGCCCGGCTCCCCTCCGGCCCAGCCCGCGGCGCGGCCCGCGGGGCAGCAGGCCGGGGCAGCCCCCAGCGGCGACAAGGTCATCCGGTCTCCCATGCCCGGGCGGGTGGTGGCGGTCACCGTCAGGCCGGGGGACGCCGTCTCCTCGGGACAAGAGGTGGCGGTGGTGGAGGCCATGAAGATGGAGCAGAGCATCCGGACCCCCGCCGACGGGGTCATCAAGGCGATACACGTGCAGCCCCTGGAGCACGTGACTGGAGACCAGCCCCTGGTGGAGCTGGAGTAGGGCCGGACCCGAGACCGGGTCCGGCCCGTCTCCCCCGGGGACGACGCCGGTGCTACAATAGGCGCATCCATATCCTTCAGGTGACAGTCCATGCCCCAGGAGTACATCCACGTCAAGGGCGCCAGGGAGCACAACCTAAAGAACGTCGACGTGACGCTACCCAGGGACAAGCTGGTGGTGATCACCGGCGTCTCGGGGTCGGGCAAGAGCTCCCTGGCCTTCGACACCATCTACGCCGAGGGGCAACGCCGGTACGTGGAGTCGTTGTCGGCCTACGCCCGGCAGTTCCTCGGCCGGATGGAGAAGCCCGACGTGGAGTACATCGAGGGCCTGTCCCCCGCCATCTCCATCGACCAGAAGGGTGTCTCCCACAACCCACGGTCCACGGTGGGCACGGTCACGGAGATATACGACTACCTGCGCCTGCTCATGGCCCGGGTAGGACACCCCCACTGCCCGAAGTGCGGCCGGCCGGTCCAGAGGCAGACGGTGCAGCAGATCGTGGACGCCATCCTGGAGCTGCCGGGGGGCTCCCGGATCATGGTCATGGCGCCCAAGGTACGCCGGCGCAAGGGCGAGCACAAGGAGGTACTGGAGGAGGCGCGCAAGGCGGGGTTCGTCCGGGTCCGGGTCAACGGCGCCATACACCTGCTGGACGAGATCGGCGACCTGGGGCTGGACAAGCAGAAGTGGCACTACATCGAGATAGTAGTGGACCGGCTGGTGGTGGCCGAGGAGATGGAGATGACCCGTGTCGCCGATTCGGTGGAGACGGCCCTGAGGCATGGCTCAGGGGTGGTGCAGGTGGCCGTGGACGGCGGCGACGAGCACGTGTTCTCGGAGCACTTCGCCTGCGTCCACTGCGGGGTCAGCCTGCCGGAGATAGAGCCCCGGACCTTCAGCTTCAACAGCCCCCACGGGGCATGCACCGAGTGCACCGGGCTGGGCTTCAAGCTGACGGTGGACCCGGACCTGATAATCCCCAACAAGGAGCTGTCCCTATCCGAGGGGGCCATCGTCCCGTGGATGCGGTCGGGCTCCTCCAGCGGCTGGTACCTGAGCCTCATCCAGTCCGTGGCCAACGCCTACGACTTCTCCACCAAGGTGCCCGTGCGCAAGCTCCCCAAGCGGGCCATGGAGCTGCTGCTGTACGGGAACAAGGGCGAGCCCGTGACCATCACGCACACAACGCACTCGGGGCACGTGTACAACTGGGAGACGAACTTCGAGGGCGCCATACCCAACCTGGAGCGCCGGTACAGGGAGACGGAGTCGGACTATACCCGGGGCGAGATACAGCGGTACATGGCCGCCCAGGCCTGCGCGTCGTGCGACGGCAAGCGCCTGAGGCCCGAGGCCCTGGCCGTAGAGATCGACGGCATGGGGATCATGGACATCTGCGCCCTGACCATCGAGAACTCCCTGTCCTGGGTCTGCCGGCTGGCCGAGGCGGACCAGTCCAACGGCAGCAGCCCCCAGCCGGTGGTGCTGTCGGGGCGGGAGATGACCATCGCCCGGCAGATCCTGAAGGAGATCGAGGCGCGGCTCAGGTTCCTGGTGAACATCGGGCTGGAGTACCTGACCCTGGACAGGACGGCCCAGACCCTGTCGGGCGGGGAGGCCCAGAGGATCAGGCTGGCGACCCAGATCGGGTCCGGGCTGACCGGGGTGCTGTACGTGTGCGACGAGCCGACGGTGGGGCTGCACCCCGCGGACGACGCCCGGCTGGTGGACACGCTGGAGCGGCTGCGGGAGCTGGGGAACACGGTGGTGGTGGTGGAGCACGACGAGGCGGTGATGCGGGCGGCGGACTTCATAGTGGACCTGGGCCCCGGGGCGGGGGAGAACGGCGGCCAGGTGGTGGCCACGGGGACCATAGACGACGTGATGGAGAACCCCAACTCCATCACCGGGGACTACCTGAGCGGGAGGCGGACCATCCCGGTTCCCGAGCGAAGGAGGCACGCCAACAAGAGGCGCCTGGTGATCAAGGGGGCCGAGGAGAACAACCTGAAGGGCGTGGACGTCCGGATACCCCTGGGCCTCCTGGTCTGCGTGTCGGGAGTCTCGGGCTCGGGCAAGAGCACTCTGGTGAACGAGGTGCTGTACAAGAAGCTGGCCCAGGTGTTCTACCGGGGCAAGGACCGACCCGGGAGGCACAAGACCATCCTGGGCCTCGACGAGATAGACAAGGTGGTCAACATCGACCAGTCTCCCATCGGGCGCACGCCCCGGAGCAACCCGGCCACCTACACCGGGACGTTCACGCCCATCCGGACCCTCTTCTCGAACCTGCCCGAGGCCAGGGTGCGGGGCTACGCGCCGGGGAGGTTCTCCTTCAACGTGCGCGGGGGCCGGTGCGAGGCGTGCCAGGGAGAGGGGTACAACCAGATCGAGATGCAGTTCCTCCCCGACGTGACGGTGCCCTGCGAGGTGTGCAAGGGCAAGCGCTACAACCGGGAGGCGCTGGAGGTGACGTTCCGGGAGAAGAGCATCGCCGACGTGCTGGACATGACGGTGGACCAGGCGTTGGAGCTCTTCTGGAACTTCCCCAAGATCAGGGCCAAGCTGGAGACGGTGCGGGACGTGGGCCTGGGGTACATCCGCCTGGGCCAACCGGCCACCACCCTGTCGGGGGGAGAGGCCCAGAGGGTCAAGCTGTCAACGGAGCTCTCCCGCCGGGCGACGGGGAAGACACTGTACATCCTGGACGAGCCCACCACCGGCCTCTCCTTCGAGGACTGCGCCGCCCTGCTGCGGGTGCTGCACCGGCTGGTGGACGCGGGCAACTCGGTGGTCCTCATCGAGCACCACCTGGACATGATAAAGAACGCCGACTGGATCATCGACCTGGGACCCGGCGCGGGAGACCGGGGCGGCCACGTCATCGCCACGGGCACTCCCGAGCAGGTGATGGCCGTCGAGGACTCCCACACGGGCCGGTACCTGAAGGGGGTCCTCAACGGCGCCTCGCCGCCTCCTCCCGAGCGGCCGCGGCGGCGGCGGAAGGCCGCGGCGGTGGGAGGGAGCGGCTAGAGTGGTCGATCTCAGGAAGGCGGCGGCCATCGTGGGGGTGCACGAGCACCCGACCAGGTACGCGCCGGACAAGAGCGAGCTGCAGGTCCAGGGCGAGAGCGTCATCAAGGCCCTGGAGGACGCCGGACTCTCCAAGGGGGACGTGGACGGGCTGTTCACCTCCTCGATGTCGGTTCGCAACAGCGGCCTGAACCTGGCGGACTACCTCGACCTGAACCCCCGGATGGTGGACAACACGTCGGTGGGGGGCGCGTCCTTCGAGTTCCACCTGTCCCACGCGCTGACGGCCATCGCGGCGGGGCGCATGAGCTGCGCGGTGATCACCTACTGCACGCTGGCCCGCTCGGGGGGGATAGCGGTAGGCACCGGCGGTGCGGCCCGCCTGGGACACCCGCGGCTGGACCCGTCGCCCGACAGCTTCGAGGAGCTGTACGGGGTAACCACGGTGGGCCTGTACGCCATGGTGGCCCAGCGGCACATGCACCAGTACGGCACGACCCCGGAGCAGCTTGCCGAGGTATCCGTCGCCGTACGGAAGCACGCCTCCATGAACCCCCACGCCATGTTCCGCAACCCCATCACCGTCGAGGACGTGCTGACGTCCCGGATGATCTCGTCGCCTCTGCACATCCTGGACTGCTGCGTCATCACCGACGGGGGCGGCGCGGTGGTGGTGGCCTCGCCCGAGGTGGCCCGGGGGTGCAGGCGGCCCCCTGTATGGGTGCTGGGGACCGCAGAGGGCGTGGCCCACCAGGGCGCCGGAAAGCGGGACCTGGTGTACATGGCGGCGGGCCAGACCCGGCAGCCGGCCTTTGCCACGGCTGGGGTGACCCACGACGACATCGACATGTGCATGATCTACGACTCGTTCACCATCACCGTCCTCACGACCCTGGAGGACCTGGGCTTCTGCGAGAAGGGAGAGGGGGGCGACTTCGTGTCCGGGGGCAGGCTCCAGCTTGGCGGGGAGCTGCCCATCAATACCGACGGCGGCGGGCTGTCGTCCAACCACCCGGGTATGAGGGGGATCTTCCTGCTGATGGAGGCCACCAGGCAGCTACGCCACGAGTTCGAGGGGACCCCGCGGCAGGTGCCAGATTGCAAGATAGCCCTGTGCCACGGCACGGGGGGAGGCCTAGGCTCCCGGCACAGCGGGGGCACGGTGATCCTGGGGAGGGACTAGAGGTTGACGGAGTGGAAGAAGCCCCTGCCGACCATCTCCGGGGAGACTCGCCCCTACTGGGAGGCGTGCCGCCGGGGAGAGCTCCTGGTGCAGCAATGCGACGCCTGCCAGGCCTACCAGTTCTACCCCCGGGGCATCTGCGCGGCCTGCTGGAGCGGCGAGGTCCGGTGGGTGCGGTCCAGCGGCAGGGGCACGGTCTGGACCTTCACCGTCACCCGGCAGAACCGGACGCCTGGGTTCGCCGAGGAGGTCCCCTACGTCCTGGCTCTGGTGGAGCTGGAGGAGGGGGTCAAGATGTTCACCAACATCGTGGAGTGCGACCCGGGGAGTGTCACCATAGGGATGCCGGTGGAGGTGACGTTCATTAGGGCAACGGACCAGGTCAGCATCCCCTTTTTCAAGCCCGCTTAGGGCGCGTTGACATCAGGGGCATGTCGCCTATCTGACTCAGGGTGCTATTGCCACGAGAACAGGCTTGGAGCGTCCCCCTCACTCCCGCACGGGTGGCCTTTACGTCGCACCTGAGATTCCTCGCTTACGGCTCGGAATGACATTTGGGGGCGGAGTCCCCTCCCCACTGCCCTGGGCCCTGCCGGTCATTCGTGGTGTGAGTCCCACTGTGGGTCGTGCTGGTGCACGGCCGCCCTTGCTGTCATTCCGAACGGAGCGCAGCGGAGTTGAGGAATCTCTGGCGGGGGCCCCTGCGGTGGCGCCCCCGCCCCCCTTGGTTCCCGGCCTTCGCCGGGACGACGGGGGGGAGACACTCAGGCTGGAGTATGCAACTACGTACCGCCGTCCACTCGCCAACGGAGGGAGGCTCCCCGTTTGGCGGCCCTATTCAGTGAATCTCTGACAGAGACCCTTGAGCAGCGGTACGGGCTAGATCTTCAGCAGGCTGAGGAAGCGGCGGTCGCTGCGGAAGGGTCCGACCACCGCCAGGTTCAGGGCCTCCTGGCGGACCACGGTTGAGGCGACGCGCTGTACGTCGTCGGTGGTGACGGCGTCCATCCTCTCCACGACCTCGTCGACAGTGCGGACGGTCCCCAACAGGGTCTGCTGGGCGCCCATCCACATGGCGACGCTGCGGCTGTCCTCCATGCGGAGGAGCATCCTCCCCTTGGACAGCTCCCGGGCCTTGTCCAGCTCCGCCTGGGGAATGGGCTCCTGAAGGCCCGCGAGCTGCTCGAGGATGGCCTTGATGGCCTGGGAGCTCTTCCGGGGCTCCACGCCACAGTAGACGGTCAGGGAGCCGCAGTCCCGAAACAGGTTCAGGGAGCTGTGGACGTCGTAGGCCAGGCCCTGCTTCTCCCGCAGCTCCAGGAAGAGGCGGCTGCTCATGCCCTCGCCCAGGACCACGTTCATCAGCCCCAGGGCGTACCGGTCGGGGTGCCCCATGGGCAGGCTGGGGAGTCCGACGATCAGGTGGGCCTGGTCGGTCTTCCGCTGCTCCACCCGTACCCGCGGGGAGGTCTGGCCGTCGACGACGGGCTGCCACTCCATGGGCGTCGCCGGCTCCCAGCCCTCCAGGACGCCGTCCAGGAGATCGAGCACCTCCTGGTGCGATATATCCCCGGCCACGGAGACCACGGCATTGCCGGGGGTGTACTGCTGCCTGACGTAGTCCAGAATGTGCTCCCGGGTCAGCCCGGTGACCGACTCCTGGCTGCCCCCCACGTCCCTGCCCATGGACTGGTCGGGCCACAGGGTCTCGTCGATGAGGAGCTCGACCCGGTTGGTGGGGTAGTCGTTGACCATCCGGAGCTCTTCCAGGACCACCTCCCGCTCCTTGTCTATCTCCACCGGATCGAGGAGGGGGTTGAGCATCATATCCACCAGGACCGACAGCGCACGCTCGAAGTGAGGCCTGGCGACCTTGCACCAGAAGACGGTCATCTCGCGATCGGTGCTGGCGTTCATGACGCCGCCGACGCCCTCGATGGCCTCGCTGACGTCCCGGGCGGTGGGCCAGCTCTTGGTGCCCTTGAAGAGGACGTGCTCCAGGAAATGGGAGACGCCGGCTATCTCGTCGGACTCGTACCGCGACCCGGCGCCGATGAAGATGCCCACGGAGACGGAGCGGGTATGGGGCATGGACGACGTAAGGACGTGAAGTCCGTTGTCCATGAGGGTACGCTGAAACATGATCACTCCCTACAAATCACCGGGCCATGGGCGCAGGCCCCGATGGGTGATGGGTCCCCCGCGCCCGGGCGGCCCTGCGACGAACGACTCTCTAGCTCTTGCGCCACTCCACGTCGCCGTACAGGTCGTCGGGGTGCTGCGCGGAGTCGAAGTCGCGGATCTCTTCCCTGGACCGGCCGACGGTGGTGTTGCCGCCGTGGCCGGGCAGGATCACGGTGTCGTCGGGAAGGGGCAGAATATGCCTGGATATGCTGTCCTTTACCTGCCTGAACGCCTCGGGGCTGCGGGTCTTGCCCGGGCCGCCGGGGAACAGGGTGTCGCCGGTGAAGAGGTGGCTGCCGGTGAGCAGGCACACGGCGCCGGGGGTGTGGCCGGGGGTGTGTTTGGCCAGCAGCTCCAGCTTCCCAATCTGGACCACGTGGCCGTCCTCCAGCAGTATGGAGGGGGCGACGGGAATGGCGGGGGCGTCCTCGGTGTGGGAGGCGACGGGGGCGCCCGTGCTGTCGGTCATCTCCCGGAGGCCGGCGGTGTGGTCACCGTGCTGGTGGGTGATGATGATGGCCTTCACCTTCACGTCGCCAAGCTCGGCGAGGAGCTTCTCGGGCTCCTCGGGGGCATCGATGATAACGGCCTCGCCCGTCTCCACGCAGGATAGAACGTAGCTGTTGTTGTCTATGGGACCCATATGGGGGACCTTCACTATGCGCGTCGTGGAGTCCTCGAACTGGACCGGCATCCTTACCTCCTGCCACGGGCCTCCCCGCCGGCGGGTCGCCCGTTCCTTGTATGTCCAGGGGACCTGGCGCCTGGCCCCCTAGCTGGCTACACCCATATTAGCAGAAAAGCCCCGTGGGTAGTAGGGATGGCCCTCGGCCCTCATTCCGGCACCTGTTCTCTCCCCGGCCCTCTCCCAGGGGGAGAGGGAGAAGGCGGGCATGGGTTGACACTGCCGGAGGGCCCATCTACCATGTGGGCGTTCCACCCACTCCGGGAACTTTTCCCTATCGGCTTCCGTCAACGGTAGTAGGGGCTGGGGACGCTGCGCACGGACACGGCCCTTACCAAGATCGGAGGTCGTGGCAATGACGAGACGAGCCGGGTACCTGACCATCGCCGCCCTACTGGTGCTGTTGGCACTGGCGGCATGCGCTGGCGCATCCGAGAGCGTGGACGGGGATTGGGCACTTTCCATCGACGATTATGAAGGCGCATGGGAGTCTGAGGAATACATGGAGGAAGCGGATGTGATGGCGCTGCGGGCCGAGGGGGCCGCGGGGCCCGCGGGAGCCGCGGGGCCCGCTGGGGCCGTCACAGATACGCGGGCGGCAAGGCCGGCTCCGGTGGACCTTTCGGCGGCTGTCAAGACGGAGGCGGCCGACCCGGCAGCGACAGTGTCCCAGGCTGTGCCGACCCCGGCCCCCGCCGCCACGGCGGCCCCCGAGGTCCAGACGCGGATGATCGTCCGGACGGTGGACATGGCGCTGACGGTGGGTGACCTCGCCGGGGCGCTGCAGGAGGTCCAGGCCCTGGCCGAAGGGATGAACGGCTGGGTGGTCCAGTCCAGCAGGCAGGAGGACCACCGGGCGTTCATATCGGTGCGGGTGCCCGCACAGCGGGTGGACGAGACGATTGGCCGCCTCCGGGAGCTGGCGACTAAGGTGGACTCGGAGGTATCCTCCAGCCGGGACGTCACCGACGAGTACGTGGACAACCAGTCGCGGCTGAGGAACCTCACGGCCAGCGAGGAGCAGCTGCTGGAGCTGTTGGGACAGACGGCCAAGGTGGAGGAGCTGCTGCTGGTGCAGCAGGAGCTTACCAAGGTACGCGGGCAGATCGAGGAGATAGAGGGCCGGATCAAGCTCATCGAGGAGACCGTGGCCTTCTCCCTGATCAACGTGGGCCTGGAGCTGGAGCCCGCCGCCATGGAGACGGAGGCGGGAGATGACCGGACGGCCAGCCTGGGGGAGCCCGTCCGGTTCCGGGCTGATTTCATGGCCCCCGAGGGCATAGAGGACTTCCGGTACGAGTGGGACTTCGGCGACGGGTCGGGGCCGGTGGCGGGCAACCGCACCGTCCCCAACGCCGACGGGGTCACGCGGAGCACGGCCACCGTGACCCACTTCTACGAGGACGAGACGGACTCGCCCTTCATAGTGACCTTCGAGATAACCGGCACGGGGGAGGCCGGCGTCGCCGAGGGGGAGGACACCCTCACCGTGGTGGTGACGAGACTCCCGCGCATCGACGTATTCGCGGGCCGGGACATGACGGTGGACGAGGGCGAGCCGGTCCGCTTCAGCGGCTCCTTCACCCGGCCCGAGGAGATGTCCCAGGTGTCGTACAAGTGGGAGTTCGGGGACGGCTCCTCGCCCGTCACGGGAACCCTGGAGGCCGGGGACACGACGGCGGAGGCCGTCCACAGCTACGCCAACGAGCGCCCCACGCCTTTCACGGCCACACTGACGGTGACGGGCACGGGAGACGCGGGGACCATCACCAGCAAGGACTCCACGCGGGTGCTGGTGCTGGAGTCGCCGGGCTGGAGCCCCGGGGGCATATCCGGCGACGCCGTCGGCGCCCTTGGAGCCTTCGGCCGGGGGCTTGCCGGCGCAGCCATCTGGGCAGGCATCCTGAGCCCCATCTGGGTGGTGGCCCTTGCGGGGGCAGCCTACGTGGCCATCAGGAAGCGCAGAGGGTCGTCCAAATAGGCAAATAGGCAAATAGGCAACTGGACAAGTAGGCGAGGAAGAGCAACAACCGGAGGAGACGCGATGCTGGCTACGGTCAAGAAGGTGCTCCCGGACACGGCCGAGGTCAACCCCCAGGGGCACCTGGTGATCGGGGGATGCGACATGGTGGAGCTGGCCGGGGAGGGGGGCTTCGGCACACCCCTGTACGTCTTCGACGAGGAGACGCTGAGGGGCCGCTGCCGGGAGTTCGTCCGGGAGTTCCGGGGACGCCACGCCGACACGACGGTGGCCTACGCCAGCAAAGCCTACATCAACCCGGCCCTGGCCCGGATCATGATGGAGGAGGGCCTGGGGCTGGACGTGGTCTCGGGCGGAGAGCTGGCCATCGCCGCGGCGGCCGGCTACCCGCCGGACAACGTCTACTTCCACGGCAACAACAAGACGGAGCAGGAGCTGCGGGAGGCGCTGGAGTACGGCATCGGGCGGGTGGTCGTGGACAACTTCCACGAGCTGGGGCTGCTGGACCGCCTGGCGGCGGAGGCGCAAAGGGTCCAGGACATCATGGTCCGGGTCTCCCCGGGGGTGGACCCCCACACCCACGTGTACACCACCACCGGAGTGCTGGACAGCAAGTTCGGCTTTTCGGTCCAGACGGGCGACGCCGATGAGGCTATACGCGGGGCGCTGGGGAGCCGCAACCTGAACCTGGTCGGCCTCCACTTCCACCTGGGGTCCCCGCTTTTCGAGGTGGAGCCGTACCGCGTCGCCACGAAGCTGGTGCTCGAGCTGGCCTCCCGGTTCCGGGAGGATGGGCTGGCGCTGCGGGAGTTCAGCCCCGGGGGCGGGTTCGCCATCAACTACACCAGGGAGCAGAACGCGCCGTCGGTGGCGGAGTACGCCGAGGCCATCGTCTCCACCACCCACGAGACGTGCCGCGACCTGGGGATGGAGGCGCCGCGTCTGGTGGTGGAGCCGGGGCGGGCCATAGTCGGGCCCGCGGGGGTAGCCGTATACCGGGTGGGCGCCATCAAGGACATCCCCGGAGTGCGCAAGTATGTATCGGTGGACGGCGGGATGGGAGACAACATCCGGCCGGCCCTCTACGAGGCGGCCTACGAGACCGTGGCGGCGAACAAGATGGCCGTCGAGCCATCGGAGAGGGTGACCATCGCCGGGAAGTACTGCGAGTCGGGGGACGTGCTGGTGCGGGACGTGCTCCTGCCCCCCCTGGAGTCGGGCGACCTGGTGGCCCTGCCGGCCTCGGGGGCCTACTGCCTGCCCATGGCGTCGGTCTACAACCTGAACCCCCGGCCGCCCATCGTGCTGGTGAACGACGGAGAGGCCCGGTTGATCCGGCGTCGGGAGAGCTACCGGGACATCCTAAGCTGCGACCTGGTGTAGCCCCCGGCGGCGGAGCGCGCAATGTGGAAGCTGGAGGGCCATGACGCCCTCGTCCAACGGCTGGAGCGGAGTGTCCGGGAGGGAAGGTACGCCCACGCCTACCTGATCGCCGGACCGTCGCAGGTGGGAAAAGGCACCCTGGCGCTGGACCTGGCCCGGGCCCTGAACTGCCGGTCCCGGGAGGAGGCGCCCTGCGGTACGTGCACCCAGTGCCAGAGGATTTCCGCCGGGCAGCACGCCGACGTCCGGGTCCTCAGCCTGGAGGTCAGGCCCGAAGGGGCCTCCAGGACTGAGATCGGCATCGACGAGGTCCGGGAGGTACAGCACCAGGCGAACCTGAAGCCGTACGAAGGGTCCCACAGGGTCTTCATCGTGGACGGGGCCGAGCACATGAGCGAGCCGGCGGCCAACGCCCTCCTGAAGACTCTGGAGGAGCCGCCCGAGCAGGTCGTCATCATGCTGCTAACCTCGGAGGAGGACGCCCTGCTGGCGACGGTGCGCTCCCGGTGCCGCCGCCTGGAGCTCCGCCCTATGGCCGTGCCCCGGGTGGCCCGCTTCTTGGTGGAGCGCCACTCCACGGAGCAGCCACGAGCGGACCGGCTGGCCCGCCTCTCCATGGGACGCCTGGGGTGGGCCCTATCGGCGCTGGATGACCCATCCCTGGAGGAGGACCACCAGAAAGCGGTGGAGCGGGTCGCGGGCCTCTCCACGGGAGAGCTGGAGGCCCGGTTCGCCTACGCCGCCGAGATCGCGACCCAGCACCGCGCCAGGGAGTCGCTGAACACGTGGCTGAGGTGGTGGAGGGACCTGCTGCTGGTCACGGCGGGAGCTCGGGAGCTGGTCTACCACGAGGAGTGGCTGGAGAGCCTGGAGTCCCAGGCTTCCCGGCTCACCAGCCGGCAGGCGGCCGAGGTCCTCAGGTCGCTCCTGGACAAGCTGGAGGCCCTGGAGGACAACGCCAACCCCAGGCTGGCACTGGAGGCGCTGATGCTGGGCCTACCCGGCCGGTCCTAGCCGACGTCGACCCAGGGGATGAACTTGCGCCACTCGTCGAGGATCGTCCGGTTGTAGAGGACGTAGTAGGGGTTGGGGTAGGGGGCCTTGGGCCGGCGCAGCAGGGCCATTCCGGCCTCGGCGGGGGTACGCCCGGCCTTGACGCGGTTACAAGGTATGCAGGCGCTGACCACGTTCTCCCAGGTATGGTCACCATACTGGCGCCTAGGCTTGACGTGGTCGAGGGTGAGCTCCTTGGTCTGCAGGCCGCAGTACTGGCAGGTGTGGCGGTCACGCATGAATATCTCTTTCTTGGACAGCTTGCGCTGCACGAAAGGACGCCGCACCAGGTTGACCAGGCGTATGACCGAGGGCACGGCTATCTTCGTACTGGGAGTGGATATCTCGCCGCGCCCGTTCTCCAGCAGCTCCGCCTTTCCCTTGCCCAGAAGCACCACGGCCCGCCTCACCTGACAGACGTTTATCGGCTCGTGGTTCAGGTTGAGTACGAGGACCGGAGAAGTCAGCATGGGCAATTATAATACGTCGGCGGCGATTTCCTCCAGAGGGGAGCCGTGTGCAGGACTAGAAGTGTGATTGTCCGGCCAGCCCCTTCCCCGGCATCGTGAGGTCAGCAACGCGGTCGCCCGCATGATCGCCAAGCTCGCGGGATGGTAGGAGGCAGCCAATGGTAAGGTATCCGGCAATACTGGACGGGAAGCGCGGGGCCTACGGCGTGGTGGTCCCGGACATTGGGGCCTGTGCCATGGGTGAGACGGTGGACGAGGCCCTGGCTCACGCGGAGGAGTGCCTGGCCGATATGGTGGAACTGATGATCCAGGGCGGGGAGACGGTCCCGTCCCCCAGCGATCTCGAGTCTGTCGTCCTGGAGGACGGTCATCTCTTGGCCTACGTCCCTCTCAGGTCCACAATCGCGGCCTGAGTCCCCAACCCTCTTCCAGCGCATCGTAGTGGAACACAACGAGAGCCCCGCCAGCGCTGGCGGGGCTCAGGCTCCCAGGTCTTTGGGGATGAACCTGATGGCCCGGAGGACGGTGTCGAAGTTGTCGGCCAGGAAGGCGCCCAGCACCGAGTCGTCTATGACCCCGTCGGCCCCGCCCACGGGATACGTCTGGACGACGGACAGCAGCGCGGAGCCCACGGCCAGGGTGATAACCACCGCCAGGACCAATCCCAGCAGCCGGTCGACCCACCCCAGCTTCAGCCCTTTCATGAAGGCGCGGACGGCCACGCCCACCGCCACGGCGACCAGTATCACGACGACCATGATGACGGCGAAGGAGATGATCTGCGCCTGGTTCTCCGCGTCGGTGAACCGGGAGACCAGGGGCTCGACGAGGTCGTGATAGTGCCCCGCCAGGGAGGTGCCGAGCAGGACAGCCACGCCGGTCACCGCCACGTGGATGCCGCCGATGCCCAGGCCCACCATGGCGGCGAACCCGGCCGCCGCCAGGATAATCGCGTCCAGCCAGCTCATTCCGCCTCCCGCTCCCGCTGCTCCCGCACTCCCGGTCCGGGGCCACTGTAGCACCGGGAGAAGGGCGGAAAGAACCGATTCAGGCGCGCGGTTACCCCACTTTGCCGCAGGCCAAGCAGGACGGCCAGGCAGATGCCCCCAAAGAGATATGCGCCCAGGACGTCGCTGGGCCAGTGGACGCCCAGGTACACGCGAGATGCGCCCACGGCGAGCACCGTCAGCCAGAGCAGGACCTGTACCAGCCGGGCCAGCCACAGGGGGCGGACCAGCCCCGCGAGCAGCACGGCTACGCAGCCGAAGAACAGCACGGCATGGGTGGCATGGCCGCTGGGGAAAGAGGGGTTGGTGGGAGCGTGGTCCAACAGGGAGAACTCCGGGCGCGGCCTGGCCACCAGCTCCTTCACGGCAAGCTGCAGCCCTTCCGGTATGAAGAGCAGGAGGACCACCAGAGCGTCGCCCCTCCTGCTCAACGCCAGCAGGAGGGCGGCCAGCCCGAGGATGGAGAGAGCGGCCACCAGCGGGTCGCCGAGGGTGGTCACCGCCCTGGCGGCGCCCTCCAGCCAGCCGCTGTCCACGGCCTGGAACCTGGCCAGGCCCTCGCGGTCGCCGACGAAGGTATCGAACCTGGCGGCCAGATAGGCCACGGCCCCGAACACGGCCAGGGCCGCCAAGATGGCGACCCGGCGCGGCGGGGCGTTCCAAGAGCTCATCGCCTATACAGTATACCCCGCGTAGGCTATACTCTTGAGAGCATCGAACCGGCCCGGCGGCGGAAGACGGGCACTGTGCAGCCGGGCCCTCACACACGTGTCCACGCGACGGAAGATAGCCATCGACGGTCCGGTGGCGTCGGGGAAGACCTCGGTGGGAAGGGGGGTCTCCCGCCGCCTGGAGTACCGCTTTCTGGACACAGGCCTCATGTACCGCGCCGTGGCGTGGCTCGCCCTGGAGCGCGGGGTCGACCCCGGGGACGAGGAGGCGGTCGGGCTCCTCGCCGAGGGGGCGTCCATGTCGGTGAGCGATTCGGAAGCCGTGGGAGTCATTGTGGAGGGAGCGCAACTGGGGGCGGAGCTCAGGGAGGTCCGGGTGGACCGGGTCGTCTCCCTGGTGGCCCGGGTTTCCAACGTCCGCTCGGCCATGGTCAGGCTCCAGCGGGAGATCGCCCGGGATGGCGCCATCGTGGTCGTGGGACGGGACATAGGCACGGTAGTGCTGCCCGACGCCGACGTGAAGGTGTACCTGGAGGCCTCGGCTGAGGAGCGGGCCAGGAGGCGTAGCCTGGAGGTCCACGGGCCGGAGGCGGACGCCGGCTACGAAGGTGTGCTGCGGGACCTGGAGCGGCGGGACGCCCTGGACTCCGGCCGCGCCGACTCGCCTCTGACGCCGGCTGCGGACGCCATAGTGCTGCGGACCGACGGGCTGACGGTGGAGGACGTAGTCGACGAGGTGGTGCGGATCGTCGAGGCAGGGCGATGGGAGTAACCTACGAGGCGGGAGCGGCGCTGGCCCGGGTGTGCTTCGCCGCCTTCGCCGACTGGAGGGTGGAGGGCAAGGAGGCGGTACCGCCCCGGGGGCCGCTGATCGTCGCGTCGAACCACCTTAGCAACGCCGACCCACCCTTCCTGGCCGCCAGCATCCCAAGGCGGCTGCACTTCATGGGCAAGCGCGACCTGTTCGCCATTCCGCCGGTGGGGGCCCTGATGAGGGCCATCGGGGTCCACCCGATGAACAGGGAGGGGGTGGACGTGGATGCACTGCGCTGGAACCTGGACCTGCTCAAGAATGACGGGGTGGTGGTGCTGTTCCCCGAGGGCACCCGGAGCAGGACGCCGGGAATGCGCCAGGGGATGAGGGGGGTGGCCTACCTGGCGATCAAGTCCCAGGCGCCCGTGCTGCCGGTGGCCCTGACGGGGACGGAGAAGATCGGCAGCTACGCCCGGCTCCCCGTGCCCCTGTGCAGCGTCAGGGTGAGGATCGGGCAGCCCTTCACCCTCCCGATGCTCGAGGGGAGGCCGCCGCGGCCGGTGCTGGATGACCTGACCACGATGATCATGTCCAGGGTGGCGGCCCTGCTGCCGCCCGAGTACCGCGGGCACTACGGCGCGGCGGAGCCGGCCACGAAGGCCTGAGGATTGTCAAACAGGGAGGGGTAGACGCCCACCCAGCTCTCAGCGAAGGAGACCGATGATGCCGCAGGGGTCCAAGTTCGGGATTTACGTAAACGCCAAAGAGGGCACGGTAGTCCGGATCAACTCTCCCTACTGGATCCCCGAGGAGCCGGACTGGACGTACCTCACGCCGGAGGTCAACGCGACCCTCCTGCACATCCGCGAGCTGGCGAAGGAGCGGAAGCTGGTCTCCAACGCCGACGAGCTGGTCTGGGGCAGGATACCCCTGAAAGACTAGCGGATGTTCTGGACTCCACCTCGGGGGTTCGCAGAGGCCGCCGCTCCCCTGAAGCGGCGCCTCCGGATGCCCGAGGCCCTGACATACCCCCAGTTCCGCAACTATTGGGCGGGGCTGCTGGTCTCCGTCACCGGGTACCAGATGCTGGTGCTCTTCTCCCTGGGATGGCTCATCACCCACGAGCTCTCGGGGGACGCCCGGTCGCTGGGGTACATGAGCACCGCCGTGGCCGGACCGGCGATCCTCCTGACCCTCTTCGGCGGCGTCTTCGCCGACAAGCTGAACCCCAAGCACCTGCTGTTCGCCACCCAGTCCGCCACCGGGCTGGTGGTGCTGGCGGTGGGGCTGCTGGTGGCCCTGGACAGGATTCAGCAGTGGCACATCCTGGTCGCCGCGTTCATCATCGGGTCGGTCCAAGCCTTCGACAACCCCGCCCGCCAGAGCATCTTCCCGCGGCTGGTGTCCAGGGACGCGCTGTACAACGCCGTCGCGTTGAACTCGTCGGTCTGGACGGGCACACGGATCTTCGGCCCCTTGGCCGCCGGCATCATCATAGGCCGGACCGACACCTACGTGGCGATTCTCGTGTCCGCCGCTGGGTTCTTCGTCATGGCCCTGGTGGCCAGAAGCCTGCGGCTGTCGGTGGTGCAGCGGGCCCACGGCAGCGTCCTGAGGGAGATGGCCGCGGGGTTCGGGTTCCTGCGGCGTCACTCGCTGTTCCTGACCCTGATCGGGATGACCTTCTTCAACGGCATGTTCGGCATGTCCTACGTCTTCCTTATGCCGGTGTTCGCCGCCGATGTGCTGGACGTGGGCGCGGAGAGGCTGGGCCTGCTGATGGGCGCGGCCGGGACGGGTGCGCTGTTGGGCATCGTCCTCGCCGCCAACGCCCGGCGGTTCCCCCACAAGGGCTGGCTGCTGCTGGGGGGCGCGGCCGCCCACGGGGCCTGCCTGGTGCTGTTCGCTCTGGTCTCGGACGGGGGACACTACCGGCTGTCCATGGTCACCCTCTTCGCCGGGGACCTGTTCATATCGGTCCACCTGATGATGGTGATGACCACCCTGCAGACGCTGGTGCCCGATGAGTTCCGGGGCCGGGTCATGGGCTTCTATACCATCACCTGGAGCATGATCCCACTGGGCGGGCTGCAAGCCAGCCAGATCGCCCACCACATGAGCCCGCCCATCGCCGTGGCCATCGGCGGCCTGGCGGTGGCGACGCTGGCCGTGGTGGTGGCCGTCACGAACCGCCGGGTCCGCGAAATCGGACTGCACACGAGGGCGCCCTCCGGGCCCTGAAGAGATGCGCACCAGGGCCCGGAGGGTGTACAATGAGGGTGTCCTACACGCCTCCCTTGGGGGAGACGTTTACCCCTCTTCGGGAATCGCCAATGCCCTCGCTCGGCGGCTGGTTTATGCCGCTCTCCTCCCCAGGGTCCCGGCCTGCGCCGGAACGACGGGTCGGATGATTTGGAGGTGCAAGACCGCATATGTTGATGGGGCCGCGGGAGGCACATGACGGCCGTCGATGAGATAAAGGGCCGGCTGGACATCATGGACGTAGTATCCCACTACGTGGGACTGCAACGTTCCGGGCGGAGCTACAAGGCGGTGTGCCCCTTCCACTCGGAGCGGACCCCGTCCTTCTTCGTGTTCCCTGAGCGGCAGAGCTGGCGCTGCTTCGGGGCCTGCGCCACGGGGGGCGACGTGTTCTCCTTCGTAATGAAGGTGGAGAACCTGGACTTCAAGGAGGCCCTGGCGCGGCTGGCCCAACAGGCTGGGGTGCAGCTCGAGGATCGGCGAGAGCGGGACAAGGCCCACGCCACCATATACGAGGTGAACGAGGCCGCGCTGAAGATGTTCGTGGAGGCGCTGGCCTCACGGCTCACGGGCGGCCCGGCCCGGGCATACCTGGAGAAACGGGGGCTGGACCAGGCGACGACAGAGGCCTTCGAGCTGGGGATGAGCCCCGGGAACGGCACGTCCCTCAGGGGCCACCTGACATCCAGGGGATACACCCAGGAGCACCTGGCCCTGGCGGGCCTGGTGACCCAGGGCAGGGACGGAGGATACCGGGACCTGTTCAGGGGCCGGCTGATATTCCCCATCCGCGACCGGGAGGGCCGCCTGTCGGGTTTCGGGGGCCGCGCCCTGGGCGACGCGGGGCCCAAGTACCTCAACTCGCCGCGCAGCCCCGTGTTCGACAAGTCTCGCATACTGTACGCGGCCCACAAGGCCAAGGAGGCAGCACGGGCCCAGGGCCTCGTCATCGTAGAGGGCTACATGGACGCCATCGCGGCGCACCAACACGGCTTCACCAACGTGGTCGCCTCCATGGGCACAGCCCTCACGGAGCAGCAGGTGGGGCTGGTACACGGCCTGCTGGGCAGGGGAGAGCCGGCGGCAAACCGGCGGGTCGTCCTCGCCCTGGACCCGGACGTGGCGGGACAGGAGGCCACCCTGCGCAGCATGGAGTCGTCGTGGAAGGCTTTCCAGTCCGAGACCCTTCCCCGGCGCGGAGGACCGACCCTCTTCGTCCGCCGGGAGGCCGTGACCCTCATGGTAGCGCCCCTGTCCCCGGGCAAGGACCCGGACGAGGTCATCCGGGAGGCCCCCCATGAGTGGGAGGCCCTGGTCGAGGGCGCGGTCCCGCTGATGGACTACCTGTTCACGGCCCTGTCGGCGCGCCTGGACCTGGCCGCCCCCCAGGGAAAGAAGGAGATGGCGGAGCTGCTGGCCCCGATGATCTACGGCACCCGGGACCCCTTCCAGCAGGACTACTACTTTCAGCGCCTCGCCTCCATGCTGGAGGTGAGCGAGGACGCCCTGCAGGCAAGCCTGGGGCGTCTGAGGGCTGCGGGAGGCCGGCGGAGGGCCCCAACGGGCCGGGCTAACGAGACCCAACAGGCATCGGCGTCGCCCTTCTCCCGCATGGACCACGACCCCCTGGAGGAGCAGGCCCTAGCGCTGCTCCTCCAGCACCCCGAGCTGGTTGCCAGCGGGGACGCATCCGGGCCCGGGGGGGAATGGGAACCCCCGAGCACGGGAGATTTGAGGCTGGAGCATTTCCGGCGGGTCGAGAACCGAGAAGTGTTTACAAGCCTCCTGAAATGCTCCAAACTCGATGATCTGAGAGAGGATCTGGACTACGAGATCGCGGAACACCTGGACCGCATCCTCGCCAAGGGCCTGCCGCCGACAGACCGGAAGGTCCGGGCCGAGGAGCTCAGGATCTGCGTACGCAGGCTGGAGGAGCGGCACCTGCGGGAGATGAACCGCGAAGAGGCTCTCCGCCTCTCGGGAGAGGAGCTGAGCGAACACCCGGAGCAGGGAGAGCGTATACTGGAGATCAACGAGCGCTTGAAGAACGTACTAATGGAGCAGAGGACAGGCCCGGCGGCCTGACCAAAAGCGCGTAAGGATGGGCAATGGCTAAGCGAAGACGGGGAAGACAGGATACCACCGACGAGCTGATCGAGGCTGCCGCAGAGGTCGAGAACGGCGAGAGGAACCTGGGGAAGCAGGAGCTCCTCAGCGTGGTCGGCGGGGTCGACACGGCGGCCGGCACCAAGAAGCTCTCGGACGAGTCCCCGCCGATGGTACAGGCCGCCGCCAGGGAGGCCTGGGGACAGGCAACGGCCACCGCCACCCAGACCGAGAACGGCACGACGGGGGAAGCCACCCAGGAGAACGAAGAGGCCGAATGGGAGCAGGAGGTGGAAGGGACCGAGGTCCTGGACGACCCCGTACGCATGTACCTGCGGGAGATCGGGAGAGTGCACCTGCTGACCTCCAAGGACGAGAGGGTGCTGGCCCGGAAGATGGAGGGCGGACGGCACCTGGACAACCTGGTGAAGGAGCTGACCGAGCTGGAGGGAAGGCCCCCCAACGCCTGGGAGGCCTGCATCGCCCTGCTGGAACGTCTCAGCCAGTCGGCGCCCCTGGTGGGATCCCTTGGGGAGAACCTGGGCCTGCCCAGGCACCTGACCCTCTCCCAGATAACGGACCACACCAAGCTGCGGGCCGCCATCGACGCCGAGCTGAACCCGGAGCTGATGGAGAGCATCGCAACGGACCTGGAGGTGGAGGTCACGGACGTGACCCGGATGGTCATCCAGCTCTCCCTGGATAGCTGGATCCTGCCGACGGACGTGATCGACGTGCTGGAAGACTGCACCCTGGAAGAGATGATGGACGCAGTGGACACGTCGGACTGCTACTTCCAGCTCCAGTCCATGGAGAGGCTGTTCCAGGCCTTCTTCGGGCGCATCCGGGCCGAGGGGATGAGGGCCCAGGGACACCTGACCGAGGCGAACCTGCGGCTGGTGGTCAGCGTGGCAAAGAAGTACATCGGCCGGGGCATGGCCCTGCTGGACCTGATCCAGGAGGGCAACATCGGCCTGATCCGCGCCGTGGAGAAGTTCGACTACCGCAAGGGGTACAAGTTCTCGACCTACGCCACGTGGTGGATACGCCAGGCCATCACCAGGGCCATCGCGGACCAGGCCCGGACCATCCGCATCCCCGTACACATGGTGGAGACCATAAACAAGCTGATGAGGCAGCACCGGCGCCTGCTCCAGGAGTACGGCCGGGAGCCGACTCCCGAGGAGATCGGCAACGCCATGGAGGTGATGCCGGAGAAGGTGGAGGAGATCCTGAAGATATCCCAGGAGCCCGTGTCCCTGGAGACGCCCATCGGGGAGGAGGAGGACAGCCACCTGGGGGACTTCATCGAGGACCGGAGCGCCCCGGCCCCGTCGGACGCGGCCTCCTTCCAGCTCCTGAAGGAGCAGATCCAGGAGGTGCTGGACACCCTGACGGACCGCGAGAGCCGGGTGCTGCAGCTCCGCTTCGGCCTGGAGGACGGGCGCAGCCGCACCCTGGAGGAGGTGGGCAGGGAGTTCGGGGTGACCAGGGAGCGCATACGTCAGATCGAGGCCAAGGCCCTGCGCAAGCTGAGGCACCCCACCCGCTCCCGCAAGCTGAAGGACTTTCTCGAATAAACCGCCTGTCGGATGGAGCACACCACCGGGGAGACGGGCGGCGTCGTGAGCCGTCACGGAATGCCCAAAACCGGTTCTCCATGAGCCTTGGAGCTTGTTGACACACGGTGATATACTCCGGCCCGACCTGGTTTGGTGAGGAGGATGTCCCTGTGGAAGAGCATGTAATCCCCAAGTGTCACACCTGCGAAATCGGACAGCTGGTGCCCCTCTCCGACTACGGGAGCCAGGGAGCCGCGGTGCACTACAAGGCCTGGGTCTGCGTGAACCCGGACTGCGGCTTCAACATCAAGATCAGGAACGGCGACATCTACCTGAACGAGCCCATCAGCAGCGGCAGCATGCACTCCCCGCGAGTGCGCTAGAAGTCCAGGGTCCGGCCGGAGCGCCGGCGCGTCCCTTCCCGGTTTCTGGTCCCACTCCTTAGGAAGGCTGTCTACACAATGGACGCAGGTTACGACTACCTACTTGTCAGATCCAGCCTACAGCAAAAGTTCATCCGGGCCTCGGCGATCTTCCTGCTGGTCACCGGAGCCGTGCTCCTTTCGGCGGGTGTCGCCTACTTCATCTACGCCGGAAAGGCCCGCTCTGACCTGGACGATCTGAACGTCGCCGTGACGCCGGCCGAGCCCGTCGGTCGCCCGGCGGCGGTCCAACCCAAGCCTCCTGCGCCCTCGAGCGAGACGACGAGCCAAGCCGTGCAGAGCCCGCCAGTCGTCTCCGTCCCGGCCACCGGGTCCGAACCCGCCGTTGCGCCGCTGCCGCCGAGTGTGCAGGTCTCCGATCCTCCCGTCGACACGACCGCTCCCCCGGTGACAGAGCCGGAGCCCATGGGCCCGCTGGTGACCGCCTCGTCCATCTCCGACCGGACCCTGTATCCGGCGGAAGCCGTGACTCCCTCGTACTGGGGGAGCCTGGAGGCCTACGAGCCTCTTCCCTACGTGGAGGCCAAGATGCTGGAGGGGTTCCTTTCCGTCGACGCCACCTCCTTCGCCCCGACGGGGACCCTGGCGCCGCCCACCGGGATATACATACCGGCCATCAACGTAGAGACCCAGATCGAGGCGCTGCAGATACTGGACCTCGGGGACAGCCGGGCCTACGAGACGCCCAAGCACGTGGTGGGCCACATACCCGAGTCCAGCAACCCGGGAGAGGTGGGCAGCGTCTGGCTGTTCGGACACCTGGAGAGCCCCATAGCGGGCGAGGGCAACGTCTTCTACAACCTGCCCAAGATCCCCGACATGCTACGCCAGGGCAGGGCCGTGTACACAGTGGTGGAGAGCGGCGGGAGGGACTACCTCTACCAGATCACCGAGGCCTTCGTGGTCCACGCCGACGACCTTCGCATGGACTACTCGTACCTGAAGAACCTGAAGCCCGAGTACGCCCACCTGGACCCGGCCGGGTCGAACATCCACCTGGTCACATGCGTCCCCAGGCTGGTCTACGACAGCCGCCTGGTGGTCAGCGGAGAGCTGGTGGGCATCCGGTAACGGCCGGTCCGCCTGCCCTCCCCGCCGTTCCCCGCACCCCGGTCCCGTCCAGGACACCCCGGCGAAGCCCTTGGGGGCTACACAAGGCGCCTCTTTGCCCTTAGAATCACATCTTGACTAGACGGCAGGAGGTCCACTTATGTCTACCGATGGAAAGGTCCGCGTCGAGAGAGACTCGATGGGCACGATGGAGGTGCCCGTCGACGCGTACTACGGCGCTTCCACCCGAAGGGCCCAGCTAAACTTCCCCATCAGCGACCTGCGATTCTCCCGGGGGTTCATCCGCGCCCTGGGGCTGATAAAGCTGTCTGCGGCCAGGGTCAACGCCGACCTGGGCCTGCTGGACGCGGCGGTGTCCGAGGCGATACAGTCCGCCGCCCGGGAGGTGGCCGACGGACGGTGGGACGACCACTTCGTGGTGGACATCTTCCAGACGGGGTCGGGCACGTCCACCAACACCAACGCCAACGAGGTGATCGCCAACCGGGGCACGGAGATCATGGGCGGGGAGAAGGGGTCCCGGCTGGTGCACCCCAACGACCACGTGAACATGGGGCAGTCCTCCAACGACGTGATCCCCACGGCGATACACCTGTCGGGGCTGACCCAGATATCCCAGGAGCTGACGCCGGCCCTGAAGAGGCTCCAGGCCTCTCTGCAAGACAAGTCCGAGGAGTTCTGGCCGATAATCAAGACGGGCCGGACCCACCTGCAGGACGCGACGCCCATACGTCTCGGCCAGGCGTTCCTGGGCTTCGCAGGTCAGGTGGAGATGGGCGTCGAGCGGCTTGGCCACGCCCAGCTGGAGCTGTCCCAAGTCGCCCTGGGCGGAACGGCCGTGGGCACGGGCGTAAACACCCATCCCGAGTTCGCCTCCCGGGTGTGCCGGGTTGTCTCGGACCTGGCGCAGGTGCACGTACGAGAGACGGAGAACCACTTCCAGGCCCAGAACGCCCTGGACGCCGTGGTGGAGGCCTCGGGGGTGCTGCGCACGGTGGCAGTAAGCCTCAACAAGATCGCCAACGACATCCGGTGGATGGGATCGGGTCCCCGGGCGGGCATCGGGGAGCTGGTGTTGCCCGAGGTCCAGCCGGGAAGCTCTATCATGCCGGGCAAGGTGAACCCGGTCATCGCCGAGTCGGTCATCCAGGTGGCGGCCCAGGTGGTGGGCAACGACGCGACGGTGGCCATGGCGGGCCAGGGAGGCTACTTCGAGCTGAACATGATGATGCCCGTGGCGGCGTACAACCTACTTCAGTCCATCTCGCTGCTGACGACATCGGCGGACAACTTCACCGAGCAGTGCGTGAAGGGCCTGCGGGCCACCGACACGGGCCCCGCGATGGTGGAGAAGGGGCTTATGCTGGGCACGGCCCTGTCGCCGGCCATCGGCTACGACAAGGCCGCGGAGATCGCCAAGGCGGCGGCGGCCACGGGGAGCACCATCCGGGAGACGGCCCGCGAGAAGACGGACCTGGGAGAGGACCGGCTGGACGAGCTCCTAGACCCGGTGAAGATGACGGAGCCAGGCCTGGGGGGAGGGCCCGCGGGGGGGATAGCCGCTCCCAGAGACACGCCCCACGCCTTGACGCCGCTTTCGGCGCCCGCGTATACTCGAACCAGATACGGAAACGGCTGCGAAGGGGAGTAGTACGCCGCGAAGCGGGGCTCAGCGAGCCGGATAAGGTGTGAGCCGGCGCCTGCGCCGCGGCGGAATGGACCCCGGAGCCGCAGGCCGATGTCCCCCTTCCAGGAGCGCATCACGCCCCGGAGGAGGACCTAGGCCGAGCCGGGTCGGCCCCGTTACAGGCCGGCGGAGCGGCGGCACAACACGGGCCCCGCTCCGGCCAAAGTGATTCCGGCGGGCCCCGCTCAGGCGGGCAGCCGGGTAAGAAGGGTGGCACCGCGGGAGCTCCCCGTCCCTTACGGGCGGGGAGCTCGTCATTTCAGGGGGGCCATGTATTATCCCACGCTGGAACAGGCGGCCGAGCTGGCGGACCGGGGGAACCTCCTCCCCGTGTACCGGGAGATAGACGCGGACCTGGAGACCCCAGTGACCGCCTATCTGAAAGTGGTCAGGCCGCCCTTCTCGTTCCTGCTGGAGAGTGTGGAGGGGGGCGAGCGGCTGGCCCGGTACAGCTTCATAGGCACCGAGCCTTACTCGGTGCTCAAGACGGGTCCGGGCCAGCCCGACGGCGCCGTGGACCCCCTGGAGCCCATCAAGAGGGAGCTGGACAGGTACCGGCTCATCCCCATACCCGACCTGCCCCGGTTCCACGGCGGGGCGGTGGGGTACCTGGCCTACGATGTGGTCCGCTACTTCGAGCCCAGGGTGCCCGCGCCGCCCGAGGACCCCCTTGGGCTGCCCGAAGCGATGCTGATGTTCCACGACACCATCCTGGTGTTCGACCACCTGAAGCACAACATCAAGGTGGTCAGCCACGTCCGCCTGGACGGGGACCTGGAGCGGGCCTACGGCGAGGCGACCGCCCGCATCGACCGGCTGGTGGAGCGGCTGGAGGCTCCCCTGGAGATGCCGCCGGGCATGCAGGCGCCGGGGGACGGGTTGCGGGGCAACCCGGTCACCTCCAACTTCGCCCGGGAGGAGTTCTACGACATCGTGGAGCGGGCCAAGGAGTACATATACGCCGGCGACGTCATCCAGGTGGTGCCGTCGCAACGGCTGGAGCGCAGGACCGACGCCCACCCCTTCCAGGTGTACCGGGCCCTCCGGGCCACCAACCCCTCGCCCTACATGTACTACCTCCACCTGGACGATTTCCACATAGTGGGCGCCTCCATCGAGACCCTGGGCAGGGTGGAGGACGGCACGGTGGTCACCCACCCCATCGCGGGCACCAGGCGCAGGGGCGCCACGCCGGCCGAGGACGCCGCGCTGGAGGAGGAGCTGAGGACCAGCGAGAAGCAGAAGGCCGAGCACATCATGCTGGTGGACCTGGCCAGAAACGACGTGGGCCGGGTCAGCGACATCGGCACGGTGCGCGTGACCAGCCTGATGGACGTGGAGCGCTACAGCAGGGTGATGCACCTGGTGTCCCACGTGTCCGGGAAGCTGAACGCCGAGTACACCCCCTACGACGCCCTGAAGGCCTGCTTCCCCACGGGGACCCTGTCCGGGGCCCCGAAGGTCCGGGCCATGGAGATAATAGCGGAGCTGGAGGGCCAGAAGCGGGGCCCCTACGGCGGGGCGGTGGGATACTTCGGGTTCTCGGGCAACATCGACACGGCCATAACCCTGCGGACCAGCGTGATCAAGGACGGGGTGGCCTACGTCCAGGCGGGCGGCGGCATCGTCGCCGACAGCACCCCGGAGGACGAGTACCAGGAGACCCTGGACAAGGCCGGGGCCCTGCTGAGGGCCATCGACCGGGCCGAGGGACTGGGATAGGAGGTACGGGAAGTTGCTGAAGTCTTTCTTCCATACGGGGTTCGTGGTGAAGGACCTGGAGACGTCGGTGGCCTTCTACCGGGACGTGATGGGCCTGAAGCACGAGTTCACCTCGGAGCGGACGGGCGAGTTCGCCGAGAGGGTCGTGGGGTTCAAGGACGCCCACCTGAGGATCGCCTTCCTGAACATGGACAACGGGCACCACCTCGAGCTGGTGCAGTACATAGTGCCGGAGGGCTCCCAGGCCAGGTTCGAGCGCAACGACCTGGGGGCGTCCCACCTGGCCTTCTTCGTGGAGAACATGGAGGAGTACCACGCCGCCATGTCCGGCAGGGGGCTAAGGTTCATCGGACCGCCCGCCACGCTGGTGGAGGACGGCAAGGTGATGCGCAAGGCGGCCTACGCCCAGGACCCGGACGGGAATTGGCTGGAGTTCGTAGAGCTGTTCCAGTGATACTGCTCATCGACAACTACGACAGCTTCACCTACAACCTGTACCAGTACCTGTGCGAGCTGGGAGCCGAGGTCACGGTGAGGCGCAACGACAAGATCACGGCGGAGGACGTGGAGGCCATGTCCCCGGCGGGGATCGTGGTGTCTCCGGGGCCGTGCACGCCCACGGAGGCGGGTATCTCCAAGGACGTCATCCTCAGGTACGGGTCCAGCATACCGACTCTGGGGGTATGCCTGGGGCACCAGTGCGTGGGACAGGCCTACGGGGGCCAGGTGGGCCGCGCCGGAGAGATCATGCACGGCAAGACCTCCATGGTCCACCACGACGGGCGTGGGGTGTTCCACGGCCTGCCCAACCCCTTCGAGGCCATCCGGTACCACTCCCTGGCGGTCCATCCCGACAGCCTGCCCGACTCCTTGGAGGTGAGCGCCTGGACGGACGACGGGACCATCATGGGGCTGCGGCACAAGGAGCACCCGGTGGAGGGGGTCCAGTTCCACCCCGAGTCCATCATGACGGCCGTGGGGAAGGACCTGCTCCGCAACTACCTGGACAGGGTGGAGCGCGGCCCATGAGGGCGGCCATGTCTTCCCAGAACGCCCGCGAGGCCCGGAGCAAACGGCGGCCCAGGAGGCATGCCGGGGCGGGCCGCGTGCTAGAATGAGCCGGGCCGACCGTTGATCAGAGAAGCCATAGAGACCGTCGTTTCGGGCGCCTCCCTCAGCATGGAGGAGTCCGCTGCCGCCATGCGGGAGATCATGGACGGGGAGGCGACTCCGGCCCAGATCTCGGCCTTCATCACGGCCCTCCGGATCAGGGGAGAGACGGCGGAGGAGATCGCCGGCATGGCCACGGTCATGCGGGACATGGCCCTTCCCCTGGATGTGGAGGGGCCCCTGGTGGACACGTGCGGCACGGGCGGGGATGGAAAGGGCACCTTCAACGTCTCCACCGCCGCGGCCTTCGTCGCGGCCGGGGCCGGCCTCCGGGTGGCCAAGCACGGGAACCGGGCGGCCTCGGGCGTATGCGGTAGCGCCGACGTGCTGGAGGCGCTGGGTGTAAAGGTGGCCCTGGACCCCGCAGGGGTGAGGCGGTGCATCCTGGAGGTGGGGATCGGGTTCATGTTCGCCCCCACCTTCCACCCGGCGATGCGCCACGCCGGGCCGGTGCGGCGGGAGATCGGGATACGGACCGCCTTCAACATCCTGGGCCCCCTGACCAACCCGGCCCGGGCCCAGAGGCAGCTCATCGGCGTGGCAGAGCCGGACCTGGGCGAGAAGGTGGCCCGGGTCCTGGCCCTCCTTGGGAGCCTGGGCGCGCTGGTGGTCCACGGGGACGATGGCCTGGACGAGGTCTCCCTGGGCGCCGCCAACCGGGCCTGGGAGCTGAAGGGCGGCGAGGTCCGCTCCTTCACCTTCTCAGCGGAGGACCTGGGGCTGCCCCGGGTGACCATCGACCAGATCGCGGGGGGCACCAAGGATGAGAACGCGGCCACCCTGCGCCGCACGTTCCAGGGAGAGCCGGGCCCCATCAGGGACGTTGTCGTGGCGAACGCCGCGGCGGCCCTGATGGTGGGAGGCGCGGCGGGCAGCCTGAAGGAGGGAGTGGACCTGGCCCGGAGGACCATCGACGGCGGCGAGGCACTGGGCAAGGTCGACGGACTGGTGGAGTTGAGTCGGCGGCTGGCGTGACATCATGGCCCGGACGGTCGACATGAACAGCGCAGGACCTCGGTAGGATGGCCACCATACTGGACGAGATAGTAGCCTCCAAGCGGCGCGAGGTGGAGGAGAGCAAGGGGCGAACGCCTTTGGAGGCCCTGGAGGAGCGCATAGCCTCCCAGCCCCCCGCCCTCAACCTGTCGGGCGCGCTGCTGGGGGACAGGGTCCGGCTGATAGCCGAGGTGAAGAAGGCGTCCCCCTCCCGGGGGCTCCTCGCCCCGGACTTCGACCCCGTCCGCCTGGCGAAGACGTACGTGGAGAACGGGGCCGCAGCGGTATCCGTGCTTACGGACCCCAGGTTCCAGGGCACCCTGGCGGACCTAGCGGCGGTGAAGGCGGCCCTGGAACCCTCGGGCGCGCCGGTGCTGCGCAAGGACTTCGTCTTCGACCCGTACCAGGTGTACGAAGCCAGGGCTCACGGCGCCGACGCCATCCTGCTGATAGTATCCATCCTGTCCCCCGCCGACCTGAAGGAGCTGCTGGCCCTGGCCCGCGGGTCCTGGATGCAGTGCCTGGTGGAGGTGCACAGCGCCGACGAGCTGGAGACGGCGCTGGAAGCGGGCGCGGAGATAATCGGCATCAACAACCGGGACCTGCGCACCTTCCACACCAGCCTTTCGGTGACGGAGGAGCTTGCGCCCCACGTTCCCAGGGGCAGGGTGGTGGTCAGCGAGAGCGGGATCAGCGGGCCCGACCACATGCGTGCCCTCCGGCGTCTGGGCGTGCACGCCGCCCTGGTGGGCGAGGCCATCGTGACGGCCGCGGACGTGGGGGCCAGGGTCAGGGAGCTGGCCGGACCCTGAAGCCCGGGCGGGTTATGTAAAGGACGGGCGTCTTGATCGAAGGCTTGGTGGGCGTCACCCTGTGGACCGAGGACCTGGAGCGTCTTGTGGGATTCTACCGGGACACCCTGGGCCTGCGGCTCCGCAGCCACCACGGGGACTTCGCCAACTTCGACTTCGGGGGCGTGCGGCTGAACCTTGGTCTTCACGACGGGGTCCAGGGCCGATCCAGGGACCCTCACCGGATCATGGTGAACCTGGGGGTCCGGGACATCCACCGGGAGCGCCGCAGGCTGGGCGGGCTGGGCGTCCGGTTCATCCGCGAGCCGGAGCAGGAGCACTGGGGAGGGTGGGTGGCCACCTTCCTGGACCCCGACGGGAACGTCCTCCAGCTCCTCCAGCAGCCCGAGGGGTAGCAGCCCGGCAGCGGTGGCCGGACTCCCTGGACGGGGGACGGGCCCTATGCTATCTTTCTCCCAGGGCCAGGGGGGCAGGGACCGGGGACCATTCTCTTCAGAATTCCAAGCCTGGTATACGGGAGGTGGAGTTGGCCGGAGCGCTGGACGGCAGGGTCGCACTGGTTACCGGCGGGGGCTCGGGAATAGGCCGGGCTGCCTCCCTCGCGCTGGCCGGCGAGGGGGCGAGGGTCGTAGTCGCGGACGTGGCCGCGGAGGGAGGCGAGGAGACCGCGGGCATGGTCCGGGACCGGGGCGGCGAAGCCCTGTTCGTCAGGACCGACGTGACCAACGCCGCCCAGGTGGAGGCGATGGTCGCCCGGGCGGTGGACGCCTACGGGCGTCTGGACTGCGCCTTCAACAACGCGGGCGTACAGCTCGAGGTGCAACGGGGCGCCAACACGCTGTCGGCCGACTGCACCGAGGAGGTCTTCGACCGGACACTGTCGGTCAACCTGAAGGGCGTGTGGCTGTGCATGAAGTACGAGGTCCCGCGGATGCTGGAAGCCGGGGGCGGCTCCATCGTCAACACCTCGTCGGCAGCCGGCCTGGTGGGCATAGAGGGGCAGGCCGTGTACGTCGCCAGCAAGCACGGGGTCATCGGCCTGACCAAGTCCGCGGCCCTGGAGTACGCCGCCTCGGGCCTGAGGATCAACGCCGTGTGTCCGGGCTCGACCCAGACCCCCATGATCGACGACATCACCGGCCACGACCCAGCCATGGAGTCCAGGATCGCCGCGAACCAGCCGGTGGGGCGCATGGGCGCCCCCGAGGAGATCGCCGCGGCCGTCGTCTGGCTCTGCTCCGACGCGTCCTCTTTCGTGACGGGCCACGCCCTGTCCGTCGACGGTGGCATGGCGTCGGGACTGTTCCTGACTACGTGAACCCTTGGGCCCGTGACCTCGCAAGCCCAAGGGCCAACCCATCCGTAGGAGCGCTCCCTTGCCCGACGGTCGCCGAGAGCCGGTCCCTTCATCCCAGATGACCCTGCGGGTGAACGGGCGGGACCACACCCTGGAGACCCAGCACCGCTGGACCCTGCTGGACGTGCTCCGCGACAGGCTGGGCCTGACGGGGTCCAAGCGGGGGTGCGACCGGGGCGAGTGCGGCTCCTGCACCGTCCTGATGGACGGAAAACCCGTCTACTCGTGCCAGGTCCTCGCGATGCAAGCCCGGGGAAGGCGCGTCGTGACCATCGAGGGGCTGGCCCCGGAGGAAGGCCTGGACCCCGTCCAGCGGGCATTCCTGGAGGAGGACGGGGGCCAGTGCGGGTACTGCACGCCGGGCTTCGTGATGGCGGCCCGGGCCCTCCTGGACGAGAACCCCAACCCCACGGACGGAGAGATACGGGAGGCGTTGGCGGGAAACCTTTGCCGTTGCAACGCCTACGGACGGATAATCGCGTCGGTGAGGGCGGCGGCGGGACGATGATAAAGCTGTTCCTGGACATCGAGACGATCCCCGCCGACGAGTCCATCAAGGCCGGGCTGGAGTCGGACATCCGTCCTCCCAGGAACCTGTCGCGCCCGGAGAGCCTGGAGCGCTGGGAGGCGGAGGCAAAGCCCGAGAGGGTGGAGGACACCTTCCGGAAGACTGCCCTGCGGGGGCACCAGGGGCGCATCCTGTGCGTGGGATACATCAAGGAGACCGAGAGGGGCGTGGCGGAGGACGTCATCAGCGGACTGGAGCCCTCCATCCTGCGCTACTTCTGGGACCTGGCAAAGGACGTGGACCTGTTCGTCGGCTTCAACATCCTTAACTTCGACCTGCGGTTCATAGTCCAGCGGTCCATCATCCACGGCATCGAGCCCACCAGGCGCCTCCCCTTCGCCAGGTACCGCAGCGAGCCGGTCTACGACGTCATGCAGGAGTGGGAGTGCTGGGGCCGGGAGTACATCAAGCTCGGCGAGCTGGCCGAGGCGCTGGACCTGCAGTCGCCCAAGGGGGACCTGGACGGAAGCAAGGTGTACGACTACTACCAGGACGGCAGGCTGGAGGAGATCTACCGGTACTGCATGGAGGATGTGCGGACCACCAGGGCCATATACCGCAGGATGACCTTCCAGGACTGACGCCGTGAGCACGCCCGTGGCCGGCAGGAGCGTACCGCGGAGGGACCTGCGTCCCAAGCTCACGGGGGAGGCGAAATACACCGCCGACCTGGACCTGCCGGGGCTGCTGCACGCCGCTGTGCTCCGCAGCCCCCATCCCCACGCCGACATCCTCTCGGTGGAAACAGCCTCGGCCCGCGACCTGCCGGGGGTGCACGCCATCGTCACCCCCTTCGACGCTCCCAGGGGCATGGTCGACGTCGACCTGCCAATCCTCGACACGCGGGTACGGTTCGTGGGCGACGAGGTGGTGGCGGTCGCCGCCGGGGACCTGGAAACGGCGAGGGAGGCGGCCCGGATGCTCCGGGTCCGGTACAGGGAGCTGCCCTTCGTGCTGGAGGCGGAGGACGCCCTGAAAGAGGGCGCTCCGGCGATACACCCCGGCGGCAACCTGGTGGGCGGCGAGCCCCTGGTACTGCGGCGGGGCGACGTGGACGCGGGGTTCGGGGAGTCGGAGCTGACCGTGGAGGGGGAGTACTTCGTCCCGGTCCACTCGGCCACCGCCCTGGAGCCCCGGACGGCAACGGCCAGATGGGACGGGGACGACCTGACCGTCTGGAAGTCCAGCCGGGGGGTGCACGTGGACCGGGCCGCGCTGGCGAAGGCGCTGGACCTGGACCCGGAGCGGGTCCGGGTCGTGGGGCCGTATCTCGGGGGCGGGTTCGGCAACAAGGACGAGTCCCGCATGGCGGCCCTGGCGGCCCTGCTCGCCCAGAGGGCCGGGCGGCCGGTGCGCCTGGAGTACTCCCGGGAGGAGGAGTTCGTGGCGGGCCGCACCCGTCACGCCGCCCATATCCGGATGCGGGTGGGAGTAAAGAGGGACGGGACCATAACGGCCATCGACACCCGAGCCACCATCAACACGGGCGCCTACCTGGCCTCGGGCCTGGGTGTCGCCCGCCGCCTGGGACAGGGACCTCTCTACCTGTACCACTGCGCCAACGTCCGGTACGAGGCCCGCCTGGCGTACACCAACCGGCCCGTCGCCGGGTCGTACCGGGCGCTGGGCGCGCCCCAGGGCCACTTCGCCCTGGAGTGCCTCATGGACCGGGTTGCGGAGGAGCTGGGGATGGACCCCCTGGAGTTTCGCATCAGGAACCACGTGCGCGCAGAGGGGCAGCCCGGGCGCAGGACCACCCCCGCCGGCCAGATAGTCGACAGCCAGCCGGTGGAAGGGGGCATCCCATTCTCCAGCAACGGACTGGACGAGTGCCTGCGCATCGGCGCCGAGGCCTTCGGCTGGGCAGGGCGTGAGACACGCCGGGAGACCGACGACCCATCGGTCAAGCGCGGCTTCGGCCTCAGCATCATGCTCTACCGGGGCGGGCCGGGGTTCCACGCCGCCGCCGAGGTGCGCATCCACAGGTCGGGGCGCATCGAGCTGGCTACTGGCCTGATCGACGTGGGCGAGGGGCTGACCACGGTCCTCTGCCAGCTCGCCGCCGAGGCCCTGGGCGCCCGGTACGAGGAGATCGAGCCCGTCCTGGCCGACACGTCGGGCACGCCCAACTCCCCCATAACAGCGGGCTCCACGGCCACCTTCTCCACAGGCACGGCCGTGGTCAGGGCCGCCACGCGGGCCAGCCGGGCCCTGCTGGAGCTAGCCTCCCTGGGCCTGGAGAGCCCGGTGGAGGAGCTGGAGGCAGCCGAGGGCCACATCTTCGTGAAGGGAGACCCGCACCGGCGCATGTCGATACAGGAGGCGGCCGGGCTGATGGAGGGCGAGGCCACCGTCATCGACGAGCTGCTCACGCCGGGGAGCACCGAGTACATAGTCAACTCCTTCGGCGCCCACTTCGCCGAGGTGGAGGTGGACACGGACACGGGCCGTGTCCGTGTCGCCAGGTACGTGGCGGCCCACGACTCGGGTCGAATCCTGAACCCCAGGCTGGCCCTGAACCAGGCCGAGGGCGCCATCTCCCAGATGCTGGGATTCGCCCTGACGGAAGAGATGGTCACGGACGGGCCCACGGGCGTAACCCTCAACGCGAGCTACCTGGAGCACAAGAGCCCCACCATCCTGGACTATCCCGACATCCGGGTCATTTTTGCCGACGTCACCGACCCGGTGGGCCCCATGGGGGCCAAAGCGCTGGGGGAGCCTCCCTGCGTCGGGGTTGCCCCGGCCATCGCCAACGCCGTATACGACGCCACCGGGGTGAGGCCCACCCGCCTGCCGCTTACCCCCGACGTCGTGCTCCAGGCCATACAACGCCAGCGGGCGCAGGAGACGCTCCCGTGAGGCCCTTCGAGTACCTGGAGCCGGGGAGCCTGGACGAGGCGGTGGCCCTGCTGGCCCGTCCCGAGCAGGGGTTCCGCCCCATAGCCGGAGGCACGGACCTGCTGTCCGAGATGAAGGAGGGGGTGCTGTCGCCGGCCAGTCTGGTGGGCCTGTCCCACGTCCCGGGGCTGGCAGGGGTGGAGGTGACGGAAGACGGCGTCACCATAGGGGCGATGACCACCATCGCGGAGATCGCGGGGCACCCCATGATCGCATCCCGCTACGGGGCCCTGGCCCAGGCGGCGGCCACCCTGGCAACGCCCCAGATACGGAACGTGGGGACCCTGGGGGGCAACCTGTGCCAGCGCCCCCGGTGCTGGTACTACCGGCACCCACTGATACCGTGCCTGAAGAAGGGCGGAGACCGGTGCTACGCGCTGGCGGGGGCGTCCAAATACCTCTGCATCCTGGGAGGGGACCGGTGCTACATCGTCCACCCCTCGGACACGGCCGTGGCCCTGGCAGCCCTGGGCGCCTCCGTGGAAATCCACGGACCCGGTGGCGCCCGCCGGATGCCTGTGGAGGAGCTCTTTGCCGGCCCCTCCGTCGACGTGACCCGCGAGAACGTCCTGGGCGCCGGAGAGCTGGTCACCCGCGTCCACCTGCCCGAGCGGCCGGAGGGCGCCCGCAGCATCTACCTGAAGGCCCGAGAGCGGGAAGCAGGGGACTTCGCCCTGGCCAGCGTCGCGGCGTCGGTGAGGCTCCTGGGCTCCACCGTGGCGGCGGCAAGTGTGGTGCTGGGCGGGGTGGCGCCGGTGCCGTACCGGGCCCGAAGGACCGAGGAGTACCTGGAAGGCAGGCCTGCGGGGGAGGTGGACGGGGCCGTCGCCGGCCGGCTGGCCGTGGAGGGGGCCACTCCCATGAAGGACAACGGCTACAAGGTCCCCCTGGCCGCCAACCTGGTGAAACGCGCCGTGGCCCAACTGCTGGACGGGTAGGGTCGCGCCGGGATTGCGCGGGCGTCCCGGCGTGGGTATGATGGACTGGCCCTGGACGCCATACCTGGAGCGAAGCGAGAGACCGCATGAGCATACGCATAGGCTACATGCCTGGAGCCTTCCCCGACGGGGACGAGGGACTCGGATTCCTGCGGGACCTGGTCTCCGTGGGCGACGAGTTTGGGTACGACTCCATCTGGCTTTCGGACCGGGTGGTGGGCGAGAGGTTCAGTCCCGAGCCACTCATCGCCCTGTCGATGGTCGCCGCCTACTCGGAGAAGCTCAAGTTCGGCACCAGCGTCCTGCAGCTCCCCATCCGGAACCCGGTGGTGCTGGCCAAGGAGCTGGCCACCCTGGACTACCTGTCCAACGGCCGCTTACTGCCGGCCATCGGGCTGGGCCAGGAGGACCCGCGAGAGTACGAGGCCTGCGGCGTGTCCAAGGCGGATCGGGGACGCAGGACCGACGAGGCGATGACCGTGATGCGCCGCCTGTGGAGCGAGGACTCGGTGACCCACGAGGGGGAGTTCTACACCCTCCACGACGTGACGGTGGAGCCGAAGCCGGTGCAGGAGCCGTCGATCCCCGTGTGGATCGGGGGCCGGAGCCCCGCGGCCCAGCGGAGGGTGGCCCGGACCGGCGACGGCTGGCTGGTGTCCTCGGCGACGCCCGACGAAGTCCGGGAAGGGGTGGAGCTGATCTTCTCCACCGCGCCGGAGCACGGGCGGTCCATCGACGACGACCACATCGGGGCCCTGGTGGGTTACCTCATCGCTCCAACCGTCGAGGAAGCGGAGGCCACGGCGGAGCCCTACGTGACCCGCGCGCGAGAGGACGCCCACTTCCGCCGGTACAGCGCCCTGGGTACCGCAGAACAGGTACGGGCGAGGGTCCAGGACTTCCTCGATGCCGGCGCGTCCAAGTTCGTGGTCAGGCCCATGTGCCACCCCAAGGATACCGTGGGCCAGCTCAGGATGTTCGGCGAGCTGGTCCTGCCCCACTTCCACGGCTAGCCGATGGCCTTCCTTGTCGATGGGTAGCAGAACCAACGGCAGCCAGGAACATGCCATCTTCACGGAGGGGCTGGTGCGGCACTTCGGCGCCGTGCGGGCGGTGGACGGCATCGACCTGGCCGTGTCCAGGGGGGAGATCTACGGCTTCCTGGGCCCCAACGGGGCGGGCAAGACCACCGTCATCCGGATGTTGATCACCCTGCTGGCCCCCACCGCCGGGGAGATGCGCGTGGCAGGGTACGACGTCGTGCGCCAGCCCAACGATGTGCGCCTGCACATCGGGGCGGCGTTGCAGGAGGCCGCCCTGGACAACAAGCAGACGGGGAGGGAGCTGCTGAGCCTCCAGGGAATGCTCTACGGCCTCTCCCGGAGGGAGGTCAGACGGCGCATCGACGATCTCTCCGGCCTGGTGGACATCGGCGACGCCATGGACCGGATGATCGGCACCTACTCCGGCGGCATGAAGCGGCGCCTGGACTTGGCGGCGGCCCTGGTCCACAACCCGGAGGTGCTCTTCCTGGACGAGCCGACCACCGGCCTCGACCCCATAAGCCGGGCCCGCATCTGGGACGAAGTGCGGAACGTCAACGGGAAACTGGGCGTCACCATATTCCTGACAACCCAGTACCTGGAGGAAGCCGACGCCCTGGCCCACAGGGTGGGCATCATCGACCAGGGCAAGCTGGCGGCCCAGGGAGCTCCCGCCGACCTGAAGCGGGCCCGCGGTTCGGACCTGATCGTGGTCCGGCTGGAGGGGGACGCGGCCCAGGCGGCAGAGACCCTGAGCGGCATCCCCCAGGTGGAGAGCGTGGAGGTGCATGGACAGGAGATGACCGTCAGCGTCGCCAACGGCGCGGCGACGATCAGCACCGTAGCGCTGGCTCTGGACCACCTGGGGATCGACGTCCAGGAGCTGACCCTGAGGACTCCCACCCTGGACGACGTGTTCCTGCAGGTTACCGGGGCCCGGCTGCAGGAGGAATCCGGCCAGTGAACGGAAACGCGCCAGGTCGGCCGCATTGGCGATAGCATCCAGGGACCAAGGACCGCTGGCCCGCCGGGGAGGGTTCATCCACGACACGACCAGCGTCGCGGAGCGGGCGCTGCGCTCGATACCGCGCGACCTGGAGGTTACGGTCTCGGCCCTCTTCATCCCGGTGTTCATGTATATCATGACGGTGGGAGCGCTCAACGACGTAGCCGAGCAGATTCCGGGCCTCAACTACCGCGCTTTTCAGATACCGGTAGCCGTGATGTTCGCGGTGACAGGCGTCTCCCGGGCCATGGTGGTGGTGACCGACATCCAGACCGGCTACTTCGACCGGCTGGTGATCAGCCCGGTGAACCGGCTGGCGCTGCTCCTGGGACTGATGATCGCCGACTTCGCCCTGGTTACCGCCCTCACCGTGCCGGTGATCATCATGGCGTTCATCGTCGGCGTGACCTTCGCCACCGGCGTGCCGGGAATCCTGGTGTTCATGTTCCTGAGCGGACTGTGGGGCCTTATCTTCACGGGCTTCCCCTACGCCATCGCCCTCAAGACCGGGAACCCCGCCGCCGTCAACATCAGCTTTCTGCTGTTCTTCCCGTTCCTGTTCATGACCACCCTCTTCGTGCCCCTCGAAGCGATGACCGGGTGGCTGGGCACGGCGGCCGCCTACAACCCGGTCACCTACCTGCTGGCGGCCCTTCGGTCGCTGATCTCCAACGGTTGGGAGCCCGTGACCCTGGCGAAGGGGGTGGGAGCCGTCCTGGGGGTGGGAGTGGTGAGCATCGGCATGGCCCTGGCCGCCCTGAAGGGACGCGCCACCCGCAAGTAGGAGGGGCGCCGGGACCGGGTCATGCGGTCTCAATGCCGGAGGGGTGGGATACGTCTTCCCTAGCCGGCAACGGTGGCGACGGTCCGCACGACCTCCTTGACCTGTACGTTGGACACCAGGACCATGGAGTCGCCCTCGCGCCTGATGTCCAGCTCCAGGGAGCCCTCGTCCACCACGACGTAGTCGGACAGGCCGGCGAGGATGGTCCCCTTGATGGTGTCCATCAGCTCCGCCGACACCCCGATGCGGTCCATCACTAGGATGAGGTGCAGACGCCTGCGGGCGGCGTCCTTGCTGTTCTCCCGCCTCCGGAGAATCCACCTGAGGAGGTCGACCATCAGGAGGACACCTCCTTCCCGAGTCCGACCATCCTCTTGACGCGCGAGATGATGCCCCCGTCGTCCCGCAGGTCCAGGAAGGGGACGTCCTCTCCGTCGATGCGGGCGGCGATGCGCCGGAAGGCTTCCCCTGCCAGGGACCTGGGGTTGTGCACCACCGGAAGGCCCTTGTTGGTGGACACTATTATCTCGTTGTCGTCGGGGACCATGCCCAGGAGGTTGACCGACAGGAGGTCCAGGATGTCGTCCTTGTCCAACATGTCGCCCTGCTTGACCATGCCGACCCGTAGGCGGTTGATCACCAGGTTGGGCATGGGGATCTCGGCCGCCTCCAGCAGGCCGATGACCCGGTCGGCGTCCCGGATGGCCGATACCTCGGGGGTGGTGACCACCACGGCCTGCTCCGCCGCGGCGATGGCGTTGCGAAACCCCTGCTCGATACCAGCGGGGCAGTCGATGAGTATGTACTCGAACTCCTCGCTCAGCCGGGCGCACAGCTCCTTCATCTGGTCCGGCGTCACCGAGGACTTATCCCTGGTCTGGGCCGCCGGAATGAGGCACAGGTCCTTGACCTGCTTGTCGCGTATGAAGGCCTGGCTCAGCTTGCAGTGCCCCTCCACCACGTCCACGAGGTCGTAGACGATGCGGTTCTCGAGTCCCATGACGACGTCGAGGTTGCGGAGGCCGATGTCCGTGTCTATCACGACCACCTTTCTCCCTCGTAAGGCGAGCCCCGCGCCGATGTTCGCCGTCGCGGTGGTCTTGCCCACGCCGCCCTTGCCCGAGGTGATGACGAAGGCCTTGTCCGATGAGGACGGCGTCGTCTTCTGGCCGTTCTTGGATGGCTGAGTAAGCACCACCGAGGAGTCACTAGTCGTCATTGGCCTTACATTCTCCTTCCGCCCTTCGAGGAGGGCTTACCGTACTTTCCGACCGCCGCCCCGCGACGGAACCCGCGGGCGCCGGAGCCTTGGAACCTGGGAAGGCCCCCGGTGAAGGGGGCGATTTCTATGGAGCTGCCGCTAACGTAGGCGACCTCCGGCTGCCGCTGTCCCTTGCGGCCGCCCTTGCCGGTGGGGGCGACGCACACCAGGTGTCCGATGCGCAGCTGCATGGGCCGCAGGGAGAAGGCGACCACCATGGCGTCGGAGGTCCCCACGTCGGCCGACCCGGCATGGGCCGCTCCCAGGAGGTCGCCCAGCACGACGATGTCCCTGGTGGCCGAGACCTGGGCCCCGGGGTTGACATCCCCCCAGACCACCACGTCTCCGTCGTGCCGGATGACGGTCCCCGAGCGGCAGGTGCCCTTGAACAGCAACGGGCCGGGCTCCGAGGGCCGCGGCTGGGGCTCGGGCTGCTCCTTCCGCTTAGGCCGTGGAGCGACCCCGTCGGAGGTCACGCTCACGGGGGCGCCTGTCTGCGCGGCGATGGCCTCCTCGAGCAGCCCCGCGTCACAGCGGAAGCCGGAGACCCTCAGCCCGAACTCTTCCTCCAGCACATGCCTGAGGGCCCTCACCTGGTCGGGGAAGACAATGCGACGCCCCACGTCCACCGCCACCTCGCCGCCGGAAAACCAGCCCTGGCTCTCCCGCAGGTAGTGGCGCAGGCTCTCTTCTACACTGGCCAGCTCAGCCTGGTCGTCCAGGGTGAAGCTGAGCTGCCATGCCCGTCCGGCGACCTTGACGAGATGCTCCCCCCGCGGGCGCGGACTCTGCCAGGTAACGGGTTCTTCCAAATGACGGGTCGCCACTTCCATAACATCCAAAGAGAACGTATAGCCCCGAAGATGTGGAGCGCGAGATCGTCGGCAGCGGCTCTTCCAGCCCACCACCCCACCGGTCCACGTCCAGGCCCCCAGTGGAGGCAGTGCTCCGGCGAAGGTGCAAGCAACCGGAGGATGGGCCCGGGTGGACTATGCCAAGGGCATCTTGGCCCAAGCATAGCGACGGGGCCACGGTCTTTCAAGCTTTTTCGAGACATAATCTAATAGTTTTCTTAGAAACTGGCATAGGATTCTCAGCCGGCCCCACATGCCATTTGACGTCCATGGGCCGGCGGCGAGGGATGATTGGTGTGGAGCGCCTGGGATTCCTCGCCTACGGGCTCGGAAAGACATCTTGGGGATGGCTGGGAGCTATTCTCATACCAGTACTCCGATGATAAGATTGGTGGGGCCGCTGCCGGCCCCGTCCGGTCCAGACTATATGTACGGCTCCATCGGCGACTTCCTCCGGGCCCTGAGCGACGACAGCCCCTGGCTGTGGGGCGTCTTCGTGCTGGCGGTCATGGCCAGCCTGTCCCTTGGGTTGTACACGCTATGGGAGGTGGTGTTGCGGCTCGTCTCCAGACTCGGCCGGATGGTCATACGCTCCCGCCGGATGAATACGGACAGCGGCCGGAGTTGACCCCCGCGGGCGGCAGCTAGGCAGTGCTGTTCCCCAATGCCGGAGTCGAGGTGCATCCGGCGCTGCTCCTGCTCCTGGGCCTGATGGTGGGGAACTTGAGTGGCTTCTTCGGGGTGGGCGGCGGCTTCCTTATCACCGGCGGACTGCTGGTTTTCGGTGTGCCGCCGGTGTTCGCCGTGGGGACGGGGCTCACGCTGATAATGGGGTCGTCGCTGATCAACACCCTGAAGCACCGCCGGGTGGGCAACGTTGACTTCAAGCTGGGAGCCCTGATGGTCATCGGCACCATTCCGGCGCTGTTCGCGGCGGAGCGGCTGAACTCGCACCTGGAGGAGGTGGGCATCGCCGGTCCGGTGATACGCTACGTCTACGTGGCGTTTCTGGGCACCCTGGGGTCCTTCCTGGTCTACGACTTTTGGAGGACGCGGCGCGGCGCGGAAAGGGGCACGTCCCTCCTGGCCGGAAGGGTCCGCAGGCTGCGGATACCGCCCCACTCCATCGGAATTCCGGGCCTGTTCAGCGTGCCGACCTACGTCTCCCTGTCGGTGCCGGGCATGGAGCGGGTCTCCCTGTGGGTGCTGGTGCTCATCGGCTTCGGCGTCGGCTTTCTCGCGGGGCTGCTGGGGGCGGGCGGGGGGTTCATCCTGATGCCCATCCTGATATACGTCCTCGGGGTGCCCACCACCGTGGCCATCGGGACGGACCTGTTCCAGGTGATCATAACCGGCTCGGTGGGCACCCTGCTGTACGCGCTGTCGAACCACGTGGACCTGCTGATGGCGGTGATGATGCTGGCCGCGGCCTCGGCAGGGTCCCAGCTTGGAGTGGCGGCGACCAGGTTCGTGGAGCCGTCCAGGATCCGGGTCCTGTACGGGGCGACCGTCCTCAGCGGGGCCGTCGCCGTGGGGCTGCGGCAGGCATCGGAGGCGGGCCCGGACTTTCTGGCCGCGGCGGCGTCCATCGTCCTGCTGGCCTTCGCCGGGGCGATCTGCGTCGTCATCGCGGCCCTCTTCGCGGCCGAGTGGAGCAGACGGGAGCGGACCCGGTCCGCGACGTACCGGGAAAAAACGAGAGAGGGGAGCTAAATGCCCAGCTACGTCCTGTTGATGACCTACACCGACGAGGGTCTACGAAACATCAGGTACCTGCCCCAGCACGTAAGCGCCGTCCGGCAGGCGGTGGAGGCCGCGGGCGGGCGCCTCCCCAACATCTACCTGACCATGGGGCAGTACGACCTGGTGGGCATCCTGGAGGCCCCCGACGATCAGGCGTGCGCCTCCATCGCCCTGGGCCTCTCCAGCCTGGGGAACGTGAGGAGCACGACCCTCAAGGCCTTTCCCGAGGAGGAGCTGCCCCAGGTGGTGGACAGCATCCCGTCGTTGGAGGACGAGTTCAGCCGCATCCTGCAGGAGTTCGCCTGATAGGCTACTACGGGCCCAGGAGTCCGCGGACCGTCCTCTCCACCAGATCGCCGGGGACGTCCCGGGTAACCACCGCCCTTCCCACGTCCTCCAGCATGACCCAGCGGATGGAGCCGCTCTCGGTCTTCTTGTCCAGGGACATTGCCCGGAAGAGGTCCTCGGGCTCCACGTCCCCGGCCGCGGTGGGGAGGCCGAAGAGCTCGAGGACCCGCCGCTGCCGGTCCACGACGTCCTGGCCGGTCAGCCCCAGCTCTCGTCCGATGATTGAGGCCCCGGTCATCCCCACGGACACCCCCTCCCCGTGGAGGTATCGGCCGTAGCCCGTGGCCGCCTCGATGGCGTGCCCGATGGTGTGCCCGTAGTTCAGGAGTATGCGACGGCCCAGGGTCTCCCTCTCATCCTCGCTCACCACCCGGGCCTTGATGGCGACGCTCCGGCGGATCACGTCGGTGGACAGCTCGGGCTCCAGGCCCATCAGCTCCTCGGCGTGCTCCTCGAACACGGCGAACAGGTCCGCGTCCATGATGAGACCGTGCTTGATGGCCTCGGCCCACCCCTCGGCCAGCTCGCGCTTTCCCAGGGTGGCCAGGGCGGCCGCGTCCGCCAGCACCAGCCGGGGCTGATAGAAGGAGCCGACCAGGTTCTTGCCCTGGGCCAGGTCCACGGCAACCTTGCCCCCGATGGAGGCGTCGACCATGGCGGCCATGCTGGTGGGGACCTGGACGAAGGGCATCCCCCGCAGGAAGGTCGCGGCCACGAAGCCGGCCAGGTCCCCGACGACGCCCCCGCCCACCGCCACGATGGGATGACGCCGCTCGGCCCTCATCTCCACGAGCCACTGGTATATCCCCTGGGCAACCTCCAGGGTCTTGCTGGCCTCTCCAGCCGGGATGATGAAGCAGTGGGTGGGAATGCCCGCCCTCTCGAGAGAGCGCTGAGCAAGGCGGCCGTAGGGAGTGAACACCCGGTCGTCACTGACGATGTAGGCGGGCCCCTTCAGACCCAGGCCGGAGACCCGGGCGCCCAGGTCGTCCAGCAGCCCCCATCCCACCAGGACCTGGTACTGGCCGCCCAAGTGGGTAACCTCGGCGGCCAGGTCGCTGCTCTCCCTCATACGCTCCCTCGTCCTCTCCGTCATCCTCTCCCCCGGGGGGACACCTCCGTCCCCCGGCGGGCGAGGCCGACCAGCTCCACGACCCTTCCGGCCACCTCCTCCACCGTCAGGCCGTCGGTGGCTACGGTGTGGTGGGCGGAGGCGTAGGACGCCCGCCGCTCTTCCTTGAGGGAGGCGATACGGCCCAGTGGGTCGGACCCCGCGAGCATGGGACGCCCGGCCACGGAGTTGCCTGCGTCCTCGACGAGCCTGCGGTAGATGGCCGAGGGCTGGGCGTCCAGGCAGACCACGGCCCCCCCGCTCAGCATCGCGGCGCGGTTCTCGGGGTCCACCGGCGCGCCGCCGCCCGTGGAGACAACCCGGCGCTCCCCCCGGCAGGCCTCGCGGACCTGGGCCCGCTCCCGGTCCCTGAAGGCGGCCTCTCCGTCCTCGGCGAAGATGCGGCGGACCGGCTTGCCGGCACTGCGTTCGATCTCCTCGTCGGTGTCGACGAACTCCCAGCCCAGGAGGCGGGACACCTCCCTGCCCACCCGGGTCTTTCCCGTGCCGGAGAACCCGATGAGGATGACGTTCCGGGGGAGGGCGTCCGCTTCCATTACTCCCGGCATTCCGGGCCCGAAGGACCCTTCCGGGGGCCCACTGTCTGCAGGTAGGCCCGGTGGTTGCGGCGGGTCTCCTCGATGCTGTCGCCGCCGAACTTCTCCATCAGGACGTCGGCCAGCACCAGGGCCACCATGGCCTCGCCGATGACCCCGGCCGGCGGCACCTGGCACACATCGGAGCGCTCGTAGTGGGCCTGGACCACCTCGCCCGTGTCCAGGTCCACCGACGGTAGCGGCTTGACCAGGGTGGATATGGGCTTGATAGCGAACCGGGCCACCAGGGGCATACCGTTGGTCATCCCCCCCTCGGTGCCCCCGGAGCGGTTGGTCCGCCGCTGCCAGGGCCGGGATGGGTCGGTGACCGGCTCTATCACGTCGTGGACCTGGGAGCCCATGCGGTCCACCGACTCCCAGCCCTCGCCGATGGAGGCTGCCTTCACGGCGTTGATGGACATGAGGGCCTGGGCGATGAGGCCGTCTATCCTCCTGTCCCACTGGACGTGGGAGCCCAGCCCCATGGGCACGCCGGTGGCCACCACCTCCACCACGCCTCCGACGGTATCGCCGGCCTCCTTGGCCCGGTCGATGACGGCCATCATCCTGGGCCCCGCCTCGGGGTCGGCACAGTGCACGGGGGACTCCTCGACGGACTGCCAGTCTATGGGCTCACGAGGGTTGGCCCACACGCCGCCTATGGATACCGAGTGGCTGTGCAGCTCGATGCCGAACTCCTCCAGCAACCTCAGGGCCACGGCGCCCGCGGCCACCCTGGCGGCCGTCTCCCTGGCGCTGGCCCGCTCCAGGACGTTGCGCACGTCCTGGAAGCCATACTTCATGGTCCCGGGGAGGTCGGCGTGGCCCGGGCGCAGCCGGGTAATGCGCGCCACCTCGCCCTCCACCGGGACGACGCTCATGGACTCCTGCCAGTTGACCCAGTCGCGGTTCTCCAGGGTCATCCCGATGGGGCTTCCCAGGGTCAGGCCGTGGCGCACGCCGGAGAGGATGACCGCCCGGTCCCGCTCTATGAGCATCCGGCCGCCCCGGCCGTAGCCCCGCTGCCGCCGGGCCAGGTGTGCGCCGATGTAGTCTTCGTCCAGGGGGAGCCCCGCCGGGACGCCCTCGACGATGACCACCAAGCCCTGCCCGTGGGACTCTCCCGCCGTCAGGAACCGGACCAATGGAACCTCCCGGAGGCTGCCGCTGCCGGTGGACTTGTCACAACGCCCCTCTCGCCGCCTTCATCATCACCCCCACCGGCGCCTCCAGCCCCGTCCAGTACTCGAAGGCGGCGGCCCCCTGGTAGACGAGCATCGCCAAGCCTCCCAGCGTGTCGGCCCCGGCCTTCCTTGCCTCAATCAGCAGGGGCGTATCGGGAGGATTATACACCAGGTCGTAGACCAGGGCGCGGGAAGGTATACGGTCCGCCCTCAGCGGCGTCCCCGCCTCGTCGGGCCCGTGCCTCATACCCAGGGTAGTGCAGTTGACGATCAGGTCGGCTGAGGAGGCAGCGTCCTTTACCTGCTCCAGTGAGACGGCCGTTACGTCCGGCGGAGCCTGCCGCCCTGGCGGCGCCCCCCGGCCGGATACGGCGGCGGCCAGGTCCCCGGCCCTCCGGAGCGTGCGGTTGGCGATGGTGATGGAGGCGACGCCGGACCGGGCCAGGGCCAGGGCCACCGCCCTGGCGGAGCCGCCCGCCCCGACGACCAGCGCCCTCCTCCCCTGGGGAGAGAACCCGGCCTCCCCCTCGAGAGCCCGGAGAAAGCCGATGCCGTCAGTGTTGTGTCCCACGAGGGCGGCGCCGTCCTTGCGAACGGTGTTGACCGCGCCCGCGTCGGAGGCCCAGCCGTCGACCTCGTCCAGGTAGGATATCACTGTCTCCTTGTGGGGGACGGTCACGTTGATGCCCAGGGCGTCGGCCCGCCGCAGCTCGGCCATGAAATCGCCGAGCCCCTCGGGGGTCACCTCCCACGCCGTGTACGTGGCGTCCAGCGAGTGGTGGTCCAGGGCCGCCTGCTGGAACACCGGGGAGATGGAGTGGCGGATGGGGTATCCGATGATGCCGACGCCTCGGACCATCATCGGGGCCCCTCCGTCCTCAGCAACGCGGCCAGGTCTCCCACGTCGGCGTCCTCCAGGGCCGAGACTGTCCGCACCACCTGCTCGATCCTCACCGGGTCCAGGGACCCAGCCGCGTAACGCCGGAACTTGCCGGCCATCTCGTCGAAGGTGTAGGGGTTGCCGGGAGCGCCCTTCCAGCCCGACACCTGGAAGGTGCGGACAGCGCCTCCCACGGTCAGGGACACCTCGGCGGCCGGGCCGCCGGGCCTGCCGAACCGCTCCCCGTCCACGGCCAGCTCCACAGACGACGCCAGTTTCCGGATGGCGGGGTCCCACAGGGTCTCCTCGCTGTAGGTGAGGGGGTCGGCGATGTCCCGGCAGAGGGCGACGGCCACGGAGAAGGGCAGGCTGTACTGGGCGCCCAGGACGCTGGTGGGCTCCCGCTGGTCGTGGCGCTTTATTATACGCTCGTACCCCACCACCCGGACGGACTCGACGGGGCCCGGCCCCATGCCGCCGCCGGCCCTGAGACGGTGGATGCCCTCGACGACTGGGTGGAAGGAGGCGTGGCAGGGGTAGGCCTTGACCAGCATGTCCATGAGCAGGTAACGCTCTCCAAGGCCCTCCAGCAGAAGCTCGGGGCGGGGGCTGGGAGAGTAGACGCGCAGAAACCCCTTCTCACCCTCCAGGACGGTGGAGGGGCCGGTGAACCCCCGGGAGGCCAGGAGGGCGCTCTCCAGCCCCATCTGGGCGCCGCGGCCCACGTGGAGGCGCTTGGTCATGGCGCCCTCCCGGGCGAACTCCAGCAGCCCGCCGGCGTGGGAGCCGGCGATGCCCAGGGCGTTGACCATCGCCTCGGTGTCCAGCCCCATTGCGCGGCCCGCGCCCGCCGCCCCGCCGAAGGGCGCGTTGGTCCCCGGGCCGTGGAACCCCCGCTGGTCCTCCACCGACCGGGTGGCGGCCACGCCCACCCGGCACGCCAGCTCGTAGCCGGCGGCCACCGCCGCGATGAAGGACCGTCCGTCCAGCCGGCGCTTCTCGGCGACGGCCAGGGCCGCGGGAAAGACGGCGGCGCTGGGGTGACAGGAGCCGGGGACGAAGGCGTGGTCCGTCTCGAAGCCGCCGATCATGGTCCCGTTGACCAGGGCCGCGTGGGACGGGGACGTGGTCCAGGGGCGCTGGAACACGGAGCAGGGGCCGTCGGGGGCCGTCTCGCGGGCTAGGCCGCCGACCATGTCGGCCCAGGGAGTGCGGGAGCCCACCAGGCCGCTGGCCAGGTTGTCGAGCACGTAGACCCGGACCGCCTCGACGACGGAGGGCGGGAGGTCCTGGTAACGGCGCCCCGCCGCGAACTCGGCCAGGCGGCGGGTCTCGTCCATCAGCTACTTGCCCGCACCCTCGGCGGCGGCGTTGGCCCCGGCGATGCGCCCGAACACCGCGCCGCGCATCAGGCCGGTGCCGCCGGGGTAGTTGTGGAAGAAGAAGCCCCCGGTTATCTCCCCGGTGGCGTAGAGGCCGGGGACCGGGTTGTCCTCGGTGTCGATGACCCGCGCCTGGGTATCGATCTGGATGCCCCCGTAGGTGAAGGTGATGCCGCAGGCCACGGAGTATGCCGTGTAGGGGGGCGTGTCCAGGGGCAGCGCCCAGTTGGACTTGGGAGGCTCCAGCCCCGCCGTTCCCTTGCCGTCCTTCACCGCGGGGTCGAACCTCCCCGGCAGCACGGCGGCGTTGTACTCGGCCACGGTCTGGGACAGGGCGTCCGCGGGAATGGAGAGACCGCCGGCCAGCCCCTCGATGGTCTCGGAGACCACCGGCGCCCCGGTGGAGTACCGCTCCTCCAGCAGGTGGACCGTCTTGGCGTCGAATATCTGGTAGGCGATGGCGCCGGGCTGGGTCAGGACGGCCCGCCCCGTCTTGGCATAGGTATAGCCCCCAGTGTCCTCTCCCTCGTCGATGAAGCGACGCCCCAGCACGTTGACCATGATGGAGTAGGGATAGGAGAGGCGGTTGGTCCTGTCCGTGAGGCGCAGGTCGCCCACGGGCGCCGAGTCGCCGTCCACCGGGGTAGCATGGCAGCCCTGCCAGTGGCCCACGGGCTTGGCGCCCAGCTCCAGGGCCAGGCGCAGGGTCTCTCCCGTGTTGAACTTGGTCCCGCGAACCTTCACCTGGTCCCACCCGTGGCCCAGATAGCGGGCCCGCATCTCCGCGTTGGCCTCGAATCCGCCCGACGCCAGGACTACGGCGCCGGCGGGGGCGTCTTCGGTGCCATCGGGCGTGCGGATGCGCACCCCGGTGACCCCGCCGCGGCCGTCCTGGAGGAAGGCCGTCATCTTGGCGCCGTAGGCCACGTCTATGGACGCTAGGCCCACCGCCCGGTAGAGGGAGTCCATGAGGCCGACGCCCTTGTTCCTGGCCTCCAGCACTGCGCCGGGGTTGAACCGCAGGCGCTCACCCGAGTCGACGGACCAGAGGGAGGTCCAGTCCCAGTCCACGCCCAGCCCGGTCATCCAGGCCAGGGTGGAGTAGGACTCGCCGGTCAGCTTGAGGGACAGCTCCCGGTCGGCCTGGCCCTGGGTCACCCGCATGATGTCCTGGTAGTAGCGGTCGGTGTCGTAGTGGCCCGCTTCAACCCGGTCCCAATCGGCGGGGGAGAGGTCCCGGCGGAAGGGCTTCAGCTCCTCGATGCCGTCGTAGGCGAAGCGGAACAGGCCGCCGCTGAACCGGCTGTTGCCGCCCCTCTCCGCCTCGGGGGCCTTCTCCAGCACCAGGACCCTGGCCCCGGCCTGGGAGGCGGATAGAGCAGCGGTCAGGGCAGCGTTGCCGGCGCCGACCACGATCACGTCGTAGCGCGATGTCGTATTAGGCATGGGTGGGCCTCATGGTGTGCCAGGGTGTGGCCTGCTCGTAGGCGTGGGCCACCTTCAGCACCACGTCGTCTCCGAAGGGCCGGCCCCCGATCTGCATCCCGATGGGGAGGCCGCCGGAGGTGAACCCGCAGGGCACCGACAGGGCCGGGGCGCTGGCGAGGTTGAAGATGCGGGTGAACAGGAACGCCAGCCTGGAGGAGGTCTCCTTGCTGGTGATGACCGGGTCGTCCTCCACCTCGGGGGCCGGCCTGCCGCTGGTGGGAAGCACCAGCACGTCGTAGGTGTCCAGAGCGGCATGCACCTGGCCCTTGATCATGGACCTGAGCTTCTGGGCCTTGTAGTAGGCCTGGGCCGGCATGATGCTGCCGACGACCAGGCCGATGCGGTTGTCGTGCCCGTAGTCCTGCAGCCGCTCCCGCACCCACTTGCGGTGGGTGGCGGCGGGCTCCACTCCCAGCAACGTGCCCGAGACGGCGCTGGCCGCGGTGGAGAGGGGTATGGACACCTCCTCCACCGTGGCCCCCAGGCCGCCCAGGACCGTTGTCGCCTGGGACACGGCGTCCCGGACCTCGGACTCGACCAGGTCGCTGTGCATGATCTCGGAGATGACGCCCACCTTCATCCCCCTCACGTCCCCGTCCAGGGCGGCCCGGTAGTCGGGGACAGGGGTGTCGGACGTATATGGGTCCTTGGGGTCGTGACCGGCGATGGCCCCCATGGTGATGGCCGCGTCCTCCACGGTCCTGGAGATGGGGCCTACGGCGTCCATGGACCAGACTCCCCGCATGACGCCGTACCGGCTGACCCTGCCCCAGGAGGGCCGGTGTCCCACCAGGCCGCACCAGGTGGCCGGGCATCGTATGGAGCCGCCGGTGTCCTCGCCTAGGGAGGTGGCGCACATGAACGCCCCGGTGGCGGCCCCGGAACCGCCGCTGGAGCCGCCGGTGTAGCGGTCCAGGTCCCAGGGGTTGCGCGGGGTGCTGAACCGGTGGGTGTAGCCGGTGACGGCGAACTCGGTGACGTTGGTCTTGCCCAGCAGGACGGCGCCGGCCTTCTTCAGGTTGGCGATCACCGTGGCGTCGTCGTCGGGAACGAAGTCCATCAGTATCCGCGACCCGCCGGTGGAGCGGACGCCCTTGCTCCAGAACTGGTCCTTGACGGCCACGGGCACGCCGTGCATGGGGCCCCGGTGGTTGCCCGCGGCGATGTCCCGCTCGGCCTGCCGGGCTGCGTCCGTGGCCAGGTCGCGGGTCACGGTCAGGTAGGCGTTGAACTTGAAGTCCAGGTCGTCGATGCGGTCCAGGTAGGCCTCGGCGGCCTCCACGGGGGAGACCTCCCTCTTCTCGATGAGCCTGGAGAGGTCGCCGGCCGATAGGTACGGTATGTCGGCTCTGTCCATGCCGCCTCCTCGCACGTTATCGCGGACGGATACCTATTTTGACCATCGAATGACCGGGTGTCAAGTGACGTCAATGGAATGGCCCGTAACGTTCATAGCCTTACGATACAACCGAAAAGTGACGTTCACTATCCGAACCGAGACCCTTGACATCCGGCCCCCGGGGGTGCCTTAATGTCAGGGCGATGCGTTCACGAAGTGAACACCACGACCCGATGGACACGTCGACCTACCGGCAGCTAAGGCTCCTGACCGAGGTGTACGACGCTCCCGACGTGACCCAGCGGGACCTGTCCCGCAGGCTGGGGATCGCGCTGGGGCTGACCAACGCGCTGGTGCGCAACCTGGTCCAGAAGGGGTACATCCGCGTCACCCGCGCCAGATGGAAACGGCGGCTGTACGCCCTGACGCCCAGGGGGTTTACCCGCAAGGTCCAGCTCACCGTCTCCTACATCCAGAGGTTCCTGGGCCACTACCAGACCATTCGCCAGACCCTCCGGCAGGAGCTGGCCCCCCTGGAGCTGCACGCCGAGTCCCGGGTGGCGATATTCGGGACGGGGGAGCTGGCGGAGCTGGTCTACCTGGCGCTCAGGGAGGCCGGCATCGAGGAGATCGACGTCTACAGCGCCTCCGCCCCGGCCAACGGCAAGTTCCTGGGCGCCCACGTGCGGGACGTGGAGGCATCGCCCCCCACGGACCACGACCGGGTGATCATCGCCGCGCTGGAGGGCGTGGAGGAGAAGCGGGGCCGTCTACGAACCCTGGGCATCCCGCAAGACAGGATCGTCGCCCTGCTGCCCGGGGCCACGGAGGACTCCAATGCCCCATGACTGGTACGTTGCCAGGGTGAAACGAAACCGGTCGGCGCTGGTTGAGAAGCACATGCGCCGGTGGGGCTGCGAGGTGTACAACCCCCGGATCGCCGTGGTAAAGAGAGGCCTGACGGCGTGGGAGGAGCTCTTCCCCGGCTACGTCTTCTGCCGGGTGAGCAGCGACGACCCCCAGGGCTGGGCCCGGGCGATGTGGACCCCCGGCGTCACCTACTTCCTGCCAGCGCAGGAGAGGCCGTCCCCCATTGGCGACGACGCCGTGGAGGAGGTGCGGTCGCGGGTGCTGGCATGGAACCAGGGCGGCTACGGGCAGGTCTTCCGCAAGGGCGATCGGCTCCACGTCAGGTCGGGGCCCCTCGCGGGCCTTGACGCCCTGTTCAGGAGGTACCTTCCCTCCAGGGACCGGTGCGAGGTGTTCCTCAACTGGCTGGGCAGGCGGCTGCCGACCACCCTGGACCCAACGGACCTGGAGGTGTCGACCCGATCGGGGACGGCCCCGGGCTGGGTTGCGGGATACGGCAGGATGGCGCCCGGCGGCGCAGGGGCCGGGGCCTAGGACACCGGCCACGGATACTCGCGGCGGCGACGGGCCGTTGTTCCAATTGAGCCTATGGGTACGGGCAATGGATGGGAGACCCCAGGCACGCGCCTCGACGGCACAGGCGAGGCGATGGGCGGAGCACTGCCCAAGACCGCTGCCAACAGACCCGCGCGGGACGTGCCTGCCGGGAGGATCATGACCGCCCAGGGCGCCAGGTGACGTGGTGAAACTCCTCTCCGGAATGGTCCGCCTGGAGGGCAACATCCACCTCCCCTCCTATCCCGACGGCGGCCGGCCCGTGCGGCCCGGCCCAGGGCCCTCCCGCCCCGCGGTGTTCCTGGACCGGGACGGCGTGATCGTCGAGGAGGTGGGCAACGTGACCCACCCCGACCAGCTACGCGTCCTGCCCGGCGTCCCCGAGGCGGTGGCCCGACTCCAGGAGCGGTACCTGGTCATCGTGGCCACCAACCAGGCGGCGGTGGGGATGGGCCTGATCACCGAGGACGGCCTGCTGGAGGTCCACCGGGAGATGGCCGGGCGCCTCTACTCCCGGGGCGCCTTCCTGGATGGGATCTGCTACTGCCCCCACCGCCCGGGCGCGGCGCTGCCCGCCTACGACGTGCAGTGCGGGTGCCGCAAGCCCCAGCCCGGGATGCTGGTGACGGCGGGCGCCCGCTGGGGGGTGGACATGTCCCGGTCGTTCATGGTGGGGGACCGCCAGGGGGACATGGACGCGGCCCGGGCCGCCGGGGTCCGCGGCATCCGCGTGGGCGGCGGCGCCGCGAGACAGCACCGGGGCGCGCTGTCCGCCCCGGACCTGCCCGCCGCGGCGGAGATCATCCTGTCGACCACGGGCGCAGCGCCGGAGAAGGGTACGGGGTGAGAGACACAACCCCACTGCCGGCGGTGACCGGCGCGCCGGGGGCTGAAAGCGCCGTTATGCCGGTAGGTTCGTGGCAATGAGCAAAAGAGCCGACGCTAGCGGCCCGCAGTACACCGCGGTCCTCTACTTCCTGGGGCGCTACAAGCTGCTCACGGGATCGATCCTGGCGCTGATCCTGACCACCTCGGTGCTGGAGAGCCTCAGCGTAGCCGCATTCCTCCCAGTGTTCTCGTCGCTCCTGGGCGGCCCCGAGGAGGAGACGGGCAGCCTCCTGGGGTTCGTCCACGACATGGCCGGTCTGGTGCCCCTCTCGGACCCGCTGGTCGCCGCCTCGGTGCTGCTGATGGCCCTCTTCGTTGCCAAGACCCTCTTCTCCGTGGCGCTGGAGGCGCTCACCGCCTACACCAGCGGCAAGGTGCTGTACGGCGTGCAGAGCGAGATAATGGACCGGTACGCCTCGGGGCAGTACCAATTCTTCCTGGACAACCGGCAGGGGACGTTGCTCTACAACAGCCTGACGGCGCCGGTGGCGGTGGGCCTGCTGCTCCTGAGGGGACCCCAGATGACGGCCTTCCTGCTGAGGGTGGTGACGATAGCCGTCATACTGGGGCTCATATTCCCCATGGGGTTTCTGCCCTTCGTCTGTCTTGGGCTCCTCTACTACCTGCTGATCCACCACCTGTCCCGGACCGTGTCATTCAACCTGGGCCGCAGGAGGGCCGACGCGGGGGCCGAGCAGAACGTCATCGCCAACGAGCTCATCAGCGGCATCCGCCAGATCATAGCCCTGGGCGTCACCCGCCAATGGGCGGGACGCTTCGACCGGCAGGCCAGGGACCACGCCGAGGCCCACGGCAGGCTCATGGCCTGGATGGCCATACCCAGGCCCCTGATGGAGGTCTCCGCCGTCGTGGTGATGCTGGGATTCGTCCTGGCCATCAGGGCCCTCAGCCCCGGCGACCTGGCCGGCCTCCTGCCCAAGCTGGGGGTCTTCGGCATAGCGCTTGTGCAGATGCTGCCGGCCCTGACCTCCTTTGGACGCCTGCGCATGGAGATCATGGGGCTGCTGCCCGACGTGGACCGGGCACACCTGGCGGTCACCAGCCTGGTCCCCAAGAGGCCCGACGGGACGGTGGTCCTGGACCGACTGGAGCGGGGCATCGCCTTCGAGGACGTCTCCTTCGCCCACCGGGGAAGGGAGCCGCTGATGAGGGGCGTGGACCTGGTGTTCGAGAAGGGCAAGGTGACGGCGGTGGTCGGACCCTCGGGAGCGGGCAAGACCACCCTTGTCAACCTGGTCCTGGACCTGTTCCAGCCCGACGGGGGCAGGGTGACCGTGGACGGCGTGCCCCTGGCGGAGCTGAAGCAGAGCGCGTGGCTGGGCAGCATAGGGTTGGTGAGCCAGGACCCTTTCATCCACAACTCCAGCGTGGCCGACAACATCGTCTTCGGCAGGAAAGGCCACTCCGCCGAGTCCGTCGTCCAGGCGGCCAAGACCGCCAACGCCCACGGGTTCATCCAGGAGCTGCCCCAGGGCTACGACACCGTCATCGGGGACCGGGGGATGAAGCTCTCGGGGGGGCAGCAGCAGCGCGTGGCCATAGCCCGGGCGGTGCTGAGCTCGCCGGAGATACTGATCTTCGACGAAGCGACCAGCTCCCTGGATACGGCGTCGGAGAGGCTGGTGCAGGAGGCGATCTACAGCGTGTCCCGGGACCGCACGGTGATCATCATCGCCCACCGCCTGTCCACCATCCGGTACGCCGACAAGATCATCGTCCTGGACCAGGGCGAGGTGATCGAGGAGGGAAGCCACGAGGAGCTGCTGGAGCGGGAGGGGCACTACTCGCGCCTGGTGGCGTCGACGTAGAGGGACAGATCCGAGTCCCTTTTCTCCTGATGGGAGACCTTTGCATAGCCTGGTCAGAGCGTAGCAGTGTCTCGATTGGCTAACAGAATAGCCGTGGTGATCCCTACCAGGGACCGACCTGAGCAGATATGTCGTCTCCTGGACTCCATCCGGTGTCAGTGTTGTTGGCCCGATGAGATCGTCGTAGTCAACGGTGGAGATGGCGGCCTAGAGACGACGTTGGCGGACTTCCAAGACCTTCCCATCAAGTACATGGAAATACGTCCCCCGGGTCTGACTAGACAGAAGAACGCCGGAGTGCGGGCGGTGCATCCGTCGACGAACCTGATAGCCTGCCTAGACGATGACATCGAGCTCGAGGACGGCGCCATGGAAGCCATGCTGGAGTTCTGGCAGGGGGCGGGAGCGGATGTTGGAGGGGCCTCCTTCAACATACTTGGTCGGCCCCCCGCCACATCGTGGGCGCAGCGTATCTTCCTCATGGACAATCGCAGGTTCGGCATTGTGGCCTCCTCGGGCTACAACTCGCCGATCATTAACGCCAAGGAGGACCAGAGGTCGCAGTGGCTGGTCGGCGGAGCTACCGTGTGGAGAAAGAACGTATTCAGGGAGCATTCGTTCAATGAGTGGTTCTTGGGAAGCGGGCTGGGTGAAGACCTGTACTTTAGCTACGGTGTAGGCAAGCGATACAAGCTCTACGTGATCGCCAACGCCACAGTGCGGCACAGGGAGCCGAATGGGAGTCTCAGGAATAGCTATCGCAGCGGCAAGGTACAGGTCATCAATAAGGTGTATTTCGTGCGAAGCAATCCTGAGTTATCGTCACTGAAGTGCACCTGGACCCTTCTGGGCATCCTTATGGGGAATCTTGCCAGGGGCATAGCGGGGCCTGACCCGAATCGAATACTCAGGGCACTTGGCAACGCGGTCGGCTTAGGCCAAGTTTTCACAGGGAGGCTACCTCAGGTCGAAGTCAGCCGTCCTACGGCAAGACCCTCGGCACCCTAGCAACCCGTCCTCGGAGGGACACACACCCACATGAAGGCGCTGGTAACCGGCGGAGCCGGATTCATTGGATCGAACCTCGTCGAGTTGCTCTTGGAGCACTCTCACGACGTGATGGTGCTGGACAACCTCTCCTCAGGGCGTCGGCAGAACCTATCGGGTCTTTCAGGAGTGAAGTTCATGGAGGGTGATGTTCGCGACTCGCGAGCCGTTGAGGAAGCCATCGATGGTGTCGACGTGGTGTTTCACATGGCAGCACATCTGGCTCAAGTCAGGTCTTTCCAGGAGCCGATCCTGGATTCCGAAGTGAATGTCCTGGGGACCCTGCTGGTGCTTGAGGCAGCCAGAAAGATGGGTGTGAAGAAGATAGTCTACTCTTCGTCGACTGCGGTATATGGTGAAGCGATACGACTCCCAATGGATGAAGACCATCCCGTGCAACCCGAGTCACCTTACGGGGTCAGCAAGCTAGCTGCAGAGATGCACTGCATGTGTTACTCGAAGGTCTACGACATGGACGTGATCTGCTTACGTTATTTCAACGTTTATGGTCCGAATCAGCGACACGACGCCTATGGGAGTGTGACGGCCCTGTTTGCGACCCAAGCGTTGAGGAACGAGCCTCTGGTGATCTACGACGACGGGGAGCAGACACGGGACTTCGTCCACGTGCTGGATGTGGCCAGGGCCAATCTGCTGGCTGCCGAGGCCGACGAAGTAAGGGGAGTCTTCAACATCGCTAGCGGCGTTCCAGTGACTGTCAACCAGTTGGCCGCGCTGGTGAGAGAGGCAACGGGCAAGAATGTGGGCATCAAACACGAGCCAACCCGCAAGGGAGATGTCAGGCACAGCTTTGGTGACATTACTCTAGCTCGCACGCTTTTGGGGTATGAACCGCAAGTGGACATCTCCCAGGGAATCAGAAACTACATCGCATGGGTGTGCGAGCAGGGCCCGGGCCTTCCCACCTCTGTGTCTTTCCGAGCGTACAGAGGAAGCTGAGGACGTTGTGTCCAGCACAGCCCGACAATGCAGGCGTTCTCCCAGGATAGCCTTGTTCATGCCCACGGCCGGAGGCGGCGGCCTGGAGCGGCTGATGCTCTTATTGGCGGAGGGCTTTGTCCAGGACGGCTGGGACGTCGACCTGCTCCTGGCCCAGGCTACAGGCTCGTTTCTGACATCGGTGCCCCAGGGTGTCCGAGTCCTCGATCTGAGGGCTCATAGGTCGCCCAGGACCATTTTGACGGCCGTACCCCTCGTCCGATACTTCAGGCGTGAACGGCCCCATGTCCTTCTGGCAGCCTTACCCAACGCCGTCGTCCCCGCGCTCATTGCCCGCCGCTTCTTCATGCGCGGGCGGGTCCCCGTAATCGCCCGCCAGGATACCACCTACTCCCTGGAACGAAGGACCCCCAGGTTCAAGGCACGGATCATGTATCGCTTGCTGCACCACCTCCTACCATCGGCAGACGCCGTCATCGCCTGCTCTGAGGGCGCGGCGGAGGATTTGAGGCGCAACGTTCCCAAGGCCGCCCACCTGGTGAGGACGGTCCTCAACCCGGTGACCCACGACGGTATCGGCCGCCAGGCGGCGGAACCCTCGGGCCACCCTTGGCTCGCGGATCCATACCTATCCGTCGTGCTGACAGTGGGACGCCTCGTCCTGGCAAAGGACCACCCGACCCTAGTCCGGGCTTTCGCCCAGGTAGCCCGTTCCCGCCCAAGCACTCGGCTTGTCGTCGTGGGGCAGGGTCCTGAAAGGGAACGCACGATGGCCCTGGCCGCCGAGCTGGGTATCGCGGATGCGGTGGACTTCCCCGGCTTCGTCGATAACCCCTACTCGTACATGGCCGAGGCAGACGTGTTTGCCATATCGTCCACTCAGGAGGGGCTGCCGACGGTCCTGATCGAGGCCATGGCCTGCGGGACGACGGTCGTGAGCACGGACTGCCCCAGCGGGCCTGACGAAATCCTGCAAGGGGGCAAGTGGGGACGGCTGACGCCGGTGGGCGACGAGCAGGCGTTGACCGCCGCAATCCTCGACGCCCTGGACAACCCCACAGACGCGTCCGCCCTCAAGGCCAGGGCCGCAGATTTCGCCGTCGCCCCCGCGATCGCCCAGCACGTGTCCATCGCCCGCGAGGTGATGGAGTCCTTCGCATAACCTCATACGGGTAGGTTAGTCGTGTTACCGCGTCCAAGAGAGGAGTGTCCATGGGCACCGGGTTGATGGTGGCCTACCGGTGTGGCGGCCATATTGGTGGAGGGGAAGTGCACGGCCACCAGATAGCGAGACACCTGACCAGACTGGGCGAAGACATCACCTTCGTCACCATGCCCTGCCCGCATCCCACCCCGTACATCCAGTGCCCGGAACCTCTGGAGATGGAGCGGTTCGAGGCTAGCTGCGGCTATCCCATCAAACGGCTAGATATCCGTTCCTTGGGTTCGGGGCGGTGGAACAGTCCATCTGCGGTGTTCGGACGGCTCCGCTTTCTGTGGGATCTGTACCGTTTGGTGTGCCGAACGCGGGCCGAGTACATAGTCGCCAATCATGCCCTGTCTTTGACCGCGGCCTGCTGGCTGGTGGCCAAGGCGGCCCGCATCCCGGTTATCCACATTGTTCATCACCTACCCGTCTACATGGGTCCGGGCTTCATTGGGCGCCGGCACAAATGGTTTTGGCACCTCAATCTGCGAGCGCCAAGGTTGAACGTGTGCGTGTCGAGGGCCACAGAGGCCGACGTAACCAATTTCGCACGCTCGAAACGGGTCCGCACCACCGTCATCCGCAACGCCGTCGACGTCGACGCCGTGGACTCCTGGCGAGAAGACGCCTCCCTGGCCAGGGAGGCGATGGGCTCCCTGAGCGAGCGCGGATATCCCAGCGGTCACCGTCCCGTGATCCTCACGGTCGCGAGGCTGGACGAGTACAAGGGCGTCCAGTGGGTCATCGGCGCCATGCCGCGAATCCTCGCCGAGTACGCCGACGCCCGCTACGTCGTGGCAGGCGTCGGGCCGTACGGGGCCGAGCTGGAGCGCGCGGTCGAAGCTGTGCTGCCGCCCGGCTTGCGAGGCGCGGTCACGTTCCTGGGGAGAGTCTCAGAGTCCGAAAAGTTCGCACTGTACGACGCCTGCGATGTGTTCGCCATGCCGTCGGCCGAAGAGGGGTTCGGCCTGGTGTTCGCCGAGGCCGGGGCCTTCGGGAAGCCCGTGGTCGGATGCGACGTGATGGGCGTCCCCGAGGCGGTGGCCCACGGCGAAACTGGCCTCCTGGTGCCCCCGGCAGATGCCGACGCCGTGGGAAGCGCGATTCTGCGCCTGCTTCGAGATGGGAAGGAGCGGGTCCGGATGGGCGAGGAGGGCAGGCGGCGGGTGGAGTCCATGGGGAGCTGGAGCGAGAGCGCAAGGCAATACCTGCAGCTCATTCGGGAGCTGAAGGAGAAGTAGCCTGAGGGTGCTGAACGTCATCGCCGAGGACCGGGTCGGGGGACCCCAGATGCGGATATCGAGGATGGCGGCGGCGCTGAAGCACCGGGGAGTGGACACGGTGGTGGCCATCCCCCAGGGCGCCGGGGCGTTCGGGGACCTGCTGGAGGAGGCCGGGGTCCCGTACCACCGGGTCCCTGGCATGAGGAGGCCACGGGCGACGGCCAACCCCCTCTCCCACATGGGATGGCTGATGCACCTGTGGGGCTCGATCCGAAGGCTGGTCCGCCTGATACGGGACGAGGGTATCTCCGTGGTGCACCAGCACGACGTCACCCACGTCCAGGGGGCCATCGCCGGCAGGCTGGCGGGCTGCGGGGTCGTGTGGCACATCAACGGGATGCCCTACCCCCTGGTCTGGAAGAGCTTCAAGCCCCTGGTCTACCTGGTCCCCCACGTGGTGGCCGCATCCTCCGTGGAGATGGGCCGGGAGTACATGGGCTCCCAGGGCGACGTGTTCCACAGGCCCGTCGAAGCCCTGTATCCCCCCATCGACGTCCCCGGCCCGACCTCGGCCGGGACCCGCAGCCAGGTGCGCGCCGAGCTGGGCATCCCCGAGAGTTCCCCGATGATCGTCACCGTGGGCAACCTGTACCCGGCCAAGGGACACCTGTATTTCGTGCGGGCCGCCGCGGCGGTCAAAGACCGGTTTCCCGAGGCCCGGTTCGTCGTCGTGGGGCAGACCCTCGAGGGACGCACAAAGTACGCCGGCCTTCTTCACGGCGAGGCCCGGGCGCTGGGCCTGGAAGACACGATGGTGTTCACGGGGTTTCGCTCCGACGTTGCCGACATTCTCCACGCCGCGGACGTCCTGGTGCAGCCGTCCCTCTCCGAGTCCTTTGGCATCGCGATAGCCGAGGGACTTGCCGCAGGGCTGCCCGTGGTCGCGTCGGAGGTTGGGGGAGTTCCCGAGATCATCCAGGATGGGGAGACGGGCATCCTGGTACAGCCCAGGGACCCGGAGGCCATCGCTGCAGCCGTCGTGTCGCTGCTGGAGGACCGGGAGCACGCGGCGTCCATCGGGTCGCGGGGCAGGGAACGGGTCCGCGAGATGTTCTCTCCCGCCCGGTGCGCCGACACGCACGAGGCGGTGTACCGGCAGGCCCTGAAGGCGGCGGGCCAGGCGTGAAGCTCCTGCTGCTGACCCAATACTACCCGCCGGAGCCGGCGTCCGCGTCCCAGAAGGTGTCGGAGATGGCGGGATACCTGGCGGGCCGGGGGCACGACGTCACCGTCGTCACAGGGTTCCCCAACTACCCCGACGGCGTGGTCTACGACGGGTACCGGCGGGGCCTGTACCGGCAGGAGACACGGGAGGGCGTGAAGGTGGCGCGCACCTTCCTCTTCATCCCCAGGTCCAGGCGCGACTTCTGGCCCCGCATGAAGAACCACCTGTCCTTCATGTTGACGTCCATGTACGGCGGCGTCAGGTCGGGCCGGCCCGACCTGGTCTACGTCTACTCGCCTCCCCTGTTCCTGGGAGTGTCGGGGTACGTGCTGAGCAGGCTGTTTCGAGCGCCCCTGGTGGTCGACGTCCACGACCTGTGGCCCCAGGAGCCGATCCATCTCGGCGTCCTCAAGGGCCGGACATCCATACGCCTGGCCCTGGGGCTGGAGCGGTTCGTCTACTCCGCCGCCGACTACCTGTACTTCTACTCCAACCGGATGCGAGGGGACGTGGTGGCGACCGGCGTGCCCGAGGGCAAGACCGAGGTGCATCCCCTGTGGGTGGACACGTGCTTCTTCAGGCCGGCGGCGGCGCACGAGGCCAAGGAGGTCCGACGGGAGTACGGGTTCGGCGACAGGCTGGTCGTCATGTATACGGGCAACATCAGCCTCGCCCAGGGGCTGGACACGGCGGTGGAGTCCGCCCGGCTGCTGAAGGAGCGGGGAGAACACGACGTGCTGCTGGTGTTCGTAGGCGGCGGGGCGGACCGGGACCGGCTGGCCGCCCTGGCAGGGGACCATGGCCTGGACAACGTGCTGTTCATACCGCCCAAGCCGGCGACGGCCATGTCCGCCTTCACGTCCGCCGCGGACGTGCTCCTGACGCACCTGAACAGGGCCCCCTTCCGCCAGGGCACCATCCCCACCAAGCTGCTCAACTACATGAGCGCCGGGCGTCCCGTCCTGGCGGGCCTGGAGGGAGAGGCCGCCGACCTGGTGCGCCAGACCGGGTGCGGGATGGTGGTGGTCCCCCAGGACCCCGAGGCGATGGCACAGGGCATCCTGGGCCTCCGGGACCCGGACTTGCGCAGGCGCCTGGGAGAGGCAGGCAGAGCCGCGGCCGTGGAGCGGTTCGAACGACGGAGATTGCTGCCGGAGATGGAGGGCCGCTTTCAGGAGATAGTCTCCGGCTGGAGGGGCCGCGCGGCCCGGGCCAAGGCCGCATGACCGGCGATGCTCCGCGCCCCGTCCCGTTTCCGGTGTTATCCACGGGCACGGGCACGGGCACGGGACCTTGGCCTCCTCCCTGGCGGCTACGGTATCATGGGTGCGCTCGACGGTCCAACGGGTATGGCAAGCCCGGCGGAGCGTTCCAGTAGGTGACTATGAGGCAGGTATCGCAAAACTACCGGACGGGGCGGCTCAGCGTCGACGTGGTCCCCGTGGGCCTGCCGGGGCGCGGACAGGTGCTGGTGCGCACCGCGGCCTCGCTGGTCAGTAGCGGCACCGAGAGGTCGATGATCGAGCTGGCCCACAAGTCCCTGCTGGGCAAGGCCATGGCCCGCCCCGACCTGGTAAAGCAGGTCATCGCCAAAGCGAAGGCCGACGGCGTGCTGGAGGCGTGGCGTCAGGCCATGGGCCGGCTGGACGTCCCCGTGGCCCTGGGCTACTCCTCCGCTGGGGTGGTCGTCGACGTGGGGAAGGGGGTCGACGGCCTCGCCGTGGGCGACCGGGTAGCCTGCACCGGCCAGGGGTACGCCGGTCACCAGGAGGTGGCGTCGGTCCCGGCGAACCTGTGCGCCAGGATTCCCGACGGGGTGCAGGCGGAGTCCGCGGCCTTCGTTGCCCTGGGGGGCATCGCCCTGGAGGCGGTGCGCGTGGCCCAAGCGGGCCTGGGCGACACGGTGGTCGTGCTGGGCCTGGGGCTCTTGGGACAGCTCACCGTGCAGGTGCTGAAGGCCGCCGGATGCCACGTCATCGGCATGGACATCGACCCTCGTCGGGCGGAGATGGCCCTGGGCCGCGGTGCCGAGTCCGCTGCCACCGACTACGGGGAGCTGGCCGCGACGTGCCACAGGGCCATGTCGGGCAAGGGCGTGGACGCGGTGATAGTGATGGCATCCTCGGACAGCAACGAGCCCCTGGAGCAGGCGGCGGATGTGTGCCGCGAGAAGGGGCGCATCGTCGCCACCGGGCAGGTGGGGCTGGAGGTGCCCCGCCGGGCGTTCTACGACAAAGAGCTGGAGCTGGTCGTCTCCCGGGCGTGGGGGCCCGGCGTCTACGACCCGGCCTACACCGACAAGGGCCTGGACTACCCCATCGGCTACGCCAGGTGGACGGCGGGACGGAACATCGGGGAGTTTCTCAGGCTCTTGCAAGACGGCAGGGTGAGGGCGGACGACCTGATAACCCACCGGTTCCCGCTGGAACGGGCCGAGGAAGCCTACCGCCTCATCCTGGATGGAGACGAGCCCCACATCGGGGTCGTCCTGACCTACCCCGACGAGGCGCCCGCGGGCCCGGCCTCCCGGAGGGTCAGCCTGGTCCAGGATCCGAGACGTACCCCATCCGGCACCGCGGAGCTTGGCGTGGGAGTCATCGGCGGGGGCCTGTTCGCCAGGAGCACCATGCTCCCAGCGCTGAAGAAGACCCCCGGACTGACGCTGAGGGGCATCGCGGCGGCCACGGGGCTGAGCGCCAGGCACGCCGCCCAGCGGTCCGGGTTCGGCTACTGCGCCACCGACTACCGGGAGGTCGTCCGAGACCCGGACGTCGACCTGGTGTTCGTGCTGACCCGCCACGGCTCTCATGCAGCCATGGCCGCCGATTGCCTGGAGGCGGGGAAGCACGTCTTCGTGGAGAAGCCCCTCGCCCTGGACCGGGAGCAGCTTGGCCGGGTGGAGGAGGCCTACCGGGCATCCAGGGACGTGGACAGGCCTCCGGTCCTCATGGTGGGGTTCAACCGCCGCTACTCCTCGACAGTCCGGTGGCTGAGGGACCGGTTCTCCCGGTGCGGGGAGCCCATGTCCGTCCACTACACGGTGAACGCGGGCCCGCTTCCCCCGGACCACTGGACGTACGACCCGGAGGAGGGCGGGGGGCGCATAATCGGGGAGGTGTGCCACTTCGTGGACTTGGTCCAGCTCCTCACCGGCTCCCAAGCCGTCCGGGTCCACGCCGAGTCCCTCTCCTCGGCGGGCTACGACCCCACCGACAACGTGGCGATCACCCTGAAGATGGCCGACGGCGGCATAGCGTCCATCAGCTACGCGGCAGGCGGGGACAAGGGCTACCCCAGGGAGCGTGTCGAGGTGTTCGGCGGCGGGGCCGCGGGCGTCATCGACAACTTTCGCGCCGCGAGCTACACGCACCGGGGCCGCACTCGCAGGATGAAGCTGCGCATGGGCGCCGACTGGGGCCACGCCTCGGAGGTGCGGGCCCTTGCCAAGTCGCTGGTGGAGGGCGGGCACCTGGACGGGACCTTCGAGGGGTACGTCGCCACGACTCTGACAACCTTCGCCGCCCACGAGTCCCTGCGCCTGTCCCGGCCGGTCGAGCCGGGGCTGGAGCAATAGAGACCGGGATGGCCGAACACCTGGACCACTACCGGGGCAGGACGGTGCTGGTAACCGGCGGCGCGGGCTCCATCGGGTCGAACCTCTCCCGGGCCCTGGCCGGGCTTGGGGCCGCCGTCATTGTCCTGGACGACCTCTCCTCGGGGCCCCGGTGGAACCTCCCCGAGGACCCGTCCATCCTCTTCGTGCAGGGGGACGTCGTCGGCGAGGCCGGGCTGGACGAGGTCTTCCAGCGGGGGCCAAGCGTGGTGTTCCACCTGGCCGCCCTCTTCGCCAACCAGAACTCCGTCGAGCACCCGGAGCTGGACCTGACGGTCAACGGCATGGGGACCCTGCGGATGCTCCAGCGGTCGGCGTCGGCCGGTGTGGAGCGGTTCGTCTTCGCCTCCTCCAGCTCCATCTACGACTCCGACGCGCCCCTGCCCCTGAGGGAAAGCGCCGCGTCCCTACCCCACGAGACCCCCTACCAGATCACCAAAGTGCTGGGGGAGATGTACTGCGATTACTTCCACCTCCACCGGGGCGTGGACGTGGTGAAGCCCCGTCTGTTCAACTCCTACGGCCCCGGCGAGGCGCCGGGGCCGTACCGCAACGTCATCCCCAACTTCGTCCACCGGGCCCTGTCGGGCCTGCCCCTCATGGTCACCGGCACCGGCGAGGAGACCCGGGACTTCACCTACGTCGGCGACGTCGTCGACGGGCTGCTCAGGCTGGGGTTCCACCCGGCCGCCGGGGGCCATGCCGTGAACCTGGGCTCGGGCCGGGAGACCCGCATCGCCGACCTGGCCGAAGCCGTGAACCGGCTCACGGGCAACGGGGCGGGAGTGCGCCACCTGCCCCGCCGGGACTGGGACAAGAAGAGCAGGCGCTGCGCCGACATCTCCAGGGCAAGGACGCTGGCGGGCTACGACCCGGCCACGTCACTTGAAGAGGGCCTGCAGCGGACGGTGGCCTGGTTCCGGGACAACTGGGACCGGATTGGGCCCGCCTCCAGCGGCGGGAACGGTTGACGCTCCCGGCATAGCGTCCTATAATCCACTCACCGCCGCCAGCGACCCGAACACCGAACGAACTCCAGGGCGGCTCCGGAGGCCGACATGGCTGACCTGACCAAGGAAGAGGTAGTAGCCCTGGGCCACGCGGTTGGCCTGGAGATCCAGGACCCCGAGCTGACGGAAGTGACCTACAGCCTCAACGCCATCCTGGAGGCCTTGGACAACATAAACCCCCCGGGCCTGGAAGACGTCGAGCCCCTCCCCATCATCATTCCACCCAAATAAGGGCCACCCAAATAGCGGGCCGCCTAAGCGGCGGGCGCCGGCCCGTCGCGGCAACCCCCTCAGCTCCGTCCCATTCCCGGGAAGTCGGGAGACGAGCAGCCATGGACACTGCACCGGAACCCACCCCTCGAAGGTCGACCCGCTCCATGCCTTGCCCTCAAGTAACGACGTGCGACGGTCCGCTCCCCTCTGAGCTCCGACTATACCCCAGCGCCCCGAGGAGTATGCCCGATGTTCCCTAAGCTGCACGAGTGCGGCCAGTGCGGCTTTGCCAGCGCCTGGCAGAGCACTCTGGAGAACCACTTCGCCAACACGGGGCACACCGCCGAGGCGGACGACTACTACCGGGCGCGCCGGGGGACCCAGGCCGTGGCGAGGCTGCTCTGGGGCGCGGCCATCCTGGGCGTCGGCTGGTGGTGGTGGGTGAGGGACTTCTCCGGGGACAACGCGGCGGTCAGCCTCCCCATCTTTCTCGCCGCGTCGGGCCTCCTGGTCTTCTGGGTCTTCCGCCCAAGGAGGACCAAGAAGGTCCCCAAGGACCCGGAATAGCGGACGTATCTGGAAGCCGGGCGGCCCAGGCGGCCGCATCGTCGAGAAAGGACGGACATGGAGAGCAAGGTAGGTTTCTACAGCGACGGACTGAGGATCGCCGGGGTGTTGTTCGAGCCCGACGACGCGCCGGACCGCAGCTGTCCCGCCATCGTGCTGTGCCAGGGCATGATAGGCATCAAGGAGTACTTCTGGTTCCCGGAGATAGGGCGGCAGTTTGCCCGGGACGGGTTCGTCGCCCTGATATGGGACTACAGGGGCGTGGGCGAGAGCGAGGGGGAGCATGGGCGCCTCTATCCCCAGGAGCAGGCCGAGGACATACGCAACGCCCTGACCTACCTTGAGACCAACCCCAAGGTGGACCCCGACCGCCTGGCCCTGATAGGGTGGAGCTTCGGCGGGGGCATGGTCCCCTACGTGGCGGGCGTCGACGAGCGCGTCCGGTGCGCCATCAGCGTCGCCGGCTGGAGCGACGGCGGGAGATGGGCCCAGAGCGTGAGGCGCGACTACGAGTGGCGGCACCTGCTGGACCGCATCGCCGAGGACCGCAGGACCAGGGTGAAGACGGGAAAGTCCCAGCTGCGGGACCTGATGGACATCCTGGTGCCCGACCCCGCCGAGGCGGAGGAGCGGGACTCGATCCTGGGCAAGGTGCCGCACATGGAGAACCCGTCCCTCACCCCCTACTCCCTGGCGTCAGAGGAGATGCTTCACCGTTTCAAGCCCATCGACGTGGTGGACCGCATCTCGCCCCGGGCGGCCCTGTACATCGTCGCCGGCCGGGACACCATATGCCCCGCCGAGCAGGCCATCGAGATGTACGAGCGGACGCGGGAGCCCAAGAAGCTGTGGGTGATTCCCGGCCTGTCCCACTACGGGGTCTACGGCGAGCCGTACAAGACCCAGGTTATGGACATGTCCATGGCCTTTCTCAGGGAGCACCTGGACCTCTAAGCCGGTCCCGGCCCGCGAAGAGGCCCCGACTCGCCGGGAGACCCGCCGTTTCGAGACCCGGAGGTTAGCAGCATGGAGCGTACCGGAGTGGCCCTGTCCATGGGCCTGCCGCCCAGGGACATCGTGGAGTGCGTGCGCCTGGCCGAGGAGCTGGGCTACGAGTCGGCCTGGATGGCCGAGGGACACGGCGGGGACCAGTTTTCCATACTGACCGCGTGCGCCGTGGCCACCGAGAAGATACTGCTGGGGACCAGCATCACCAGCGTGTTCGTGAGGACGCCGCCCACCATCGCCATGGCGGCGGCGTGCGTGGACCACTTCTCCAAGGGACGCTTCATCCTGGGCGTCGGCTCCAGCCACAGGGTGCAGGTGGAGGGGGAGCACGGCCTGGTATTCGGCCAGCCCATAGCCCACGTCAGGGAGTGCGTGGAGATCGTGCGCACCCTGCTGCGGGAGGACCGGGTATCGTTCAAGGGAGAGGTCTACGACATCGAGGGCTTCGACCTGTGGTTCAAGCCGTACCGCAAGGAGATACCCGTCTTCGTGGCGGCGGTGTTCCCGAAGATGCTGGAGGTATGCGGCGAGATGGCCCAGGGCACCATGCTCACATCCTGCACTTTGGACAGGGCCAGGGGCGCCGTGGAGCATGTGGCCGCCGGCGCCAGGAGGGCGGGGCGGGACCCGGCAGAGGTCGAGGTGTCCACACTGATCCGGTGCGGCATCGGCGAGGACCGAGAGACGGCCGCCGACGGCATGCGCCCCGGCCTGGCCATGTACGCGGCACGCTTCCCCCGATACCGCAGCATGATGATGGAGGCGGGGTTCGCCGACGAGGTGCAGGCGTCCCGCCGGGCCTGGGAGGAAGGCGACCAGGCAACGGCCCAGAGGCTCCTGCCGGTGGAGCTTCTGGACACCATCGGCATCGTGGGCACCGCGGAGCACGCCCGCAGCCGGATCGAGCAGTACAGGGAGGCGGGCATCACCCTGCCCATCATCTCCCCCGCCGTCTCGGGCAGCGACGACCCCAAGGGGCAGGTCATGGAGATACTTAGGGCCTGCGCACCCCGCTAGCGGCCCCAGGCCGCGTACGGCAGCCGACCTTCGCCCCAGGTGACCGTACCTGGGGCGACCTGCATCCGGGAGGTCCCCTCCCCTTAGGCCGCTGGGTTGGGCCGCACCTCGGGCTCCACGTCCATGTCGGTGTCGCCGCCGAACAGGTCCCAGGGAGTGAAGGCCTCGACGAACTGCTTGGCCTCCTCCATGGTGGCGAGCCCCTTCATGGCCCGCCCGGGGTCGTAGGTGTTGGTCATGGCCAGGGCGTCGAAGCCCCTCTTGGTCTGCCGCACCGCCCCCACGTCGGTCTCGCTGCCGTCGTCGGCCACCAGCACCAGGCGTTGCCCCGCCCTTCGTTCCTGCCAGTAAAGCTCCATCTACAACCTCCCGGACCTTTCCGGCCCCCCTGACCTGTTAGGACCGATGTGAAAACATGCTCCCCGCCGCGGCTGTGCCCCGCTTACCTTTCCCGGACCAGCTCGGCCGGATCGTCGGTGACCACCCCGTCCAGCCCCAGCTCCCTCAGGAGGGCCATGTCCCGCCCCACGTCCGCATCCAGGGCGGCGACGCGCTGCCCGCAGGAGTGGGACGCGCGAAGCAGGGCGGGCGAGAAGGTGGCCCGGTCAGGCGCCAGCCACTGGGCATCCACCAGGGGCCCGAACCAGCGGGCCCGCAGGGGGAGGGGGTGCCGCCGCGCCCAGATGTACCCGCGGACGATCCTCTTCTCCCAGGCCCTGACCCACAGTGTACCCCAGGGATTGAAGCTGGCAACCATGGTGCTGTCCCACCGCCTGTAGCGTCGGACCACGTCGACCACCGCCCGAGCCAGGGAGAAGCCGTTGGGGCCCCTGGACTTCATCTCCACGTAGACGGGGAACTCCCCGGGCAGCTCCTCGAACACGTCATCCAGCGACGGCACTCCCTCTCCGGCGTACTCCCGGCCGTACCAGGAGCCCGCGTCCAGACTCCGCAGCTCCGCCATGGTAAGGGAGCCGACGGTCCCGGAGCCGGAGGTAGTCCTGTCCACGTGCCGGTCGTGGAAGACGGCCACGCGCCGGTCCTTGGTCAGGCGCACGTCCAGCTCTATGGCGTCGGCCCCCACCTCCACGGCCTTCCGGAAGGCGGCCAGGGTGTTTTCCGGCGCCAGGCGCGAGCCTCCCCGGTGGGCTATGACCATGGGGCGGCTGCGGGAGCCGGGCGGGGCCTTCCAGCCTGCCTCTTTCGTCGGCATCGTGTCCAGTATGCCACCCGCGTTGGTCGGGAGCAATGGAGCAAGGCTACCTCCGCGACAGTAGCTCAGCCCGGCCGCTCTCCACGTAGGCCGTCTCTCCGACCCGGACCAACGACATCTCCTGCCGGTACAGGCCGTCCAAGACCGACGTCTCCGCCTCGTGGGTCTCCCGGGACCAGTCGGGGCCGGCATGTCCCGGGCTCCCGGCAAGGGCCTCCTCCAGCACCCTCCCGTCCATCTTCTCGCCGGACTCGACACCCAGTATGCGCAGGACCGTGGGAGCCAGGTCCACGTTTCCCGACGGGGTGGTCAGGGCAACCCCCGCCTTGAAGCTGGGGCCCCGGGCGAAGAGGACGTTCCGCGTCTCGTGGGGACTCATGGAGCCGTGCTGGCCCCGTCCCGCCGTGCCGTGGGAGGAGTAGACGTGGCCGGGGAACCCGGCGTCGTTGGCGCGGGAGTCCCACGTGAAGGACATGGTCAGCTCGGGGGCCCTGCTGCCGCAGACGCCGGCCAGCCGGCCCGGAATGGTCCCCTCGATCCCCTCGGCGGCCCCGCAGGCCAGGAGCGGCCCGCACCAGGGCTGGGCCATCAGGAGTTTCGCCAGGAGCCGGCACGTGTCCGGGTCCCCGTCGGGCACGTACATGAGGACGGAGCCGCCGTTGGGCGCCACGACCACCCCTCCGGGCGGGAACCCGGCCTCCCGCAACAGGGCCTCCACGTCCACGACGCCGCCGATGGTGGAGTAGCCGTGGTCAGAGACGACGATCAAGTCAGTCTCCGACGCCCGCCCCTCCTCCTCCAGCCAGCGCAGCAGCCTCCCGAGCTGGGCGTCGGCATCCTTCAGGGCCCGTCCGGCAGGGTCCGAACCGACACCGGCAAGGTGCTGGGAGCTGTCGGGCTCTGAGAACCAGATTAGCGCCGCCGCCGGGTCGCGCTGGGCGAGGACGTAGTCCATGAGGATGTCCGTAGCGCGGGCCATCTGCAGCGTGTTGGGAGAGCCCTTCTTGGGCCAGTCCCCAAAGTCCGACCGCAGCTTGGAATGAAGCTCGCTGGGCAGGCAGAAGTCGGGGTGGATGGTGGCCCCGCCCACGGTCTCGGCCTCGGGGTTCTGCAGGTAGGCGTTGCCGCTGGTGCCCACGCCCACGGCGATGTACTCCATGCCCTGCCTGGCAAGCAGCTCGCCCAGCGTCGGTCGAAGGAGCACGCGGCCCGCCTCCAGGGCCAGGCGGGATAGCTGGGGCTCCATGGCGGACATGGCACGGAGGGGGTCGACCTCGCGGGCCACCATGGTGTTTGCCGGCAGGCCGTGGCTTCCGGGGTGGCACCCAGTCACCAGGGTGGCCACGTTGGCCCTGGTCACCGTGGGGAAGGCCGCGTGATGGCGCCGGAAGGCGACTCCCACGGCGGCCAGCTCCGCCAGATTGGGCGTCAGCTCCGGCGTCACCTGGGCCGGCTGAAGCCCGTCGAAAGCCACCACGATCACCGAGGCCACGTCAGCGCGCCCCGACCACCATCTCTTTGAGGCGTTCCAGGGCCCGAGTCAGGTTCTCCTGGGAGTTGGCGTAGGAGAGGCGGACGCACCCCTTGCCGTAGACGCCGAAGGCCTCCCCAGAGAGCAGGGCGACGCCCGCCTCGTTGAGGGCCCGGTTCTCGAACTCCTGGCTTGACATCCCGGTGCCCGAGATGTTGGGGAAGGCGTAGAAGGCCCCTTCGGGCTCGGGGCACTCCACCCCCGGTATCTCCCGGAGTCCCCGGGCGATGATCTGCCTGCGCTGACCGAACTCGGCCACCATGTCCCTCACGCCGTCCTGGGGCCCGTCCAGCGCTTTGATGGCGGCCCTCTGGGAGAAGGACGCGGCGCAGGACACGCTGTTGGCCGAGAGCTTCAGGATGTGCTCCTTGAGAGGCTCGGGGAACACGCCGTAGCCCAGCCGCCAGCCGGTCATGGCGTAGCTCTTGGAGAACCCGTCCAGGATGACCGTCCGCTCGGCCATGCCGGGCAGTGAGACGATGCTGTTGTGCTCGCCGTCGTAGATGATGTCCTTGTATATCTCGTCGGAGAGGACGTACAGGTCGTCGCGGTCGCGGACGAAGGAGGCGATGGCCTCCAGCTCCCTTCGCGACAGGTTCGCGCCCGTGGGATTCCCCGGCGAGTTGACCACCATCAGCCGGGTGCGGTCGGTGATGCTGGCCTCCAGCGCGTCCAGGTCCGGGTGGAAGCCGTTCTCGGAGAGGAGGGGCATGGGCACAGGCCTGGCGCCGCAGAAGCGTATCATCGACTCGAAGATGGGGAAGCCCGGGTTGGGATAGATGACCTCCACCCCCCGCTGGGCGATGGTCATGATGGTGTAGAACATGATGGGCTTGGCCCCCGGCGTCACCACGATCTGGTCCGGGCTCACGGAGACGCCCCGGGTCTCGCCCACGTTCCGGGCGATGGTCTCCCTCAGCTCCGGGAGCCCGGCGGTGGGCCCGTAGTGAGTGTAGCCGTCCCGCAGGGCGGCGACCCCCTCGTCGACGATGTGGGCCGGTGTGTCGAAGTCGGGCTCCCCTATCTCCAGGTGGATTATGTCCCTGCCCTGGGCCTCCAGGGCCCTGGCCTTCGCCAGCATCTCGAAGGCCGACTCCGTGCCCAGGCTGGACATCTTTCGGGATACAGTCATGGGTCGCTCCTATCCTCGGTAGTTCCGACGCTCGGCTAACGTGCTCCCGGTTGGACGGGCGGCGTCGCCCCCGCGTCCAACGCAAACGGCTGTTTAAGTTTACCCGAGAATAGTCTAACATTGCACTACAACTCGGGGCACTACAACTCGGGGCATTACCGGCTCCAGGGGGTACGGGACTATGGGGCACACCTCGGACGTGGTCATAATCGGCGGCGGCATAGTCGGGTGCGCAACCGCGTACCTCCTCGCCAAAGCCGGACTCAAGCCAACGCTGATCGAGAAGGGGTCGGTGGGCAACTGCGCATCGGGTTTCTCTGCGGGCCTGCTCAACCCACTCCACGGCTCGGGGATCCCGGGCCCCCTGGAGGATCTGGCGCGGCACAGCTTCCAGCTCCACACGGAGCTGGCCCCGGAGGTGAAGGAGCTGACGGGCATCGACCACCAGTTCCGTCCCGTCCCGTCCATCTACCTGTCCTTCGACGACGACCAGTCCAACCGCGCCCGGGACGTCCTGGACCTGGCGGAGAGGGCCGAGGGGTTCGAGTCGCGCTGGCTCGACGGGGCCGAGGTCCTCTCCATGGAGCCCCGCATAGCCCCCGGCGTGGCGGGAGGGGCCTACGTGGAGGGCACGGTGCAGGTGGACAGCTACCAGTACACCCAGGCCCTGCTCCAGGCCGCCAGAGACCGGGGCGCGGTGATGCGCCAGGGTACTGTCCGGGGCCTCAGGGCATCCAATGGCAGGGTGTCGGCGGTGACGCTGGAGGGCGAGGAGGTGCCGTGTGGCAGCGTGGTGCTCTCCATGGGCCCCTGGTCCGGAGAGGCGACGGGCTGGCTGGGCCGTCCGGTGCCCGTGTGGCCTCTCAAGGGCCAGATACTGCGCCTGAAGCTGCCGGGCTCCCAGCCGCCATGCCTCTTCACCGGGCCGGGAGGGGAGTACGTGTCGCCCAAGCCCGACGGCACCACGTGGATAGGCACCACCGAGGAGCGCGTGGGGTTCGACGACCGCCCGACCACCGAGGCCCGGGAGGCCATCATGAAGGACGTGATGGACCTGATGCCCGCCGTCGCCCAGGGAGACCTGGTGCTGCAGACGGCGTGCCTCCGGCCGGCCTCGGACGACGGCATGCCCGTGCTGGGACCCGTCCCCGGCTGGGAGGGTGTGTACATGGCCACCGGGGCTGAGCGCAAGGGTATCCTCCTCAGCGCCGCCATGGCCCGGGTTACCGCCGACCTCGTGTGCCAGGGCCGCACCGACCTCGACATCGACCGGTTCTCACTGGAACGGTTCGGTGGATGACAGGACCGCGGCCCTGGACCTCCTGTCAAGTCGCCCCCGGCGCCCCCGGTAACGGCGCCCCCAGTAACGATTCAAGGAAGGGCCTAGATGCCAGAGGAGCCGCAATACCGAGACACCCTCGTGCCGCCCTACAGGGTGCTGGACCTGACCGACGAGAAGGGCGTGTTTTGCACCAGGTTCCTGGCGGACTACGGCGCAGAGGTGATAAGAGTCGAGCCCCCCGGGGGCGACCCGTCCAGGGGCAGGGGGCCGTTTCCTGGGGACGTCCCGCACCCGGAGAAGGGCTCCTACTTCCTCCTGCATAACACCAACAAGCGCTCGATCACCCTGGACCTGGAGTCGTCCACCGGCCGGGGGCTGTTTCTCAGGCTGGTGGAGACCGCCGACGTGGTGGTGGAGACCTTTCCGGCGGGGTACATGGAGGGCCTGGGACTTGGCTACTCCTCGCTGGAGAGGGTCAACCCCGGGATCGTGGTGGCCTCCATCACCCCCTTCGGGCAGACGGGCCCCTGGAGGGACTACGCCTCCTCTGACTTGGTGGCCATGGCCGCCAGCGGGTACATGCAGATCACCGGAGAGCCCGACGAGCCCCCCCTGCGGCAGGGGAACGAGCAGTCCCAGTTTGCCGGGGCCCAGTACGCCGCCGTGGGCATCCTCGCCGCCCTGTACCACCGGGACGGCGGCTCGGGGCAGGGCCAGCACATCGACGTGTCGGTCCAGGAGTCCCTCATCACCTACTACTCCGACGCCCACCCGGCCCTGGCATGGATGCAACGCGGCGAGAACGTGACCCGGGTGGGCACCAACTCCACTTTGGTGATTCCCCTTGGGGCGTACCCCTGCCGGGACGGCTGGATCGCGGCCGGCGTCATCACCCCCAGGGAGTGGGACACCCTGGCGGAGTGGATACACGAGACGACGGGCAACGACGCCATCCTGGCCGACGAGTACCGGGGCGGCAACCAGGAGCGGGCCCCCTACATCGACGTGATCACCGCGCTGTTCATGGACTTCACGGCGCGCTTCACCGCCGACGAGCTGTTCCACGAGGGACAGAAGCGGAACCTGGTCTTCCTGCCCGTATACGACGTGGCAGACCTGCTGGACGACCCGCAGCTCGAGGCAGGCGACTTCTGGGCCCGGGTCGACCACCCCGAGACGGGCCCCATGCGGTACCCCCTGGGCATCATCTACTCCGAGGAGATGGACGTGGGCGCCCGCCCGGCCCCGGCCACGGGCCAGGACAACGTGGCGGTGTACTGCGGAGAGCTGAGACTCTCCAAGCAGGAGCTGTCGGCTTTGCGTGCCGCGGGGGTGGTCTAGGCAGTGGGCGCGACGCCGCTGCCTGCTGAGCATAGCCCCTTGCGCCCGAGCCGGCTGCGGAGCCGTCTCGCCAAGTGGGCGTTGGTGGCCTACGGGCTGGGGCTGGGCCCCCTCCTGGCGCGAAAGGTCATGGTCCTGACCACGACCGGACGGGTTTCCGGGGCCAGGCGGCGGACTCCCCTGTGGTACGTCAGGGAGGGGGACACCTTCCTCTGCATTTCGGGCTGGGGCCGGTCGTCCGACTGGCTGAAGAACGTCAAGGCGCACCCCGACGCGCATCTCCGCGTGGGGTCCCGGGGCTGGCGCAGCCGGGGGCGGCCGGTGGAGGACCCGGAGGAGGTGACCCGGGTGTCGGCCGTGTTCGCCGCCAAGTACGGGCGACGCACCATGGGCCTGTTCTACCACCTGGACCGGCTGGCGCTGGTGGCCTTCCCGGTGGAGGGCGGCGGAGGGGACCGCGATGGCTGGTAGGGCGCTGGAGGGGACGCGGGTGGTCGAGCTGGGGCCCTACGTGGCGCTGCCCCTGGCCGGCCGCATCCTGGCCTCCCTGGGCGCCGAGGTCGTTAAGGTGGAGACCAACAAGGTGTTGGACGAGATGGCCTTCATCCCCGCCTGGTCCCGGGGAGCGGGCCAGCCCGACTACCAGCGGGGCAAGCGCCGGGTCACCATCGACGTGCGCACGCCCCAGGGCCGGGAGGTCCTCCTCGAGCTGATAGCCATCTCCGACGTGTTCATGACCAACTTCCGGCGCAACATCCTGGACCGGTGGGGCATAGACTTCCCCGTCATCAGGCAGACCCGGCCCGACATCATCATCATGTGGCAGACGGGGCTGGGAGGCCACGGCCCCTACTACACCTACAAGCCCTACGGCATCCTGGTGCAGCACATGTCGGGAGTATCCCTGCAGACGGGACTGCCGGGGGCGCCCCCCGGCGTGGTCAACTCCTCCTACTCCGACTACCACACGGGCGTGTTCCAGCCGGCCGCGGTGATAGGGGCCCTGATGCGCCGCCGCGGGACGGGACGCGGGGTGACGATGGAGTCGTCGGTGTTCAAGTCGGGCGCGGCCACCGTGGGCCCCGGGGTCCTGGACTACCAGCTCAACGACCGGCTGCCCCGCCGTCTGGGCAACCGGGACCCACGGGCGGCTCCCCACGGGGTCTACCCCTGCGCCGGCGAGGACAGGTACTGCGCCATCGCCGTCTTCTCCGAGGAGCAGTGGCGGGGCCTGGGCCGCGCCATGGGCGACCCAGGCTGGACCCGGGAGCCCAGGTTCGCCGGGGCCTTCCAGCGGCTGAAGCGCCAGGACGAGCTGGACAAGCTCATCACGGAGTGGACAAGGCAACGCCCGGCCGAGGACGTGATGGCGGCGATGCAGGCCCAGGAGGTCCCCGCGAGCATAGTCTCCCAGGGACGGGACCTGCACGAGAGCGCCCACCTGGCGGCCAGGGGCTTCTACCGTGAGACGCGCTACTACACCGCCGAGCGGGGAGTGCCCGCCTCCCGGTGGCAGCCGGGCACTGGGACCGGCTGGAGCTCACCCATGCGCCTCTCGGGTACCCCGCTGGAGTTCGGAGGCTACAGCAACGTGGGAGAGGACAACGACTACGTATTCGGGGAGATTCTGGCCATGCCGCCGGACCGGATACGGAAGCTGACCGAGGAGGGGGTCCTGTACTAAGGGGACGAGAGCCCTCCCTCAGGCGGCTTCCAGCCCCTCCAGGTACCGGACGCTATCCACGAAGCTGTCGAATACTCCCTGGCCCGGGGGGATCTCCAGGACCACCGGGCCGTCGTACCCCTTGGCCTTCATGACGGCCACCTGGCGGCGGAAGTCCAGGTCCCCCTTCCCCACCGAGGCGTGCGGCTTCCCGTCCCTGGTCTGCTTGAAGTGGACCATCAGGACCGCGTCCCCGGGGACGCGGTCCATCTCGGCGACGGGGTCGCTGGTGGGGTCGCAGCGCAGGCTGTTGGCGGCGTCGACGCACAGCCCCAGATAGGCCGCCTCCTCGGGAGTCAGCGCGGCCCTGGCCTCGCGGACCAGCAGGTTCATGCTGCGGATGGGCTGGCCCGAGTTCTCGATGAAGAGGCTGACGCCCTGGCGGGCGCTCTCCCTGGCCAGATCCGAGACGCCCAGCGCCTCCCGGGGCAGGTCTTCCACCGTCTCCCAGGGGGAATCGAACCGGGCCGGGTCCACCATGCGCAGCCTGGGGCTGCCCGAGGAGCCCAGCGCCCTGGCCGCCTCCAGGGATGCCTGGAATACGGGAGACTCGGGGTCCGCAGGGGTGGTCAGGCACGGATAGGCGATGGCTAGGTTGAAGGTCAGCAGCGGGAAGGTGCGCACGAGCCGGACCATCTTCTCGGTGACGGGCCGCCAGTCGTCGCCGGCGCCGGCCTCGTACTGTCCCAGGTAGCTCTGGCGCAGCTCGACGTGCTGGGCCCCGCGCCTGCGGGCCCGCTCCACGAGGCGGGGCAGGTCCGTGTCCATAAGCTGCTCGGCCCACGAGTTGGTTATGGCGCCAAGGATCATGGCTCGTACTCCTTTGTTGGATATTAGCACAAGTGCCGGACTTTAACACAAGCCGCCCGGCCCTGTGTTATGATTTTCGGCGTCCCAGGCCGACGGGGCTCCAAGCCGCTCTGCGGGGCGTCATACAACAAGGAGGATCACGACATGTTCAGACGGATCCAGCACGCCGGCTACCTGGTGGAGGACATCGACGCCGCGGTGGCGTGGTACGAGAAGACCTTCAGCGGAACCAAGATCGGCGGCGGAGAGGCGGAGGTGGGCAAGCTGGCCTTCGTCCGGGTCGGCGAGGCAGAGGTCGAGCTCATCGAGCCCGCCGATAGGAGCCAGCTCACCGGCCGAGGCGACCACGTGTTCCACCACATGGGCTATTTCCTGCCGGACCTGGACAAGGTGGTGGCGGACTACAAGGCCCGGGGCTACAGGTTCGCGACGGAGCAGCCCTGGGTCAACGCGGCCGGCTACCGGCTCATCTTCTTCGACACCTCCTGCACCAACGGCACCCGGATCCATCTGACGGATTCCAGCACGATGAAGTGGTAGCCCGACGGATGCTTACGAGACCGCGAGGCGTCTGGGCGGGCCACGTTTCCGCCTCGTATTCGCCATTGACAATGCCACGGAGAAACGGTTAATGTAATAGTCATTATCGCGGATTGCGCCCCTGGACGCCGGAGCATACGGAAACGGCCACATCCCGACGAAAGAGGGCACCCATGGCGGACAACGACATAGCCCTGATGGCACACCTGATGCGGCGGGCCGGGTTCGGCGCCGGCCGCGACGAGCTGGAGGCGCGGGTGGCCAGGGGCTACGAGGCCACCGTGGAGGAGCTGATACACCCGGAGCGGGTCCCCGACGTGGAGGAGGACCTGTTGGAGCGGTACCTCCCCGAGTTCGTGGAGCTGGCGGCAATAGAGTCCAACCAGCAGCTCTGGATGCAGCGGATGGTCTCCACGAAACGCCCCCTCCAGGAGAAGATAGTCCTCTTCTGGCACGGAATACTGTGCACCGGCTACGCCAAGGTGGACAACGGCCCGGTGATGACCTCTCACATAGACCTGTTCCGGCGTCACGGCCTGGGCAGTTTCGGGCACCTGCTCATGGAGCTGTCCCGGGACCCGGCCATGGTCTACTTTCTGGACAACATCGACAACCACAAGGGCTCCATCAACGAGAACTTCGGCCGGGAGCTGCTGGAGCTCTTCTCCTTGGGCGTGGGGATGGACGGCCGGCCCAACTACACCGAGGACGACGTAAAGGCCGCCTCCCGCGCCTTTACGGGTTGGAACCTGGAGCCCACTCCGCCCGTATTCCCCTACGGGCGCAGCGCCTGGAAGTTCCGTTACGACCCCGCCGACCACGACGACGGCGAGAAGACCTTCCTGGGGGAGACGGGCCGCTGGAACGGGATGGACATCATTGATATCATCATGCGCCAGCCCGCCACCGCCCGGTTCGTCGCCCGCCACCTGTACAACTTCTTCGTTGCCGACGAGCCCCAGGTGCCCGCCTGGAAGGACACGCCTCCCCGGGACATGGAGGCCATCCGCATCCTGGAGAGCTCCTTCGCGGAAAATGACGCCGACATCCGGTCCGTGTTGCGCACCCTGTTCAACTCGGACTTCTTCAAGGAGGCGCGGTTCACCAAAATGAAGAGCCCGGCGGACGTGGTGGTCGGCACCATGCGCCTGGTGCAGGACCACCAGGAGATAAAGCCCGGGCTCTACCCCATCATGCAGGAGACGACCTTCATGGGCCAGGACCTGCTGAACCCGCCCACCGTCGAAGGGTGGCACACGGGCAGGGAGTGGATCGACAGCGGGACCCTGGTGGAGCGCATCAATTTCGTGGCGGACCAGGTAGGCAACCAGTCCCTGCCCGGCGTCAAGCTCATCGTAGACCGCATGAGCGACGGCAGCTCCAGCATGTCCCCGGCGGAGTTCGTTGAGCGCTGCCTGGACCTCATGGGGCCCCTGGACGTTGCCGAGAAGACCCGCGGGTCCCTTATCGAGCACGCCGCCGGCGGCGGGGAGCTCCGGAGAGGTACAGAAGAGGAGCGCGGCACCTTCGCCCGACGGGTGACGGAGATGCTGCAGCTTATCGTAGCCACGGCCGAGTACCAGTACGCGTAGGTCCCGAAAGGAGGAGTGCCCATGGCGTCCAATGGAAGGGAGCGGGTGATCGTGGTCCTGTCGCTGTCCGGGGGCAACGACGGTCTGAACACTCTGATACCCTATACCGACTCCAACTACTACGATTACAGGCCCACCCTCGGGATATCGGAAGACCAGGTGCTCAGGATCGATGACGAGGTCGGGCTTCACCCCAGCATGACCGAGCTGAAGGATATCTACGACCAGGGGAACATGGCGATAATCCAGGGGGTCGGGTACCCCAACCCCAGCCGCTCCCACTTCCGGTCGATGGACATCTGGCACACCTGCGAGCCCGACAAGATCGGCGACGAGGGGTGGCTGGGCCGGGCCATTCGGGAGCTGGACCCCAACACGGAGAACGTCCTCACGGGGGTCAACTTCGGGCGGGGTCTGCCCAGGGCGCTGGTGTGCCCCCAAGTGCCCGTGGCCTCGGTGGGCAACCTGGAGACCTACGGGCTGCTGACCGGGATATCCGGCGACGACAACCGGAACCAGGCCCTGGAGGTGTTCTCCAGGATGTACGCGCCGGCCATAGGGTCGGGGCCGGTGATGGACTACATCTGGGAGACGGGACGGGCGGCCCTCAAGGGGGCGGACATCCTGAAGGTGGCCCCCGAGCGGTACTCCTCCAGCGTGGAGTACGGCAACTACGCCATGGGCCAGAGCATGCGGGGCATAGCGCAGGTGCACCTCGCCGAGCTGGGTACCAGGGTGCTGTACACCACCTCCCCCTACAACGCCTTCGACACCCACGCCAACGAGGCCGGGGACCACGCCAGGCTGTGGCGACAGGTGTCCGAGTCCGTCTCCGACTTCTACGACGACCTCAGGGAGCACAACCAGGGCGAAGAGGTCATCCTGCTGCTGTTCAGCGAGTTCGGGCGCCGCGCCCGTGACAACGGGGGCGGGACCGACCACGGTACCGGCAGCGTGTGCTTCGTCATAGGCGACGAGGTCAAGGGCGGCCTCTACGGCGAGTACCCATCCCTGAGGGAGGGCGACCTGGAGGACGGCGGGGACCTGCTGCACACCGTGGACTTCCGCAGCGTCTACGCCACCATGCTGGAGAGGTGGGTCGGCCTGGACCCGGCCCCCATCGTGGGCGGGACCTTCGAGCAGATGGACTTCCTCTAGGTCCCACTCGGGGCGTCCAGCCCCGTATGGCAGGGAGGTCCCCCAGCGGTCCGGCTCACCCGGCTGGGACCCGGCGCCCGATGGCCGAGGCCACCAGACAAGGCGCGCCAGTCGACGAGGAGTTGCGAGGATACCATGAGCGCCGTTTTCTTTGGCATCACAAACCGGTCGTTTCACTACGACCGCACGGTGGGACGCTTCGAGTTCGCCGGGACGGGGTTCCGCCAGCCCATGGACCTGGCCCTGGCCCCCGACGGCACCATCTACGTGGTGAACCGGTGCTGGGAGTGGAGGCCCGACGGGGTGCGGGTCACCATGCTGAACCTCGACGAGGACTACCTGGGCCAGTTCTCCCAGTTCGGCGACGGGGACGGCGACCTCTTCTGGCCCACCTCCATAGCCCTGGACAGCCAGCAGAACGTGTACGTCACCGACGACTGGCTCAACCGGGTCTCCGTCTTCGACAAGGACGGCACGTTCCTGGCCAAGTGGGGAGTGCCCGGCTCGGACGACGGCGATCTGAACAAGCCATCGGGCATCCGGTTCGACGCCGAGGACAACGCCTACGTCGTGGACAGCGCCAACAACCGCGTCCAGAAGTTCACCAGGGACGGCGGCTTCCTGGCCAAATGGGGCGAGGAGGGGAGCGGCGAGGGACAGCTCAACCTGCCCTGGGGACTTACCATCGACTCCCGGGGCGACATCTACGTGGCCGACTGGCGCAACGACAGGGTCCAGAAGTTCACTCCCGACGGCGATTTCCTGGCGGAGTTCGGCTCCACCGGGGACGGCACCGGGCAGTTCAAGCGCCCCACCGGGGTCGCGGTGGACAAGTATGGGGACATCTACGTGGCCGACTGGCACAACAACCGGGTGCAGGTGCTGACCCCCGACGGCCGCCACGTGACCACCTTCACGGGGGACGCGGGCATGTCCAAGTGGGCATGGGAGAAGCTGCACGCCAATCCGGACATGATACGGCAGAGGAACCTGATGAGGGACTTCTCCGACGAACGGAACCTGTGGCGGCCCAAGGCCGTGGCCATCGACGACGACGGCCGCGTCATCATCCTGGACAGCAACCGCAACCGCCTGCAGGTCTATCAGAAGGACGACTACTAGGGGCCCCGGGGCCGTGCAACCCGGCCCCGCCGAGAGCGACGAAGCCCCCCGGCGGCCTGCGGGGGGCTTCCAATTTGGGAGTGCCGATGTCGGACCAGCCGGTCACCTGGCCCCGGGTCAAGGAGCTCCTCGAAAAGTCGATGGCCGCCTGGGAGGCCAAGCACGGGCCTCCCGCTCCCGGGATCCACGAGTACTACTGGGACACGCCCCAGGAGCTGGCCGCGAGCAGCCCCTACCGCCGCCAGTTAATCGAGCCGGGCAAGCCGGGACGGGAGACCCACCTGGTCACGTTCCTTCGAAAGGGAGTGGGCATGATCCCCAGGATGCCCCGGGGCGGACCGTTCCTGACCGAGGACGAGATCGCCGAAATCGAACGCTGGATCGACGCCGGCATGCCCGAGTGACGCTCTCTGCGTCACGGGAAGGCAACGGGGTCAACGGGGGTCTAGCCGCCGGCGCCGCCCTCGCCGAAGACCACCTCGGACAGGGGACAGCCGGGCGTGAGCCTCTCGGGGAAGTCCCGGCACCTGGAGGGCCGGGCCGGGTATATGCGGCAGGCCCACGTGCCGGGGTCCAGCATGGGGCAGCGGTCCCCGGGATAGTCGGTGAAGCGCACCAGGGCGCCGCCGTCCTCCAGGGTCCGGGCCCGTACCGGTCCGAGGCCCAGGGCCGCCGCCCTGGACCTGAAGCCGTCGACCTCCTCCCTGCTCAGCCGCAGCACCAGCGGGCCCTGGCAACAGGCGGCCCGGCAGCGGCCCATGCATATGGAGGACGCTTCCCCGACGTCGACGGACCGCATCACCGCTGCCCACCCTCCCCGTCACACCGGAACAGTCCCAGGAGCGGTCCGATCTCGTCGACCCGCTCCAGGTGCCATAGAGCCTCCAGGGCGCGGTCCCGTTGGTCTCTGGGAAGGACGGCCCCGGCCAGGCCGTGGAACTTGTCCTCCAGCTCGGCGTCGGTCAGGGGGTTCATGGGGTGCCCCTTGGGGTGGGACGTCTCGGCGTAGAACCGCTCTCCCGAGCGGCTCACCACCTCCATGCAGCACGGCTGCTCCGCCGGGTAGCGGGCGGTGAAGTCCGGGTTCTCGCTGACGTGGACCTTACCCATCAGGGGACGCAGCGCCGGGTCCAGGACCCGGTCCGGCGTGAAGCTGTCCGGGCCGACCCGGCCGTCGCGAAAGGCCACGGATATCATGTAGGGCAGGCTGTGGTCGGCGGTCTCCCGGGTCTTCGGGTCCCACTTCTCCGGCTCCCTGCCGGCGCTGTGCCATGCCGTCCGGTACGTTTCCAGGTTGATGGCCGTGACGTCCTCCGGGCCGACCCGGTCCCTCAGCTCCAGCGCCAGGGCCACGGGCCCCTGGGTGTGGATCTGGGACGGGTAGAACTTGAGGCTGGTGCGGTCCAACCTGAACGGTGCGCCGTCGCCGCCGAGCTCCCCCAGGTCGATGGGGCCGGTGGCCTGCTCGTACAGGCCGTGCCTGCCCTCGAAGGGCTCGAAGGGGCCCTCCAGCCCCTCCTGGGCCAGGATGGCGGCGAACACCCCGTTGCGTGTGGCCGCCGCGGTGGCGCACCCCTTCCACATGGAGAGCTCCCCCGCCCGCGTCTGGCGCAGGGGCACGTTGGGGACCACCGCCATGGAGACGGCGTGGGCCGTCTGCTCTCTGGACAGGCCCAGGACCTTGGCCGCGCCGCAGGCCGCCCCGATGACCGAAAAGATGCCCTGGTCCCAACCCTGCCCGTCGATGGAGACCTCTTCGGAGAACCTGCCGCATACCTCGTAGGCGAGGACCGTGCCGGTGATGAGGGTCTTTCCCGGGCCCCCGGCTATCTCACATGCCGCCAGCACCGCGGGGACCATGTCGCTGGGGTGCCCCGTGCCCGCGGATACGAAGGTGTCGTTGCAGTCCAGGTACCGCAGCATGACCGTGTTGGCGAAGGCCGCCATCTCGGGGGAGGTGGCCGGCACCCCGCCAAGGACGGTGGCGGGGGGCGAGCCGCGGCTGCGGGAGGCCAGGCGGCGGGCTATCCTGGCCGGACCGCTGCCGTAGCCTCCCATGGCACACCCCAGTGCGTCTATGATCCTGCGCTTGGCCTGGTGCACCGTCTCCGGGGGCAGATGGGAGTTCTCCAACCCGACCGTGTAGTCGCTGATGCGGCGGGTAGTCGCGTCCATGTCGCCGCTCCTCTCCCAAGGCCGTCCTAGCCCGGGGGCCACCGGGACACGAGGCCCCCGGTACGAGACCATTCTAACACCCCGCGCGGTCCCGGCGACGCCCGGCCGACGGGGACTGCCTTGACACTGGGAGAATCCGGGCACTAGTATGGCGCAAACTGCGCGAGCGGGAAAGGGGGGGCCTGGTGGATAGCGTCATTCGTAACGTAAGGCTCATCGATGGGACCGGAGCCGCCCCCGTGCAACGGGTCAGCGTGGAGGTCTCCAACGGCGTGGTCCACTGGATCGGCGAGGAGACGGCGCGGCCCAGGACCACCGTCCACCAGGAGGACATCAACGGAGAGGGCCTGACCCTGATACCCGGCATGATCGACTGCCACGAGCACTTCACCGGGGACGGCGGCATGGACAGCATGGAGCGGCTCCTGGGCGACAGCCACGACACGTTCACCCTCAAGGCCGTGGGAAACTGCCGCCGGGCCCTCATGTCGGGGGTGACCTCCGCCCGGGACGTGGGCGCCAGGCACGCCATCAACATCCTCGTCGCCCGGCAGACGGCCTCGGGGGCCATCATGGGTCCCCGGATCGTCGCCAGCGGGGAGTGGTTCCAGTTTCCGGGCACCTGGCCGGCGGCACTGACCCGGGACATGAACACCACAGAGGAGCTGGTGCTGGGCATCCGGGAGATGATCGAGCGCGGCGCCGGAATGATCAAGGTCGGGGCCACCGGATTCAGGCCCAACGGCGACCAGTTCGCCAGCCTGGGACCGGCGGCCCTGGAGGCCGCCGTACGCACGTCCCACGAGGCCGGGCTGAAGATCGCGGCCCACTGCCACGGCTACGAGGGCAGCCGCCAGGCCGTGGAGGCCGGCATAGACTCCGTGGAGCACGGCACCTACCTGGACGAGGAGACCTGCGCGCTGATGGCCCGGCGGGGCACCTACTTCGTCCCCACCATGTCCACCTGGGACGCCCGGGAGCGCCTGGGAGGCCTCTACGGCATGACCGACGGCCAGCGGGCGGACCTGGCGGCCCGCAAGGAGAACTCCATAACAAGCTTCAAGAGGGCGCTGGCCGCCGGGGTGCGCATCGCCGCCGGCACGGACGCCGGGGGCTCCCCGGCCCGCCACGGCTTCATCGCCAGGGAGCTGGAGCTGATGGTCGACTCCGGCATGTCCCCAGCCGCGGCCCTGGAGTCGGCCACCCGGGAGGGGGCCGAGCTGATGGGCATCCAGGACCTGGCCGGCACCATCGAGGTGGCCAAGCAGGCCGACATGGTGCTCATCGACGGAGACCCCCTCTCGGACATCGGGGCCTTGCGGAATGTGTGGGCGGTGTTCCAGGCCGGCCGGAGAGTCCGGTAGCGCGAGCGGGTCCAGCAGGCGGGGCGGGGCATGAGCGATGAAGACCGGCGGCGCCTCCGGGAGCTCCGGCGCTCGGTGGCGTCGTCGCTGCTGGGCATAGAAGAGACGGCCCTGCCTGAGGACGCCACGGGACGCGGCGTAGCCCTCTCCACCACTCGCGGCGCCATACGGGCCATCCTGCACGAGCCGGACCGGCCCGCCGGAGGGGCCGTGCTGTGGGTGTGCGGCGCGCGGGGCGGGTACGCGGGCCCAGCGGAGGGCATCTACGAGACCCTGTCCGAGGAGCTGACAGCCCGGGGAGTGACGTCCATGCGGCTGGACTACCGCCACCCCGCCGACCTGGACGAGTCGGTGTGGGACGCCCTCATCGGCGTGGAGGCGCTGAGGGCCCGGGGGTGCTCCCGCGTCGCCCTCGTAGGTCACTCCTTCGGCGGCGCGGTGGTCATTGCCGCCGGGGCGTTCAGCCCGGACGTGTCGGCGGTGGTGGCCCTCTCGTCCCAGACCCACGGCGCCCAGGGCGCTCCCCGCATTTCGCCCCGGCCGCTGCTGGTAGTCCACGGCACCGCGGACACCCGTCTGCCGGCGTGGTGCGCCCAGCGGATCTACGGATGGGCCAGGGAACCCAGGGAGCTGGTGCTGTACGAGGGGGCGGAGCACGGCCTGCGGGAGTGCCGCGACGAGCTCCACGAACTCCTTGGGGAGTGGCTGCCCAGGCATCTGGAAGACGACTGAGCGGCCGGTCAGGCAGCCCTACGCCCGGTCCAGGTCCAGCATGGTGTTGAGGAGCACGTTGGCGCCGTTGACGCAGTCCTGGGGCGTCGTGTACTCCTCCCGGGAGTGGCTGACGCCGTCGACGCTGGGGACGAAGATCATTCCCGCCCGGGTGATGTTGGCGATGGCCTGGGCGTCGTGCCCCGCCCCGCTGGGTATGACGATGGACTCCAGGCCCAGGTTGCGGGCCGCCCTCGCCACCACGTCCCTGACGTCTCCGCCGATGGGGCACGACAGGCCCCGCTCCAGCCGCTTTACCAGGACCTCCGTGTCGGTGGCCGCGGCGATATCCCTGGCCACCTCGTTGAGGCGGCGCTCGGCGTGGTCCAGGGACTCCATGTCTATGTCGCGGAACTCCACCCCCAACTCCACCTCTCCGGGGATGACGTTCACGGCGCTGGTGGGCTTCACCGCCACGGTGCCCACCGTCCCCACCCGGCAGGTCTCCTCCTCGGCGACTATGGTGTTCACCGCCGTGATCATCCTGGAGGCGGCCAGCAGGGCATCGCGCCGGTTATCCATGGGCGTGGTGCCCGCGTGGTTGGCCGTCCCCTTGGCGACGACCTGGAACACAGACCGGCCCGTTATCCCCGACACCACGCCGACGGGGACCGCGTTACGGTGCAGCACGGGGCCCTGCTCGATGTGCAGCTCCAGGTAGGCGTGCAGGTCGCCCTCCCGCCGGACGGCCTCTTCGATGCGGTCCAGGTCTCCGCCAATCCTGGGGAAGTACTCCGCCAGGCTGGTCCCCGCCGGGTCGGCGGCATCCAGGTCGCCCTTGTCCCAGGCGCCGGCCATGGCCCGGCTGCCCAGCAGCCAGCGGTTGAAGGTGGTGCCCTCCTCGTTGGTGAACACCAGCACCTCCAGGGGATGCCTGGTGGTGATGCCGTGGTCGTGGAGGGTGCGGGCCGACTCGATGGCGGCCAGCACGCCCAGGGCGCCGTCGTACTTGCCGCCGCTGGGCACCGTGTCCACGTGGGAGCCCAGGGCGATGGCCGGCGCGTGGCGGTCGCTGCCCTCCCTGCGGCCGATGATGTTCCCTGCGGCGTCCATCCGGACCTGGAGGCCCGCCTCGGACATCAGGTCCATGACATACCGCCTTCCCTCCACGTCGGCGGGGGAGAAGGCGACCCGCTGCATCCCCTCGGGCGTCTCTCCGATCCTGCCCAGGGCCTCAATGGTGGCGTTCAGACGCCGTCCGTTGACGGTGGGAGCAGCCATGGGGGCACCTCCGAGAGGGGATACACACGAGTATGGGGAGGGCGCCGGGAGGTGTCAAGCTTGGCCAGGGAGGCTGGCTAACGGGGGGGCCGCAGCCCCATCATGCCGTAGACCAGGTCCATGCGCAGGCTGCCCCTCACCAGGGACGCCAGCTTGTCGTACTCGGCATCGTTGGAGTGGGCGGCGTCCCCACCCGACTCCGGCAGGGAGACCCCTTTCCTCTCGGCCAGGGCAGCCAGCACCGAGGCGCGGACTGCCTGGTTGTAGAAAACGCCGTGGAGGTAGGTCCCCAGGACCATGCCCGCGGAGTCCGCGGCCCCGTCCAGGTGCTCCACCGGGCGGCCGGAACGCTCCTTCAGGAGGAACGGCGCAGGGCCCGCCGGCCGCCCGACTCCGGGCCCCCGGCCTCCTGACGATAGAGAGGTCCTGCCCATGTGGATCTCGTAGCCCTTCAGGGCCGTGCCCGTCGCCCTCTCCAGGAGACCGGCCGAGCCGGTTACCTCCCCCGTCACCCTGGAGGTCTCCTTGGTCCCTTCGAATACGGTGGTCACCGGCAGGAGCTCCAGCCCGGGGGTCCGGGGCTCATCGGCCTCGATTCGCTGGGGGTCCAGGATCTCGTCTCCAAGCATCTGGTAGCCGCCGCATATGCCCACCACCGCCACGCCGTCGGCGGCGAGCTGGCGCAGGCGATGGGCGAAGCCCCTCTCCCGCATCCACTCCAGGTCGCGAACGGTGGTCTTGGTCCCCGGCAGCACCACCATGTCCGGGCGGCCCAGCTCGTCGTGGGCCTCCACGTACCGCAGCCTGACGCCCGGCTCCCGCAGCAGGGGATCGAAGTCGTCGAAGTTGGAGATGTGCGGGAACCCGATGACGGCGATGTCCAGCAGGTAGTCCGTCCGCTCCTTCATCCGGCGCCGCTGCTCCAGGGGCACCGCGTCCTCCTCGGGTATGTCGATGTCGTAGTAGTACGGGACCACCCCTGCCACTGGGACCCCGGTCCTCTCCTCCAGGAACTCCAGGCCGGGCTTCAGCAGGTCCACGTTGCCCCTGAATTTGTTGACCACGAACCCCTTGACGAGCTCCCGCTCCTCGGGGTCCAGCAGCTCCATGGTGCCCACCAGGGAGGCGAATATGCCTCCCCGGTCGATGTCGCCCACCAGCAGCACTGGCGCGCCGCAGTAGCGGGCCACGCGCATGTTCACGATCTCGTGCTGCTTCAGGTTTATCTCGGCGGGGCTTCCCGCCCCCTCTATGACGACTACTTCGTACCGGTCCCGCAGGCTGTCCAGGGACGCGGAGATGGACTGCCACAGTCTTGGCTTGACCTGGGCGAAGTAGGAGCCGCCGGCCGAGCCCTGAGGCTTTCCCAGGAGCACGATCTGGGACCGGCTGTCGGCCTCGGGCTTGAGGAGGACCGGGTTCATCTCCACCGACGGCTCGATGCCCGCGGCCTCGGCCTGCACCGCCTGGGCGCGGCCTATCTCGCCGCCCTCGGGGGTAACGTAGGAGTTGTTGGACATGTTCTGGGCCTTGAAGGGCGCGACGCTGTAGCCGTCCTGTCGGAATATGCGGCAGAGGGCCGCCACCAGCACGCTCTTGCCCACGTGGGAGGCGGTCCCCTGGACCATCAGCACCCTGGCCGTCACGGCCCCACGTCTCCCTTCAGGTGCGACGTATCGTTGAACAGCTTCATGACCGCGTTGTCCGGGTACAGGTCGACGATGGTAAGGCTGGCGGTGTCCAGCCAGAGGCTCCACACCGCGGACACCGGCAGGTCCAGCAGGCAGACCAGCAGGGCCCTCAGCGACCCTCCGTGGCCCACGACCAGGACGGCGCCGCCCCCGTCATCCGGACCGGCCGGGGAGTGGCCCCGGAAGCCGTAGGCCTCTCCCGAGAACATGGCGTCGCGGAGGCCCGAGGCGAACCCGCAGACCCTGGCCGTGACCTGGTGCAGGCTCTCGCCCCCGGGGGGAGCGAAGTCCGGCCGGCGCGTCATCATGTCGGCGTATGCCGCCGGGTCCTCACGCTCCACCTCCCGGTGGGTCATGCCCTCCCAGCGGCCATAGGAGAACTCCCGCAGCTCGGGCACGGGGGAAGGGGCCACCTCCCGCCCGGCCAGCACCGACTCGGCGGTCTGCATGGTCCGGGTCAGGTCGCTGGCGTAGGCGGCATGGACCTGGAGCCCGGCAACCCGGCGGGCCAGGGAGGCCGCCTGGGCGCGGCCCCTCTCGGACAGCGGCACGTCGGCATGGCCCTGAATCCTGCCCTCCAGGTTCCACGGCGTCTCGCCATGCCGGACCATCAGCAGGCGGTGGGGCCCCCCGCTTCCTTCATGGGCGCCGTCGGGCCTCAACAAGGCTACACTCCCCCCGGGAGGTCCGGCGGGGCTGGCGTCATGGGCAGCTCCTTTCGAAGCGGTGACCCCCGGGTCACCCTCGACACAGGCGTAATGACCGCCCGGCCTAGAAGTCAATGACGGGTCGAAGCACTGACCCCCGGTCATCCCTCGACGAGAATGGAACGAGAGCCCGGCCTAGAACTCGATGCCCGGCTGGGCCTTGATCCCCTCCTGGTACGGGTGCTTGACCGCCCTCATCTCGGTGACGAGGTCGGCGTACTCCACCAGCTCCGGCGGGGCGTTGCGGCCGGTGATGATGACGTGCAGGTCCGGGTCCCGGGCCTTCAAGACCTCCAGCACCTCCGAGACCGGCACCCAGCCGTAGTGCATCGGGTAGGTGAACTCGTCGAGGATGACCACGTCATGCTGGCCCGAGGCGATCTTCTCCTTGGCAACGTCCCACTGAACGCGGGCCATCTCCTCGGTGCGCTCCATGTCCCTGGACCGCCAGGTAAAGCCGTCCCCGTAGGCCAGCATGTCCACCCCGATCTTCTTGGCGGCCCGCTGCTCGCCGAACCTGGCGGTGGTGTGCTTGATGAACTGGAGCATGACGACCCGCATGTCCCTGCCCCAGGCGCGGAACAGCACGCCCATGGCGGCGGTGGTCTTGCCCTTGCCGTCCCCCGTGTTGACGATCACCAGGCCCTTCTTGACCCTGGGCCCTCGTACCGGCTGGTGCTTTTGTATCTCCTCCGCTCGTGTCACCTTACCTCCCCGTTCCAGACCGTGCCGGAAGCCTCGTCATCTGCACCCTGCCAACGTTCCACTAGCCGGCCCTCTCCCGCCCGTTGGCTACCTGCCCCAGCGGGAGTATCACCGGCGTCTTGTGGACCGGGTGCTCTATCACGGAGACGGGAGCTCCGAATACCCGGGAGACCACGTCCACCGTCAGCACCTCCGAGGGCTCTCCGGATGCAACGATGGTCCCCTGGTGGAGGGCGACGATGCGGCTGCAATACTGGGCTGCCAGGCTCAGGTCGTGCATGGCCGCCAGGACGGTTATCCCGGTCTTCCTGCGAATCCTCTCTATCATGTCCATGACGGCGGTCTGGTAGCTTATGTCCAGGTGGGACGTGGGCTCATCGAGGATGAGGACGGGTGTCTGCTGCGCCAGGGCGCGGGCGATGAACACCCTCTGCAGCTCCCCACCCGACAGGGTGGAGACGGGCCGCGCGGCGTACTCCCAAGTCTCGGTCAGCTCCATGACCTCCTGGCAGACGTCCAGGTCCCTCTGCCCCTCCCATTGGAGCAGGCCCAGGTACGGGTTCCTGCCCATCAGGACCACCTCCAGCGCGGAGAAGCCGGGCGGCACCGCGGGGCTCTGCTGCACCATGGCCACGAGCCGCGCCCGGTCCCTGGGCCGCAGGGAGGGCAGCCTCTCCCCCCGCACGTAGACGTCGCCATGTCCGGGAGTCAGGCTGCCGCCGACTATCCTCAGCAGGGTCGTCTTGCCGGACCCGTTGGGACCCACGATGCCGACGGCCTCCCCGGTCGCCGCCTCCAGGTCGACGTCATGCAGGATGGTGCGCTGGCCGTAGGAGAACCCTATCCCCGTCGCTTTCAGGGGAGGCTGCAGGCTCAAAGCACCACCTTCCTCTTTCGCAGGAGATAGAGGAAGAAGGGCGCCCCGCAGAAGGACGTCACCACACCCACGGGCAGCTCGCTGGGGCTGGCTATGGTGCGGCCGATCAGGTCCGCCGCTATCATGAACCCCGCGCCCGTAAGCATGGCCATGGGCAGCAGAAAGCGATTGTCCTGCCCCCATATCAGCCTCACCACGTGGGGAGCTATGAGCCCCACGAAACCCACTATCCCGGCCACCGATACGGAGGCCGCCGTTATCAGGGTCGCCACCACGACGAGGACGATCTTGGTCTTCTCCACGTTCACGCCAAGCTGCTTCGCCTCCTCCTCGTTCACCTGGAAGGTGTTGAGGATGCGGCTGTACCCCATCAGGACCAGGGCTCCCACTACCAGGTAGGGCATCAGCATGTAGATGTCGTCCCACTGGGACGATATCAGGCCGCCGCCCAGGAGCCAGGAGAGCAGGGGCCGGACGTCGGGATCGCTGCGTATCATCAGGAGGCTCGACACGGCGGTGGCCAGGGAGGCGATGGCAACCCCGGCGAGGATCAGCGTCAGGAGGGGCACCCCGTTGGCCTGCCTGGACACCGTGTAGGCCACGGCTACCGTCACGATCCCTCCGGCGAAGGCGGCTATGGGCAGCAGGCTGTAGCCGAAGACGTAGAAGGGTACGCTGGTGACCAGCACCACCGTGGCCCCCAGGGCGGCCCCCGAGGACACCCCTATGAGGCCCGGCTCGGCCAACGGGTTGCGGAAGAGGCCCTGGTAGGCCGCTCCCGCGATGGCCAGGCACGCCCCCACCAGGCCGGCCAGCACGACCCTGGGGAAGCGGATGTTCCAGATTATGGAGTTCCAGCCGTTGGGCCAGTCTCCCTCGACTTCCACGAAGGGCAGCTGGTCTACCAGTATCTTGGTGGTGGTGAGGGGAGGCACGTTCACGGACCCGATGCCCAGGGCCGCCACCCCAATGAGGACCACCACGGCCAGCCCGACGGCCAGACGCCACCACGGGTAGACCATGTACAGGGGCCTGGGACGCGCTCCGGCCCCGCGGTCTTTCGTGGCTCCCCTCGTCCCTCCCATGGAGAAAGGCAGGCCTATCCTCATCGCTGCGCCGTTACTCGAACTGGTCCGGGTGGATCACCCGGGCAAGGAACTCGATCCCCTCAATGAACCTGGTGCCGAAGACGCTGACGAGCCCATCGGGTTCGACCGCGTAGACCCTGCGGTTCTTTATGGCGGACACCTCCTGGAATGCGGGGTCCTCCATGAACTCCTGCACGCGGCTGGGGAAGGTGACGATGATCACCTCGGGGTCTCGCTCCACCAGGACCTCGGGGGATAGCTGCCCATAGCCCTCGATATCGTGGGCGATGTTCTGTGCCTTGAGCAGGTCGTACACCTGGCCCAGCACCGTGCCGGGGCCGCGGGTGTAGAGGAGGGAGTCGTCGTGGAAAAGCCGGGGGCCCTGCTCCAGGGACGCCAGCCGGTCCAGCACTTCGTTCAGCTTGGTCTCGAACTCCAGGGCCAGCCTCTCGCCGGCTTCCCATCTTCCGGTGATTCGTCCCCACAAACGCATCCGGTCCGGGATCCCGTCCAGGGTGCTGGGGCTGTCCAGGTAGAGCACCGTGGGACCCAGGCCCTCCACCTGCTCGTAGCTGCTGGCATAGAAGACGGATATCAGGTCCGGGTCCGCCGCGACGACCTGCTCCGTGTTCACCTGGAAGGCGCTGCCCATCCGCGGCACGTCGTCGGCCTCGGGAGGATACGAGACGAAGTCGTGGGTGCCCACTATGCGGTGACCCTCCCCCAGGGCGAAGAGGATCTCCACCACCACCGAGGTCAGGGCGACGATGCGCTCGGGCGGGGCGTCAAACGTCACGTCGTTGCCGTTGCTGTCGGTGACCACGACAGGGAAGGCGAATACGCTGGGGTGGAGCAGCCTGGCGAGCCCCTCGACCCCTTCTATGAACCTGGGGCCGAAGACGCTGAGTACCCCTGAAGGCTCCACGGCATAGAGCCGCCTGCTCTTCACCGCCGATACGTCCTGGAAGGCCGGGTTGCCCAGGAATTCCTGGGCCGTTCCGGTGATGATGACCTCCGGGTCCCGCTCCACGACCACCTCGGGGCTTATCTGGCTCCAGCCCGTCAGGTCTCCGGCGACGTTATCCGCCTTCAACAGGTCGAGGAGCTGGCCGATTATGGTGTCGGGGCCGACGGTCCAGCCTCCTCCAACATCGTAGAGGATTCTCGGTCCCCGGTCCACGGCGGACAGCTTCCCCAGCAGGGCGTCGAGCCGGCTCTCGTACGCCGACGCCAGCGACTCCGCGGCATCGACGTTGCCGGTTATGCGCCCCCACATGCGCATTCGCTCGGGGATTCCATCCAAGGTCGTGGGGCTCTCCAGGTACAGCACCTTGATGCCCAGGTCCTTGACCTGATCGTAGCTGCTGGCGAAGAAGACGTATATCAGGTCCGGGTCCGTCTCCAGGATCTTCTCGGCGTTCACGTTGAACGCGTCCCCCACTTTGGGAACGGCGTCCGCCTCCGGTGGGTAGGTGACGAAATCGTGGGTGCCTGCCACCCGATGGCCCTCGCCCATGGCGAACAGTGTCTCCACCGCAACGGCGTTGTATGCCACGATCCGCTGGGGAGGCTCCTCGAAGACGACGTCGTTACCGTTGCTGTCGGTGATTACGACGGGAAAGGCGGAGGGCAGCTCGATTGGCGCCGGTGTAGGCGTGGCCGGAGCCGATGGGGAGGTCGGCCGGGGAGCCGGCGGCGTTGCCGGCTCGGCCGTGGCGGCGGCCTCCGTCGGGCTGGACGGGGCCGGCACGGTGGCCGCCGGTTCCGGCGTGGACGGGGCCGCGGGGCTCGCCGTCGGACCGACCGCGCCCGACGGCGGCGAGGTGGCGGTCGGCGCGGCTGTGGGGTCCCCCTCGCAGGCCATTCCCAACGCCAGCAGAAGCGCGAGGACGCCGGCCAGGAGCGCCCGACGGTACGTCCTCAGGCCCATGGCCTTATACCAGATCGCATTGCACCAGATCGCCATGTTCAGCTACCTCCGCGTGAGGGCCGAGGACACGCGTCCAGGACCCTTATCTTTGACCGAGCATACATCCACGAACCGGGGCGCCAGCGACGGGTCACTGGCCATGTGCAGGTGCACGTAGGAGGCCAGCACGCTGCCGGACCGGAATCCCTCCAGGCGGCCCTCCTGGTCGACCACGCTGTAGGCGGCGTCCTGCTGGGACGGCGCTCCATCCTGGACCGACCAGTGAAACTCATGGCCCCTGACCCTCTGGCCCCGCCGAAGCAGGGGCCCGTCGGCCAACGCCTCCACCTCACGGTACCCCAGGACCAGGCGGCTGCCCGGCATGGACGACGAGACGGGCAGAAGGCCGACCATGGGGTGCAGCGCTCCCTGGAAGTCCGTCAGCCCCCCACCCAGGTACATTAGACCGCCACACTCCCCGTAGATGGGGATGCCCCTCTTCGCCGCCTCCCGTATGGATGCGGTCATGCCCATGTTGCGGGAGAGCTCTTCCACGTACATCTCGGGGAACCCGCCGCCTATGTAGACGCCGCCGGCGCCCTCGGGCAGCTCCGGATCCTCCAGGGGGCTGAAGGGCACGACCTCCGCGCCCCAGGCCTCCAGCAAGTCCAGGGAGTCCTGGTAGTAGAAGCTGAAGGCCCGGTCCATGGCCACGGCGACGCGGGCCCTGGGCTCCTGGACCTCCTTGGGAAACACTTGGGGCGGCGCATCGGGAAGCCGTGCCCGGGACGCCAGCACCATGAGCCGGTCCAGGTCGATGGTCTCCTCCACCTGGCTTGTGAGCCCCCTGTACCAGTCCCGGACCACCGTGCCCTCGACGGTGGGGACCAGTCCCAGGTGACGCTCGGGCTGGCTTAGGTCCTGCCGGTGGGGCATGTAACCCAGCACGGGTATCCCGGTGGTCTCCTCCACCTGGGGCTTGCAGAACTCCAGGTGCCCCGGCCCCGCGATGCCGTTGAGAACGACGCCGGCTATATCGACCTTCGGGTCGAAGCTCTGGTACCCAAGCACCTCCGCAGCCACGCTGCGGGCCACCTTGGAGGCGTCGGCCACCAGCACTACCGGCGCGCCCAGGAGCTTGGCCAGCTCCGCCGTGGAGCCCTTCTCGCCGAGGCTGGAGTGGCCGTCGTACAGGCCCATGACTCCCTCCACCACGGCCACGTCCCTGTTCGACACGGCCCGGCGGAACAGCTCGATCACCACTTCTGGAGACAGCAGCCAGGTGTCCAGGTTGCGGCACGGAACGCCGCAGGCGACCCGGTGATAGGACGGATCGATGTAGTCGGGACCGGCCTTGAACGGGCCCACCCTGTACCCCCGGGCCGTGAGCGCGGCCATGAGGCCCGTAGCGATGGTGGTCTTGCCCACCCCGCTGCGGACCCCGGCGACGACCAGTGTCGGGATGCTGTTTGTGGCTGACAACGAAAAACCCCCGGCTCTGCGCTGCCAGGGGTTCGACCCTCTGCCTTGGGCAACCGGCGGTAGGAGAAGGGCCGGCGGCTACCCAGGAGCTGCCTCTGTTGTGCGCAGAGCAGGACTCCATGTACCCGGGCAGGTCTCCTGGCTCACGGATCCTCGATCCTCCGGCACCTTCCCATCCTCTGGGGGACAGTGGTCAAAGCCGGAGGGCTCCCCGTTTACAGTGGCGCTACCGCGGCGGACTCTCACCGCCTGCCCTATTAAACCTTCACGGTACCCGGGACTGGTATTTGTCTGTTAATCTACTAGGCCATTGTAGTCCCGGGGTGGATGGGTGTCAAACGAAGGCTCACACCCGAAACCCAACGGCCTTGGCCACGGCGTGCTGACGGCGGTCGACGGGTGACAAGGAGATCGCAACAGGCCCAGGGGCAACGTAGAGCGCCGTCACGACAGCCACAGGTCGGCCCACCTCATCTCCGCCTAAGACAGTCCGGGACCGCCACGACCACACGTCTTACCCCTTCGCGGCGTATATGCTATTCTTCCTGTGCCGGCTAGTCGACGAGGCGCCCGTGGAGAGCGCGTAGCAGCTGTTCCGGCTTCCCAAGAGTCGCCAGAGTCCTACGGTCTTCGACTGAACGCCGGGGGGCCGTCGACGGCCCGTCCCAACGAGAGGGCCTCGAGCCCCACCCCACTGCACCTGGAGGACACCATGGACACCATAGCCCGATACCTGAGCTCCTACGGCCACTCCCTGAGATACGAGGACATCCCCGAGGAGGCCCTGAAGCGGACGAAGCTGCTCATCGTCGACACTTTGGGCTGCGCCATCGGCGCCTACCACAGCGAGCCCGCCAGAATAGCCCGGGAGATGGCTGCTACGGTCACCAGCACCCAGCCGGCCACGGTCCTTGGCAACGGGGGAAAGACGAGTCCCGACCTGGCCGCCTTCGCCAACGGTGTCATGGTCCGGTACCTGGACTTCAACGACGGGTACACCAGCCTGGAGTCGGGGCATCCCAGCGACGCCATCGCCGCCGTCCTGTCTCCCGCCGAGGTCAGCGGCGCCGATGGGAAGACGGTAATCACCTCCGTCGTCCTGGCCTACGAGGCCTTCTGCCGCCTGTGCGACGCGGTGTCCGTCCGCAGCCGCAGGTTCGACCACGTGACCCTGGGAGTGGTGGCCGGGGGTCTGGGGGCTGCAAAGGCCATGGGCCTCACCCGGGAGCAGACCGAGGAGACGGTGAACCTGTGCGTGGCGCCCAACGTGGCCCTGTACCAGACGCGGATCGGCGACGTCTCCATGTGGAAGGGGTGCGCCTTCGCCAACGCCAGCCGCAACGCCGTGTTCGCCGCGATGATGGCCCAAAGGGGCCTGACCGGGCCGTCCCCCGTCTTCGAGGGTTTCGGAGGGTTCTTCAACGCCGTCAGCCGGGACCCCTTCAGCCCGGAGGCCTTCGGGGGAGACGGCAGGCCCTTCAAGGTGATGGAGGCGACCATCAAGAGGTTCCCCCTGGGCCTCTACTCTCAGACTGTGGTCGAGGCGGCCCTGGAGGTCCGGGACAGGGTCTCCAGCGTGGATGACATCGCCGAGGTGCGGGTGGAGACCCTGCAGACGGCCATAGACATCATGGCCGGAGACGAGGAGAAGTGGCGCCCGGCCAACCGCGAGACGGCAGACCACAGCATGCCCTACTCGGTGGCGGTGGCGCTGACCTACGGCAACGTCGAGGAGCGCCACTTCGGCGACGAGTACCTGCGGGACGGCTCCCTGCTCGCCCTGACCGGGAAGGTGAAGGTCGCCGCCACCGAGGAGGCCAACCGGCGGGCCCCCGAGGCCATGCTGGCAACGGTGGAGGTCGTGACGAAGTCCGGGGAGCGCCACCGCTCGTCGCCGGTGCCCTATCACCGCGGCCACTGGAAGAACCCGATGACTGACCGGGAGGTGGAGGCCAAGTTCCGGGCCCTGTCCACGGACCTGCTGGGCCCGGACCGGACCAACGCCCTACTGGACCGCCTCTGGGACCTGGAGCGGGTCGACCGCATCGGGGAGGTGTTGGAGATGGCGAGGGTTACGTCGCCCTAGCCCACGACCTTGGCGGCGGACTCCTCCAGCCAGCGCAGGGCTCCATCGGTGGAGTCGCCCTGGCCCTGCAGGACCACCCGGTCGGCGCCCGCATCCCCGAACCGTCCGACCAGGTCCCGGTCCGGGGGCTGCCCAGAGATGGAGATAGAGACCGAAGCCGGGTCCCGCCCGGCGGCCTGGGCCAGCCGGTCCAGCGCTTCCCGGCCCTCCCTCACCTCCTGGGGAGTGATGCGGTTGGGGAACCAACCGTCACCCCAGCGCACCACCCGCTGGAACACGTTCCTGGCCCGGCCTCCCAGCAAGACCGGCGGATGGGGCTTCTGGGCGGGCTTGGGATAGCAGCGCACGGGAGGGAAGTCCACGTACCTGCCGTGGAACTCGGGCTCCTCCAGGGTCCACAGCGCCTTCATCGCCTCCACCTGCTCCCGAGTCTGGGTCCATCTGTGCTCGAAGTCGCCGCCCATCAGCTCCGTCTCCTCCCGGAGCCAGCCGGCGCCGATGCCGAAGATGAACCTGCCCCCGGAGTAGTGGTCCAGGCTGGCGATGACCTTGGCCAGGAGGATGGTGTTGCGCTCGGGCACCAGGCAGATGCCCGTGGCCAGCTTCAGGGTCGTCGTCACCGCCGAAGCGGCGGAGAGGGCCACGAAGGGGTCCATCATGTACGAGTAGGTGTCGGGGACGCGCCCGTCGGCGGAGTCGGGGAACCTGGAGGACGAGTGAACGGGCAGGACCGGGTGCTCGGGCACCCACATGGACTCGAAGCCGACCTCCTCGGCCTTTCGCGCGAACGCCGCCGGGTCCACCGGGGAGTCGATCACCGTCGGGAAGGAGACTCCTACCTTCATCACCACCTCCTGTACGTTTTCGGGGCGCCCGGCTGGCTATGCCGCTCTCCACCCCTTGGTCCCGGCCTTCGGCGGAACGACGCATTGCCCTTAGTGCCGAGAGATGAACGATTCCGTCCCGGCGCCCCGGGCAAGGGCACTCTCTTCTGGGGAATGACGGGCGGGGGACAGTGTTGGGTCATTCTACTGTGGGTTGAGGTCGGACGCAAACAGACCCCTTGATGAGGTACCCCGAGGGGTATATACTGGGCCAACATCGAGCAGCGACGAGGTGGATAAAGGATGGGCAGTCCAACCTTCAAGGAGCTACGACGGTCCTACGGGTTCGATGAGGTGGCGATAGTCCCCGGGGAGGTCACCATCAACCCGGACATGACCAGCACCGAGTTCAACATCGGGCATCACGCCTTCGACGTGCCGGTCCTGGCCTCGGCCATGGACGCGGTGGTGTCGCCCGCCTTCGCCACCCGGATGCACGAGGCCGGCGGCCTTGGCGTCCTCAACCTGGAGGGGATATACACCCGCTACGAGGACCCCTACTCGGTGCTGGAGGAGATACTCTCGGCCCCCCAGTCCGAGGCCACGGGGATGCTGCAGCGGGTGTACTCGTCGCCCATCAAGGACGACCTCATAGGCCGGTGCATCTCCCAGATGAACAACGGCACCGTCCGCGCCGTCTCGGTGACCCCCCAGAACACCAAGCGCCTATCTCCCATGGCCGTGGAGGCGGGGGCCGACATCGTGGTGGTGCAGTCCACCGTGACCACCGCCCGGCACATGTCCCGGAGCTACCGGGGGCTGATCTTCTCGGAGCTGCGCCACAACCTGAAGGTGCCCGTGGTCGTTGGCAACTGCGTCACCTACGGGGTGGCCCTGGAGCTGATGGAGACGGGCATCGACGGGCTGCTGGTGGGTGTCGGGCCCGGAGCGGCATGCACCACCCGGGAGGTCACCGGCGTGGGCGTGCCCCAGGTCACCGCGACCCTGGAGTGCGCCGCCGCCCGCCAGGAGCACTTCAAGCGCACCGGCCGCTACGTATCGGTGATAACCGACGGCGGGATACGGACCGGGGGAGACCTGTGCAAGTCCATCGCGGCGGGCGCCGACGCCGTGATGCTGGGGACTCCCTTCGCCCAGGCCGAGGAGGCGCCGGGGCAGGGCTTCAACTGGGGCATGGCCAACCCCCACCCGGAGCTGCCCCGGGGCACCCGGGTCCGGGTGGGCACCAAGGCCCCCCTGAAAAACATACTCTTCGGGCCAACTTCAGTCACCGACGGCACCCAGAACCTGGTGGGGGCGTTGAGGGTGGCCATGGGGATGTGCGGCGCGATGACCATCCGCGATCTGCATAAGGCCGACATGGTCGTCGCCCCGTCCATAAAGACCGAGGGCAAGCTGGCCCAGATGGTCCAAGCCCGGGACTAGCACGGCCCCGGCGGCCCCTGGGCCGCCCCTTATCTACGGCCCCCCTACCCCGTACCCAGCAGCAGCAACCGCACCTCGTCAGGGCTCTGCAGCAGGTCGGCCACGCACTGCACCGCGTTTTCCGCCGCCTCCTCGATACCGTCGATGCCCAGGCGGCCGCCGTCGGGGTGCATCATCAGCCGGTAGGTGGGGGCGGCCCCCGGATAGCCGGTTATGGGGATGGTCACTATGCCGTGGTCGCGGAGCATGATGAACGCGGCTGCCACGGCCATCTCCTCGGCGATCATGGGGGTGTCCTGGTCCTTGGCCCGGGACAGCACGATCTTGCCGAAGTCCTCGGCGGAGATTGCCACCCCGGGGCCCGCCTGGTAGGCGTAGTCGCCGTACTTGGGCCGCAGCCGCTCCATTAGCTGCCGGGCCAACCGTCCGGCCTCCCGTATTCGCTCCGGGTCGAATGCCTCCATGCCCCTGAGGCCCGCGACGTAGTGGCCGGACTGGGACTCCAGTCCGAACTGGAACACCTGGGTCTGTATCCGCTCCATGAGCTCCTTCTTGGCCACCACGGCGGCTCCCCGGGGCCCCGGCACGTGCTTGTCCAAGGACCACACCGTCACGTCCACGTCCCCCAGGGCCAGACTCAGGGGCTCGTCGTAGAACACCGCCCTGGACGCCATGTGGGCGTCGTCGGTGAACACCATGATGCCATCGCCCTTGGCAAGGGAGATGACCCGGGCCACGTCGGCCTCGGGCAGGTGGTACTTCTGAGGAGTCATGGGCGTGATTACCACCATGCTCCACGGGCCCTTCTTCAGCGCCCGCTCATAGGCGGCCACGCCCTGGACCTCGTAGAACCTGCCCCCGACCAGCTCCACCGCCTGCTGGACACACGGGTGGGAGCGCCCGTTGGGGACGACGGACAGCACGCGGCCGTCCCGCTCCAGGAGTCCGAGCATGATTGCCAGGACCCCGGAGGTGACCCGGTTGCACATGACGGCGCCGTGGTCCCGGGGATCTCCCCCCACGTGCCGGATGGCCAGCTCCTCGGCGCGTCCGCTGAAGTAGGCGTAGAAGGACATCTGAGAGTCCAGGAGGGGCAGGTCCTCGGTGTCCAGGGGAAAGGCGCGCACCAGCCCCGTCATGTTGTAGAGGCTCTCCTTGCCGTGGGTGAGGATGCGCTGCTGGATCATCCTCCGGCCATGGACCGCCTTCTTCGCCTCGAAATCCGGCCCGGTGATAACCGTCCCGTACCTGTAGTTCTCGGGCCCGGACAGGATGTCGTCGTCATGGCCGTTGATGGGCTGTTCTGCGGTCATGTCTCCCCCCTTCACTTAGCTGAGATTGGGCAGTTAGCCGAGAATGGGCACTTGGCTCAGAATGGGGCCTCGGCGGGGCTATCCCCGCCGCTCCCGCAGCCGGGCCCACACCTGCTTGGGCGTGGCGTCGGACGCCGCCAGGAGCACCAGCAGGTGGTACAGCAGGTCGGCCGCCTCCTCGGGGAGCCGGTCCGTCTCGCCCTGGGCCGCCGCGATGGCGGTCTCCCCCGCCTCCTCTATGACCTTCTGGGCTATGCGGCCCACCCCTTCCCCCAGGAGCCGGGCGGTGTAGCTGCCCTCGGGCATCTCCCGCTGCCGGTCCTGGACCAGGGCGAACAGCTCTTCCAGCACTCCCGAGCCGTCGTCGGTGCGTCGGAACCCCTCGGGCATCCCCTCCAGCCGGCTGGAGAAGCAGGAGACGTCGCCCGTATGGCAGGCGGGGCCGTCGGGCTCCACCTTCAGCAGGAGGGTGTCGCTGTCGCAGTCCGCGTAGGCCTCCCGCAGGTTCAGATAGTTCCCCGACACCTCCCCCTTGTGCCACAGGTCCTCGCGGCTGCGGCTGTAGAACCAGACCTGCACGCCGTCCACCGTGCGCTTCAGGGAGCCGGGGTTCATGTAGCCCAGCATGAGCACCTGGCCGGTGTTGATGTCCTGGGCAATGGCCGGGATCAGTCCCTGCTCATTCAGCTTCAGCTCCATGGCTGTCTACCCCCTAGGGCCGTCTACTCCCGAGAATCGCCGTCGCCCGGTCCGGCCGCGTCGGGTTCCTCGGCCCGGGACAGGGCCTGGGCCAGGTCCTCTATCAGGTCGTCGGCGTTCTCCAGGCCCACGGACATGCGCAGCAGGTTTTCCGGAGTGGTGGTCCCGGGCCCCTCGATGGAGGCGCGGTGCTCGATCAGGCTCTCCACACCCCCGAGGCTGGACGCCCGGGTGAATATCCTGACCCCCGCAGCCACGGCCATGGCCCGGTCCCTGCCGCACCTCACCTGGCCACTCACTTGGAAGGATACCATACCGCCGAAGAGGTCCATCTGCCGGGCGGCGACGTGGTGCCCGGCGTGATGGGGAAGCCCCGGGTAGTACACCGACTCCACGCCCGGATGGTCGTCAAGGAAGGCGGCGACCTTCGCGGCGTTGTCGCAGTGGGCCCGCATCCGGTAAGGCAGCGTGCCGATGCTCCGCAGCACCAGCCAGCAGTCAAAGGGGGAGGGGACCGCGCCGCCTCGCACCTGGACGTTCCTGATCCGGCGAAACATCTCGTCGTCGTTGCGGCCGACCACCGCCCCGCCGAGGACGTCGGTGTGCCCGCCCAGGTACTTGGTGGTGGCGTGCACCACAAGGTCCGCCCCCAGCTCCAGGGGACGCTGCAATACCGGCGTGGCGAAGGTGTTGTCGCATACGCACGCGGCCCCGATCCGGTGGGCCGCGTCGACGGCCGCGGGGATGTCCGTGATCTTCAGCAGGGGATTGGAGGGCGTCTCGACCCAGACCAGCCTGGTGTCGGGCCGCAAGGCCCCGGCAAGACGGTCCGGATCGTCCATGTCGACGAATGTCACGTCCAAGCCCCACGGGACCATGACCTCCCGCATCAGGCGCGCCGTGCCGTGGTACACGTCCCGGGGGGCGACCACGTGGCTGCCCGGAGACAGGGACATGAGCACCGCCTGGGAGGCCGCCGAGCCCGAGGCGAAGGCGGCGGCCCCGGCTCCCCCCTCCAGCTCCCGTAGACACTCCTCCAGGGCCGCGCGGTTGGGGTTGCCGTCCCGGCCGTAGAGGTAACCCCGCGGGTACGAGCCGTCGGGGGCCCGCTCGAAGGTCGTTGACAGGTGGATGGGGGGCGTCACGGCGCCCGTGGCGGGATCGACCGCGCGCCCCGCGTGCACCGCCATGGTCTCCATCCTCATGTGGCGGGCCTCCCGCCGGCGACGGCCGTCCTCCTGTCGTGCCAGCTCGGTCACGCGGCCTCCAGGAGGGCTGGCAGCTCGGCCAGGCTGCGGACCTCGAAGTCCGGCACCGGCATCGCGGGGTCGTGGGCCGCCCCCTCCCGGTTGATCCAGGCCGAACGCATCCCGACGCCTCTGGAGCCCAGGATATCGTCGTAGAGGGTGTCCCCCACGTACACGGCCTCGTCGGCGCCGGCTCCCAGGTCCCCGAGCACCCTCTCGAAGGCCGCGGGCAAGGGCTTGTAGGCGCCCACTTCCTCGGAGGAAAGAACCACGGGGAACTCCCATCCGATCCTCTCCAGCAGCGGGTTCAGGTAGTCCTCGTCGGCGTTGGAGAGCACGCCCGTCTTCCAGCGGGACTGGATCTCCGGAACGGCCTCGACGGCGTCGGGATACGGGTCCCGGACGCCCATGTCCACGATGGACTTTCGCGCTGCGGCGGCGGGGTCGCCGGCCAAGCGCAGCCTAGCGAAGGTCTCCACGAAGCAGTCCCGCCAGGCAGCCTCGTAGGACTTGAAAGGCGGGCCCTTCTCGGGCTCCTCCAAGTTGAGCCGCGTCCTGCGGAACCCCATCTCGAGCTGCTTCCACTCCCGGTACAGGACCACCGGGTCCACCAGAAGGGACTGGGTGCGGCATATGTCCCGGAAGGTCTCTATCCACAGGGACGAGTTGTTGTAGGCCAGCGTCTCGTAGACGTCGAATATGACCGTGGTGATCTTGCTCATGGGCTAGGCGACTCCTCTGCGCACGGGCACACCCCTGGAGGCCAGGTGGTCCTTGGCCTGATCGATGGTGTACACGCCAAAGTGGAATATGCTGGCCGCCAGCACGGCGTCGGCCTCGCCGGCCGTAAAGGCCTCGTACAGATGGTCCAGGCTTCCGGCGCCTCCGCTGGCTATCACGGGGACCGTCACCGCCCGGGAGATGGCCCGGGTCAGCTCCAGGTCGTACCCCTCCTGCCGCCCGTCGGCGTCCATGCTGGTGAGAAGGACCTCCCCGGCGCCCAGCTCCACGACCCTGCGCGCCCAGCGGACCGCGTCAATCCCCGTGGGCGTGCGGCCTCCGTGGGTGTACACCTCCCAGCCGGAGGCCTCGTCCAGGGCCAGGTCCGGGGAGGAGAGCTCGACCGGAGCGTTGGCTCCTGACGCGCCGCCTACCTTGACCCGGATGGCGTCGATAGCCACCACGATGCACTGGCTGCCGAACTCCGAGGCGCCCCGGCGCACCAGGGCGGGGTCGTTGACGGCGGCGGTGTTCAACGACACCTTATCCGCCCCGGCCCTCAGCATGCGGCGGATATCCCCCTGGGAGCGGATGCCGCCGCCGACGGTCAGGGGAATGAACACTTCCCGGGATACCTGGCCGACCACGTCGACCATGGTGTCCCTGTTGTCGGAGCTGGCGGTTATGTCAAGGAACACCAGCTCGTCGCCCCCCTCCCGGTCGTAGAAAGAGGCCAGGGTCGCCGGGTCGCCGGCGTCTCGCAGGTCCACGAAGCTGACTCCCTTGACCACCCGGCCGGCGTCCACGTCGAGGCAGGGGATTATGCGCTTGGTGAGCATGGGAACGGCGCGCTGCGGACGCCCCTAGCCATCCTTCCTGAAGAGGGCCATGTACTGGTGGGGGTTCACGTCCCGGGACGACAGGAACCGGAACCCGGCCGCTTGGGCCATGGGCCTGAGCTCATCCAGGGGAATGCGCCTCTCCAGCGGGGGCCCGTGCTCCGTCTCCACCCGGTGCCATTCCAGCACCGTGCACCAGCCCCGGCTCCTGAGGAGGGGCCGGACCGCCTTCAAGAAGCCCTCCCTGTCCTCGTTCTGGTGCACCACGAACGCCAGGAAGGCCCCGTCCAGGGAGCCTTCGGGCAGCGGCAGGTCGGTGGCGCCGCACTTGACGACCTCCACGTTGCCCAGCCGCGCCTCGGCGGCCCTGCGCCGTGTGACATCCAGCATCTCGTCGGAGACGTCCAGGGCGTACAGCTTGCCATATACCAGGTGCTTTGCCAGGGGTATGGAGAAGTAGCCGGGGCCGCAGCCTATGTCCGCCACGTCGTCGTAGGGCTCGATGGGCATGAAGGTGGTTATGACGAAGGGGTCCACCTCCCGCTCTCGTTCGGGACTCAGGAGGGCGCGGATGTAGTCCTCGTCGGTCATGGGCCTTCGCTCCGCCGTCTAGCCGTTGCCCGCCGCCTTCACGGCGGCCCTCAAGTCCAGGTCGCCGGTGTACAGGGCCCGGCCTACGATGGCGCCCTCCGCTCCCATGGAGGCCAGCCGCACCAGGTGCTCCTCCCGGGAAACGCCGCCGGATGCCTGGATCGGGCAGTCGATGACTCCAAGCAAGTCCCGGAGGACCTGGAAATTGGGCTCGCCGAGGGTCCCATCCCTGGAGATGTCGGTGTACAGGAACCTCCGCACGCCGGCGTCCATCATCCCCCGCATCAGGTCGGCGGACGCGATGGATGTGCCTTCGGTCCACCCCTCTATGGCGACCCTGCCGTCCCTGGCGTCCACGGCCACTACCACCCTATCACTACCCCACTCCAGACACAAGCGCTCCACGAGGTCGGGAGACCGCACCGCCGAGGTGCCCAGGACGACCCGCTGGACGCCCCTGTCGAACAGGGCAAGGGCCGTCTCGAAGCTCCTGATCCCGCCGCCGCACTGGACGGGTATGCCGGCCTGCTCCGCGATGGCTCCCACGGTGTCTAGGTTGACGGGACGCCCCCGGACGGCCCCATCCAGGTCCACCAGGTGGAGACGGGGAGCCCCCTGCTCCCGCCAGCGCAGCGCGACGGCGGCGGGGTCGTCGGAGTACACGGTCTCCCTGGCGTAGTCTCCCTGGTACAGTCGCACGCAACGGCCGCCCCGGATGTCGATGGCCGGTATCACCTCCACGACCACCTACCTCCGGGCGGGACCGTACAGGCGGTTCAGCCAGTCGTACCTGCCGGGGTCGATGCACTTGCCCCTGAACCCCGTGAAGTCGGGCGGATACCTGTAGGCGCGAAACACGTGGTTGGAGAGGCCGAAGCGCTCGTCGTCGCCGAAGAATGGGTTCACGTACTCCCAGACGACCTCTCCCCCAGAGGTAACCTCGAACAGGCGGCCTGTCATCCCTGAGCACACCAGGGTATTCCCGTTGGGCAGGCGCTGGGCGCCGCTGAGGAAGGAGCTGAAGAAGGCCCAGGGAGGCCGGGTCCGGTAGCACCAGACAGTCTGCTCCGTCCTGGGGTCCACCTCCAGGACGCGCGAGCCCGCACTGGGTGACTGGGGGGCGTGCCAGCCGTTGTCGAAGAGCAGCACGTTGCCGTTCTCCAGCATCGTGGGGTCGTGCTGGTGGCCCAGGTCCCGCCTGCCCCACTTCCAGAGTAAGGCCCCGCTCACCCGGTCGACGACGGCAACGGTGTTGAGGCGCCGGAAGCTGGTCAGCAGGTTGCCGTCGGGCAGCACGTTGCAGGCGTTGGCGTGGCCCCACTCGTCCCTGGGCTCCAGGGGGCAGATGGAGTCCATCTGGGGGTCCAGGTGCTCGTGGGAGTGCCACTCCCAGACGACCTTGCCCTCGGGAGTCACCTCCCGGAACACGTCCCCCCAGATGCCCTGCTCGTGCTCGGTCCCCGGCACACCCCCCGCGATCTTGTCCCGGAGGTCGTCGGGCACCGGCTCCCAGGCGAGTACCATGGTGTTGTTGTTCGGCAGGCGGCAAAAGTCGTGGTGCAGGGTGCTCTCCTCGTACTGCCAGAAGAGGTTTCCCTCCCAGTCCACCTCCATGACGACCCCTCCCCGGCCCCCCAGGGCCACGGGGCTCTTGCCGGTGACCCCGCCGTAGAGCAGGTGGCCGTCCTCCAGGAGGTAGCCGTAGCTGGCCGGGCGGTACGGCATCTCCCAGCGGTGTACCACGGCCCCATCCATGTCCACCAGGTAAACGGTCTGGCCGCTAAGGGGCGCGAACAGAGTGTATCCCTGGTACGCCCGCTTGGGGTTATGGGAAACGATACCCAGCCGCTTCAACTCTGCGCTCGGCCTTCCCTCGGGCTCCCGTTCAGCGGCGGTGGCCCTGGGCGTGCCTGACGAAGCCCTCGTACAGGCGCAGGCCCAGGGCACCGCTCTTTTCCGGGTGAAACTGGGTCGCGATGAGGTTGTCCACCGCCATGATACTACAGAACCTGGGGCCGTACTCGGTTACGGCAGCGACGACACCTTCGTCCGCGGGGTCGGCGTAGTAGCTGTGGACGAAGTAGAAGTTGGCGTTGTCCGGTATTCCCTCCAGCACCGGATGGGCGCCCTTCAGCGCGACCTGGTTCCATCCCATGTGCGGCACCTTCAGGCCGTCGGGCAGCCTTCGCGTGACCCCCGGGACCAGTCCCAGGCAGGACGCGTCCCCCTCCTCGGTGCGGTCCATCAGGAGCTGCAGGCCCAGGCAGACGCCCAGGAAGGGCCTGCCGGACCCGACGAACTCCCGGAGGGGTCCCGCCAGCCCCCTTTGGTGCAACGCCTTCATGGCCGAGTCGCCGGCTCCCACCCCGGGGAGCACCGCCGCCGGGCAGTCCAGGAGGACTTGCGGGTCCCCGGTGACCACCGGCTCGGCCCCAGCCTTGGCCAGGGCCTGGGACACGCTCCTGAGATTGCCCGATTCGTAGTCTATGACCGCAACCCGAAGGCGTTCGGAGCCGGTCGTTACGGGTCGAGGAGATGTCATCGCACGCCCTTGGGGAGGTAGCTCTGGAGGTTGTGTCCCAGCAACCGGCAGAGGGGGAGCTGCCGTCGCGGGGACAGACCAGCGTCGGCTTACACCTGGTCTCCGGTGGCCCTTTCGATGGGCAGGTCCCTGTCCTGGTAGCGGGCCAGGACGAACAGCAGGTCTCCCAGCCGGTTCATGTAATGGAGGATATCGGAGTTCGTCAGACCGCCCTGCTCCTTGAGGGCTACACAACGGCGCTCCGCCGTGCGCGTGATGGTGCGGGCCACGTCCATGGCCGCCGAGGCGGGGGAGCCGCCCGGGAGGATGAAGACGTTGGGCATCTCGGCCTCGGCCTCCAAGCCGTCTATGAGCTCCTCCAACCCGGCCACCATCTCGGCGGTGACGGGCTTGAAATGTCGGTTGAACAGCTCGTACCGCTCGGGGTCGGTGGCCAGCTCCGCCCCGACGATGAACAGCTCCCGCTGGAGGCGCACCAGCACCTCCTTGACCTTGGGGTCGTCGGAGAGGGCCCTGGCCAGACCCATCGCCGAGACCGCTTCGTCCGTGATGCCGTAGGCCTCGGTATGGGCGTTGTTCTTGGACACGCGCCCGCCGTACAGCAGGCTGGTCGAGCCCTCGTCGCCGTACTTGGTGTATATCTTCTTCCTGGGGGATGAGGTCATGCGTGCTCCGGCCCGGGGACAGCCCGATGACAGATTGTAGCACAGGGTATTTGGAGGCGCTATACTGGCCCCACCAGGCAGGGAGGTGCAAGACCGTCCGTCTGCCCCAGCCCGTCCACCGTCATTCCCGCGACCAGGGGAATCCGCGCTTGAACTGGACCATTGGTTTCACGGGAGAGGGCGGGCAGGCCAACCGGGTCTTGCACCTACTCCAGCCCGGACGAGGCATGCACGGCGCGAAGGGAGGTGAACACGATGCGCGCTGAGGTGCGGCTGATAGGCCTGGCCGGGATAGGTGAAGTGGAGGAGGGGGACGACGTGGCGGCGTTGGTCCTGGAGGCGGCCGCCGGGCAGAAGACTCCCATCGAGGAGGGCGACGTCCTCGTCATAACACAGAAGATCGTCTCCAAAGCCGAGGGCCGTGTCGTGAGGCTCCGGGACGTGGAACCCTCAACCGTCGCCACCCGCCTCTCCCAGGGGTCCAACCGGGACCCGCGCCACACCGAGATCATCCTGCGGGAGAGCAGGCGCATCGTTCGCATGGAGCGGGGCAACATCATCAGCGAGACCCAGCACGGGTTCAACTGCGCCAACGCCGGGGTGGACGCCTCCAACGTCCCGGGCGACGACTCGGTCGCGCTGCTGCCCGTGGACCCCGACGCCTCGGCCGAGGCGGTCCGCCAGGCGGTGCGGAAGGCCCTGGGCGTCAACGTGGCAGTAATAGTCTCCGACACCTTCGGCCGGCCCTGGCGGGAGGGCGCGACCAACGTGGCCATAGGCGTGGCCGGCATGGACCCGATGGCGAACTACGTGGGCCGGGAGGACTGCCACGGGCAGGTGATGCGGACCACCGTCATCGCGGTCGCCGACGAGCTGGCGGCCGCTGCGGAGCTGGTCACGGGGAAGGTGGATGGAGTGCCGGCGGCGGTGATCAAGGGCTATCGGACCGACGCCCCAGACCCCGAGAGGGCGAGGGGCGCCCGGACCCTCATCAGGCCCGCGGAACGGGACATGTTCCGGTAGCAAGCGTCGCGGTCTCTCCGGTCCGCGATGGATGGGGCCATGTCCCGGACCCAGGCCGGGACCCGGGGCTAGATGTCGGGCTCTTCGGGCTCCTCGGTAGGGTCGTCCACAAGACCGGCCGGGGGCTGACCCGCCGTGTTGTCCTCGCCCCATGGTGCCGATTCGATATAGTTCTTAAACTCACGCACTTCCGAGCATTGCTGGCAAACGCCCATGCTCACCGGGCCCACCGGCTCCTCGATTATCCAGTGGTGACGGCACACGACGGCCGCGTCGATCTGTGGCGATAGTGGTCTCGAAGCTTGCTGTACCATTGGGCCCCTCCCCCCTTCTAAGGAGAAAGAATCTAGCACGAGGTCAAAACTATGTCAAGACGATTTCTATACCAATGGACATGAATTTGGGGGACCCATTGCCTGCGCCTTCCATTCGTTCTAGGGATGTACGCCACTCCGCCGCCATCGGATTTCCACGTCACACAAGCCGAAATTGGTGGGGCTAGGTGCGCTTTTCCTGGAATCCCGCGTGGGAGTATACTGGGCGGACAATATCGGGGGAAGGATACCGGCCAAGCCATAGAAGCGGCACGCAGGCGCGTGACACTCGCTACCCAAGATGCAGAGACGCTCCAGAGCAGGTGACAGGGTAGTCCGGCGCCCCAGGGTCCGGGACGTGGGGCCCTCGTCAGTCCAACGGGTCCACGAGCGCCATCCCAGCCGCAGGACCTCGCCCCCTCTGATCCTCTTCTACGGCTTTTCTTGGTTGATAGTGACGGGCGGCGTGCTGCTGCTCCTCCCGATCTCCAACGCCGGCGAGGAGGGGTTCACGCCCATCGCCAACGCCTTCTTCACGGCCACGTCGGCCGTCACCGTCACCGGCCACACGGTGGTGAATACCGCGGACTACTGGACCACCTTCGGACACGCCGTGATATTCACCCTTATGTTGGTGGGAGGCCTGGGATTCACGACCATCGCCACCTTCCTGCTCATAATCGTCGGCCAGCACATAACCCTGCCCGAACGCATGCTGATGCGGGACACCATGGGCGTGGACCGCATGGGAGGCCTGGCGGCGGTGCTGCGGAACATCGTCCTCATCGTTCTGGCGGTATACGCCATAGGCACCGGGACCATCTGGTGGCGGATCCACGAGGACTTCTCGCTGGGCGAGTCGATATGGCAGTCCGCCTTCCTGTCGGTCTCGGGGTTCAACAACGCCGGCTTCTCCATCTTGCCAGACGCGTCCAGCTTGGAGAGCTACTTGGCGGACCCGGTGCTGCTCGGGTTCGTCGGCTGCCTCATAGTCCTGGGGGGGATCGGCTGGACGGTCCTGGTGGACGTGTTCCGGCAACACCGGTTCTCCAGGTTCGCCCTGGACACCAAGATGGTCCTCTCCGTCAGCCTCCTCCTGTGGGTCATGGGAGCGCTGGTGTTCTTCCTGGCCGAGTACGACAACAGGGACACGCTGGGTCCCCTGTCCGTGCTCCACAAGCTCGCCCAGTCCGTGTTCCAGTCCGTCAGCGGGCGGACGGCGGGGCTGACCACCCTGGACATGGGCGCGTCTACGGAGCTGACAAGGCTCTTCTACCCGTTCCTGATGTTCGTCGGGGGAGCGGCGGGGTCCGTGGCCGGAGGGGTCAAGGTGGCGACTCTGGCGGTGATCATCGCGGCGACCATCTCGTCGGTCCGGGGCAGGCTCCAAACAGAGGCCTTCGGCCGGGAGATACCACACTTCCAGGTCCACCGGGCCCTGACGGTGGTGGCCCTTGCCATGACCTTCATATTCATACTGGCCCTGGTCATGATGCTGACCGAGGAGAACATACCCTTCCTCAACCTGTTCTTCGACACCATATCGGCCTTCGGCACCACGGGCCTGTCGACAGGTGTTCCGCCACAGCTCAGCCTTGCCGGCAAGATACTGTTCATGATCGCCATGTTCGTGGGCCGGCTGGGACCCCTCACCATGGCCCTCGCCTTAGTCCCAAGGGAAGAGGCTACGGTGTACCGTTTTGTTCAGGAAAGAGTTAAAATAGGGTGACCCCGGGTCCCGGTCTCGTCCTGGGATGGGTGGGGCAAGTCCCTCGGAGAGGACGGAATGAACAAGCAGGTGGTGGTGATAGGACTGGGGAGGTTCGGCTCCAGCGTGGCCCAGGAGCTGTACCAGATGGGCCACGACGTGCTGGGCATCGACCTGGACGAAGAGAACGTTCAGAACATGTTGGGCCACGTCACCTACGCGGTGAAGGCCGACGCCACCAGCGAAGCATCCCTGACGGAGCTGGGAGTCAACAACTTCGACGTGGCCATAGTAGCCATCGGAACGGACATCCAGTCCAGCATCCTGGCCACCGTGCTGCTGAAGGACCTGCGCATACCATACATCGTCACCCGGGCCATCAACGACCTCCACGCCAACGCCATGGAGCGCATCGGGGCCGACAAGGTCGTGTACCCCGAGCGGGACATGGGGCACCGGCTGGCCCACATCGGCTTCGAACCGGGTGTGCTGGACTACATGGAGGTGGCCCGCAACTATGGCATCACCAAGCTGCGCCCCCCCGAGCAGCTCGTCAAGCAGACGCTGGACGAGTCGGGGCTGTCCCGGCCCCGGGACAAGTACGGCGTCGCCGTGCTGGCCATTCGCCGGGGCCGCGAGTACATCCTGATACCCGCCAAGGAGGAGGAGGTCAAGCCCGGGGACATCCTCATAGTGGCCGGAAACGCCGAACAGCTTGGCAAGATACAGCTCGGCGACAACCACCGGGCGGGGCCTGAGCCGGAGATGGAGCGGGGGCGGCGTCATCCCGAGGCGGGACGGGCCGCCTGACATGCACGCCAAGTCCATCCTCGTCCCGGTGAACGGAGACAGGGCGGGCGAGGGCGCCTTCCGCCTGGCCTGCGGGCTCGCCCGAGAGAGCAAGGCCAGGCTGTACGCCGTCCACATCATCGAGGTGACCCACGACCTGCCACTGGACGCCGAGGTCGACCCGTCCCACGCCGAGGCAGCACTGGACCGCGTCGAAGCCCTGAGCCACGAGGAGAAATACAGGGTGGAGGCCCAGTGCCTGCAGGCCCGGAGCGCGGGGCCGGCCATCGTGGAGGAGGCATCCCAGAGGGGCGCGGACCTCATCGTCGTGGGAATCAACTACAAGCGCCACATGGGCAGGGCTACCGGCCGGTTTACCGTCGGAGAGACCGCATCGTACCTCCTGACCAACGCACCGTGCCCCGTGGTCCTCTGGCGGGAGCTGGACGCCGTCAAGGCCAGGCACGAGACCCGCTCCCTTGTGCGTTAGAAAGGGGCCCCGTTGCAGGTCCTGATTCTGGGCTGCGGAGTCCTCGGCAGCCATCTGGCGGAGTCCTTCGCCGGCGGCGGCCACCGGATAACCATCATGGACCCCGATCCCGACCGCCTCGAGTCACTCTCCCAGGAGTCCCGCATCGAGCTGCTGCTCAGCTCAGACTCCATCATGGACGACCTGCGGGGACTGAGGTTGACCAACGTGGACCTGTTCGTTGCCGCCTCCGAGGACGACTGCAGAAACGCCATGGCGGCCCAGATCGCCAGGCACATCTTCCACATCCCGGACGTCATCTGCCTGATAGGCGACCCGGACCGGGGCCGGTTTTACCAGGACCTGGGGGTCAACACAGTCTGCCCGACCAGCGTCACCGTGGACACCATTCACGACATCCTGGGCAACGCCGGCAGGGGGCATGGCAGCCGGTGACGTCTCCACGGGAGGGCCGGTGTACGTAGTCATAGTCGGAGGTGGCCGGGTGGGCAACGACCTGGCCAGGGCGATCCTCGCCATGGGCCACGAGACCCTGGTGATCGATCATGACTCGGACCGTTGCGACGCCATCCGGGAGGAGCTCGGGAACGTGGTGCTGCACGGAAACGGGACCGAGGTCGGCGTGCTCAGGGAAGCCGGCGCGGTACGGGCGGACGTGACCATCGCAACGACCTCGCGGGACGAGGACAACCTCGCCGTCTGCCAGCTTGCCAAGACCATGTTCCACACTCCCAAGACCATCTCCCTGGTCAAGGACCCCCAGAACGAGGGGTTGTTCAAGCTGCTGGGCGTCGACGTCACCGTGAACACGACGCACCTCGTCCTCTCCACCATCGAGGCGGAGATACCGGGCCAGTCCCTGGTGCACCTGACCACCCTGACGTCCCCCGGAGCGCTGGAGGCGGCGGAGCGGCAGATGGTCAGCATCAGCATCCCCCCGGACGCCTCCTCGGTGGGAAAGCACCTGGGCGAGCTGGTCCTGCCCCCCAAGAGCTTCATATCCCTGGTGGTCAAGGATGAGGGCCCCACCCTCCCCCAGGACGACCTCCGGCTTGAGGCAGGGGACAGGATCGTGGGAGTGACCAGCCCCGACGAAGAGCAGCTCCTGCACGATACCCTGACGGGGGTAGAGTGATGGCCGGCCGCATAGCGTTCCTGGGCCCCGTGGGGACGTTCACCGAGCAGGCGGCCCTCACCTACGCGCCCGACGGGGAGCTCGTGGCCTTCGCCACCATACCGGCCGCGGCCAGGGCCGTGGTCGCGGGCACGGTGGAGGAGGCCATCGTGCCCATCGAGAACAGCCTCGAAGGCCCGGTGACCTACACCCTGGACATCCTCATCCAGGAGGACCGGCACCTCATCAACAACGAGCTGGTCATCCCCATCGTCCACTGCCTGCTGGCCAGGCCGGGGACCAGGACCGACGAGATCCGGACGGTCTACTCCCATCCCCAGGCCCTGGGCCAGTGCCGCGAGTTCCTGGAACGGACCCTCCCCGAAGTGGAGCTTGTGGCATCCCTGAGCACGGTGGCGGCCGTCGAGGACCTGAAAGGGTCTCCCAGCCCGGCCGCGGCCATATCCCCACGGAGGGCCGCCGACCTCCACGGAATGGACATCCTGGCCCACGGGATCCAGGACAGGTCCTCCAACGCCACCCGCTTCGTGGTCCTGGCCCCCACGGACCATGCCCCCACCGGCAGGGACAAGACGTCCCTGTGCTTCTCCTTCGACCAGGACTCTCCGGGAAGGCTGTACGGAGTCATGGGGGAGTTCGCCCAACGCGACATCAACCTCGCCAAGATAGAGTCCCGGCCCACGAAGCAGTCCCTGGGGGAGTACATCTTCCTGGTGGACTGCGAGGGGCATCGGGAGGAGCCCCTGGTGAGAGCGGCGATAGACGGGGCGCGGCGTCAGACGTCGATGCTGAAGATACTCGGCTCCTACCCCCGCTGGCAGGCGGGGCAGGACTCCCAAGCCGCCTAGGGACCGGCGCTGCCGGGACCGCGGGCGCCGCCGCCGGGCGGCCGCGCTGCGGGACGCCTGGCCAACAGGCAGAACAGGGCTCCCGACAGTCCCAGGGGCGTCAGGATGGCGAAGGGCAGCACGTAGCTGTCCCGGTTGTCGAACATCCACGCGGCGAACAGCGGGGCCACCACCTGCAGCAGGAACATGGGCGCCATGGACAGGCCCGTTATGGTGGCGAACGCCCTGGGACCGAAGTACTCCGCCCGGATGGCCACGCTCAGGGGCACCCGGCCGCCGAACCCGATCCCGTAGAAGACGGCGAACAGGACCGCCATGGGGAAGCTGTGGACGTGGGCGGCGAAGGCGAAGGCGCATGCCTGGATTCCCACGGAGACGGCCATCGCCACGTTCTTGGGGGCCCTGTCGCCTGCGTATCCCGCCACGAGAGAGGCCACGATGCCCGCGCCCATGATGGCCGACCAGACGTAGGCCGCCCTCTGCAGGGATATGCCCTGGTCGGTGAGCATGGGCACCAGGTGCACGCCCAGGGTCTGGTTGATCATGGCCGAGAAGGCGATGCCCGCGGTGATGTACCAGAAGGCCGACGTCCGCATCGCCTCCCGGGCGGTGAGGCCGTCGGAGGGCTCGGCTCCCCGGCCGCCCTCCCTGGGGCGGGCCGGGGCAGCGGGGCTCCCGGGCGGCCGGTCGGGATCGTCCCCGTCGGGGAGGAGGCCGTACTGCTCCGGCCGTTCCCGCATAATCCGGGAGACGGGGACCGCCAGGGACATGAACAGAATCCCCAGGCCGAAGGCGGTGGTCCTCCAACCGATATGGTCCGGGTTGACGGCCCAGGCCAGGGCGGGCACCAGCAGCAGGCCCCCTATGTAGTTGCCCTCCCCGGATATGGCAATGGCCGTGCCCTTCTTCCGGTTGAACCACCGGTTCAGCACCGCCGTCATGGGGAGCCACGTGCCCGTGGACGCGCCTATCATGAAGATGGCGAAGGCGAGATAGAACACCACCAGGTTCGGCGTCTGGCTCAGGATGATGAACCCGCCGCCGACCACCACGAGGCCCGCGAGGATCATTCGCCTGGGACCCAGCCGGTCGATGTAGTAGCCCGCCAGGGGCCCGATGATGCTGCTCTCGAGCTGGGCAAGGGAAAAGGCGCCGGTGAGCTGGGTCCGAGTCCAGCCGAAGTGCAGCTCCAGGGTCTTCAGCCAGACGCCCACCGATCCCCACACCGCCCCCGAGCTCAGGGCCGTGAGGACTACGGCGGTCCATACGATCCACCAGCCGTAGAAGAGCCCTTTCCGTCGAGTCCGTGTCCCGGTCCGGTCCATGGCAGACATCTCCCGCAGTATAGCAGTCCCAATGCTCCGCCGTTCTATCTTCGAGCCAGCCGGCCGCGGGCGGGTTGACGGCGCCCCGCGGCGCCGGTATGGTGGGCAGCGTCAGACGCGCAGAGGAGACCATAACATGACTTCCCAAGGCGAGGCCGCCGGGATTGCCGTCCCGGAACCGGTCCTGGAGCCAGAGATTCCCATCTGCGACGCCCACCACCACTTCTGGGCCTCACGGCCGGACGCCGCCAAGTACGCGGAGGCCGTCCACTGGCAGGAGCGTTACCTCGTCCCCGACCTTGCCAAGGACATCGGAGGGCACAACGTGCGGTCCACGGTGTTCATCGAGGTCGCCTCCGAGTACCGGGCTGGCGGGCCCGAGGAGATGCGTCCCGTCGGCGAGGTCGAGTTCGTCCAGGGGTTGGCCGACGAGAGCGACGGCGGCTCCCACGGGCCCCTGCGGGCCGCCGCGGCAATAATCGGGCACGCCGACCTGAAGCTGGGCGACGGGGTCAGGCCGGTGCTGGAGACGATGCGCCAGGCGAGCCCCTACCGGTTTCGCGGCGTCCGCCACTCGGTCGGCTGGGACCCGAGCCCGGAGCTGGCCAACAGGGAAGCCCAGGGCATGCTGTCCCATGACAGCTACAGGGCGGGCACCAGGGTGCTGGCGAGCATGGGACTGTGCCTGGAGAACTCCCTGTACTTCCCTCAGCTTCAAGAGCTGGCGGAGTTCGCCACGGCCGTGCCCGACCTGACCATCGTCCTGAACCACGTGGGGGGCCTCGTCCGGATAGGCCCCTACGCCGACCGCGACGACGAGGTGATACCCGCCTGGCAGAGGGGCGTCCGTGCCGCGGCGGAGTGTCCCAACATTGTCATGAAGCTGGGCGGGCTGGGGCAGGCCCGCTACGGCTTCGACTGGCACCTGCGACGGGAGCCGGTAGGCTCCGAGGAGCTTGCCGCGTCGCTGCACCCCTTCATGAGCTACTGCATAGAGCAGTTCGGCCCCGACCGGTGCATGTTCGAGAGCAACTTCCCCGTGGACAAGGTCTCCTACTCCTACAACGTCGCGTACAACGCCTTCAAGCGGCTGTCCAGGGAGTACTCGGCCTCGGAGCGGGCCGCGATGTTCCACGACGTGGCCGCCCGCGTATACGGGCTGGGGCCTACGGGACCAGAGGCATGAAGTTCGCCCTGTTCATCCTGGCGTCGTGGACCGAGGAGGACACCGGCGCCCAGGGCCGCATATACGCCGAAGCCCTGGAGCAGATCGAGTACGCCGAGGAGCTGGGCTTTGACTCGGTATGGATCGCCGAGCACCACTCCAGCAGGTACGGCATCTGCCCCTCCCTCATGCCATTCGTCACCTACGTGGCCGCCCGAACCAAGAGGATCCGCATCGGCACCGGTGTCAGTGTCCTCCCCTTCCACAACCCCATCCTGCTGGCCGAGGAGAGCGCCATGATGGACGTCCTCAGCGGCGGCCGGCTGGAGTTCGGGGTGGGCCGGGGCTCGGCGGACTACGAGTTCGGCAACTTCAAGATCGACTTCGACTCCCGGGACGCCCGCTTCCAGGAGGCGCTGGACGTCATCCTGGGCCTCTGGACCACCCCGAGGTTCACCTACCACGGTGAGTTCTACCAGGTGGACGGCCTGACCCTGGCGCCCACGCCGTTGCAACGGCCGCATCCTCCCGTCTTCCTTGCCGTGTCGCGCACGCCCGCCAGCGTGGACGTGGCCGTCTCCCGGGACCTGCCCATCCTGACCAGCTTTTCGACCCCCGAGGCGGACAACCTGGGCCTGTTCAGCCTCTACGCCGAGCGCTGCTCCGCCGCCGGAACGCCGGCCCGGCTGGACCGCATGCCCTACTTCCGCTTCGTGTACCTGTCCGAGGACGGGGAGGAGGCCCGGGAGTACCCCAGGGAGTCCCTGACCTGGGTCCGCGACCTGGGCGGGCTCCGACGCACCATCACCAGCGGCGACGAGATCGACGTGGACCTGGACCACTGGCGGAGGACCAGGCCCGTGGACCCGCCCAGCTACGAGTCCGAGCTGGAGACCACCGCCTATTTCGGCACGCCGGACCAGTGCACTCGGTGGATTGACAAGCTACGGACCCGGCACGACATCGGGTACTTCGGGGCCAGCATGTCCTTCGGCTCTATGGAGCACGCCAAGGTGATGCGCTCCATGGAGCTGTTCGCCACACAAGTCATACCCAACTTCCGATAGCGTCAGACCGCCCCCCCGGTCCTGCGGCGCCGCTGGCATGGGCGGGCTCAGTCCATGGCGCTGCCGCCGGAGACGGTGACGGACAGCCCGGTCAGGTAGTCCGCCTGGGATGAATTTGACGGTCCCACAGGGCCTTGCTATACTCTGTCTCGTCGTTGGGCGTGGAAAGGCTCGCCGCAGCTTTCGTGTCCAGCCGGCTGGAGGTGACTATCCTGCACCGTACCGTCAGCCTCGAGGGGGCCCGTCCCCACCAGAGAACGGCGAAACACCGAAACCGGCAGCGCCATACCCTCCCGTGCGAGCCTTAGCTTCCCCCTGACCAATCCACCTCTGCATCTTTCCGCTCCCATGGTCCGGTTGTCTCAAGGGTACCGAGCCACTCTTGTGCCTTCGGAATCCCCGCCGCCACTTGTAGCCTCCGTCTAGGACCTCGGCACACCGACTGACGGACCGTTTGCAAGCCCGGCACGGCACGTGACCATGAGACAAAACCCTGCCCCCATCGTGCCGTAGAGTCCTGCGGACCGGGTGGGCCCCAAGGGATGACAGACGCCGGCAATGATTCACGAAGTGTATGGAGGGTTCCAAGCATGACCAGCAGGTTCACGGAACTGGAAACAGAGTCCTACTACGACGCAGAAGACGCGGTCTACCGATCAGTCTGGGACGAGGAGGGCAGTGTCCACTGGGGCTTCTTCGATGAAAGCACCGGCACGGATTTCCTGGCCGGTTGCGAAAAGCTCAACCGGATCATGGTGGAAAAGGGAAACATAAACCAGGAATCGAACGTGCTCGATCTGGGATGCGGCAACGGAACGGTCGCCATCTGGCTGGCCGGGGAAACGGGCAGCAAGGTAACCGGCATTGACCTTAGCGGTGTCCGCATTGCCAATGCGCAGGAGAAACTCACTCGTCTACACCCGGATCTACAAGAGCGTTTGGCGTTCGAGAAATCGTCAGCCACCGCCTTGCCCTTCCCGGATGGCATGTTCAGCCATGTCTGGAGTCAGGCAGTGATATACCACGTGCCAGACAAACGCGCAGTGCTGAAGGAGGTCTACCGGGTCTTGTCCAAGGGAGGCATCCTGGTATTCGACGACCTGCTCAGGCCCAAGAGAGATATCAGCCCCGAGGCCCAGACCTACGTGTATGACAGATTGCTGTTCGATACCGAGTTCACTTTTGACTCGTATCAGCGGGCACTAAAGGACCAGGGGTTCGAGGTGCTGGAGGCCTTGGACTTGTCTCCGCACCTGAAGCAGAGTTACCTCTGCCTTGCCGACCGGACACCGAAGGACGACACTTCGGAAGGCGCCGAACACTATAGATGGCTCGCGAAAGCCTACACCGAGACCGCCGCGGCGGTGGATAAAGGCGAGCTTGGATGGGGCCTGTTCGTGTGCAGTAGGTAGTCTGTTCCGCGGCCCACAGCGCCGGCCTATTCCAGCGGACTGCGAGGGCGGCGGGACTTACTCCACGCTCTCGGCCAGGAGCTCCAGCAGGTCCTTGGCGTCCCGGTTCTCCTGCTCTCCCTTGGCCTGGACCCCCTCCTCCATCATCTGGAGGCAGAAGGGGCACGACACACCCACGGTCTTGGCGCCCGTCTCCAGGAAGTGGTCCGTACGGACGTGGTTTACGCGGGGCCCCCGGCTCTCCTCAAGCCACATGTGGCCGCCTCCGGCCCCGCAGCAGAACCCCTGGCGCCGGCAGTGGGGCTCCATCTCCACCAGCTTCAGCCCGGGGATGGCCCGGGCGACGCGCCTGGGCTCCTCGTACACGCCGTTGTGGCGGCCCAGGTAGCAGGAGTCGTGGTAGGCGACGGTGCCCTCCACCATCTTGATGGGCTTCAGACTGCCCTGGGAGATGAGCCGGTCCAAGAACTGGCTGTAGTGCGTCACCTCGTAGCTGCCCCCGAACTGGGGGTACTCGTTCTTGATGGTGTTGAAGCAGTGGGGGCACAGGGTGACGATGGTCCTGACGTTGTAGCCGTTCATGGTCTCGATGTTCTGCTGGGCCAGCATCTGGTAGAGGTACTCGTTGCCCATCCTGCGGGCGGGGTCCCCGGTGCACCGCTCCTCCTCGCCCAGGATGGCGAAGTCCACCCCGGCGGACCTGAGCACCTTGACCATGGAGCGGGCGATGGCCTGGCTGCGCTGCTCCAGGGCCGAGGTGCATCCCACCCACAGGAGCACCTCGGCATCGGGGTGGTCGGCCAGGGTGCTGACCTCCAGGCCCTCGGCCCAGTCGGTGCGGGAGAACTGGGTCCCCCGCCACGGATGCCCTCGCTGCTCCATGCTGAGGAGGGCCTCCATCCCCGTGTCGGGGATCTTGGACTGCTCCAGGACCAGGTGGCGGCGCATGTCGATGATGGTGGGTACGTGCTCCACCACCACGGGGCACTCCTCCATGCAAGCACCGCAGGAGAGGCAGTCCCACAGGGCCTCCTCCGTAATGCGGCCGAAGCCTATCAGGGGCGTGCCGGGCTCGGCCCCAGCCTTGACGCTCCCCGCCTCCTCCACCAGGTACTCCTTCAGGTCCTCGACGATGTGCATGGGGGAGAGGGTCTTGCCGGTGAGGTGGGCCGGACAGCTATTGGTGCACCGCCCGCAGACGGCGCAGGCGTAGCCGTCCAGCAGCTCCTTCCAGGTGAACTCCTTGGGTTGGCCCGCGCCGAAGTGCTCCGCCGTCTCCAGGTCGATGGACTGCAGGGTGCCCCGGGGCTCCAGGGACCGGAACAGGGCATTGAGGGGGGCCGCCACCATGTGCATGTGCTTGGAGACAGGGATGTAGACCGAGAAGCCCAGGATGACCAGCAGGTGCAGCCACCAGGCGACGCCGTGGCCCAGGTTCGCGGCGTCCAGGCCCATGCCGGCGTTCAGGAAGGCCTCGCCGATGGCGCGCCCCACGATGGCGTCGGCGGCGGGGCTCTCCACGGCGGCCAGGTCCGCCTCGACGGTGTGGAAGGCCTCCGTCAGCAGGGTGAGCACCATCAGGGACGCGATGAGGCCCACGATGACGACGGCGTCGTAGCCCCGGGTCAGGTCGAAGGAGAGGCGGTGGGGCTTGACGAGCCACCGGCGCACCAGCGCCCACAGCAGCGACGCGAGGATGATAAGCGCCACCACGTCCAGGTAGCTGGCGTACACCTTCACGCCGGTCCCGGTCAGCAGCGTTTCGGAGAAGGGGCGCCAAGCCGAGTCCCCGAAGATGAATATCACGTAGCTCAGCAGGAAGGACAGGAACCCGACGAAGATGAACAGGTGGCCAAGGCCGGCCCAGTCCCTGAGGGACACCCGCTGCAGCACCTTGCGCTGCCCCAGGACGATGGTGGCGAACCCGGCCAGCCGGCGGAGGGGCTGGTCGAAACGGTTCTCCGACCTGCCGAGCAGCACCAGGCCTACGACCCTGCGGTGGAAGATGTAGCCCGACAGGGCAAGGGATGCGGCAAGGGCCAGGAACACGCCTATCCGTAGATCGATGGCGCCGAAGATGTCCTCAGGTGGGACCACGTACTACTCCTTCCGTCCGGGTTGTGGCCGTCCGGGTTGTGGCCGTCCGGGTTGTGGTAGCCACATTCTCACCGAGCTGCTCCCAAGAGAGTTTGCCACATGCTGGATTGGACCTGCAACCGGGTGCGGGACTGTCCGTCTACTGTTTGTACAGTAGCCCGGCCTGGTCCTCACATCTCCTTCTCTCCGACTGGCTGAACGGCTCGTAAGAGGAGGCCAACGCGACGTTGTCATGCACCCTGTCGGGGAACCTCGACCCGGGAATAGCCACGGAGACATGGGGATTGGACAGGACGAACCGCAGCAGGCTGGCCGGCGTAAGGGAGCTGTCACCGTCCGCGATTCTGGTCCTGATGCTGCTCATTCGTCCCGATCCGCCCAGGGGACGCATCGCAATTACCCCGATATTCGCATCGTTGGCTCCGCGTATCAGCTCTTCCGTTTCTGGAGCGAAAGCAGAGTATTCCAGCATTACGGTATCGAACTCGCCGGAACCGATCGCCTCCTCCAGGACATCCATGCTGTGAGATGAGACTCCAATGTAATCGACCAAGCCCCGGAGCCTCGCAATCTTCAGCCCCTCCAGGGCCCCGCCCCCCTGCATTACCTGTTCCCAGACCTCGAAGGACGAGACGTCGTGCAACTGGTACAGGTGCACCTTGTCTACGCCGAGCACCTGCCTGCTCCGGTCCACGTCGTATTGACTGCCGTCCCTCGTCCTCTTGAAGGTCTTCGAGGCCAGGTAAACATCCCTGGCGTCTACGGTCCTTATCGCTTCGCCAACGAGATACTCGCTGCCTTGGTACTCCCGGGCCGTGTCTATGAAATTGATCCCGGACTTGAGTGCGACTACCAGGGTCTCGAGACCGTTGGCAGCTTGGGGGGTGTCCATCGCCCCGATACCAAGCTCGGTCACCATGAGCCCTGTTCTACCCAGTCTCCGTCTCCTTAGAGCCAATCCGCTTCTTTCACCTCCACCGAATCAGTGTATCGGAGGCCACCACCCCAAGTCCCCGAGGGCGGACTATCAGCGGACTTATCTCCAGCCGAACAAGCCGGCTCTTGTTCGTTGCCGTGAATTTCGCCAAGTCAAGGAGACAGTCTACCAGCGCGTCGATGTCTCCCGACGGCCTGCCGTTCAGGCCCCGCAGAACGGGAGCCGTTCTCAGCCGGCCTATCGCTCGTTCGGTCTCGTCGCGGCCTGCCGGCAAAAGGAGGATCTGCTCGTCGTCCGATATCTCGGCAAGCTCACCGCCGGACCGGATAGCAACGAAAAATCCAAACTGGGGGTCCGCTTGGATACGGGCCGAGAGGTGCGCTATCCCGTCGGTAATCGCCTCCTCCACAAGCAGAGGCTCGTCGTCGCCCAGCGCGGTCACGGCGTCCCTTACTGCTGCGGCGCTGTTGAAGGTCTCATAGGCGCCGGCCCCAGGGGAGGAGCCGGCCTTCGAGGGGTCCACACGCTTGATCTCCACGGGATATCCCAGCCCTTCGGCTGCTCGTACCGCCTCCTCGGCGCCGGTTACCATCCTGCCCCGGGGCGTTGGGACCCCCTCAGCCGACAGCGCTTCATTCGCCGAAGGCCTGTCTCCCAGGCGACCCTCATTCCCGTCCGGCGGCTCGCCCCCGGCCAGGAGCTTGGCGGGTAGACTGCTTCCGTGGCTTCGGCCCAGATGCCAAGCCGCTTCAACCGCCGCCAGACCTTCAGTCATGCCCCGGAGAGTAGCTACCCCGGCTGCATGAAGCTTGCTGCTGACGGACTCGGTCAACCCTTCATGGAAGCTTGCCATAACGGCGGTTGGGGCCCCGGTCTCCTCAACGGCCGCAATCCATGACTCTACGGCGACGTGATAGCTCTCGGCATCGCACCTGTCTTCCCGGGGCCAGTCGAGCACGAGCAGGGACAGATCGAATCCTCCGCCCAACATGGCCTCATAGGTCCGGGTCATGCGAGGTCGGTCGCCCCATGTGAATGTGTGATAGTCGAAGGGATTCGACACCACCACGAGCCCAGGCAAAGTGCTCTGCACCTCATCATGGTGCTGCTGCTCCATCTGCGGATACTCCAGGTCTCGGCCGATGGCAGCGTCGGCAATCAAGGATGCCTCGCCCCCGGAGGCGCTCATGGAGGAGATGCGGTTTCCCTTGAGGGGCCCGATGATGGATACGAGGTTCAGGGTCTCGATGAACTCGGCCAGCGAGCGCACGTGGGCAATGCCGACCCGGTTACAGAAGGCGTGAAATACCTCGAAGGAACCCGTAACCGAAGCCGTGTGCCTGAAGGCAATCCTGTTGGACTGGCTGGAGGCGCCGACTTTCAACGCGACTATAGGCTTCTTGACTTCGAGGGCCCGGCGGGCCACTTCGTCCAGGGCCCGGGCGTCATCGACGCCCTCGACATAGAGCCCGATTGCCGAGACCCGGTCGTCCTCCAGGCAGGCGGCGGCGACCTCCGACAGGCCCACGTTCGCCTGGTTCCCTACGGTTACGACGTAGGCAATGGACAGCGCCCGTTGATTCTGGGTGATGTTTATGCCCACGTTGCCGCTCTGGGTGATGATGGCGACTCCCCGCTCGACTCCGAGTCCGCCATGCTGCTCCGGCCACAGGCCCACGCCATCCAGGTAGTTGAGAACGCCCACACAGTTGGGGCCGATAATCGGCATCGGCCCCGCCGCCTCCACGAGCTCGTCCTGGAGTGCTATGCCCTCGTCTCCCGACTCTCGGAACCCGGATGCGTGGCACACGGCGCCACCGGCCCCCATCTGGGAAAGGGCCCCCACCACCTCCACCGTTACGTTTCTGTTGACCCCGAGGAAGGCGGCGTCGGGGGCCGATGGCAGGTCGGCTACGCTGGGGAAGCACTTTCGGCCTGCCATCTCCGAACGCTTGGGATGGACCGGCCAGATCTGGCCTTGGAATCCCAGGCCGTCGCACTGGTTGGCGACCAGCTCGGCGAACCCTCCGCCAACGACCGCTATGGACTCCGGCCGGAAGAGGCGGGTCAACCTTGCGCCGGGAGAAGCATCTGTTGTCATCCTAGCCCTCCAGGGGACGAAGCAGGCTGCGAGATATGATATGGCGTTGGATTTCGCTGGTACCGTCCCAGATCCTCTCGACCCGGGCATCGCGCCAGAACCGTTCTATGGGGTACTCGTCCATCAGACCCATTCCGCCGAAAATCTGTATGCCATGGTCAGTCACTCGGGCCAGGGTTTCGCTGGCAAAGAGCTTCGCCTGCGAGCAGTGGCGGTCGGCCTCCAGTCCCTGGTCTATCCTCCAGGCGGCCGCCAGGGTCAAGTAGTCGGATGCGTCGATCTCCGTCGCCATGTCGGCCAGCTTGAACGACGTGCCTTGAAACCTCCCTATCGCCTGGCCAAACTGCCTTCGATTGACGCACCAGTTGAGGCACAGGTCCAGGGTGCGGCGGGCGCGACCCACGCTCATTGCGGCCACAGTCAGCCTGCTGGCGAATAGCCAGGTGTTGGCCAGATTGAAGCCCTCGCCCTCCTCTCCCAGCAGCTGCTCTGACGGGACCCGGCAATCGTCGAAGGTGAGGATGGAGTTGTTATATCCCCGGTGGGAAATTGAGTTGTAACCCTTCTTGATCTCGAACCCCGGCGTGCCCCGGTCGACCAGGAAGGTGGATATCCTGGACCGCTGTCCCCTCGGCGTCTCGTCGACCCCGGTGGTGGCGAAGACTATCGCGAAATCGGAAATGTCGGCATGACTGATGAAGTGCTTGGTGCCGTTGAGGATATAGTCGTCTCCGTCCTTCCTGGCAGACGTGGTCATCGAGCGAACGTCGGAGCCGGCGTCCGGTTCAGTCATGGCAAGGCAGTCGTGCCTCTCCCCTCGAACGGACGGGTACAGGTACCGCTCCTTCTGCTCGTCATTGGAGGCGCAGAGTATGTTCGAGGGCCTCCCGAAGTGGTGGTTGAGGGCCATCGAGGTGCGGCCCAGCTCTCGTTCCATCAACGTGAACGAAACACTGTCCAGCCCTCCGCCGCCGAACTCCTCCGGAATGTTGGCCGCGTAGAAGCCCATGTCAATCACTTTTTTCCGGATCTCTGCTCCTACGTCCGGGTCAAGGCCGCCATCTATCTCAACCTGTTGCTCCAGCGGGTACAGCTCGGTTTCAACGAAGTCACGAACGGTGTCGACGATCATCCGTTGTTCCGAGCTCAAGCCGAATTCCACTTCAACCTCCCTGCTGCAAATGGTGTCGCCAATTCACGGTCGGGGTCACCTGCCCGGGCGTTGGCGCCGTCGTCCGGTAAGGACGTTCCAAGAAGCTACGCCACCAGTTCTCTCAGGGCCTCGGTAAAGGCGGGGAGGACCTTCTCCCAGTCCCCCACCACGCCGTACCGGGCCTCCTTGAAGATATTGGCCTCGGGGTCCCTGTTGATGGCCACGATAGCCTTTGCTCCTGAGCATCCAGCCATATGCTGGCTCGCGCCGGAGATGCCCACTGTTATGTAGAGATCCGGAGTTATGGTCTTCCCGGTCAGGCCGATCTGCCATGAGGCGGGCACCCAGCCTGCGTCCACCGCCGCCCGAGAGGCGCCGATTCCGGCCCCCAAGAGCTTGGCCACCGCGTCCAGGTGCTCGAAGGGCTCCGGACCGCCCAGTCCCCTGCCCCCTGCCACGATCAACTGGGCCGTTTCCAACTGTATCCCTCGGGCCTCTTCCTCTTTACGCTCCACCAGCTTCACTCGCGCTATGGAGGGGTCCAAGTCCATGTCCAGCGATACCGTTTCCCCCTGGCGCGAGGGGTCGGCCTCCAGGGGCGCGTACGCCTTGGGCCTGACGGAGGCCATCTGTGGGACCCCGGTGCAAACCACCGCGACACGGGCATTGCCGCCGTAGACGGGGCGATGAGCAACCATCCTCTTCGACTCCGCGTCAATGGCCACTTCGAGGCAGTCATGGGCCAGGCCGACACCCAGGCGGGCCGCCAATCGCGGGGCTATCTCCCTCCCGTTGTCGGTCCTCCCCGTAAGGAGCACGCTGGGGCTGGTCTCACTGCAGATGCGGGCGAGAGCGGCCAGATGCAGCTCCGGCTGATAGTCGGACAGCAAGGGGTCGCTGACCAGACATACCAAGTCGGCGCCGTGGGCGACGGCATCGCTGGCCGTCAGACCGGGGTCGGCGCCTACCAGGCCGATGGCAAGCCTCTGCTCCAAGCCATCGGCAAGGGAGCGGCCAGCCGCCAGCAGCTCTTTTGTGGTGGACGTTAGGGAGCCGTCTTCGAGCTCCCCAAGTACCAGGACTCCCGTTGCATCGGCCATATTGACGCTCCCCGGTCTATATCAATTTGTCCTCGCGAAGCTTGAGCGCGAGCAACCGCCCGGAGTCCGCTTCGTCTTCTCCCTGAATTACCTCGCACTCCCTATCGGAGACAGGAGTATAGAGGTCGACAATTTCAACCCGCTGCCGGAGGTCTCCGGGATCGATGCCCAGGTCCTGAACGGACCAGACGGTGGGTTGCTTTCTCCCTGCGGCCATAATGCCTCTGAGGGATGGGTAGCGCGGTTGCCCCAGCTCGTTGGTGACCGTCACCATGGCAGGCAGCGGCGCTTCCAGTACCTCGCTCCCTCGAGCGGTCAGCCGCTCCACGTTGACGCGGCCTTCAGCCACTTCTATGTTGATGCCTATGGTAACGCACGGCAGGCCCAACAGCTCGGCTATCGCCAGGGGTACTTGACCGTTATCCCAATCGGAAGCCTGCCTTCCGGCTATGATCAGGTCGAAACCGTCCAGCTTGGTGATGGACGCAGTGAGAACCTGGGCTGCCAGAGAGCTGTCCGCGGTATTGGGTAAGGCGTCATCCTGCACCAGAACAAGATTGTCGGCGCCCATCGACAGGGGCTTTTTCATGACGTCCATGGAGAAGCTCTGGCCCATAGACAGCACGGTAACCGTGGCTTCTTGAGAATCCTTGATACGAAGGGCGGCTTCTACGGCGTTCTCGTCGAAACCGTTGACCACTGGAGAGATGCTGTCCGGGGTAACAACCCGGCGGTTCTCCCGGTCCACCCGAAACGATGAGGCGGGCATCTCCGGGTCCACGACCTGCTTGGCCAAGACTATGATCTTAAGGGGCATTCCATACCTCTCTGAGCAACCCGGTCCTGCAGTGGCACGGCCCTTCTACTCTGCTGATTCCTCTCCTCCCTCATTTCTGCAACAAGGGCCGGGTCATCCCTGGGGCATTCCACGAGGGAGACTCCCACGGCGGGGATGGTCATTCAAACAATCCGATACACATTGTCGTATTATCGTACGCTATTGTCAAATTTGTGTAAGTATTTGTCAAGTTAATGAGTGGAGGTGATTCGCGACGCTGCCTGGGAGCGGGGCATCCATCGCGTCAGGCAGAGAAGTACATGAAGCCGTGAGGCAGCCTACAAGGGTTTTTGCGTCGAGCACGGAGTGATCTGGCGCCTCGCGCGAAGCACGGGCAACAATTATGATGGTCTTGGACCGTGGGATATGAACCGTGGGATATGAAAGGAGATTTGCGGATGGCGAGTGGACAAAGGCTTGGCATTCTGGTGGGGGGTGGTCCCGCGCCGGGCATCAACGGTGTTATCAGCTCCGTGACGATAGAGGCCATCAACTCGGGCTTTCAGGTGGTGGGCATATATGACGGGTTCGAGCACCTGATATTGGGCCGCACGGACCAGGTACGCCCGCTGACTATCGCAGACGTATCCCGCATACACTTTCAGGGAGGCTCCGTGCTGCGGACCTCCCGGGCCAACCCCACCCGCAGCCTCGATCATCTACGGCGCGTCGGGGAGACCCTCGGGTCGCTGGGTATCGACCATCTGGTGACCATCGGCGGTGACGACACGGCATTCGGCGCCGCGGAGGTGGCAAGGGTATCTCAGGGCTCGCTCCGACTGGTCCACGTCCCAAAGACCATAGACAACGACCTGCCCTTGCCCGGGGGCATGCCGACCTTCGGCTACGAGACCGCACGGCAGGTGGGCACTGGGATCGTGCTCAACATGATGGAGGACTCCCGCACCACCAATCGCTGGTACCTGGTTGTGGTGATGGGACGCACGGCAGGCCACCTTGCCTTGGGCATAGGCAAATCGGCGGGGGTCACCAACACCATAATTCCTGAGGAGTTTTCCAGCTCACGCCTGTCTTTGGAGGAAGTGTGCAAGGTCATCGAGGGCGCCATCTTCAAGCGGCGGTCCATGGGCCAGATGCACGGCTTGGTGGTGGTCGCGGAGGGCATTGGCAGCAGGCTGGACCCCGAGGAGCTGTCCCATGTCCCCGGTGTGGTGGTGACGCACGACCCTTACGGCCACATTCGGCTTGGGGAGATACCCCTGGCGATGATACTGCGACAAGCGGTGCAGAAGAGGTTCGCCGAACGGGGAGAGGCGCTGCAGCTCGTCGACTCCACCATCGGGTACGGGCTTCGCTCGGCGGCGCCCGTTCCCTTCGACATCGACTATACGCGCACCCTGGGCTACGGGGCCGTCCGAGCTCTGGTGGAGGAGCCCGAGGATGAGCTGTCGCTGGGCGCCCTCATTTGCATAGAGAGCGGGACCCTACGGGCCCTTCCCATGAGAGACCTCAGAGATCCCTCTACCGGCAAGACCCGCGTCCGCCTCGTCGACATCAAGTCCTCCTACTACACCACTGCCAGGGAGTACATGATCCGCCTGGAGGGGAGCGACCTGGACGACCCCCGCCTGCTGGGCCAAATGGCCGAAGCGGCCAACATGACCAAGGAAGAGTTCCTAGAGACCTTCTCTCCAATGGTGAGCTGACTCCCAGAAGGCGTGCACGGACAACCGGGGCTAGACGTCCACGCCCGAGGACTCGGCGACCACGTGTATGTCCTTGTCCCCCCGTCCGCTCAGGCACATCAGGACTATCCTGTCCCCGGCCAGCCCGGGCGCCATCAGGGACACGTGGTGAACGGCGTGGGCCGCCTCCAGCGCCGGGATGATCCCTTCGGTGGAGGAGAGGAGGTGGAAGCCCGCCAGCGCCCCCTTGTCGTCGACGGCCACGTAGTCGGCACGCCCCGAGTCCTTCAGGTAGCTGTGCTCCGGGCCCACGCCCGGGTAGTCCAGGCCGGCCGATATGCTGTGGGTCTCCAGCACCTGCCCGTGGGCGTCCTGCATGAGGTAGGACATGGCGCCGTGAAGCACACCGGGCTCTCCCGCGCTCAGGGGGGCGGCGTGGCGGCCGCTGTCCAGGCCGTCTCCCCCCGCCTCGACGCCCACCAGGCGGACCTCCTCGTCGGCAACGAAGGCGGAGAACATGCCGATGGAGTTGCTGCCCCCTCCCACGCAGGCGACGACGTAGTCGGGCAGACGTCCGGCGGCCTCCAGCAGCTGGGCGCGCGCCTCAACGCCGATCACCGACTGGAAGTCCCGCACCATCATGGGGTAGGGATGGGGGCCCACGGCGCTGCCCAGCAGGTAGTGGGTGGTCTCCACGTTGGTGACCCAGTCCCTGATGGCCTCGTTTATGGCGTCTTTCAGCGTCCGGCTGCCCGACTCGACCTGGCGGACCTCGGCCCCCAGCAGCCGCATGCGGTAGACGTTGGGCGACTGGCGGCGTACGTCCTCGGTGCCCATGTAGACTATGCACTTGAGGCCCATCATGGCGCAGGCGGTGGCGGTGGCGACCCCGTGCTGGCCGGCGCCGGTCTCGGCTATGATCCGCCGCTTCCCCACGTGCCTGGCCAGGAGGGCCTGCCCCAACGCGTTGTTGATCTTGTGGGCGCCGGTGTGGGCCAGGTCCTCCCGCTTGAGGTAGATGCGGGCCCCGCCCAGGCGCCGAGTGAGGTTCTCGGCAAAGTAGAGGGCCGTGGGCCGGCCCGCGTACGTCGTGTACAGCTTCCGCAGCTCATCCTGGAACCCGGCGTCCTCCCTGGCCCGGGCGTATACCGACTCCAGCTCCTCCAGGGCCGCCATCAGGGTCTCGGGAACGTACCTGCCGCCGAACTGGCCGAAACGGCCCCTTGCGTCGGGCAGGCCGGCCGGGCCGCCGGGGCCGGTCTTCACTTCCACCATGGGTCACCTCTCCGGGGACGCGGCTCCGTCCCCGCTAAAGTCGGTCTGCGCCGCCTTGGCCGCGGCGACGAACGCGCTTATCTTGCCGTGGTCCTTGGACCCGCCAGTCTCCACTCCGGTGGACACGTCCACGCCCCAGGGCCGGACGGTACGCATCGCCTCGCCCACGTTGTCGGGAGTCAGGCCCCCGGCCAGGAAGAAGCAGTAGCCCTCGCCGGCGAGAGCCCTGGCCAACTCCCAGTCGAAGCTCTCTCCCGTGCCCCCCTGGAGCTCGCCGACCTTTCGGTCCAGGGTCACCGTATGGCCGCGGTCCCGGAAGGCCCGGACCTCACGGCGTATCTCGTCCAGGGTCTCCCGGCGGTCCTGGGAGAGGGGGACGTGGACCACCCTTATCACGGGGACACCCACGCCTTCGGCGTAGTCCAGGTCCTCGCCTCCACAGAGCTGGACCATGTCCACGCCCGACTCCGCGACGATGCGCCGGACGTCCTTCAACGGCTGGGCCGCGGTGAGCCCCACCACCTTGGGGGGGCGGTCCACGGCATCCCTAAGAGTGGACACGATGCGGCGGGCCTGGGAGGTCTCCAGCGTCCGCCTGCGGCCCGGTACGAAGGCGATTCCGATGAAGTCCGCGCCGGACCGCGCCGCCTCGATGGCGTCATCGGTGCGTTGAACGCCGCATATCTTGACCCTGGTCCCGCTCCCGGCGTCGGGGAATGCCCTCATGAGGACCTATCCTTTGCGCATACTCCCGGGGGATGCGTCTCCCGGCGATACCCATTATACGCCACGCGCCCACCCGGAGCCCCGGGTCCGGCGTTGAATCCTTGTGTTCGCATGCTCCATTGGGATAAACTTGACTAGTCATAACGTCGCATGGTGACGGAGGAGCGAAGAGGGGCCGTGGACCCGCTACTGGGCAAGCTCGCGTCCGTGGAGGCGCGTCTCCATCAGATAGACAGCTTGCTGTCGGACCCCGCCGTTTCCACGGACTTCGAGCAGGTACAGAAGCTCGCCAAGGAGCGGGCTTCGATCGAAGGCATCGTCGCCATGTACCGCAAGTACCTGGGGCTGCTGGAGGAGCGGGCGGACGCCCGGGCCCTGCTGAGGGAGGACGCGGACCAGGCGCTCGCCGCCCTGGCCAAGGAGGAGCTGGAGACCCTGGACGGGAAGCTCCAGCACCTGAAGCAGGAGCTGAGACTGGCGCTGCTCCCCAAGGACCCCAACGACGAGAAGAGCGTCATCGTCGAGATCCGCGAGGGCGTCGGCGGGCAGGAGGCCGGCCTGTTCGCCGCCGACCTGTACCGGATGTACACCCGCTACGCGCTGCTCCTGGGCTGGGACGTGGACCAGCTCCACTACAACGCGTCGCCCCTGGGGGGCATAAAGGAAGTGGTGTTCGAGGTCAACGGGCCGGGGGCCTTCAGCCGGCTCAAGTTCGAGCGGGGCGCCCACCGGGTCCAGAGGGTCCCCGTCACCGAGGCGTCGGGCCGCATCCACACCTCCACCGCAACGGTCGCCGTGCTGCCCGAGGCCGACGACGTTGACGTGCAGATAAACGCAGAGGACGTCCGCGTGGACATATTCCACGCCAGCGGCGCAGGGGGCCAGAACGTGAACAAGGTGGCCACCGCGGTGCGGATGGTCCACGTCCCCACGGGGACGGTGGCCGTGTGCCAGGACGAGCGCTCCCAGTTCAAGAACAAGCAGAAGGCCATGTCCATCCTGAGGGCCCGCCTGTACGAGGCGGAGCAGCAGAGGCAGGACACCCAGATCACCCAGGCGCGGCGGGCCCAGGTGGGGACCGGGGAGCGCGCCGAGAAGATCCGGACCTACAACTTCCCCCAGGACCGCATAAGCGACCACCGCCTCCGGGAGTCACTCCACGGCATTCAGAAGCTGCTCGCCGGCGAGATGGACCCGTTGGTGGATGCCCTGGCATCCTGGGAGCAGGAGAAGCTCCTGGGAGACGGCCTGGCCTGATGCACCGCCACGCCTCCCGGCACGCCGGGTGCATCCGGCCACCGAGCTAGCCGCCGTGGCCGCCCTGGGAGAAACCATACAACAGACCCACGTCGCCCTGGAGGCCGCCGGCATACCCGACGCACGGCTGGAGGCGGAGCTTCTCCTGACCAATGTCCTGAGCGTGCCCCGCCACCGCATCTACGCCTTCCAGGAGCAGGAGCTGACTCCCGAGGAGGCGGACCTGCTGGAGGGCCTCCTGGAGCGGCGGCTCGGCCGTGAACCCCTGGCCTACATACTGGGCCACAAGGAGATGTACGGCGTCGACCTGGCCGTGGGCCCCGGCGTCATGATCCCCAGGCCGGAGACGGAGCTGCTGGTAGAGCGGTGCCTGTTCCTGGGAATGATGAGGATGCACGAGGGGGAGATGGTCATCGCCGAGGCCGGGACCGGGAGCGGGGGCATCTCCATCAACCTGGCCATCCATCTCCCCGCGGCGAGGGTCTACGCCACCGAGTTGTCCGAAGAGGCGCTGAAGATCGCCGAGGCCAACGTCCGGATGCACAACGTTCAGGACAGGGTGACCCTTCTCCGAGGGGACCTTCTGGAGCCGGTAAGCGAGCCGGTGGACCTGATCGTCGCCAACCTGCCCTACATACCCACCGATCGCATCGCGACCCTTCAGCCCGAGGTGCAACGGGAACCGCGGGAGGCGCTGGACGGCGGGCCCGACGGCCTGGACGTGATCCGCCGCCTGCTGCGCCAGTCCGTCCACAAGCTCAAGGACACGGGAGTCATGGTCCTGGAGATAGACCCCGGGCAGGCCCAACCCCTGACGGAAGAGGCCCTAGCCCTCTTCCCGGAGGCCGCCATAAGCGTGGAGCAGGACCTGGCCCGTCTGGACCGTGTCTTCGTAATGGAGCTGGGCGGGGCGTCCGCCTGATACCGTAGCCTCCGGTTACCGGCGGAACTCCACCTTTCGAAACGCCTCGGCGTACTCCACCTGGGACCCCACGGCCGCCTGTCGGGCCCGTTGGCTTATCCCCTCGGCCGCCTCCTCCGCGGTCCTGCCCCGGTTCTGGCTCTGGTGGCACACGAGGGCCCTGGCCTTGGTATCGATGTGTCCGCCGATGTCGACGTGGGTGTCGGGGTCGTCGGGGGCCCAAAACAGGATGGTGCCCGCCTTGTGGGTCTCCAGCCCCTCGTCGCGGTACAACTCCTGGAAATGCAGGTGGTCCCGGGCGTAGGGGAAGGCCGCGTCGGCCGCGACCTGGCCGGCGATGCGGTGGTCCCTGTGCCAGTGGGACTTGCGCCGGTACGGGTCGGGGCACAGTATCACGTCCGGCCGGTAAAGGCGAATCGCGCGGACGAGCTCCCTGCGAAACTCGTGGGTGTCCTCCAGCTCGCCGTCGGCGTGGCGCAGGAGCACCACGTCCTCCACCCCCAGGACGGAGGCCGCCTCGAGCTGCTCCTTCTCCCTGATCTCGGCCAGGCGCTGGGGAGACATCTCGGGGTCGTCGGTACCCTTGCTTCCGTCCGTGCAGAGGACGTAGAACACCCGGGCGCCGCCCTTCACCCATGCCGCAACGGTGCCGCCGCACCACCCCTCGGCGTCGTCGGGATGGGGTATCACAACCAGCACGCGGCCGGGCGTCTCGTCCATAAGGCAGCCTCCAACTCTGGGCTTGTACGGGGAAAACCACTCTGCTACAATCGACTGCGAGTGTCAACCCCCGCCCGGGCCGCCGGACATGCCCGGTGGGGGTCCTCCAGAGGGTCCGTGTCCGCTACGGACCCGGTTTCCAGCCCGCCCCTTGGGAGCCCTGCCTTGAGAACGCGCAATTTCACGTGGTCCGACCTGCCTGCGCTGGCCGACCTGAGGAACCTGGTCCGGCGGGCCGGCGGCGAGGAGGACCCCCTTCCCGACGAGCTGCTCGAGGAGGACCTGAGGCAGCCCGGTCTATGCCCCGAGGCCAACTGCACGGTGGCCGTAGGCGGGGAGGCCGCCAAGGGCTACGTGATAGTGCATCCCGAGCCTCGCATCGGCCGGGCCGTGCTGGAGCTGAACGTCCACCCCCGGCACGCGTGGAAGGGCGTGGAGTCGCTGCTGGTGCAGTCCGGCCTGGACAGGGCCGGGGAGCTGGGCGCCGACTACGTCCACATCTGTGTCCCCGACCCGGAGCGTTGGAGCGGCCTGCTGCAGAGCAACGGCTTCTCCAAGGTCCGCGAGTACCTGGTGTTGAGGTGGCAGCTGCCGGAGCTCGTCCGGCCGGAGCCTCCCGCCGGCTTCGAGCTACGAAGCATGAGTCCGGGGGAGGAGCACCTCCTCACCAGGGCGCAGAACGAGGCTTTCACGGGGAGCTGGGGCTTCAGCCCCAACACCACGGAGGAGGTGGCCTACAGGGTCGCCATGACAGGCACGGGCCACGAAGGGGTCCTCCTCCTCAGGCGGGGAGACGACGTTGCGGGGTACTGCTGGACGCGCGTTCTGGGAGCCCCCGGCCGCTCGGTGGGGTTCATCTCCATGATAGGAGTGGTGCCGGCTTACCGGAGTCAGGGGTTGAGCAAGCCGCTGCTGCTTCGGGGGATGGAGTACATGAGGACCAAGGGCGTCGGGTCGATACAGCTCGAAGTGGACGGGGAAAACGCGCCGGCCGTGGGTCTATACACATCGGTGGGTTTCCGGGAAGAAGCCAGGCTTCATTGGTTCGAGGAGCGGTTGTCCGCGGACTGAGCCTCCTCCGTCGCTGCCCCGACGGGGCCGGCCCTGCGCGCCACCGAAGGCGCGTGCTGGAAGGGGTAGTAGTCGGCGTCGATGGACTGGGGTACCACCACTCCGGCGGTGACTATCATCTTTATGGCGTCGTCCACAGCCAGGTCCGTGGGCGTGACCTGGTCCTCGGGCAGGATTACCAGGAACCCCGACGTGGGGAAGGGCGACGTGGGCATGTATACTGCCAGGAGCTCGTTCCCCTTCTGGTCCTTTATCTTCCCGGTGACCAGCCCCACCGACGTGAGGCCGTAGCCTGGAAACTCCACCAGCACCACGCTGCTGTATCTGCCGTCGCCGGCGGCCACGTTGGAGAACACGTCGGTGGCCTGGCGGGCCGCCCGGTAGACGCCGCTCACCACCGGTATACGGTCCACCACGTTGATGCCCACGTCGATGATCCGCTTTCCCACGACCTGCGTCGCCAGGACCCCGGCCAGGTAGACGACGATGGTCAACGCGACTATGCCCATCCCGGGATAGACGGTGATGAACTGGTCCATGAAGTCCTTCAGCAACGGGTCCAGGAAGTCGAAGATGGCCTTCAGGATCAGGAAGGTGACGCCAACCGGGACGATGAGCAGGAGTCCGCCCAGCAATCTCGTGCGGAAATGACGGCCGATGGGCGCCAGCCACTTGGCTACCTTGGGGGGCTGTGAGGGCACTGTCGGGGTCTCCTGATAGACCTACAGGGAATCGTAAAGGCGGCTGGTCTCCTCGGCGACCGTCTCCCACCCCATGCCTTCGGCCCGCTTGCGGGCCTCCCTGCTCATGCTCTTCCTGAGGCCCTTACTGCCCAGGATTACCTCCAGGGAGTCGGCGAAAGGCTCCGGGCACCGCCAGGACTGGAGGTAACCCGTCCTGGCGTGCTGGACCACCGTCGGCAGACCCCCCACCCTGGAGGCCACCACCGGAGTGCCGCAGGCCAGGGCCTCCAGGGCAACGAGTCCGAAGCTCTCGTAGTAGGATGGGACGACGCACACGTCCGCGGCGTTGTAGTAGAGGGGCAGCACGCTCTGGTCCACCATCCCGACGAACTCCATCACCTGCCCAAGGCCCAACTCCTCGGCCAGGCCCTTGAGCCGCCGCACCTCCCCGCCCCGGGTTGCATCTCCGCCCACGACAAGAACTTTCAGGGAGTCCTTGCCGTCCATTATGGCGGCACTCTTCAACAGAAGGTCCACGCCCTTGATGGCCTCGATCCGCCCGACGTAGAGCACGACCCGCTCGCCGTTGAGGCCCAGGCGCTTCCGGGCCTCGCCGATGTCCAGGGGCTTGAACATGGACAGGTCCACCCCACAGGGCACGACCTCTATCCGGCTCCGGTCGGCGTCGTAGAGATGGACCAGCGCGTCCTCCTCGTGGGGACTGGAGGCGATTATCACACGCGCCCCTGAGACAAGCTCCCTCTCCACCGCGCCCCGCCGGTCCGACTCCCTCTCGCCGGCCTTGGCCTGCATCTTCACGTCTCCCAAGGTATGGAAGGTGACGACGTGGGGCACCCCCCAGCGGCCGGACAGGCGCTGGCCGATCCAGCCCGACAGCCAGTAGTGGGAGTGCACCAGCCGGTACCGGGCGTCCTCCTGCCGGGCATGGGAGACGAGCTCCTCCAGGAAGGACTCCAGGTACGGATACAGATCGTTGGGGGTCGCCGCCTCCGGTCCGCCCTCCAGGTGCACCAGCCTGACGTTCTCCTCCAGGTGCGTGACACCCTGGCAATGGCCTGCGTGGCTGCGCGTGAATAGGTCGACGGGGACGCCGGACCTGCCGAGATTTCGGGACACCTCGCGCACGTAGACGTTCATGCCGCCGGCCTTGCCCTCGCCGGTGGGAGACAGGGGGCAGGTGTGGAAGCTTATCAGGGCGACTCGGGCCGCACTCAACTGCGTCTGACCACCATGTGATAGATCGTCCGGTCCTTGCCGCCCAGGTCGTACTTGTACGGCTCGGCCCCCCTCAGGAAGTCGAAGCGGGCCTTGCCCTCTTCTATGGCGTCCTTCACGCAAAGAGCCTTCAGAAGAAGGCCTACGCTGTAGTAGCGATACTCGGGGTTGAAGCCACTGTTATACAGGTGCCTGGTATCGCCGTAGTCGAAGCACATGGCGGCGGCCACCCGCTCCTGGTCGAACTCCAGGAAGAACAGCCTGAACACGCCGATCCTCGCCATCGCCAGGGCGGCGCTGCGGAAGAAGCTCTCCCGGCCCGGGGTCAGGAAGCTGTCCTTGGTCTCCTTGCTGAACCTCATCAGGGAGAAGAAGTCGTCCAGTCCCGCCTCCACCTCCGCCGGGTCCGAGAGCTTGTAGTAGCGGACCTCGTGGCCCGACGACTCCAGGCGCCTCAGCTTTCGACGCAGCTCGTGGCGGTCCTTCTTGCTCAGGAGGCCGAGGTACGAGTCCCAGTCCGCCGGCAGCATGACCGACGGCGCCACGTCCTCCTCTTCGATCTGGACCGAGTACCCCCGGCGCTGGGCCAGGTCCGGAACGTAGCTCAGGGTGGGAGACCCACCCTGCAGGGAGGGCAGGTCGATGGTATCCCAGTCCTCGCCGTCCAACAGATCCATCAGGGACGTGTAGAAGCTGTCCTCGGAGCCGGGAGACACCAGAAAGTCGTTGTAGTCGAACAGGTCCTGGCCGCCCACAAAGGAGATGGTGCGGTCCCTTCTCGCCAGGGGGGCTATGCAGGTGACCCCGCCGTGCTCTGTCAGCTCCAGCAGCATCATCTCAGTCCCGTCGCCGAACTGGTCCCACCAGGCCTGCTGCCACTGGGGCGTCATGAAGAAGGTGTTGGCGATACAGCACGGGAGAATGTTCTCCCAGTGTGCACGGGCACACTGGTAGGAGTCGAGACGGGTGAAGGGAGTCACGCGGGCCGTCCCTGGACCATGGACATTAGCTGGGAGCGGCCGACCACGGCCTCGTCGAAGTTGCCGCGGGTCGCCGAGGTGACGACGACGCTGCCGCGCTTCTGCACCCCTCTCATGGACATGCACAGGTGCTCTGCCTCGATGACCACGCCGGTGCCCGCGGTATCCAGGACGTCGTGGACCGCGTCGGCCAGCTGGGCCGTGAGCCTCTCCTGTATCTGCGGTCTGCGGGCGGCAACCTCCAGGGCGCGGACCAGCTTGCTGGCGCCGGCTATCTTGCTCGTGGGAACGTATCCCATGTGGGCCTGCCCGAAGAAGGGCATCAGATGGTGTTCACACATGGAGTAGAAGGGAACGCCCCGGAGGACCACCACGCCCTCCTCGTGACGCTCTTCTTCGAAGATGGTGTCGATGGCCGAGCGGGGGTCTACACCCACGCCGGAGAACAACTCGGAGTACATGCGGGCGACCCGCCGGGGTGTGTCCCTAAGCCCCTCTCTGCCCGCCTCTTCGCCTATGGCCTTCAGGATGGAGGCGACCGCCGTCTCGACGGCTTGCCCCTCAATCATCCTCCTTCATCCTTCCGGGCACCTTTCCGGGCATCCTTCCGGGAGCCGGGTCCATGAGCGCGGGGCCACCTCCTGGGTTTTGTGGGCCGCCGGAGCCCCTGCTCCCCAACCCCAGTTATTATACACACTACGGGGGGCTTGGCTAGACCCATACACCACCGGCGCCGTTTCCCAGTCCGGCAGCAGTGTCCGGGCCGGGAGAGTCCCTCTCCATCGGCCGACCGCGGCGGCCGGCCGGGGCGCCCGGCCGGGGCGCTCAGTCCGAGGGCCAGTCCTCGACCCTGACCAGGTTGTCCACTTGATGCACGACCTCGAGACTGCGCATGCGCTTCAACGACTCCTGGACGGCTTCCTCCCTGGCGGGGTGGGTGGTAACCACCAGCTCAGCCGTCTGGGAACCCGGGTTGGAGTCCTTCTGGATCACCGACGCGATGCTCACGTCCAAGTCTCCCAGCACCCTGGCGATCTGTGCCAGGACCCCCGGCCTGTCGGCGGCGCCCAAGCGGATGTAGTACCTGGTCACCAGCTCGGACATGGGGGCCACCGTCAGGCTGTTGCCGGGCGGAAAGAAGGGCGCCGGTCCCCCGCCCGTCGTCAGCTTTTTGGCAACCTCCACGAGGTCGCCCATGATGGCGCTGGTGGTGGGCTCACGCCCCGCGCCACGGCCGTGGAACAGTATCTTGCCCGTCAGGTCTCCCTCCACCTCCACGGCGTTGAAGACGCCGTCCACCTTGGCCAGCATATGGTCCTGGGGCACGAAGCACGGGTGGACTCGCGCCTGTACCTGGTGACCCTCGCGCCTGGCGATGGCCAGCAGCTTGATGGCGTAGCCAAGCTCGTGGGCGTACCGGAAGTCCCTGGCCCGCAGGCCCGATATGCCCTCCCTGTGAACGTCCTCGGCCCGGACCTGGGTGTGAAATGCCAGGGAGGCCAGCACGGCCAGCTTGTAGCCCGCGTCGATGCCCTCCACGTCGTTGGCCGGGTCCGCCTCGGCGAAACCCAGGTCCTGGGCCTCCTTCAAGGCCTCGTCGAAGTCCATACCGTCCCGGGCCATGCGCGTCAGCATGTAGTTGGTGGTGCCGTTGATGATGGCCTGAATCGAGCGGATGTCGTTGGCCAGCAGGTCCTTCATGAGAGGGCCGACTATGGGGATGCCGCCCCCGACGCTGGCCTCGAACAGCAGGTTGACTCCCTTGGCGTCGGCAAGGGCCAGAAGCTCCTGACCCTCCTTGGCCATCACCTCCTTGTTGGCGGTGACGACACTCTTGCCCCGGGAGAGGCTCTGCCTGATGTAGCTTCTGGCGGGCTCCTCGCCGCCCATGACCTCCACCACCACGTGGATGCCCGGGTCGTTCAGCAAGAGGGCGGGGTCGTCGGTGAGGATGCCTCGGGGGACGGGTACCCGGCGCTCCTTGTCCGGCTGCCGGACCAGGACCCTCTTGAGGGAGACGGGCCGGCCCACGGTGCGGGCGACCTGCCGTGCGGGGTCCAGGAGGGTCGCGGCCACGCCGCCGCCCACCACCCCCAGGCCCATGAGGCCGACCCCGATCTCGTCGGCCCCATGCAAGGTGTCCCGTGTCACTGGGCGGCGGGCTCGGGAGTCGGTGGTCCGGCCGACTGTCTCATCTGTCCTATCACCCAGTCATATATCTTGCTGTCGAACTTCACCTCCAGCCACCCCTCCTCGGACCCCTCGATCTTCTTCTGGCCCAGCCACTGGTCCAGTGCCTGCTCCTTCAGACGGTCGACCATGATCTGGGAAACCTCCCGTACCTCGGGTCCGCCGGTCACCTTCAATATGTAGGTGCCGTCGTCCAGGACAACGGGGTCGCTGGGCCGGTTGAGAGGTGTGGGGTCCGTCGACTCGTCCCCGAACAGCAGGGTGTCCAAGCGCGGAAACGCGCCTTTCGGCACCCAGCCCACATACCCCTCCCGGTCGGCGTAGGGTCCGGGAATGGACACCTCCATGGCGACCTCGTCGAAGTCGGTGGTCTCCAGCCTCCGGAGCACCTCTTCGGGCGACACGTTCCGCGGCTGCCCCAGTATGGGCAGCCCGCCCTGGGGTTGGACCCGGATCCAGTGGACCTCCACCTGCTCCGACGTGGTGGGAACAAGCTCGCCCAGGGCAGCCTTGAGGCGTGCCCGGTATACGGTCTCCTCGACTATGCGCCGGTACGCCTCGTCGTCGATGTGGCTCTCGTTCAGGAAACGCTGGTAGGTGTCCTTGTACTCCTGCTCGACCTGGCCGGACACCGATTCCTGGCCCTCGGGCACCCTGGGGTAGAAGCGCAGGAGAAGCCCGAACTCGATGTCCTCGTCGGTCACCTGTACCCCGTACTCCGAAGCGAACCGTCGGATCACCTCCGCCTCGGACATCTTGTCCAACACCTCGAAGGGCGTCCTGCCCAGGTCGAAGGGCTGTCCCTCGGCGCGGGCGTCCGCCTGGAGCACACGCATCCGGTCCACCAGGTCCCCCTGGGTGTAGCGGGTGTTGCCGACCCTGGCGGCCAGCACCTTGGTGGGGGCGATGAACCTGTCGTAGTAGCCGTAGCCCACCACCGCGCCGATGGCCAGGACGAAGACCACTCCGATCCCTATGGCTAGCCGACGCCGGGGCTTGCCGGCGGCACGTTCCATGCGGGGGTCCCGGCTTCGGGACCGCTGGACCCGCCGGCGGCGGTCCTCGCGCCCCGGCGCGGCCGGGTCCTGGGATGGGGGGTGACTATCGCGGGTCGAGTCCAAGCTCTCTTCGGTGGTGTCGTAGGCGTAGGTCCGGTCTTCGCGGTCCCCGAGGCCCGGCGCTGCGTCGCGCCGGGGCGGATGCGGCTGCCGACTACGCTAGCTGCCTGACGTGGGCCGGGGTGTAGGCCAGCAGCGCGATATGCCTCGCCCGCTTGATGGCCACCGACAGGCCCCTCTGGTGCGTGGCGCACACGCCGGTCTTTCTGCGCGACTCGATCTTGGACCTTTCGGATATGAACCGGCGGAACTTGGCCGTGTCCTTGTAGTCTATGGAGGTGACCTTGTCCACGCAGAAGTGGCAGATCTTTCGCCGTTGGCTGTAGCGTCCTCTGCGAGGCCTGCCCCCTGGACCGGACCTTCTCTGTGTTGACATGACCGGGTTGATACCTCCAATAAGTGCTGTCTAGAACGGGAGGTCGTCGGGCCCCATCTCATCGCCGCCCCTGCCAGGTTCGCCCGGGAAGTCCTCTGACCGGCTGGAGGACGTGTCGATGAAGCGGACGTCGTTGGCCGTAATGTCCAGGGCAATACGGGTCTGGCCATCCCGCCCCTCGAAGGTGCGGCTTTTGAGCCGACCCTCCACGAACACCTTACGGCCCCTGGCCAGGTACTGGTTGCACGTTTCAGCCTGCCGTCCAAATACCGAAACGTTGAACCACTCGGTCTCCTCCCGTGTCTCGCCGTCGGCCGTCGTGTACCGGTAGTTGGTGGCGACACTGAAGCTGGTGACCGCCTGACCGTTAGGCGTGTACCTCATCTCCGGGTCCCGGCCGAGGTTGCCGATGATCATCATCTTGTTCATGGTCATAGGGCGGCCCCGCTTCTCTCCATGCTATACGTCAACGGCTCGGAACCGGGTCTACCGGCCGGCCTACTCCGACTCCTGGGCGGCAGCCGGGGCCTCCGCCGCCGAAGCCTCCGCGGAGGCCTGGGCCGCGGGGGCGGGGGCGGAGGGCTGCTCAGCCTCCTGGGCCGCGGGGGCGGGGGCAGAGGGCTGCTCGGCCTCCTGCGCGGGGGCGGCTGCCGCCGCCTGAGCCGCGGCTGCCTGCTGTTGACGGATTTCGGCGGCCCGGGCCATCTGGACCATCTGTGGCGACGGGGGCGTCGACTCGGGGGGGCCGGACTTGGTCAGCAGGTACCGGAGGACGCTCTCCGCAAGCCTGAGGTGGGCCTCCAGCTCGGGCGGCACCACGGTGTCCGAGCTGAAACGGGTGAGGAGATAGTTGCCCTCCAGGAAGGTCTGCCCCGCCTTCTTTATCGGGTAGGCCAGCCGCCTCATGCCCCAACGCTCTTCGTAGGGGTCTCCGCCGCCGTTCCGATTCACCAGGGACTTGATCCGGTCCCACTCTCCGGAGGCCTCCTCCTGGGACAGGATGGGACTCAGCACAACTACCAGCTCATAATGACGCAAACTTCACCCCGATGGACGCTAATGGAGAGATTATATCACCAGCCCTCGAACTAGTCATCAAGTCCGGGAACCGGGAACCGGGAGGCGAGCTGTCTCACATCGTCTCGGACTTCCCGCGCCACCCCTTCGTCGCCCAGGTTGGAGAAGCGGCGGACGATGAGGGCGGCGACCTCCTTCATCTCTCCCTCTCCGAATCCCCGGCTGGTGACGGCCGGAGTGCCCAGACGCAGGCCGCTGGTCACCCGGGGCGGTCTGGAGTCGTAGGGGATGGCGTTCTTGTTGGCCACGATGCCCACGCTCTCCAGGGCCTCCTCGGCGTCCTTGCCGGTGATGTCCAGCGGGGTCAGGTCCACCAGCAGAAGGTGGTTGTCCGTGCCCCCGGAGACGATCCTCATACCGGACTCGGCCAACTCGGAGGCCAGGGTGCGGGCGTTGCTCACCACCCGTCGCTGGTAGGAGCGGAACTCGGGCTTCATGGCCTCGGCGAAGCAGACGGCCTTGGCGGCGATGACGTGCATGAAGGGTCCGCCCTGGCTGAAAGGGAAGACCGCCCGGTCGACGCCGGACGCCAGCTCCTCGGTGGAGAGGACCAAGCCTCCCCTAGGCCCACGGAGGGTCTTCTGCGTCGTTGAGGTCACCAGGTGGGCGTGGGGCAGGCAGGGCGGATGGACGCCCGCGGCAATGAGCCCGGAGATGTGTGCCATATCCACCATCAGCCGCGCGCCAACGGAGTCGGCCACGGCCCGGAAGCTGGCGAAGTCCACCGTGCGAGGGTAGGCAGTGTAGCCGGCCACGATGACCTTGGGGCGGTGCTCTTCCGCCAGGCGCTGGACCTCCAGGAAGTCTATGGTCTCCGTGTCCCGGTCGACGCCATAGGCCACGAAGTTGTAGAGCTTCCCCGAGAAGTTCACCCTGGCGCCGTGGGTCAGGTGTCCGCCCTGGTCCAGGCGCATGCCCATCACCGTGTCCCCCGGCTCCAGCAGGGCGAAGTACGCGGCCATGTTGGCCTGGGCGCCACTGTGGGGCTGCACGTTGGCGTGCTCGGCCCCGAACAGGGTCTTCGCCCGCTCGATGGCCAGCATCTCGACGGTGTCCACGTGCTCGCATCCGCCGTAGTACCTGCGTCCCGGGTACCCCTCGGCGTACTTGTTGTTCAACACCGTGGCCTGCGCCTCCAGCACATGCCTGCTGGCGTAGTTCTCCGAGGCGATCAGGACAATGCTCTCCCGCTGACGCCGCCCCTCCCGTTGAATGGCTTCGGCGACCTGTGGGTCCGAAAGGTGTAGTGTTGTCACGTGTTCCTTCGTCTGGCCTCTGGACTCCGGCCGAAGAGGGCCGCGGAGGCGGGTGTTCGACGCCTAAGTTTATCTTCCCATGCATTGGCGAGTCAATGCGGCGAGTTGCCTCACAATAAATGTTACCGAAGGGGGTATCGTTGCTTCATAAATCATGTTACCGGGGGGAGTACATGAGGAGAAGCAGCGTGAAAGAGTACACGGAGACAATGATGGGGCACTACAGAGGTGCTTCCCGTATGGAGAAGAGCCGGCTGCTGGACGAGTTCATCAGGGCAACCGGCTACCATCGTAAGTCGGCGGTCCGGCTGCTGTCTGGCGCCAAGTCCACGGGGACAGCCGGAGGTCGCGGCAGGTCTCCAGTGTATGGGCCGGAGATGAGGGACGCCCTCGCGGCAGTGTGGGATGCCTCGGACCGTCTGTGCGGAAAGCGCTTGGCGCCGTTCATGTCGGAGCTCACCGGCAGGCTTGTAGAGCACGGCGAGCTGACGGTCTCGGGAGAGGTGCGGGAGCAGTTGAAGAGGGTGAGCGCTTCGACCATCGACCGGCTGCTGAGACGGTACAAGGACAAGGGGCTGCGGCGTCCGTTCAGTACGACCAAGCCAGGAAGCCTGCTGAAGGCGTCGATACCCATCAGGACCTTCGCCGAGTGGGAGGAGAACAGCCCCGGCTTCGTGGAGGTGGACCTGGTGGCACACTGCGGCGACACCACTGAGGGGTTCTACCTGAATACTCTGAGCGCAGTGGACATAGCCACCGGCTGGGTGGAGTGCCAGGCCGTGTGGGGCAAGGGACAGGAGAGGGTTGGTGGCGCAGTCCACAAGATGGCCCGATCCCTGCCATTCCCCCTGCTGGGCCTGGACTCCGACAATGGCTCCGAGTTCATCAACCACCACCTCTACTCCTACTGTCAGCGTAACGAGATCACCTTCACACGCTCGAGGCCGTACAAGAAGAACGATAACGCCTATGTGGAGCAGAAGAACTGGTCGGTGGTGCGCAGGCTGGTGGGATACGGCCGGTACACGTCGAGACTCTCCCTGAGGCAACTCGAACGGGTATACAGACTGGTGGATGTCTACGTCAACTTCTTCCAGCCGGTGATGAAGCTAAAGCACAAGACCCGCAACGGGGCCAGGGTACACAAGGTCTACGACAGTGCTCAGACTCCGTATCAGCGCCTGCTGGACTACGATGTCCTAACATCGGAACAGCGAGTGAGCATGCAGAACCACTACGTGCTGCTCAACCCCATGAAGCTGAAGCGGGGAATCGACCGGGCTGTTGTAGACCTCTTGAAGACTGCTGAGCGACATGACTGATGCTACAACAGCAGAAGCCCCCTGTTCGGTAACTCTATTTATGAGGCAACGTATGACCCTTGGGTAACAATCCTATTTGACGCAACACGCGCGGGCGGCGGCAGCCGTATGTGATGTTGACAACGGCAAGACCCGGCATGATGATTGAATCAGGACCTGTTCACACGAAGACCGCAAGAAGACGGGGGTCGATGGCCACCCGACTAAAACGTCCTCTCCTGCGCCGGCCGCTCCTTGCCCTCTCGGCGCTCCTCGTCCTCCTGGGCGCGGTGGGCATCGCCGCGCCCGCCGGCGCCCAGGAGACTCACGTGCTGGTGGCAAGTGTGGACGGGATGATCAACCCCGTGACCCAGCGGTACATATCCCGGACCATCGAGAAGGGCGAGAAGGACGGGGCTCGCCTGGTCGTCATCGAGCTCAACACCCCCGGGGGACTGCTGGACTCCACCCGCAAGATCGTCGAAGACCTGCTCAACGCCGAGGTGCCCACCGCCGTCTATGTCCAGCCCAGGGGCGCCCACGCGGCCTCGGCAGGCACATTCGTCACGGCTGCCGCCAACTTCGCCGTGATGGCCCCCGGCACGAACATCGGCGCCGCCGCGCCGGTGGCCTCGGGGGGCGAGGACATCCCAGAGACCCTGGAGGCGAAGGTGGTCGAGGACACGGCCGCCCTGATGAGGACCATCGCACAGCAGCGGGGCCGGAACTCGGAGAAGCTCGAGGCGACGGTACGCAGCGCCATAGCCTACGACGCGGCCGAGGCCGTGAAGCTGGAGGTGGTGGACTTCATCGCCGAGGATCTCACGGACCTGCTGCAACAGGTACACGGCCGGACGGCGGAGACGGGGGCCGGGACCGTCACGCTGGACACCCGGGGCGTCGTGCTCCGGGAGACCAACATGAACATCATCGAACGGTTTCTCTCCTTCCTGGCCCACCCGGACATCGCCTTTCTGCTCCTCTCCCTGGGCGGGCTGGGACTGGCGATAGAGCTGTTCAACCCGGGGATGATCGTGCCGGGAGTGGTGGGAGTGGTCTTCATACTGCTGGCCTTCCTGAGCTTCGGAAACCTGCCCGTAAACTGGGCTGCCGTGGGCTTCATAGCACTGGCCCTGGCGCTGCTCATAGCGGAGGTGTTCGTGGCCGGGTTCGGCGTCCTGGGCATAGCCTCCATCGTGGCGTTCGTGTTGGGAGGCCTGCTCCTCTTCTCCAGCTTCGGTACTCCCTCTCCGACACTGCCCGACGTCAAGGTGAACCTGTGGCTCATAGTGGGCCTGACCGCCGGGTTCACCCTGGCGGGCCTATGGTTCTACAGCACCGTGGTGCAGTCCCGGCGTGCGGTTAAGAGGGCCGGGCCCACGATCCTGGAGGTCGTCGGCGCCACGGGGGTGGCCACCAGCGACCTCGACCCACAGGGCACGGTGCACGTCCATGCCGAGGAGTGGACAGCCATCAGCGAAGGTGATACCTTTATTGAGAATGGCCAGACGGTCAGGGTGCTCGGAGTCGACGGCACCGTCCTGACAGTGGCCGCCGTCGAAGAAGGGACAGGATAGCTCCAAGCTGAGGAGGTTGTGATGGCGGTAGGCGTCGTCGTCGTAAAGCAATACGAGAAGATGGTCGTGCTCAAGTGGGGCGCCCTGGACAGGGTCTCCGACGCCGGCCTCAGGATAGTCATCCCCATAGTGGAGAGCGGGCGAATAGTGGACCTGCGAGAGCGGGTCCGGCGGGTCCCGACCCAGAAGTACATCACCAACGACAATGTCGTGGTGGACATGGACTTCGTCATCTACTTCCGGATTCTCCCGGAGGAGGCCCAAAGGGCCGTTCTGAACGTGGAGAACGTGGAGCAGGCGGTAATCAACCTGGCCGTCGCATCCTTGAGGGCCGTCATCGGGGCCGCGAGCCTTGCCTCGGCCCTGTCCGAGAGGGAGCGCATCCGGGACACCCTGCAGATCCGGCTGGACGAGGTCACCGGGCGCTGGGGGGTCAAGGTGAGCCAGGTGGAGATCAACGAGGTGGACCCGCCCCCGGGCGTCAAGGCGGCCATGGAGCGGGAGAAGTCGGCGGAGGCCATCAAGACCGCCGAGATCACCGAGTCCGAGGGGCAGCGGCAGGCCCAGATCAACCGGGCCGAGGGCGAGAAGCAGTCCCTCATCCTCAAGGCCGAGGGCGACCGCCAGTCGGAGATACTACAGGCCCAGGGCGACCAGCAGGCGGCCGTCCTCAGGGCCGAGGGGTTCAGCACCGCCCTGGATCGGATCTACCAGGTGGCCAATACGGTGGACATGAAGACCATGAGCCTTCAGTACTTCGACACGCTCAAGTCCCTGGGGAGCAGCCCGGCCACCAAGTTCATCTTCCCCATGGAGTTCACGTCGATGCTGCAGCCGTTCCTGGGGCTGGGCAACGGCGGCAACCGTGGCGACAGCAACAAGGACTCTTAGGGCGCCTCCCGCCGTCCCCCGGCGAAGGCCCAAAGCGAGGGTCTAGGCCCTCGCTTTGGGGAGTGGCAGAGGGGGCGCCGCAAGCCCCTCACCGCGACGACACGGTCCCCGCCAAGAAGAGTCTTACAGCGGTTCGGGCTGGATGAGACCGTAGTCACCGTCCCGCCGCCTGTACAGCAGGTTGTACTCCTCGGTCTCGCCGTCTCTGAACAGGAAGAAGTCGTGCCCCAGGAGGTCCATCTGGAAGGCCGCCTCCTCCAGGGTCATGGGCTTGATGGCGAACCTCTTGGTCCGCACGACCCTGCCGCCGGCCTCGGACATCTCGGCTTCGTCTTCCCGGACCTCCGCCTCCGACGGCTCAGGGGCGCCCTCGGTCCGGATGGACGCGTTCCGGCCGGACTTCTTTACCACCTGGCTCCGGTACGCCTTCCCCTTGTAGCGCTCTACCCGCCGGTCCATGACGTCGATGACGGCGTCGACGGCCGCCACAGCGTTGGACCCCCGCTCCTCGCCCCTGAGGACAGTGCCGTCGATGTTCAGGGTAACCTGTGCCACGACCGGCGCCCTCTGGGACCGGGACCTCTCCCGCGCCAGCTCCACCAGGGCGGTGGATACCTCGGGCAGCCGGCGGCCAAGCCGGCCCAGCTTGCGTGAGATCTGGTCCCTGGCGACGTCCGTAAGCTCCAGGTTCTTTCCTCTTATTTCAAGCTCCATGGGTCCTTCACCCCCCGATGGGAAGCTCCCAACTCTTATTGTAGGACGGGTCGAAAGACCGGACAAGGGCACGCCGCCCGCCTAGCCGAGGACGGGGGAAAGGAGCTGGGGCACCACGATGTGCCCCTCCTCCCGGCGACCCAGGGAGTCGGTCCGGTCACCCTGGTGAAGCCACGCCGTGTATGCGGAGAGCACGGCGTCGCAGCCGTGGTGGTTCAGGCCCGACTGATAGGGGGCCAGCCCGGTCACCACTCCGGACAGCTTGTCCTTCAGGAACGCCAGGCCTCGGGCCGTGTTCTTGGGGGGCATCTTGCCCCCGAACAGGAGCACCTTGGTGGCATAGGGATACACCTCGATCACCCGGTAGCCCTTGGCCTCCAGGTCCCGCCTCAGGTCCAGGCCCCGGTAGATCAGGCCCTTGATGATGGAGCGCTTGGTCGTAAAGAAGCAGCCGATGTGCATGCTGGCCAACTCCTGCTCGGAGGCGCGGCCCTTCTGCTCCAGCGTGGGTGCGCAGGGGCAATCCTCTTCGAGACAGTCCAAGCCAAGGGGCAGGGAGAGGGGAGCATCGATGGCGATCAGCTCGGGGCTGTGGGCCCTGAGGACGTCCATGAGCTGGTCGACGGCCTTGAAGCTGTCAAGGTAGATGAGGCTTCCCTCGGTGTCCAGCAGAGCGAAGTAGCTGCCCCGCTTGGATGACGAGCTCAGGTCGATACCCATGAAAGACATGATTCCTCCCCTGCTGGGCCGGGACCCGGTGCCGGGCACCGGGAAGGCGCCGGTCCATTTCTTGCGTGTTAGGTGCCCACAGGAGTCCTGCAGCAATGGGAGGGTGCCCCTGTCGGTCCCTCTAGTCCGGGCCGCGGACGTCGGGCGGCGGCTCGCTAAAGATGTCCAGCGCGCCGTCCAAAAGGCTCGCCGCCGCCGAGTAGGGTTCCGACAGGCCCTCTTCCACCCTCTCCAGGACACGGCTCATGGCCGGGTCGCTGGTGATGCGCTGCTTTAGCCTGCGGCCAAGCTCCTCCTCGATTGTTCCCAGAAACTCCTCCCCCCTCCGTTCCCGTCTCCTCTCCTCCAACCTGGATGTACCGGACAGGGACTCCTTGTGGTCCATGAGGCGCCCCAGCAGATGATCGATGCCCTCGTTCCTGTGGGCCTGGGTGGAGACCACAGGGGGCACCCAGCTCCCATGCTCAGCGGCCATCTCCAGCATCGACCTCACCGCGGCCACCATTCTGTCCGCCCCCTCCCTGTCGGCCTTGTTCACGACGAAGACGTCGGCAATCTCCATCAGGCCGGCCTTGAGGGTCTGGATCACGTCCCCGGCCTCGGGCATCAGCACCACCGCCACCGTGTCCGCCACCCCCATCACCCCCAGCTCCGTCTGGCCCACCCCCACCGTCTCCACGATCACCATGTCCTTGCCCGAGGCGTCCAGCAGGCGGACGGCCCTGCTGACCACCCTTGGAAGCCCCCCGGCGGCGTCCCTGGTGGCCATGCTCCGGATGAAGACGCCCGGGTCCAGGTAGTGCCGCTGCATCCGGACCCGGTCGCCGAGAAATGCGCCGCCGCTGTAGGGACTGGTCGGGTCCACGGCGATGATCCCCACCGTCAGGCCCCGGGCCCGCATCGCCTCGGCCAGCCGGTCGACGATGGTGCTCTTGCCCACACCCGGCGGGCCGGTTACGCCGATACAGTACGCCGTCCCGGTGTGAGGATGCACCTCCTCCATGACCCGGGCGCCCCGTGGGTCGCCCGATTCCACCAGGGAGATGAGCCGTGATAGGGCCCGCTGATCACCCTCCAGCAACCGGTTGACGGTATCATCCATAGAAAAGAGCCCGGTGGGTTTGGGGCGCGCGGAAAAACTGTAGCACCCCCCAAAATTCGAGTCAAGGAGACCCGCGTGTAGGGAAACTGTCACCCGTCCCCGACTGGCAGAGTCGATTCCCGTGTGTGTCTCCATCGCTGAAAATGGTATGCTGGCAGGGGCCAAAAGTGAGGGGGTCACGTATTCGGCAATCGCCGAAAACAGGTCAATTTCTTCGGAACTGTCCGATTCGAGCCTTGGCTTTCACGACCGTCCGCGGCTGTCCAGTATTGACTCGCCGTGAACGCCTGTGTTACCCTCCATTGGCCAAGGTCAGGGGGGACAGGACGCCCCAGGCGCGCCTGTGAAAGGAGTCCACGATGCTTCAGGTGACTTCTCCGGCGTTGGAGAAGATCAAGGAAGTCCTCGCCGAGCAGGGTGATAATGGGTCGGCCCTGAGAGTGATCGCCGTTCCCGCAGGTCACGGGGGCGTTCAGTACATGATGACCATGGAGTCGGAGGTCCAGAAGGACGACACCACGCTGGACATGGATGGCGTCAGGTTCCTCATGGACTCCGACAGCGAGCCGTTCCTGGAAGGCGCGATCATCGACTACATAGAGGACCTCACGAGGGTGGGGTTCGTCATCAACAACCCCATGTTCGCCTCGGCGGGCGGCTGCGGAAGCGGCTGCGGCTGTGGAGCCGGCGGCTGCGGCGGGGGCGGCTGCGGGGGCCACTAGAGACCTCGTAGAAGCGCAGAGACCAGGTGAATGAGGCCCCGATTCCTTCGGGGCCTCAGACGTTTCAGGCTGGAGGGAGTGAGAGCCGGCACAAGATAAGGAGGAGCCATGGACTTCGGGCTGTTCATGATGCCGCTGCACCCTCCCAGGAGGTCCTTCGCGGACTCCTACGACCGGGACATGGAGCTCCTCGTCCAGGCCGACCGCCTGGGCTACCACGAGGCGTGGATCGGCGAGCACTTTACGGAGATGTGGGAGAACGCTCCGGCCCCCGAGCTGCTGATCGCGAAGGCGCTGGCCCTGACCGAGCGCATCGTCCTGGCCACTGGAGTGACGCTCCTGCCGCTGCACCATCCCGTCGACACCGCCCACCGCATAGCCATGTTGGACCACATGGCCCGGGGCCGCTTCTACTGGGGAATCGGCCTGCGGTCCATCGGCACCGACCTCGACCTGTACGGCCTGGACCGGGGCGACATGGCGGCGGTGCGGGACCAGGGAAAGGAGGCCCTGGATGTGGTCTTGGGGCTTTGGGCTTCGGAGGACGGCGGCTTCCGGTACGACGGGGCCTACTACAAGGTCAACGCCCCCGAGGCACAGCCGGCCCTGGAGAGGCGGCTGCACTACCGCCCCTACCAGAGGCCCCACCCGCCCATCGGCGTCGCCGCCTCCACCCCCCGCTCCGACACGATACGCCTGGCGGGGGAGCGCGGCTGGATACCCATGAGCAGCTCCAACCTGCTGGAGGCCGACCTGAGGGCCCAATGGGGCATGGTGGAGGAAGGGGCCGCCGCAGCGGACCGCACCGCAAACCGCAGCCGGTGGCGCATCGCCCGCGACGTATACGTCGGCGAGACCCCCGAGGCCGCCCGGGAGGAGGCCAGGGTCGTGCTTGGCCGTCCCTTCGACGAGCACCAGTGGATCAACCGCAAGGAGAGCGGCCAGATGGATGCCCTGAAGGTGGACCTGTCCATGTCCGACGAAGCGGTCGACGTGGAGTACATGATGGCCAACGTCTGGATTGTCGGCGACCCGGAAGAGTGCGCCAACAAGCTGCGGCGGCTCTACGAGAGCGTGGGCGGCTTCGGCTGCCTCCTGGCCATCACCCAGGACCCCGACGACCACACCCTGATGCAGAGGTCCATGCGACTGCTCATCGAGGAGGTGGGCCCCAGGGTCCGGGACCTGACCTAGCGGGCCCCTAAGGTTCCTCGCCTGCGGCCCGGAATGCCATGTCAGGAGCCGTACAGGTCCCCCCACCAGTCGGGGAACTTGCGCAGGCGGAGGTGCTTGAAGAGGGCCGGGTGGGTCTCCACCGCCTGCCGCATGGCGGCCTCGACGGGCCCGCGTATGGAGAAGTGGGCCTGGGGCTGGGTGCGCAGCTTGAAGAGGTGGTAGCACTCCCGCAGGTTCATCCTGGCCAGGAAACGCCGCCGGTGGGCGTGGGTGACGACGTACTGCGCCAGTGAGGGCGAGACCTCCGACAACATGCGGAAGGTCTCGTCCACGCGCCCCATCGCTTCGTCGAACAGGTCCCCGAGGCCGGCGTCCCTCACCAGGTCGGGCGTCAGGTACCCGTTTGAAACGGTCAGGGGCTGCGGGATGTAGGTCTGCATCCGGTGGCGCTTGAACTCCCTGTACGCGCCGTAGTCCATGACGAACTCGAAGGTGTAGTCCACCATCTCCAGCTCCCGGAGGGGCGCGTCGTGGTCGCCCAACTCCTCCAGGCAGCCGTCTATGGCCCGCTCCCGACCCTGGCGGTCCATCTCCTCGACCATGCGCCACACCCGCTGATAGGGCAGCCCGGCGAACCTGTACAGGAGCGCCGAAGCCACCTTCTGCTCGGCCTGGGCGTCGCAGTGTACCAGCACGGCTTCGGGGCGCCCGTCGTCCGTCGCCTCTCCCCCGGGTGACGACCGTACCTGCCAGTCCCGGGAGGACGCCAGGTACTGGTTGGGCTCGGCGTACTTGATGAGGGTCGGGGTGATCTCCCTCCCCTTGTCCTTCAGGTCGTCGCCCAGGCTGCGCTCCTCCGCCAGCTCCGACGACAGGAGCTTGGTGATGGCGTGCTCCATCAGCCGCGCGTTCATGGTGACTCCCACGTTGGTCAACGTGGAGGCAGGCAGGAGGAAACGACAGCTATCGATGGCCTGGCGCCTGGTCCGCAGGGCGTATGCCGAGTCCCTCTCTCCATCGCGCTGGGGGATCCGGCTTTTCAGGTGGGACGTCGCGCCCTCCACGGCCAGCCCATAGGCCCCGGACAGATGGTCGCAGGTGTTTATGTAAAGCGCCCGAAGCTCCGGATGAGGGTCCAGCTCGGCGGGGACGTAGTAGTAACCCGGGCCCAG
>DAOUJG010000063.1:0-224129 GCA_034423015.1 Dehalococcoidia bacterium | reverse complement strand
CACGTTGCCGCGTTGGACGGGCAGGTAGGGGGCAATCTGTTGGTACTGCGCCTCAGTAAGTTCCATGCCCCCAGCATACCATACCTAACCAGTTAGTGTGAACACGCCCTAGGGCGTTCTGGATCTTCCCCCCGGCAGGATGAACTGCACCTGGCCTAGCCCAGGTGCTTGTTGAAGAAGGCGATGGTCCTGGGCCACGACTCCTCCACGGCGGCGGGGCGGTGGTCCGTGGCGTTGGTGTGGTCCATGAAGGAATGTCCGGCTCCCTGGTAGCTGTGGAACTCGTGGTCCTTGCCCAGCCGGGTCAGCTCCGCGTCCAGCTTGCGCATGTCGTCCTGTGACGGGTTGGCGTCGGTCACGCCGAAGTGGAACAGGACGGCCCCCTCTATCTCCGCTGACCTGCCGAAGGGCGTGGCGGTGACCCCGTCGCCCCAGGGGACCATGATGTTGCCCCCGTAGTAGGGCACCGACGCCCGGAAGGCGGAGTTGGCCGCGGCCATCAGCCAGACGACGCGTCCGCCCATGCAGAACCCGACGATGCCCAGCTTCTCGCCCCGGATGGACCTGTGGCCCTGGAGGAAGTCCACCGTGGCGTTGACGTCCACCTCTATCTGGCCGTCGTGGAGGCGCTCCCACGGGGGGGCCGAGCGCAACGGGCTGTCCTCGGGGATCCGGTGGAACAGGTCGGGGGCCGCCGCGGCGAAGCCGTCCCCCGCCAGCTTGTCGGCCATGTCCCGGGTGAACTGGTCCACCCCGGAGCCGTGGTGTATCACCACGACCGCCGGAAAGGGACCGGACCCGCCGGGCACGCTGACGTACATGTCCATCTTGTCCCCGTCTGCCTGAATGCTCTCCCAGAACGACGGCATCTCGCCCCCCTTGTGCCCGGTTGCCGGGCCCCGGTTACTGGGTCCTTATCAGGTCCGCCACCCGCTCGCCGATCATGAGGCTGGTGGCGTTGGTGTTGGCCCGGATTACGTCGGGCATTATGGAGGCGTCGGCCACGCGCAGCCCCTCGACGCCGTGGACCCGGCCGTGCTGGTCCACCACCGCCGTGGGGTCGGATGACGGCCCCATCTTGCAGGTCCCCGACACGTGGTAGCAGGTGCGGGCGTTCCGCAGAAGCCAGGCGTCCAGGGCGGCGTCCGAGGCGAGGTCGTCGTCGGTGGGGGCGATGCGCCCCGCCACGACCTTCCCGAGCTGGGGCCCCTCGGCCATGCGCACGTGCAGGCGGACCGAGTCCCGCATCCGCTTGATATCGAAGGGCTCGGCCAGGTACCTGAAGTCCATGTGCGGCTGGGTGTGGGGGTCCCTGGAGGTGAGGGAGAGCTCCCCGGCGCCCACGGCCAGGTAGAGGCCGCAGTTGATTGACACGCCCTCGCCCTCCAGGGCGCTGCCCCCGTACTTGACCCTGGAGGCGAAGTTGGAGGGGTTGATGACCATGTCCTCCGGCAGGTCCGAGCCGTCGGACGTGTAGCGCAGTATGACGTGCTGGCGGGTGCCCTCGGGGTGGAGCTGCACGCCTTCGCGCACGGCCAGCACCACGGGCACGGCGGAGTGGTCCCGCATGTTCCCGCCCACGCCGGGGGACGGATGGACCACGGGGATGCCCAGGGCCCGCAGGCTGTCGGCGGGCCCCACCCCCGAGAGCATGAGGAGCTGTGGGGAGCCGACCGCGCCGGCGGAGAGGACGATCTCGCCCCCCTCGACGGTGAACGTCTCGCCGCCGCTCTCCACCTCCACCCCCACCGCCCTGGTGCCTTCGAACAGGACCCGGGTGACGTGGGCGTTGGCACGGATGGTGAAGTTGAGGCGGTGGCGGTTGGGGTTGATGTAGGTGAGGGCCGTGCTCTGGCGGACGCCGTCCACGTTGTTCTCGCACCGGGGGCTCAGGCCGGTGTGCCGGGGATGGTTCACGTCCGGGTGCTCGGGGAACCCGGCGGCCAGTGCGGCCTCGTAGAAGGCCTCGGAGAAGGGGTACCAGTCCTCCCTCTTGTGCCGGTGGACGCGGATGGGACCCTCAGAGCCGTGGTACTTGGCCTCTATCCCCGCCGTGCCCACGTCCTCGTCGGTCTCCATCTTCCTGAAATAGGGCAGCACCCTTTCGAAGGACCAGAGGTCGTTGCCGGCGGCCGCCCACGCGTCGTAGTCGGCGGGGACTCCCCGGAAGAACATGGGGCCGGGGCCGTTGTGGGCGCTGCACCCTCCCATGACCTTGGCCCTGGGCACCAGCATGGGCTCTCCCAGCTGGGGCGTGGCGATGCCCACGTAGTTCCAGCTATGGCCCGCGTCCTTCTGAAAGGCAGCCTCGGTGGTGCTGTATTTGAGGTCCTCGGGCAGGCGCTGGAAGTCCGGGTAGTCGGGGCCCGCCTCCAGCAGCAGGACGGACCGGCCCGGGTCCTCGGACAGCCTGGTTGCCAGGACGCCCCCGCCGGAGCCGGCCCCCACCACTATCACGTCGTACTTCACTAGCGGCCCTCCTTGATGAAGTCGGCGATGCGCTCGCCGATGAGTATGGTGGTGGCGTTGGTGTTGGCCCGGGTGACGTTGGGCATGATGGAGGCGTCCGCTACCCGCAGGCCATCCAGCCCGTGCACCCGGCCGTACTGGTCCACCACGGCCATGGAGTCGGAGGCGGGTCCCATCTTGCACGTGCCGCTCAGGTGCTGCGACGTGGCCACGTTGTTGCGCATCCAGGCGTCCAGGGTGTCGTCCGATTCAAGGTCGGCGTCGGTGGGCTCCAGACGTTCCTTGATTATGTCCCTGTAGGCATCCTGCTGCACCACGTCCAGTATGATGCGCACCCCGTCGCGGAGACGCCTCAAGTCCGACGGGTCTTCCAGGAACCGGTACACCAGGCTGGGCTGCACGTGGGGGTCCGTCGACGCCAGCTTCACCTCGCCGGACCCGGCGGCAAGCTCCAGCACGGCGGAGAGGCGGAAGTCCTCGCCAGGATAGGTCAGGTCCCCCATGGGCGTGGAGAAGGAGTTCGCCACCGTCTGCATGTCGTTCCTCAGGTCCGAGCCCGGAGCCGTGTAGCGGAGGCCCACCTGGGACCTGGGGGCGCTGTAGTCCATGGGGAAGCCGTCCCTGGCGCTGAACCGGACGGGCACTTGCGGGTGGTCCCGGTAGTTCTGGCCCACCCCGGGGAGGCCGTGGACCAGGGGAACGCCCACCTCGGCCAGGTGCTCCGGTGGCCCCACCCCCGACAGCATCAGGAGCTGGGGCGACGCGATGGAGCCGCTGGACAGGACGATCTGCTCACCCTCCACCGTGAACCTCTCGCCGCCGCTCTCCACCTCTACCCCGGCGGCCCGCCTTCCCTCGAAGATGATGCGGCGCGCCAGCACGTTGGGGCGAATGGTCAGGTTCAGTCGGTGGCGCACCGGGTTGACATAGGCCAGGGCCGTGCTTATGCGCAGCCCGTCCACGTTGTTCATGGGTATCGGCCCGACCCCGGTGGAGTCGGGGTTGTTCATGTCCTCGTCGGCCGGGAACCCGGCGGCGATGCACGCCTCGTAGAAGGCGGTCTGCAGGGGCTCCCACGTCTCCCTCTTGTGGCGGCGCACCGTGGTGGGCCCGTCGGTGCCGTGGAAGTCGTCGTGGATGTCCTGGTCCGTCTCCATCTTGCGGAAGTAGGGAAGGAGCTTGACGTAGCTCCACTCGTCGTTGCCCTGGGCGGCCCAGGAGTCGTAGTCCTCGGGCAGCCCCCGGAGGAAGACCTGGCCGTTGATGGCACTGGTGCCGCCCATCACCTTGCCCCTGGGCACCAGCATGTCCCCCGGCCGGTCGTGCCTGGGTTTCCCTACGAAGGCCCAGTTGTGGGCCCCGGTCTGCAGGGACGCCAGCTCCGAGCTGTAGCCGTCCTTCAGATCGTCGGGGAGCTGGTCCACGTGGGGGTAGTCGGGCCCCGCCTCCAGGAGAAGCACCGACCTGCCGGGGTCCTCGGACAGGCGCGCGGCCAGGGCGCACCCGGCGGAGCCGGCGCCTACTATGACGATGTCGTACCTCATTGTCCTCCCATCGGGGCCCGGCTGGGCCGGTTGTCCAAGAGGGGCGGGGGCCGCGCGCTTGGCCCCCATTATAGCAAACGGCCAGGGGCAGGGGGCTATCGAGATGCTGTAGGGCCGTGGCAGGGCCGGGCACAAGGCGCCCATTTTCTCATATAATGACGTGGGACCGGCCCCCGGGACCGCACTTTGGGTTTCGAGTAGGACCCTCATGAAGATATGCTCTCTCCTCCCCAGCGGCACCGAGATCGCCTTTGCCCTGGGCCTCGGCGACCAGGTCGTGGGGGTCACGGACATCTGCGACTACCCGCCCGAAGCCGCGGCCAAGTTCGTGGTCAGCCGCAGCCTCGTGGACCCGTCGGTGCTCTCCAGCGACGAGGTGGAGCGGCGCATGAAGGAGCTTGCCGCCGAGGGCAGGCCCACCCACGAGGTCGACGCCGGCTGGCTGGAGAGGGAGAGGCCGGACCTGGTGCTGACCCAGGACGTGTGCGCCCTGTGCGACGTGGACGCCTCCCAGGTGCGGGAGGCCGTGGCCGGGTGCAGCATTCACCCCAACGTGGTGGTCCTGAGCCCCAGGACCATATCGGGCATCTTCGCGTCCATCCGGGAGGTGGGGCAAGCGGCGGGTGTGTCAGCCAGGGCGGAGAGCCTGGTCTCGGACCTGCAAGCCCGCCTCTACCGGACCACGGCCGCCGCGGCCAGGGCCCCGAGGAAGCCCGAGGTGTTCTCCCTGGAGGGCGTGAACCCGCTGGTCGCCGGCGGCCACTGGATCCCCGAGATGAAGCTGCTGGCCGGCGGAAGGGACCGGTGGTTCTCGCCGGGGTGTCCCGCGGCCCGCCTGGAGTGGTCGCAGGTGCTGGAGGCCGATCCGGAGGTGCTGCTCCTGACCCTCTGCTCCTCCGACCTGGCCCGGGGCCTGAGGGAGGCCGGCTGGCTCGCCGACCAGGAGGGTTGGTGGGATCTGAGGGCCGTTCGCAGCGGCGAGGTCTACATGATCGAGCACGTGTACTTCAGCAGGCCCGGTCCCCGGGTGGTCGACGGCATCGAGATACTGGCCCAGCTAATGCACCCGGACCTGTTCTCCGGGCTCGTTCCCCCGGAAACCGTGCTGAAGCTGGAGCCGGGCCCCTCCTCCGGCGTCCCCGGGGACCTGGCGGCACGCTTTCGGTCCTACCCAACCCGTCTCTCCGGCGAAGGCCGGAATCCGGGGGTGGGCGGCGGGCCATCCAGAGAGTGAAACGACCCCGCGGCCCGGCCTTCAGCCCTGCTGCTCCGGTGGCCCGGACATCTCCCGCAGGTTGAGCAGCCTGCCCGACGCGAAAGCCAGCAGTGCGATGCCCGCGCCCAGCACTACTCCCAGCTTCGCCGGGTCCTGGAAGGGCGGGCCGTCGAAGGCCTTGCCCGCCACGAAGAGGGCCACGGTCAACCCGATGGCCGAGACCAACCCCGTCACGAACACGTGCTTCGCCGCCATCCCGGCGGGGAGGGGGAACCCCAGCCTCGCGCCTCCCAGTGAGAAGAGGGAGATGCCAAGGGCCTTACCCGTTATCAACGACAGAAGCACCGTCCACGTAACGCCGTTTATGCTGGAAAACGCCACGCCGGCGTTGGCGAAGGTGAAGAAGAAGAGCCCGAAGTCCACTGGTCCCTTCACGTGTCGTTCGAACAGGTCCAGCGGGTTCTGGTCGTGGGCGGGAGAGGCGCCGGGCGAGCCGGACCACGCCTCCGGCGCGTGGAAGGGCTCCCGGTGGTGGATGGGACCCGGCAGGAAGGGGACGATGACCACCAACGCCAGCGCGGGCTCCAGGCCGGCCTTGACCAGGCCGACCCAGCTCAACGCGCCCCCAACCAGGATGTACGGCATCCACGATGCGATTCTCAGACGCCGGAAGCCGAAGGCCACCGCCATGCCGGTCGCCATGAGCAGCAACTCTCGTAGCGGTCTGATATTATACTGTATGGGCCCAAGCGGTTGGGCCGGTGCAACTCTGGGAGGGAGCAGGCGCGAGACTCGGCCGGGGGCATAACGGTCGGTTTTTCACTCCCCTTGACTCTGGGACCAGGCGCGAGGCTGATGGTGGACCGAGGCATAGTCGAGGAGCTGGAAGGGTTGAGGAAGGAGGTCTCCTTCCACGACTACCGGTACCACGCCCTGGACGACCCGCTGATAAGCGACGCCGAGTACGACCATCTGATGAGGTCCCTGCGGGAGCTGGAGGCGGAGCATCCGGAGCTGGTCACGCCCGACTCTCCCACCCAGAGGGTGGGGGCGGGCCCCGTAGAGGGGTTCGACGAGGTCCGGCACGTCCGGCCCATGCTCAGCCTGGCCAACGCCTTCGAGTACCGGGAGCTGGAGGCGTGGCACAACCGGGTCACCCAGCTCCTGGAGGGCGCCAGGTTCCGGATGGTGTGCGAGCTGAAGATCGACGGCCTGGCGGTGTCCCTCACCTACGAGAACGGGGGCCTCGTACGGGGGGCCACCAGGGGCGATGGCTTTCGCGGCGAGGACGTGACAGCCAACCTCCGCACGGTGCGGTCGATTCCCCTGGGCCTGCAGGGAGACCCGCCCCAAGTCCTGGAGGTGCGCGGCGAGGTATACATGCCCGCCGAGAGTTTCCGGCGTCTCAACGAAGAGCGCCAGGCCCGGGGCGAGCCCCTCTACGCCAACCCCCGCAACACTTGCGCCGGGTCCGTGCGCCAGCTCGACCCCAGGATCACCGCCTCCCGCAACCTGGAGATATTCGTGTACAGCCTGGGGCACACCGAGAACGGCGGCTCCGGCTCCATGCCCGACAACCACTGGGACAGCCTCCTGGCGCTCCAGGAGCTGGGCTTCAGGACCAACCCGCACAACGTTGTCTGCACGGACCTGGAGCAGGTGGAGGACCTGTACCGCTCCTGGCTGGAGCGGCGCCACGACCTTCCCTACGCGGCCGACGGGATCGTCGTGAAGGTCAACCCCTTCGAGTTCCAGGACGTGCTGGGCTACGTGGGACGGGAGCCCCGCTGGGCCATCGCCTACAAGTTCCCCGCCGAGCGGGCCGTCACCCGGCTGCTGGAGATAGGCATCAACGTGGGCCGGACGGGCAGCCTCAACCCCTTCGCCATGCTGGAGCCCGTCAACGTCAGCGGCGCCACCGTGAAGATGGCGACGCTGCACAACGAGGAGGACATCCGCCGCAAGGACATCCGCGAAGGGGACTGGGTGGTGGTGGAGAGGGCCGGCGAGGTGATCCCCCAGATAGTGGAGCCGGTGCTCGAGCGGCGGACGGGCGAGGAGCGGGAGTTCAGCATGCCCGACCGGTGCCCCGTGTGCGCCACCCCGGTGGTCAAACCCGAGGACGAGGCGATGCACCGGTGTCCCAACGCGTCCTGCCCCGCCCAGTTCTTCGAGCTGCTGAAGCACTTCGTCAGCAAGGGGGCGATGGACATCGACGGCCTGGGGGAGCGGTGGTGCCGCATACTCATAGACCAGGGCCTGGTGGGAGACGTGGCCGGCCTTTACAGCCTCCGGAAGGAGCAGCTCCTGGAGCTGGAGAGGATGGGGGATAAGCTCGCCTCCCGGGTCCTGGAGAACCTGGAGCGGAGCAAGGAGCGCCCCCTGTCGCGGGTAATCTACGCGCTGGGCATCTTTCACGTGGGCTCCGAGATGGCGGACCTGCTTGCCCAGCGCTACTGGAGCCTGGACCAGCTTGCTGACGCGAGCCTGGAGGACCTGACATCCATACCGGGAATCGGACCGAAGATCGCCGAGAGCATCGTCGAATACTTCACCGTGGAGCGTAACCTGGAGGTGGTGCGCAAGCTGCGGGACGCGGGAGTACGCCTCTTCCGCGAGACCGCCGACAGCGGCGCCCAGGGGGAGGCCTACCTGCCACTGAACGGCCTCAGCTTCGTGATCACGGGAACCCTCTCGTCCCTGAGCCGCTCCCAGGCGGAGAGGCGCGTCAAGGAGTTGGGCGGGGCCACCTCCTCCAACGTCACCAAGAAGACCAGCTATCTGGTGGTGGGCCAGGAGCCGGGCTCCAAGCTGGCCAACGCCCAACGCCTGGGCACGGAGCTGCTGGACGAAGACGGCTTCCTGAAACTTCTGGGCGAGCCGGCCCCGAGGGCTCCCTAGGGCCATCCGCCAATGCGGCTCATCGTAGGCCTGGGCAACCCCGGCAGAAGATACGCCAACAGCCGCCACAACGTGGGGTTCCAGTGCGTGGAGCGCATGTCCCGGGAGTGGAACGTGCCCTTCAGGGAGCGGCGCAAGCTGGCGGCCCTGGGCCGGGGCTCGGTGGACGGGCACGAGGTGGTCCTGGCCAAGCCCAGGACCTTCATGAACGACAGCGGTGCGGCCGTGGCCTACCTGCTCACCCGGTTCGCATCCAAGCCAGGGGACCTGCTCGTAGTTTACGACGAGATGGACCTGCCCCTGGGCAAGGTGAGAATCCGCAGGGGCGGCAGCGCCGCGGGGCACAACGGCGTCCGGTCGGTCATCGACGCCATCGCGAGCCAGGAGTTTCCCAGGGTCAGGGTGGGCATCGGGAAGTCCCCCGAGGGCGTCGCTGGCATGGACCACGTCCTGAAGCCCTTGAGGTCGGAGGAGCGCCGGGTCATAGAGGAGTCAGTGGCGACGGTGGAGCAGGCCGTGCGGTGCTTGCTGGATGAAGGGATCGAAACGGCTATGGGCAGGTTCAACTGACCGGCCCTCGGCGGATGGGCGGCGGCCCCGGACGGTTGGGCCCGACGACGCGGCTCTGGGCCTTGGCGGCGTGCGCGGCGTGCCTGCTGGCCGCCGCGGCGGTGCTGCTGGCCGCCTGCTCGGACCGTGGTAGCGACGAGACGTCGACGCCCCCCACGCCCCTGGCGGTCTCCTCCGCAACCCCGGAGGCACGGCCTTCTCCCGGCCTCGCGCCTGCCGACCATCCCACGGTTGGTAGGGCGTCGACTCCCGAGCCCACCTCCCCCGGCCACGGCCAGACGCGGACGCCTGCCGCCGGCCGGCCGTCCCCGTCCTCCGTCGACCCCACCGGCGCCCCAGCCGCCTCCGGGGTCTTTCCCGTCCCCCCGGAGAGGGACCTGTACCATCTGACGGCGTCCCTGGTCCTCAAGAGCAGCGACCCCATACCCCGGGTGGTGAACGCCGAGCCCGTCAGCTATGCCGAGGGACGGGTGGACACCTTCTGGCTCACGGACCTCAGCGATGTCAGCAACTACCAAAGCGAGGCCACGCTGGCCCTGGTGAGCCCCCACGCCTACTGGTACGTGGAGGAGGGTCTCCGGGTGTCCCGGGACGACCTGGAGAGGGCGGCCGCAGCCTACGAGGAGCAGATATACCCCAGCGTGACAGCCGCGTTCGGCACCGAGTGGGTGCCTGGAGTGGACAACGACCCCCACCTCACCATCCTTCACGCCCGGCTGAGCGGGGCCGGGGGCTACTTCTCATCGGTGAACGAGTACCCGACGGTGGTCCGTGAGCATAGCAACCAGCGGGAGATGATATACATGTCGTCGGGCCTGAAGGTCGGCTCCCGACAGTACCTGGCCGTCCTGGCCCACGAGCTCCAGCACGCCATCCACTGGAACGCCGACCCCTCCGAGGAGACGTGGGTGAACGAGGGCCTGGCGGAGGTGGCGACAGCCGTCGCCGGATACGAGACCCTGAGCCCCCGGGCCTTCCTCCAGTCCCCCGGCGGCTCGCTGGTCAACTGGCCTTTGGACGGCCTCAACAGCGTCCACTATGGCGTGGGCAACCTGTTCTTCGAGTACCTGACGGGCCGCTACGGGACGGTGGAGGACATCGCCCTCCTGGTGACGGAGCCGGCGGACGGTATCCGGGGCGTGGACGCCTACCTGTCCAGGCTGGGCTACGACGTCACCTTTCGAGACGTCTTTGGCGACTGGACCGTGGCCAACTACCTCGACGCTCCCAGCGGACCCTACGGCTACCCGGACAGGGATGTGGGCGTCCGCGCCACCGGGCGGATGGACGAGCCTGGAACACGGACGTCGTCCATCGACCAGTATTCGGCCGAGTACACGGCCATTGACATAATCGAGGGCGACGTGGTGCTCCGGTTCGAGGGAGACACGGGAGTGCCCCTGGTGCCGGACCCGCCCGAGGGCGGCGGCTGCTGGTGGAGCAACCGCGGTGACTCCATCACCTCCACGCTGACCCGGCAGGTGGACCTGACCGGGGCCGGGGACGCCGTGCTCCGGTACAGGGTCTGGTTCGACATCGAGAAGGACTGGGACTACGGCTACCTGCAGGTATCCAACGACGGCGGCCAGACGTGGGACATCATCGCCACGCCCGGCTCATCGGCGAACGACCCCGTGGGCAACAGCTACGGTCCGGGCTACACGGGCCGGAGCGACGGCTGGATGGACCAGGAGGTGGACCTGGGCGGCTACTCGGGGGGCGTCGTGCTGGTGCGCTTCAGCCACGTGACCGACGATGCCATCAACGGCCTGGGGTTCTGCGTCGCCGGCCTGTCCCTCGGGGGCGGACCGCCGCTGGACCGGGACGACGGCTGGGAGGCCGACGGGTTCGCCTGGGTCGACGGCCCTGTCCCACAAGACTACATCGTGCGGGTAATAGAGGTGGGCGACCAGGTACGCGTGCGGGAGATTCCCCTGGACGGGGACAACCGGGGCGAGCTCACGGTCACCGGCCTGAAGGACTTGGACGATCTGGTGGTGGTCGTCGCGGCCCTGGCCCCCGGGACCCTGACGCCGGCTCCATACACGCTGACAGTCGCCCGGCCGTAGGGACGCGCGGTCCCCCTCAGCCCAGGTGCTTGGAGAGCATGGCCCGTATCTCGGCCACCGAGTGGCGCATCCACTCGGCGAACCGCTCCTGGTTCAGGGGACGGGCCAGGGCGCGGACGCGCTGCTCGTCGGCGTCGGGGTTCTCCCGCTTTACGCGCTCCTGGATCTCGTCCATCTCCCGGTCGGCCACGGCGGGGCGCTCTATCCAGTGGTCGATGTACTCGTGGTCCCTGGTGTAGAACACCACCGCCGGTATGGAGGCGTACTTTCCCTCTTTCAGGAACTCGTTCATGATGTCCATGTGGGAGTCCCTGGGGAACACCCGCATCTCGAGCCCGCCCGCCTCGGCGATGCGGGCGGCCACGGGCATGCCCCGGTACACGTCGGGGCACCAGTCCTCGCCGATGACCATCATCCTGGCCGGGCCGCCCGCCTGTCCGGCGGCCTGGCGGAAGAACTCCGCGTCTTCGTCGGTGAGCTGGAAGGAGTCGTACAGCTTCTGGAACCAGCTCTTGTTGACCTTTATCTGGTCCACGTACTCCTGGTAGGTGAACCCGCTGGCGAACCTCTCAGGAGTCACCACGCTAGTCTCTTTGGCCATGTCTCCTCCTCTTTAGGATGGACTGGGGATGGACTTTGACCCAAAGGCGTGTCTTGGATGGCCTTGCGGTGGTTAGGGGCGGGCGCCGAACCCCTCTGTGGTGCTGTACCTCTCCCTGACCATCTGCTCGGGCAGGTACTTCTCCTCCAGCTTCTGGTAGTGCTGGAAGTCGCCCATGGTGTGGTGGTTCTCGGTGGGGTGGCCCCTGGTCAGGCGCTCCAAGCGTAGCTGTGCCTGCTCCTGGTTGTCGGCCAGGTCCTTGAGGAAGTCCCACTCGGCGTACATGGCCGCGTGGATGGCGCCCAGGCTTATGAAGATGAACTTGTAGCCCATGTCGGCGAGGTCCTTGAAAGACGGGGGGCTCTCCAGCACCGACCAGCTCAGGGAGGAGGAGTAGTTGAAGGCCATGGGCGTGCCGGGGAAAGAGCCCTGTATCTCCCGGGCGAACACCTCGGCGTCGGCCAGGTCCGTGCCCGGGAACTCGGACCAGACCATGTCGGCCCCGGCGTCGGCGTACCGCTTGCCCCGGTCGATGGCCTCCTCCAGGCTGCCGCCCACCGCGCTGACGGCGTCGGTGCGGGCGATTATGAAGAAGTCGGGGTCGGACTTGGCCTCGACGGCGGCCCTTATCTTCAGGACCGCCTCCTCGACGGGTATGCAGTACTTCCCCGCCAGGTGGCCGCAGCGCTTGGGGAGCCGCTGGTCCTCGATGTGTATGCCGGCCACGCCGGTCCGCTCGTACTCCTGCACCGTCCGCTGGGTGATCAGGGCGTTGCCGTAGCCGTCGTCGGCGTCGGAGATGACCGGGAGGTCCGTGGCCGAGACTATGTTCTTGGCCCAGCCCGTCATCTCGGTCATGGTGGGGAACCCCAGGTCGGCCCTGCCCAGGTGGCCCAGCGCCGACGAGAGCCCGCTCATGTAAACGCACTTGAGCCCCACGGCCTGGGCTATCTTGGCCTGTAGGGGCGTGAACATGCCCGTGGTGAACACGTACGGCTCCGAGGCCAGAAGCCTGCGAAACTCGGCGCTCTTGCTCATAGTCCCGGTCCCTCCTCGTTGGTCGTTGCCCGTTCCCTGGAATCCCCGGACGGCGACGCCGCCCCTAGGCCACCGCTCACCCCACGTCTCCCTCGAAGCCTATCTCCACGCGCCCGTCGGGGTGGATGATGGTCGGCGTCGAGTCCGAGTACTCCAGGAGCTCGTCCAGCCACTCCTGGCTGTCGTCCACCTGGCGCTCTTCGTACTCGATCTCCTGGAGAGCCCACGACTCTCGCAGCTTTATGCAGGCGGGTCAGGTGGTCAGTGTGTATACGATGGGCTTGTCCACGGCGGCCTCCGGTGGGGGTGCAGGCTGGCGGTGGAGGGAGGGCCCGTCAAGGCCCCCCGCTCGTAACGCATGGTAGCACGGGGCTAAGGGAGTGGCAAGTGAGCCGGCGCCCGGCCGGCTTACGTCCCTTTTGCGTCATTCCGAGCGGAGCGCAGCGGAGAGAGGAATCTTCCCATGCCGGCGAGTACCGAGCCCGTGGCCCTGCGGCACGGCGTGCTCGTTGTCGGGTCTCCTGGATTCCTCGCCTACGGCTCGGAATGACACTCGGAGGGGTCACGAGCGGCGGGGTCAGCCGGACTTCCCTCACCCGGGACGTGTGCGGTAGTCGCGGACGGCCCACGCCCTGCGGGTCGCCCAACGTGGCCGAGCCGCTATCCGACCCTAGGCCAGCGACTTCAGCAGCCTGATCTCGTCGGACAGCAGCCTTGGCGTGAGGAAGTTGGCGCGTATATGCTTGCGGCCGTTCTGGCCCATCCTGCGGGCCTCGTCCGGGTGTTGCAGGAGGTGCAAGACCCTCTCGGCGCACTCCTCGATGCTGTCCACCAGGTAGCCGTCGCGGCCGTCTTCGAGCTGCATGGGTATCCCCCCGGCGCGGCCCGCCACGACGGGGCTGCCCTTCCAGAGGGCCTCGGACACCACCAGCCCGAACCCCTCCCGTATGGACTTCTGGATCACCACGTCGGAGTAGCGTTGGAAGGCGTTGACTTCGATGCTGCTGGCCGCCGTGTAGTTGGTGAACAGGTAGATGTCGGTGTCGCCCCGGGTGGCCTCGACCACCTGGTCGTATATCCGCCAGCCCTCCGGGTCGTCCATGGCCAGGTGCCCCAACATGGCGAGCTGGAGGCCGGGCACCTGCTCCCTGACCATCGTGTACGCCTGTATCACGCCCATGGGGTCCTTCCACGGGTCGAAGCGCGACACCTGCGTGACCAGGGGCCTGTCCGGGTCGATGCCTAGCCAGTTGACGATCCGCCTGCACAGATCCTTGTCCAGGGACAGGTTCTTGGGGCTCAGAGGGTCGATGGCCGGGGGTATCAGGGAGACCTTCTCCCGGGGGATGCCCGGGGAGACGTAGGCGTCCATGGTGAATACCATCGCGTCGTAGGGATCGGTGTACGGTCGCAGGAAGTCCCACACCGCCGGACTGGGCGCCGAAGTGTCGATGTGGCAGCGCCAGACCCACTTGGCCCCCGCGCCGCCGTGGAGCGCCCTTATGGGCAGGGGTTGGGGGTCGTGGACCACCACGAAGTCGTAGCCGTCATCCAGGCGCCGGGAGTTCCGCAGGTTGGTGGCCAGGTACGCGTCCCGGCCGGCGTCATCCAGCTCGTACGCTCCGCCCTGGAGGGCGTTGTGGAAGCCCTTGGTAACGTTGAAGAATGGGTCGTCGCCGCGGATGGTCTTCCAGTGGGCGTCGATTCCCAGGCTCCTGAGGAGGGGTACGTGAGAGCGCAGCAGCTCGGCGACGCCCCCTCCATAGGCCGTGGAGTTCAGCTGGAGCACCCGGGCCCCCTTCAGGTCCGACGCCAGCTCCTTCAGGGCGTCCACCGTGTCCCGTCCGGCCGGGGACGCATAGCTTTCGATGGACAGGTCCCCGACCCGCACACTGTCCAGCCCCTTGTCCGCGAGCTCGTTCAGGAGCGCCACGGACGCCTCTCGGGAAGCACCGTTGTTCTTGTGGGAAGGACCGGCGGCGACTGTTACGCTATCGGTCCCTGTTACGGCTTCCGACACTCAACACCCCTTCTTCTTGGCCGTCTACCCTGCTGCAAGAATCAAGTAACGATACCACACAAGTCAACAACGACCGTAACGACGCCGCGACGGGGATTCGCCCATTCCGGCGCCCCGGTCGACCCATGTTGACCGGGCTCTCGCCTCGATGGTAGCCTGACCTATGCCGGAGCCCGGTCGGGCGCCGCGCGCGCCCTTGACGCGCCGTGCCCTCGCGCGCCGCTGCACCGCTAAGGAGGTAGGATGGCCGATATGAGGCAGAACCGGGTCAAGAGGGTCCTGAGGGAAGGCGGGTGCGCCACCGTACTGGGCGGGGGGCCCAACAGCCCCGACGTCATCGACTACATGGGAGAGTCGGGCTTCGACGGCATGTGGCTGGAGACGGAGCACGGCTCCCTGACGTGGGAGCAGGTGGCCCACATGACCCGCGCCTGCGACCTGTGGGGCGTCACCTCCGTCTGCCGCGTCAACAGCAACGAGCCCTGGCTCATCACCAGGGCGCTGGACGTGGGGGCCACGGGCATCGTAGTGCCCCACGTCAACAGCAGGCAGGAGGCCGAGCGGGCGGCCAAGTCGGCCAAGTACGGTCCCGAGGGGTACCGGGGCATGTACGCCGGGCGGCAGTCCTACGGCGTTGCCGACTACTTCCGGAGGTCCAACGAGGAGACTTTGGTGGTGGCCCTCCTGGAGGAGACGGAGGCCGTCGACAACCTGGACGAGATACTGTCGGTGGACGGCATAGACGTGTACTTCATGGCCCCGTCGGACCTGGCCCAGACCATGGGATATACGGGCCAGCCGCGCCACCCGGAGGTGCTGGCGGTCATTGACCGGTGCATAGAGCGCATCACGGCGGCGGGCAGGGTCGCCGGGGCCCTGGTGGCCGACGACACGGTTGAGGGGTACATCGAGAAGGGGGCGCGCTTCTTTCTGACGAGCTGGCTCCCGTGGCTCGGCGGCGGCGCTGCCGGGTTCCTTTCCAAGGTCCGGGCCAAGGGCGGCTGAGCCGTGGCCCCGGCCCGCTCCGCATGCCGGGGCCGGGCGGTCAAGTGACAACGTGACGGGCCCGTCGGGCCCGGAAAGGCGGACAACGTGGCTACTCTGGTGACCGGCGGGACCGGTTTCGTCGCCAGCAACATCGTCAGGACCCTGGCCCAACGGGGGCACGAGGTGGTGTGCTTCGACCTGGTGCCGCCCAACGACCTGGTGAAGGCGTACCATTCGGAGCACTCCTCGTCCATCACCTACGTCCAGGGGGACATCTTGAAGCCCGCGGACCTGGAGGGGGCGGTAGCCGGCCGCGGTGTCACCAAGATCGTCCACGCCGCCGTGTTCACAGGCATCCGCCGGGACATCGAGCGGGACCGCAGCCGCTCCATCGTGGACATCAACGTCACGGGCACGGCCAACCTGCTGGACCTGGCCACGACCCTGTCCATGGAGAGGTTCCTGTACGTCAGCTCCGGATCGGTGTACGGCGAGGGGCTCGACCCGGGCGGCGTCCTTCAGGAGGAAATCCAGCTCCACCCACACACGCTGTACGCCTCTACCAAGTACGCCAGCGAGCTACTCACCCGCCGCTACGGGGAGCTGCACGGGTTCCCGACGGTGAGCACGCGCCTCAGCTCCCCCTACGGCCCCATGGAGCGGGTCACGGGCCACCGGGCCGTGATGTCCGTCCTATACGAGTGGACCCGGGACGTGGTCCGCGGCGATGCGATACGCCTCGGCGACCGCACCGCCAGCCGGGACTACACCTACGTGGCCGACACTGCCTCGGCCATCTGCTCCATACTCGACGCCCCGTCCCTGTCCTATGGCGAGTACAACATCGCCTCCGGCTATGCCCCCACGCTGGAGGAGATCGCCCGGGCCATGAAGGAGGCCAGGCCGTCGGTCCAGATCGTCGACGACCCCGCCCACCAGGAGCAGAGCCTCCGCCCGGACACGTCCCGGGGCTGCATGGACGTGACCCGCCTGCGGGAGGACATGGGGTTCCGGCCGGCCTACGACCTTGTGTCGGGCATCAGGGAGTACCTGGAGTGGCGGGAGACCGCGGGCTTCCGGGACTGACCGCCCTGAGCCCCTAAGCCTGGGCCCTACGCCTTGGGAGGAGGGGCTGGGGCCGGGTTGGGCAGCTCGACGCCGATGGTGGCCGGGAACACCCGGACCAGGTCCTCCACGCTCCAACGCCCCTCGGCATGGATGGTCTTCACCGGCTCCGGCTCGTTTAGGAGGCTCACCAGGCCGCCGGCAACGTGGAACACGTGCCCGTTGACGTGGGCCGCCTCGTCCGACGCCAGCCAGACGGTGAAGGGGGCGAGGTCGTCGGCCTCGCCGCGCACCGCCTCGGTGGCGTCGCCTCCGCCTCCCGATATTCCCCGTTGGGACCGCAGGTCCCGCGCCGCGCCGGGTACGCTCACGATCATGCGGGTGGAGGCGCTGGGGGAGATGGCGTTGGCCGTGACGCCGTAGCGGCCCATGTCCCTGGCAACCACCCGGGTGAACCCGGCGATGCCGTCCTTGGCCGCGCCGTAGTTGGCCTGCCCCGAGTTTCCGTAGAGGCCCGAGGTGGAGCTGAAGGTGATGACCCGTCCCGAGCGCTGCTGGCGGAACAGGATGCAGGCGTGCTTCACCACGGCGAAGGTGCCCTTCAGGTGCACGGCGATGACGTCGTCCCACTCCTGCTCGGTCATGTTGAACACCATACGGTCCCGCAGTATGCCGTGGCAGGTGACGACGACGTCCAGCTTGCCGAAGGCGTCTATGGCGGCCTGGACCGCCGCCTCGCCCCCCTCCATGGTGGCCACGGACTCGTGGCAGGCGACGGCGGAGCCGCCGGCCTCGGTGATCTCCCGGACCACCTGGTCCGCCGGGGTGGCGTCGGCCCCCGTTCCGTCGATGTTCACGCCCGGGTCGACGACCACGACCCTGGCCCCCTGGGCGGCCATGAGCAGGGCGACGCCCCTCCCGATGCCCCGTCCGGAGCCGGTGACGATGGCTACCTTGTCCTGGACCAGACCCTCCACGGTGGGTCACCTCCCATTCTGGGCTTCACTTCCTCCCGTCCCGCCGGCGCACCCGTCACTCCTGCTTACCGGCACTCCCGCCTAAAGGGACCTGTTGCGTAACGCTCCAGGGCGCCATTCCCCAGGCCACGTCACTCCGAGCGTCCCCAAGTGTCATTCCGAGCTGTAGGCGAGGAATCTCAGACACCTACAAACGAACACGCCACGCCACAAGGCCGCAGGCGAGGCATTCACGGCCCTCAGGACGTCGGCGCCGGGGCCGGGTTGCCGATGCCCCGGGTGAGGTAGTCACGGGCCAGGGGCGCGAGGACGTCCAGGGACCACCGACCGTCGTTGTATATGCAGCGTTCCGGCCTGGGCTGGGACATCAGGGCCACGTCGCCTCCGTAGACCAGGAAGGTCTGGCCGTTGACGTTGGAGCCGTAGTCGCTGGCCAAGTACACCACGAAGGGCGCCACGTCGTCGGGGTCGGCGGTGCCCAGGTCCTCCTCGCCGGCGATGCCGGCCACGCCCCCCTGGGCCCTTATGGCGCTGGCCGAGGCCGGTATGTTGCCGATCATGCGCGTCTGCGCCCTGGGCGCGATGGAGTTGGCGGTCACGCCGTAGCGTCCCATGTCCCGGGCCACGACCTTGGTGAACCCGGCTATACCCGACTTGGCGGCGCCGTAGTTGGCCTGGCCCGAGTTGCCCACCAACCCCGATTCGGAGGTGAAAGTGATGACGCGTCCCGAGCGCTGCTGGCGGAACAGTATGCAGGCGTGCTTGACCACCGTGAAGGTGCCCTTCAGGTGCACGGCGATGACGTCGTCCCACTCCTGCTCGGTCATGTTGAATACCATGCGGTCCCGCAGTATGCCGTGGCACGTGACCACGACGTCCAGCTTGCCAAAGGCGTCGATGGCGGCCTGGACCGCCGCCTCGCCCCCCTCCATGGTCGCCACGGACTCGTGGCAGGCCACGGCGGAGCCGCCGGCCTCGGTTATCTCCCGGACCACCTGGTCCGCCGGGGTGGCGTCGGTCCCCGTGCCGTCCACGTTCACCCCGGGGTCGACGACCACGACCCTGGCCCCCTGGGCGGCCATGAGCATGGCCACTCCCCGGCCGATGCCCCGTCCGGCACCGGTCACCACGGCCACCTTGTCTTTCACCACGTCGGGCATGTCACGCTCCTCGTTGCCGGGGCACGCCGGCGCTGGGCCTCTCCATGAGCTCCCCGACCGGGGGGGCTCCCCTACGGGCCTCGGCGGGGCAGCCGCACGGTGGCGGTCCCCCTGGTAGTGTTCTCCCCCTTGCCGTTCTCCAGCCAGACGTCGCAGTCCACCAGGTGTTCGCCGTCCTGGACGTACTTCCGCGTCACGGTGCCCTTGCACACCAACGTGTCCCCGGGGACGTCCATGCCCCGGTACTGGCACGACAGCTTCTTGAGGGCGCCGTCCTCGCCCGCCCAGCCGGTCACCAGCTGGGCCAGGAAGGCGTTCTTCAGGGCCCCGTGGATGATCTGGCCCGGAAGCTCGTTGGCCTGGGCGTAGTCCTTGTCGTAGTGGATCTCGTAGAAGTCCCCCGACGCCCCCGCGTACTGCACGAGCTGCCGCGTCGTGGGGCGCTTGACCAGGGGCGGTATCTCCGCGCCCTCCTCCACATCGTTCCAGAATACGCCCATCGTTTCCCCCGAGTTCGTCGAACGGCTAGTAGTAGATCAGCGTGTTCCGCTGGGTGGCGACCACCTCGCCAAGCTGGTTGGTGTAGGTGAACTCCAGGACGGTGAACAGCATCGTCCCCAGCCTGCCGGGCCTCTCCCACAGGTCGGCGATACGCACCACGCCGGTGACGCGGTCCCCCACCCGTACGGGCTCGAAGTACTCCCAATCGCTTCCCCCGTCCAGCAGCCTCTCGAAGGGCGCATCGGGGAGGGTGGGACGCTCCAGCCGAAGGGAGCGCAGGAATGTGGGCGGCGCCACCAGGCCCCCCAGCCGGGTCTTGCGGGCGGCCGCCTCGTCGTTGTACAGGGGGCTGGGGTCCCCCACCGCCTCGGCAAACCGGGCCACGGCGCCCTTCTCCACCTCGAGGGTCGCGGGCCCCGATTGGAGGCCCAGCGCCCGCTGGCGCACCTCGTCTGTAAGGAAGGTGTTTTCCGAGGACATTGGACTCTGGCGGACCCCCCGGCTTCGTACCGCCTGGAGTGTACAAGGGCCCCCCAGGAGTGTCAAGGCAGCGCCGGCCAGCCCGTTCCGGCTAGCCCAGGCGGTCCAGCTTGGCGTAGCTGAGCAGCAGCCGCTTGACCCCCTCGCCGTCGAAGGCGACGGTGACCTCGTAGTCGTCGCCCGAGGGGGCGCAGCTCACGACGATCCCCTCTCCGAAGGTGGCATGGCGCACCTTCTGGCCCGTCTTCAGGCCGTCGACGTCGGGCTTGGGGCGCGGGCCGGGCGTCGAGGGCTCCCACATGCCCCAGGACGTTCTCCGGGGCTCCGGTGCTGGGGCGGGAGAGGCCGTCAGGTCCCGGGGTATCTCGTACAGGAACCTGGAGGGGCCCGAAGGGGCGTGTCCGCCCATGAAGCCCCTGCGGAAGGACCGCAGCAGGTACAGGCGCTCCTTGCTGCGGGTCATGCCCACGTAGCACAGCCGCCGCTCCTCCTCCAGCTCCTGGTCGCTGTCCCGGGAACGGAAGTGGGGGAGCAACCCCTCCTCCATGCCCACCATGAACACCACGGGAAACTCGAGACCCTTGGCCTGATGGAGGGTGATCAGGGTTACGGCGTCGGGGCTCTCCTGGTAGTTGTCCACGTCGGCCACCAGCGCCTGGCGCTCCAGCAGCAGGCCCAGCCCATCGGGAGGGTCCAGCTCCCGGAACTCCTGGGCGGCGTTGCGCAGCTCCCTGACGTTCTCCCACCGCTCCTCATGATCGTCGTAGTAGCGTTGCTGGAGATACCCCTGGTAGCCGGTCCGCTCGAGGACGGCGTCGATGAGCTCCACCACGTCCAGCCGTCGGCTCTCCTCGGCCAGGTCCGACAGGAGCCTTACGAAGCCCGACACGAGCCTGGCGACCCTGGCGGACAGGAGGGGGTCGGCCGCGCCGCCGTCGGCCATCTTCAGCAACGCCTGGTACACGGGGAGCCCCTGGCCTTGGGCCCAGCGCCGGACCTCCTCCAGGGAGCGCTGGCCGATGCCCCTGGGAGGGACGTTTATCACCCGTGACAGGCTGACGTCGTCGTCGGGGTTGTGTATCAGCCGGAGGTAGGCGGTAACGTCCTTCACCTCCCGGCGCTGGTAGAAGCGTACGCCTCCCACCAGCCGGTACTTGACTCCGTACCGGAGACACGCCTCCTCCAGGACCCTGGACTGGGCGTTGACCCGGTACATGACGGCGCAGTCTCCGGCCCTGAACCCCTCCTCCTTGCCCAGGCGGTCCACCTCTCCCAGGACGAACTGGGCCTCCTCGTTCTCGGTGTAGAGCTCGTGGACCACCACCGGATGCCCCTCGGACTGGGAGGTCCACAGCTCCTTGTCCAGCCTCATCCGGTTGGCGGAGATGAGCCCCTTGGCGGCGTTCAGGATGGGGGCGGTGGAGCGGTAGTTCTGGGCCAGCGTCACGGTCTTCGCTTCCGGGTAGTCCTTCTGGAAGCTGAGGATGTTGCGTATGTCCGCGTGGCGCCAGGAGTAGATGGACTGGTCGGCGTCCCCCACCACGCATATGTTCCGGTGCCCGCCGGCCAGGAGCTTGGCCAGGGCGTACTGGGCCACGTTGGTGTCCTGGAACTCGTCGATCATCACGTGGATGTACCGGCGGTGGTACCGGGCCAGCACGTCGTCGTGGTCCCTGAAGAGCTGCACGGTCTTGAGGAGAAGGTCGTCGAAGTCCACGCTGTTGTTCCTGGCCAGCAGCTCTTCGTACCGTTGGTACACCGACGCCGCCCGCTCCTCGAAGAAGGACTGGTGGCTCTGCCCCAGGGCATGGGAGTCCATGAGCAGCGACTTGGCACGGGATATGACGCCTTGCACTGCCCTGGGAGGGTATCGCTTGGGGTCCAGGTCGACCTGCTCCATGGCCTGCTTTACCACGTTCATCTGGTCCTCGTCGTCGTAGATGGTGAAGCTGGACTCGAGGCCGATGTGCTTGCCCTCCCGGCGCAGGACTCCCGCGCAGAAGGAGTGGAAGGTGCTCACCGAGAGCCGGTCCGCCCTCTCCCCCACCAGGTGCTGGAGCCGCTCCTTCATCTCCCTGGCCGCCTTGTTGGTGAAGGTCACTGCCAGGATGCGGTAGGGGCTGATGCCCACCACCCGGACCAGGTAGGCGATGCGGTGGGTGATGACCCTGGTCTTGCCGCTGCCCGGCCCCGCGACGATTAGCAACGGCCCATCTATGGTCTCCACCGCCTCCTGTTGGGGGGCGTTCAGTCCGTCCAGTATCTGTTGCGCTGCGGTCATTGGGTATGGGAGCGGGGCGCCTTTGGGGTGCACGTATACTCTACTTGCCATCCGTCGGCGGGACAAGGGCCCCGTGCCGCTCCGGGCCGAGTGTGGACAGACCGATTCGGGTTGACTATCATGGTTCCCAGAGAGGCTCCAGGCGGGGTCTCGAAGGCGGCCCGGAACACCGAGGGCAAACGGGGCCGCGGAGGTGACGAGGGTGGTAGAGCAGACCGGCAACATCGACGCACTGCTCCAGGAAGAGCGCAGGTTCCCGCCTCCCGACGAGTTCGCCCGGAAGGCCAACATCCGGGACCCGGGGGTCTACGACGAGGCAGACAGGGACTTCGAGGGGTTCTGGGCCCGCTTCGCCGAGGAGTTGCACTGGTTCAAGAAGTGGGACAAGGTGCTGGAGTGGGACCCGCCCTTCGTCAAGTGGTTCGTCGGCGGCAAGACCAACGTAGCCTACAACTGCCTGGACAGGCACCTGGGCGCCCGCCGGAACAAGGCCGCCCTGGTGTGGGAAGGGGAGCCCGGAGACTGGAAGGTGTACACCTACTGGGACCTCCACCGGGAGGTGTGCAAGGCCGCCAACGCCCTGAAGAGCCTCGGGGTCCGCAAGGGCGACCGGGTCACCATATACCTGCCCATGGTCCCCGAGCTGGCCATCGCCGTGCTGGCCTGCGCCCGGATCGGCGCTCCCCACAGCGTCGTCTTCGGGGGCTTCAGCATCGAGGCCCTGCGGGACCGGATCAACGACTCCCAGGCCAAGGTGCTCATCACCGCCGACGGCGGGTACCGCCGGGGCAACGTCCTGGCCCTTAAGGGGAACGCCGACGCCTCCCTGGAGGGCGCCCCCACGGTGGAGAAGGTGCTGGTGGTGCGGCGCACCGGCACCGCCGACGACCAGATGGTCGCCGGCAGGGACGTGTGGTGGCACGACCTCGTCGACGCCCAGTCCGCCAGGTGCGACGCCGAGCCCATGGACGCCGAGGACATCCTGTACCTGCTGTACACCAGCGGCACCACCGGCAAGCCCAAGGGCATCGTACACACCACGGCGGGCTACATGGTGGGGACCTACACCACCGCCAAGTGGGTGTTCGACCTCAAGGAGGACGACGTCTACTGGTGCACCGCCGATATCGGCTGGGTGACGGGCCACAGCTACATCGTCTACGGCCCCCTGGCCAACGGCGCCACGACGGTCATGTACGAGGGCTCCCCGGACTACCCCGACCGGGACCGTTTCTGGGCCATCGTCGAGAAGTACGGGGCTACCATCTGCTACACGGCGCCCACGGCCATCCGGACCTTCATGCGCTGGGGGGAGGAGTTCCCCAGGAGGCGCGACCTCTCCTCCCTGCGGCTTCTGGGCAGCGTCGGAGAGCCCATCAACCCCGAGGCGTGGATGTGGTACTGGCAGAACATCGGCGGCGGCCGGTGCCCCGTGGTGGACACCTGGTGGCAGACGGAGACGGGGCAGATACTGATAGCGCCCCTGCCCGGCATCACCACACTCAAGCCCGGCTCGGCCACCAGGCCCTTCCCCGGCATCCAGGCCGAGGTCGTGGACGAGGCCGGGGACCCCGTGGGCGCCGGACAGGGCGGCTACCTGGTCCTGAAGAGGCCGTGGCCGGGAATGCTCCGGACCATATACGGCGACCCCGACCGGTACGTGGAGCAGTACTGGTCACGCTATCCCGACACGTACTTCACCGCCGACGGCTGCAAGAAGGACGAGGACGGCTACTTCTGGCTCTTGGGCCGCGTCGACGACGTCATCAACGTGTCCGCCCACCGCATCTCCACCATGGAGGTGGAGAGCGCCCTGGTGGACCACGAGGCCGTGGCCGAGGCGGCCTCCATCGGCAGGAGTCACGAGGTGAAGGGACAGGCTGTCGTGGCCTTCGTCACCCTCAAGGAGAGCGTGCCGGCCTCCGACGCCCTGGTCGCCGAGCTGAAGCAGCACGTGGCCGCCAAGATAGGGCCCATCGCCAGGCCCGACGACATATTCTTCACGGCGGAGCTCCCCAAGACCCGCAGCCAGAAGATCATGCGACGCCTCCTGCGGGACGTGGCCGAGGGCCGGGCCCTGGGCGACACCACGACCCTGGCCGACCCGGCGGTGGTGGAGTCGCTGAAGGCCCAGTACGCGGACGACGACGAGTAGCGCCGGCTGCCGTGGCAGGGCCCAGCCCCCGATGCTATAATCAACCCAAGCCAAACGTGACCCCGGGGGACGTAGAAGAAGGAGGGTGACCCTTGGACTCTAACGTAGTGTTGTCCCAGGTGGATTACGACGTAGTCGGCACCAGGCCCATCCGCCCCGACGGGGTGGACAAGGTGACCGGGCGGGCCCAGTACGGGGCGGACATCAAGCTGATGGGCCTCCTGCACGGGGTCGTGGTCCGGAGCCCCCATGCCCATGCCCGCATCAAGTCCATCGACACCAGCGCGGCAGAGGCGCACCCCGGGGTCAGGGCCGTCGTCACCGGCAAGGACCTCCCCCAGGACGGCTCTCCCGAGGTCCAGGTCCCCGGCTGGCGGTACAACAGGTTCAAGAGCAACAACATCCTGGCCGGCGACAAGGTGCTCTACGAGGGGCACGCCGTCGCCGCAGTCGCAGCCATCGATCCCAACGCCGCCGAGGAGGCCGCCGCGCTGATAAAGGTGGAGTACGAGGAGCTGGCCCCGGTCATGACCGTACGGCAGGCCATGGAGCCCGACGCACCCCTGCTCCACGACGACCTGTTCACCGACGAGCTGGGGGAGACTGCCGACAAGCCCAGCAACGTGGCCCAGCACTTCCGCTTCGAGATGGGGGACCTGGAGAAGGGCTTCGCCGAGGCGGACCTGGTGGTGGAGCGAGAGTTCGAGACGGCGTCGGTGCACCAGGGGTACATCGAGCCCCACTCGGCCACGGCCCTATGGAACATGGACGGCCGGCTGAACGTCTGGTGCTGCACCCAGGGGCCCTTCTCGGTCAGGGACGACCTCTCTCAGCTCCTCGCCCTTCCCGTGTCACACATCAAGGTGACTCCGATGGAGATAGGCGGCGGGTTCGGCGGCAAGATACCCGTCTACCTGGAGCCCCTGGCTGCGCTGCTATCGAAGAAGAGCGGGGCCCCCGTCAAGCTGACCATGACCCGCGCCGACGTCTTCCAGTCCTCGGGTCCTGCCCCGGGCTCGTGGATGAAGATCAAGGTGGGCGTCACCAACGACGGGAAGCTCACCGCATGTCAGGCCTCCATCGCCATGGAGGGGGGCGGCTATCCCGGCGCCAGCGTCGCGCCGGCCGTTAACTGTGCCTTCGCCTGCTACGACTACGCCAACGGGCAGGTGGACGGGTACGACGTGGTCGTGAACAAGGCCAAGACGGCCGCCTATCGCGCTCCCGGCGCCCCCCAGGCGGCCTTCGCCGTTGAGACGGTGATGGACGAGATATGCCGGAAGCTGAACATGGACCCGCTGGAGTTCCGGCTTCTCAACGCCGCCAAGGAGGGCACCCGCCGGGTCGAGGGTCCCATCTTCGCTAGGGTGGGCAACGTGGAGGTGCTGGAGGCGGCCAAGGGCCACGACCATTACAACACTGCCCTGGACAAGGGCCCCAAGGACGGCAAGTACCGGGGCCGCGGCGTCGCGTCGGGCTTCTGGTTCAACATCGGCTTCCAGTCCAGCTGCACCATAACCGTCAACTCCGACGGCAAGGTCAGCCTCATCGAGGGGTCGGTGGACATCGGCGGGACCAGGGCCTCCATCGCCATGCAGGCGGCGGAGGTGCTTGGCATCCCCTACGAGGACGTGAAGCCCACGGTGGTCGACACGGACTCCATCGGATACACGGCCCTCACGGGGGGAAGCCGCGTGGCCTTCGCCAGCGGCTGGGCGGCCATCGAGGCTGCCGAGGACGTGAAACGGCAGATGGTGGAGCGCGCCGCCAAGATATGGGACACGTCGGTGGACGAGGTCGAGTACGTCGACGGCGGAGTGTCCCACCGCTCGGACCCCGAGCTCCGGATGAGCTTCCGGGAGCTGGCCGGGCAGTTCGTCGAGGCCATGAGCCAGGGCGGGTCCATCATCGGACGGGCCAGCGTGGACCCCAGGGGCGCGGGCAACGCCTTCGCCACCCACATGGTGGACGTGGAGGTCGACCCCGACACGGGCAAGGTGGACGTGCTCCGCTACACGGCGGTCCAGGACGCGGGCAAGGCCATCCATCCCAGCTACGTCGAGGGCCAGATGCAGGGCGGCGCGGTGCAGGGCATCGGCTGGGCGTTGAACGAGGAGTACTTCTTCAACGACCAGGGCCGCATGATGAACTCCAGCCTGCTGGACTACCGGATGCCCACCAGCCTGGACCTGCCCATGATCGACACGGTCATCGTGGAGGTGGCCAACCCGGGCCACCGGTTCGGCGCCCGGGGCGTGGGAGAGGTCCCCATCGTGCCTCCCATGGCCGCCGTGGCCAACGCCATCCACGACGCCATAGGCGTCCGCATGGACACTCTGCCCATGAGCCCCGGCAAGATCCTCGAGGCCCGTTGGAAGAACGGGGGATAGATGACCGCGGTCTTCATACCCACCATGCTGCAGCCCCTGAGCGGGGGCGTGAAGCAGGTCGACATCGAGGCCAGGAACGTCCGGCAGCTCATCGACGAGCTTGAGCGGCTCTATCCGGGCATGAAGGAGCGGCTGGTGGAGGACGGGCGGCTGCGCCCCAACGTGTCCGTGGCCGTGGACGGGGAGGTCGCCCGCATGGGCCTCTTGGAGAAGGTGGCCGAGGCCACCGAGGTCCATTTCGTGCCCGCTATCGGCGGAGGATAGACCACCGGTCCGTCCGTCTTCTGCCAAGTGCTGGTCTGACAGTGGGTGGGGGGCAATGACTCCGGAGGGGGCTCGATGGCACAACGAACCTCGGAGACGGGACGCTAGGCCCTCGGCCCCTCGTATCGCTTGAACACCAGACAGGCGTTCTGTCCGCCGAAGCCGAAGGCGTTGGACAGGACGACCCGCACGTCCTTCTTCCGGGCTTCGTTGGGCACGTAGTCCAGGTCGCACTCCGGGTCCGGGAACTCGTAGTTCACCGTGGGGTGTACCACGCCGTCCGTGATGGACCTGATGCAGGGCACCGCCTCCAGGGCCCCCGCGGCACCCAGCGAGTGGCCGATCATGGACTTGGTGGAGCTCACGGGTATGCCGCCCGCCAGGTCTCCGAAGAGGCGCTTGATGGCCGCGCTCTCCACGGCGTCGTTCAGCGGCGTCGACGTCCCGTGGGCGTTGATGTAGTCCACCTCGTCCAGGCCCACCCCCGCGTCCTCCAGCGCCATCGCCATGGCCGCGCCGGTGCTCTCGCCCGACTCCTCGGGTTGCACCTGGTGATAGGCGTCGCTGGTGCACCCGAACCCGGCGACCTCGCACAGTATCGTGGCTCCCCGGGCCAGGGCATGCTCCTCCGCCTCCAGGACCATCACCACCGCCCCCTCGGCCGGCACGAACCCGTCTCTCTCGGCGTCGAAGGGCCTGCTGGCCCTCTGGGGCTCGTCGTTTCTCGTGCTCAGGGCCTTCATCACCGCGAAGCCGCCCAGCCCGAGCTGGCTGATGCCCGCTTCCGTCCCGCCGGTGAGCATGATGTCGGCGGCGCCCCGGCGTATCACCTCCAGGGCCTCGCCGATGGCCTGGTTGGAGGCGGCGCAGGCTGTGGTCACCGTGGAGTTGTAGCCCTTGGCGCCCACTGTGCGGCTTACGTTCGCCGCTGCCATGTTGGGCAGTATCATCGGGAAGAAGTAGGGGGAGATGCGCATCCCGCCCTTCTCCACCAGCACCCGGCAGGTCGCTTCGATGGTGGGGAATCCGCCGTTCCCGTTGCCCAGCATCACGCCGGCCCGGTGGGCGTTCTCCGCCGACAGCTCCAGGGCGGCGTCCTCCAGGGACATCAGCGCGGCGGCCACCCCGAGCTGGGAGAAGCGGGCCATCCGCCTGGCCTCCTTGCCGGTCATGAACTGGCCGGGGTCGAAGCCCTTCACCTCGCCCGCGATCCTGCACGTGAAGTCGGTGGGGTCGCACAGGGTCATGGGCCCTATGCCGGACACCCCCGCCACTAGGTTCTTCCAAAACTCGTCTGCCGTCAGCCCCAGGGGCGTGACTCCTCCCAGCCCCGTGACGACTGCCCTGCGTCTATCCACGGCTCACCTACGGTCCCTCGCTCCGATGGCGGCGTTGCGCCGTCGGGTCAGGTCGGGATACAGCTCCGGCTCGATCCCCAGGATCGCCTCCCGGGCCTCGGCCGCCACGAAGAGGGAGCCGGTGGCCAGCACCAGCGAGCCCGGCTTGGACTCCGCCATCGCCTGGGCGACGGCGTCGCCGACCCCCTCCACCGCGCTCACATCCAGGCCGACTTTCGTCTGGCGGAACGCCTCGGCCACCTCCTCCGCGGGCCTGGACCTGGGATGCCGGGAGCGGGTGGCGATGACCCGGAGGGACGTTTCGGGACGGGCCCCGCCGATGGCGGCCAGCTCGCGGACTATCGCCTCCATGTTCTTGTCCTCTGAGACTCCGACCACCAGGGTGGCCCGTTGGAAGTCCAGGTACTCCCCCAGCGACCGCCTGAGGCGGGCGGCGGAGTCGTCGTTGTGCGCCCCGTCGCATATCACCAGGGGTGAGGAGCTCAGGACCTCCATGCGGCAGGGCCACGATACGCCGGTGAACCCCCGGGCCAGGGCGTCGGGAGAGACCTGGACCCCCGACTCCCGCAACGACTCCAGCGCCGCGACGGCCACTGCGGCGTTCTCCTGCTGGTGCGCTCCGAGCAGCGGCATCGTGAACCTGTACTCTCCCAGGCGGCCTCGGACCGTAAGGCCCTGGCCCCAGCTACCGTGGGAGTCCCTGGCCCAGGTCACGTCCTCGCCGGCCTTGATCAGCCGCGCCCCCCGCTCGCGGCAAACGGACTCGATCACGGCCATGGCGGCCGGGACTTGGGGCGCGGTGACCACCGTGGCCCCGTCCTTGATTATACCCGCCTTCTCCGCCGCTATGGCCTCTATGGTGTCTCCCAGGACCGAGGTGTGGTCCAGGCTCAGGGAGGTGATGGCGCACACGGTGGGGTCCACCAGGTTGGTCGTGTCCAGCCTGCCACCCAGGCCCACCTCCACCACCTGCACGTCGGCCCGGGCCCTGAAGTGGAGGAAGGCCATGGCGGTCAGCGCCTCGAACATCGTAACGTCGCCGTGCCCGGCGTTTTCGCCCACCCACTCCAGGTGCGGCCACACGCCCTCCACCAGGCCAGCGAACTCGGCCTCGGACACGGGGCTGGAGTCCAGCCTGATCCGCTCCCGGAAGGTGTGGAGGTGAGGGGACGTGAACAGGCCCGTGCGGTATCCCTGACTCGACAGGACGCTGGCGCACATGGCGGCAGTGCTCCCCTTGCCCTTTGTGCCCGCCACGTGGACCGTGGGCAGGCCGAGGTGGGGGTCGCCAAGCCGGGCGAGGAGCGCCCCGATCCGGGACAGGTCGTACCGGACCCTGGTCCCCTTTGACGAGGCTACGGATGAGGCCACTCGCTCGTAGTCGATCAGGCCCAGAAGCCGGTCGAGGGCATCCCTGTACTCGATCAACCCATTCCTAGCCGTCTCTGATATGGGCCGGCATGGAGCCGGTGAGGGCCGTCTTCAGGGCGTCCCGGAGGCCTATCTTCTTGACGTAGTCTATGTTGCCGGCCACCGGCCTGGGCCTGAAGCCGAAGGTCTGCTCCACCGTGTCTAGGCCGGCGACGTTGGGGATGGCCATGGAGCGGAGCTGGTCCTGGGTTGCGGGGGCACTCCCCGTAAGGGCTGCCATGACCCTGATTGCCAGGCGCATGAAGCGCAGGGGGACGTGTACCCTGAGGCGGCGGACCCTGCAGGTCCGGGCTATGGTGCCCACCAGGTCGTCCAGGGGCAGGTGCTCCGGCCCGCCCAGCTCGATCACCCTGCCGATGAGGTCTTCCCGTCCGGCAGTCTCCGCGAGGCAGCGGGCCATCTCGTCCACGGCCAGGGGCTGGAACCTGTTCCTCCCCGTGCCCGGTATCGGGACGACGGGGAAGGCCTTGGCCAGGCTGGCCAGGAGGTTTACGAACTCGTCCCCCGGACCGAATATGATCGACGGCCGCAGTATGGTGTAGGGCAGTCCGCTGCGTATGACCGCCTGCTCGCCCTGCCACTTGCTGTACAGGTAGCTGTAGGCCGGGTCCTCGCGGGCGCCCAGGGCACTCTGGTGTACGAAGTGGCCGACTCCCGCGCCGGCGGCGGCCTCCACCACGTTTGCCGTCCCCTTGTGGTTGATCCCGTCCAGGGTGAGGGAGCCCCGCTCCCGTATGATGGCCACCAGGTGCACGACCACGTCCACGTCGTAGAAGGCCGCCCTCAGGGCCGCCGGGTCGAGGACGTCGCCGTAGTGCACATCCAGGTTGCCGCCCAGGACACTTTCGCTGCCCGGCGTGCGTACGAAGCACCGTACCTCCGCGCCCCTGGCTAGCAGGGCCTTGACCACCTCCCTGCCCACGAACCCGGTGGCCCCGGTGACGAGTGTGACCATGGAGCTCTCGGCTGCCTCCCCGCTTCCTCGAGGGCGCCCGCCCCCTTTGGCGGCGCAATGCGCAGCCTATCAGACCCCCTATGGGGTGTCAACGAAGGGACCGTGTCGGGAGGTGGGGAGCGGGGCCGAGGGGGTATCAGTCCCCGAAGGCGCCTCAGTCCCCGAAAGTGAACGTGTAGAGGACGAACTGGTCCGAGTCCACGTGCAGCTCCAGCTCGTGGGTGGCCACCTCGGGGCCGCGCACCACGTTGTACATCCTGGCCTCCTGGGCCTGGAAGTAGGTGCGCCCCGCGTCGTCGACCAGGATGTCGTCGCCCCTCATCCCCTCGGGTATGGGCCCACCGTCGAGCACCGCGAACACCGGGAAGGGCGGGCCGTCGTCGGGCCGGATCACCGCGTTGACGCTGGCCGCCTTGTACTTGAGGGCCACGTAGTCTTCCAGGTCCTGGGTGCTCCGTCCGTGCCGCACGCTCTCGGTGTCGAAGTACCACGCCCCGTGCAGGAAGAACTGCCCCTCCTGTCTGGACCCGTCATCCTGGTAGAGCCCCTCCCGGTCCCCCGCCGGAAGCTGGTTTCCCAGGTACTCGCCCCTGGCCCATCCCAGGCCGGCGTACAGCTCCCTGGTGGTGCGGGTGCGCGGGCCGCGCGTCTCGATGGTCCCGCCGACGTCGATGCCGGATATGTCGTACCCGGCCCTGGAAAGCGCCCCCTGGATCATCCTCTCGGTCTCGTCGTAGGCGCCCTCTCCGATGTGGTCGTAGATGATCCGGCCGTGGTGGTCTATGAGGAACTTGTGGGGCCAGTAGCGGTTGTTATAGGACCACCAGGTCCTGAAGTCGTTGTCCATGGCCACGGGCCACGTGACGCTCTCTCGCACGATGGCTTCACGGACGCCGTCCACCCGCTTCTCGAACTCGAACTCGGGAGAGTGTACTCCGACTATGACCAGGCCCCGGCTGGCGTACTTGCTGTTCCAGTCCCGTATGTACGGCAGGGTCCTCAGGCAGTTGATACAGGTGTAGGTCCAGAAGTCGATGAGCACCACCCGGCCGCGGAGCTCTTCCATGGTCAACGGCGGGGTGTTGAGCCACTTGACGATGCCGCTGAACTCGGGGGCGTCGGGCCAGGGACCCGGCGCCAGGGTCGGCACCTGAGTCGCTGTCGGGGCCGGAGTGGCCTCCGCCGGTTGCGAGGCCGGGGACCCTGAAGCGGGGGACGCGGAAGTAGGGGAGGGTGCCGGCTCCTCCGTCCCGCCGCACCCGGCGGCAGCCGCCAGCAGCAGGACCGTCAGCGCGACCGCCGGGGCCAACAGTGTTCGAGCCGGGGAGAGTTTCGTCATCGGTCCACCTGCATATACGGCCGGCGGGGCCGGACAGATTCCTAGTTCAGCACCGCCAGGAGGCCCATCTCCAGCTCCTCCGCCGAGGCGAACCCCTCGTACTTGGATGAGATGAGCCCGTCCCGGTCCAGGATGAACACCCACGACTCGTTGAGGTACCCCTCCGCCCGGGTTATCCCCCAGTCCTCCACGATGGGGGAATAGCGGGCGTTGTCCAGGTCCCCCTGTATGGCCGCGGGGTTGTCGTAGACCTCCACGTGAATGAAGTTGGCGTCGTCCCGGTACTTGTCCTTGACCATGCTGACCGTGTCGGCCTGGGGGCCGCACGTAGGGCTGGTGCAGGTCCCAGGGCTGGAGAAGACTATCATGGTCGGGTCGGGAGTGGCAACGGCCTGGTCTATGGTGGAAGTGTATAGCTGGGGGTCGGGAGTGGACCAGGTCGTAAGCTCCTCCAGGCTCCCGTCCCGCAGGGTCTTGTTGTCCCCCCGGGGCGGCAGCGAACCCAGGCGGGGGGTGTGGGTGTCTTCCCTTACCAGCAGCGTGATGCGCGCCGCCTGTCCGTCCTCGCCCGGCACCATGACCTCCAGGTCCCACCTGCCGGGCCTGTCGAACTCGAGGCTCGTGGCGTAGCTGGCACGGACGCCGTAGGGCCAGACGAAGTATTGCGCGGTGGCCGACCCCCCGGCCACGGGAGCCGACCCGTCCTCCGGCAGGTAGCGGGACGTGACCGAGACCTGGGGCGCGGTGACGAAGCCCGTCGGCCCCTCCAGCAGGAAGGATATGCGGTTGGTGCCCAGGCCCAGGTCCGTGGTGGCCAGGATGGGCGTGACCTCCGGCTGGGGCTCTTCCGTGTCCGCCGCGATGGGGGCGCCGGCGGCCTCGGGCGTCTCGGGCTCGTCGGCGTCGTCCCAGGGCTGCAGGACCAGGATGGTCAGCGAGACCAGGAGGGCGCCGATGGCCACCAATCCCGTCAGGACGAGCGCCAGGGTCTTCGTCACCGGCTCTTCCCATCGCGGGTTGCGGTCATCTCATCCATGCTGCGAACGCCGTTCGTCCGGGTGTCGCGGCGGCCGGTTCACGGCCCTTCCGCGTAGGAGCCGAAGGTGAAGGCGAAGACGCTGAAACGGTCGGAGTCGCTGCTCAGCATCAGGTCGTGGCCGCCGTACTCCTCCAGCCGCACCAGGTTGTACATGCGGGGCTCGTCTATCTCGAAGAACGTCATCCCGTCGTCTTCCGACTGCACGTGGGATCCCCTGGCGTCCTCGGGGACCGGCTCCGAGTCCATGGTCAGGTAGACGCGGATGGGCTCGCCGCCGTCGAAGTCCGTCACCACGTTGACGCTGGTGCCGTGGAAGCGCAGGGCTATGAAGTCCTCCAGGTTGTCCGTCTGACGCCCGTGGGTGAGGCTCTCGGCCCCCTTTATCCACGAGCCGTTCAGGTACAGGAAGTGGTTGCGGTACTCGTCCGAGGGGGTGTAGTCGTACGGCATGTCCAGGGGGGCGGAGTAGTAGTCCGGGTTGGCGATGTAGGCCCCCCGCACGGCGAAGTTCCGCACGTAGCCCGCGTACAACTCCCTGGTCTGGCCCGTTCCGTCCCTTTGGTACGCCTGGCTGTCGGGGTCGGGCCCGGGGTCGGCGCCCGGGGCGATGGCGGACACGTCGGCGCCCGCCTCGGTGAGCAGCTCGCGGATCAGCTCCTCGGTCTCGTCGTATGCGCCCTCGCCGAAGTGGCTGTACCGGATGATGCCGTCCTTGTCGATGAGGTACTTGGCCGGCCAAGCCCGGTTGTTGAAGGCGAGCCAGGTCTCGAACTCGTTGTCCTGGACTACGGGGTACTGTATGCCGTGCTCCTCGATGGACTTCTCTATGTTCCCTCTCAGCTTCTCGAACTCGAACTCGGGCGAGTGCACCCCCACGATGGTGAGCCCCAGGTCCGCGTATCGGTCGTGCCACGCCGTGAGGTAGGGCAGGGTGCGGATGCAGTTGACACAGGTGTAGGTCCAGAAGTCGATGAGGACCACGCCGCCCCGCAGGCTTTCCATGGTGAACGGCTCCGTCTGTATCCAGCCGGAGATGCCCGCCAGCTCCGGCGCGGCGCTCCCCACCGTGCCGGGCGTCGGGGTGATGGTCGGGGGCGCGGAGTCCTCCGCTCCGGCGGCGGTCTCGGGCTTCGGTATGTCGGTGGCGGGCGGCAGCGGGGTGGGGGTCGGCTGCGCGGTCGCCGTGGGCTCGGGCGTGTGGGTGGGCGCCGTCGTGGGAGTGGGCTCCGCCCGGGCGCATCCCGCGGCGAGGGCGGCCAGCGCCGCCAGTGCCATGATCGCCGCGGCCAGGGCCGGGATGGGTCGTCCCATGTTGTGCATGTCGTCTCCGTGCGAGTCCGGGTGGGCTTTCGTTCCCGAAGCGCCGTGGGACTAAGGATACCACGGCGCCCTTGCCGGTCCACTAGCTACTACGCAGACCGGCCGCTCTTGTATCTCTCCTGCGCGGCCCTTGTCCCCGCCTTCGCAGGGATTCCCCTCGCGTGTTGTCGCCTCCCCCCGCGCCGCGTATACTACTCCCATCGGCGGCCCGGTTGACCGAGGACTCACGACCACCACCCGGTGCGCAAGGGGAAGGCGTGAAAGTAGACATACACTGCCACTACGTTCCCAACAAGGCCATCGAGCGCCTGGAGAAGGACCCGTCCAGCTATGGGGTGCGCCTGGCCGAGGCCGTCACCGGCGGCCGGTGCCTCTGTTTCGACTACGGCCTCCGCGTTCGGCCCTTCTCCATGTTCCCCGACCTCCTGGACCTGGACAGGCGCGTCGGCGAGATGGACCGCCTGGGGATAGACCGGCAGGTGATCTCGGTGTGGACCGACGCCTTCGGGTACGGCCTGCCGCCCGCCCTGGCGGCCCGCTGGATCAGGGCCATCAACGACGCCCTGTTCGAGGAGATACAGGGCCACCCGGGGCGGCTGTCGGCGATGGCCGCCGTCCCCCTCCAGGAGGCCGACCTGGCCGCGCGGGAGCTGGAGTACGCGGTCAGGGAGCTGGGGGCCAACGGCGCAGTCATCGCCGCCAACGTGGCGGGCACCAACCTGGGCGACGCTCCCCTGGACAGCTTCTGGGCCGCGGCCGTGGAGCTGGGCGTGCCGGTGTTCATACACCCTGACGAGCCCGTACCGCCTCCCAGGGCCGCCAAGTACAACCTCAACCCCCTGGTCCACTACACCTACGACACGACCATCACCGTCGGCTCCCTGATCTTCGGCGGCGTGCTCGACCGGTTCCCCAGCCTGAACCTCGTCCTGTCCCACGGCGGCGGCTACTTCCCGTACCAGGCGGGCCGTTTCGACCGGATCTACCGGAACATGACCCCCGAGGCGGCCCCGGGGCAGCCTCCCTCCCACTACCTGCGGCGGTTCCACTACGACACCATACTCCACTACGCTCCCGCTCTGAAGTACCTGAGGGACCGGGTGGGAAGCGACCGGCTGCTGCTGGGCAGCGACTACCCCTTTCCGCCGGCGGACCTGGACCCCCTGGGAAGCCTGAGGGACGCCGAGTTCTCATCCGACGAGATCGAGGACGTCGGCGGCAACAACGCCCGCCGCCTGTTCAAGCTGGCCTAGCGGCCCACCGGGGCCGATGCTCGCGGGGGCCGATGATCGCGCGGTAAGGAGGAGTCATGCCCAGGATATCGATCGACCCCACCTTGGAGATGGCCTACGAGGACGACGACTTCACCGACCCCTGGAAAGATTCCGAGGTGGTGGTGTACCAGCACTGCAACACCGGCAGCAGCCGCATGTACTACGCGTGGGTCCCCACCATCGCCCGCCATTACCGGTTCATACGCGTGAACCGCAGGGGCCAGGGAGGGTCTACCGTGCCCCCTCCGGGCCGCCACTGGAGCCTCAAGGAGTGGTCCGGCGAGATGGGAACCTTCCTGGACCGCCTGGGCATCGAGAAGGTCCACGTCATCGGCGAGGCCACGGGCTCCTACGTCTGCCTCCAGTACGCCTACGACCACCCCGACCGGGTCCACAGCCTCACGATGATAAACGTGGTACCCAACGAGGAGGACTCCAAGCTGGCCGAGCGGCCGGGCATGCGGGACTGGGGGCCCCTTCTGGAGCGGGGCTTCGAGGACTGGATCCTGGGCAGCAACCCGGAGCGGTTCGACCCCGACGTGGTCGACCCCGAGCTCATCCGCTGGCACGCGGAGGAGAAGCTGAGGCAGCCCCACGGCGTCTCCATCGAGGTCATGCAGGGCATGGGCGCACACATCCTCCAGGACGTCCCCGAGATGTTCGTCAACCTGAAGGTCCCCTCCCTGGTGATCACCGGAGAGTCGGGCGTCATCCACAACCCGGAGACGGCCAGGCGCGTCCAGGAGATGGTCCCCGACTGCAAGGTGGCGGTCATCGACGGCGTCTTCGGGTACGTTGCCCACGTGGCGCCGGAGCGGTGCGCCCAGGCATGGCTGGAGTTCGCCCGGGGCTTGGGATAGACATTGCGTCTGGGCATCGACATCGGGGGGACGTTCACCGACCTGACGGGCCTGGACGAGGCCACCGGGGAGATGTTTCACCTCAAGACCCTCACCGACCCGGAGCAGCCGGTCCGGGCGGTGTGGGAGGCCCTACAGGGAGCGGGCATCGACCCCTCGGTCCTGACCAGGCTCTCCCACGGGACCACCATCGGCATCAATGCCATCGTCGAGCGCAAGGGCGCGCCCACCGCCATCGTCACCACCCGGGGGTTCCGGGATATCCTGGAGCTCAGGCGCAGCGCCCGCACCCACGTGCTGGACCCGCTGATGGACAAGCCCTACACCTTCGTGCCCCGCCGGTGGAGGGTCGAGGTCGACGAACGGATCGCCTGGGACGGCAGCGTTTCCCACCCTCTGGACCCGGCCGAGCTGGAAACGGTCCTGAAGGACCTGGCCGCCCGGGGCATCGAGTCTGTGGCCGTGTGCTTCCTGCACTCCTACGCCAATCCCGCCCACGAGCGCCAGGCCGGGGAGGTGCTGACCCGGCGGTTCCCCGGCCTGTACCACACCCTTTCGTCGGAGATCGTGCCGGCCCTGGGCGAGTACGAGCGCACCAGCACGGCGGCGCTCAACGCCTACGTGCATCCCGTGGTGCACAGGTACCTGACGGACCTGGAGGGCAACCTCAGGGAACGCGGCCTCGTGACGCCCCTCCAGGTCATGCAGTCCAACGGCGGCGTTATGACGGCCCGGGAAGCGGCCCGGCACCCGGTCCACATCCTGGAGTCGGGCCCGGCGGCGGGCTCCATCGCCGGCGCCCGCGTCGCGGAGCTGTTGGGCCTGGAGAACGTGGTGACCTTCGACATGGGCGGCACCACCACCAAGGCCTCGGTGATCGAGGCCGGCACGCCCCTGTCCACCGTGGAGTACGAGCTGTTCGAGGAGCCGAACAGACCCGGGAGCGGCTGGCCCATTCGTGTCCCCATGATAGACATCGTGGAGGTGGGGGCCGGCGGCGGCACCATCGCCTGGCTGGACGACGGCAACAACCTCCAGGTGGGACCACAGAGCGCCGGGGCCCAGCCGGGGCCGGTGTGCTACGGCAGGGGCGGCGACCTGCCCACGGTGACCGACGCCTACGTCGTGCTGGGCAGGCTGGGCTCCCTCCTGGGCGGCGGGCTGCCCCTGGACGTGGAGGCCGCCCGGCGCGCCCTCGCCGAGAGGGTGGCGCGGCCCCTGGGGATGACCGTGGAGGAGGCGGCCGCCGGGGTCCTGGAGATAAACGATACCCGGGCCGCCGACCTTCTCCGGGAGATGACCATCTCCCGGGGCCGCGACCCCCGGGACTTCACCTTGGTCGCCTTTGGCGGGGCCGGACCCCTGGTGGCGGCCTACGTGGCCCGGGAGGTGGGCATGGAGGCGGCGGTGGTCCCCCCGGCCCCCGGGAACTTCTCCGCCGCGGGCCTGCTCCTGGCCGACGTGGTCCACGATGCCATGCGCACCTACACCGTGGCCCTGGACGAAGCGGACCCGGACCGCGTGGAATCCCTGCTGCGGGAGATGGTCAGGGACCTGGCGGAGGACCTGGAGCGACAGGGGGTCGGCGAGGGCCAACGCCGGTTCGAGCTCGGGGCAGACATGCGCTACACGGGCCAGTTCCACGTGATAGACGTGCCCGTCTCCGAAGTGGCGGTGGACCGGCGGTCCTTCGAAGAGATGGCCCGGGCCTTCCACCGGGAGCACCAGCGGCTCTTCACCTATCAGCTCCCCGATGAGCCCCTGGAGCTGGTGAACCTGCGGGTCCGGGCCGTGGGCGTCCTGGAGAGGCCCGTCGCCCCCCGGCTGGCCCCCGGCGAGGCCGGCGCGGCCCTCCTGGGGACCCGCCCTGTCTACTTCGGCGAAGAGGGCGGCCGAGTGGGCTGCCCCATCTACGACAGGGCCGGCCTGGGTGCCGGAGCATCCCTGACGGGGCCCGCCATTCTGGAGGAGACCACGTCGACGACGTTGGTGCCTCCCGGGTGCACTGCCTCGGTGGACGGCTACGGCAACATACTCATTAGGCCAGTCGACCAGGGTATGGGCGCATGAGGGCCGATACCGGGGCCGGAGACTCCATCACCGTAGAGGTGGTGCGCAACCGCCTGGAGTCCATCGTGCGGGAGATGGGCGAGGTGATCCTCCGCACCTCCCGCTCATCCGTCGCCCATCATGGCCGCGACTTCTCCTGCGGCATATTCGACGCCCGGGCCGAGATGCTGGCCCTGGGCACCTCCATCGCCATACACATCTTCCCCGTGGGCTTCCAGCTCCGGGCCCTGCTCGCACGATTCGGCGACGACATCCTGCCCGGGGACATCTTCGTGGGCAACGACCCCCGGGACGGAGGGCTGCACCCCAACGACGTGCTGCTGGCGGTGCCGGTGTTCTACGACGGGGAAATGGTGGCATTCTCCACCACCCGGGTCCACCACTACGACGTTGGGGGCATGGTCCCGGGCAGCATATCGGGCAACGCCACGGAGATGTACCAGGAGGGGCTGCGCATACCCATCATACGCATGGGCCGGGACAACGAGATCGACCCCAACATCATGGACCTGATCCTGAACAACGTGCGCGTGCCCGTGGAGATGCGGGGCGACCTGCTGGCCCAGCTTGCCGGGTGCCGGGTGGGCGCCCAGCGAATCACGTCCATGGTCGAAAGGTACGGCAGGGAGCGGGTGCGGCGCATCTGGAGCGGCGTGCTGGACTCCTACGAGCGCAGGTGCAGGGCGCTCATATCCAGGCTCCCCAACCGGACGCTGGTCCACGAGGGGTACCTGGACAGCGACGGGGTTACCCCCGGCCACCTGCGCATCAGGACCGTGGTCCGCATCGAGGACGGTGGCGTCACCGTGGACTACACGGGAAGCTCGCCCCAGACCGGCGGGCCCAACAACGTGACCCTGCCCATGGGGGCCTCCTACGGGTTCATGGGAGTGAAGGCCGCCCTGGACCCCAGCGGTCCCATCAACTCCGGGTACCTGCGGCCCATCCGGACCATCGTTCCCGAGGGGACGATCCTCAACGCCAGGCCCCCCGCCGCTGCCGGCGGCCAGCAGGAGGTAGGCCAGGCAGCCATCTCGGCCATGGTGGCGTTGGCCGAGGTGGTGCCCGAGCGCGTCTCCTCCGAGGAGGGCTCCTCCACCCACCACATGACCTGCTCCGGCGCCGACACCCGTTTCGGGCCGCCCAGGCCATTCATCTTCTACGGGTCCGACCCCGGAGGGGGAGGCGCCCGGGCCGACCGGGACGGCATGGACTACGTGAGGCCCATCCGGTCGGGCAACACCAACGCCCGGGGCATCGAGGTGCTGGAGAGGGCCTATCCCCTGACGTTCCTGGGCATGTCCCTGCGTTGCGACTCGGGGGGCCCGGGCAGGTTCCGTGGGGGCCTGGGCACCGTCCGGGAGTACCGCATCCCCTCGGACGGCACCTTCTCGCTGATGGGAGAGCACGCCATGATTCCCCCGGCCGGGGTCTTCGGAGGATACCCGGGGGCCCTTGCCCGGTTCGAGGTCCTGAGAGACGGGGAGACGGTGCCCATCTCCCCGGTGCATGGCAGCAAGGCCACCGCCTTTCCCCTGAAGGCGGGGGACGTGCTGCGTATCTGCAGCCAGGGGGCTGGCGGCTGGGGCGACCCCCTGGAGCGGGAGCCCGGCCGGGTCCTGGACGACGTCCTGGACGGGCGGGTGTCCCGCGCTCAGGCGGTCGACCTGTACGGGGTCGTCCTCGACGACGCGGGAGAGGCGGTCGACCTGCCGGCGACCCTCCGGAAACGGAGGGACCTGGCCTCTGCCCGCCTGTATCTCAGGGCCGCCCGGGGCGGCGGGCCCGAGTTTCACATGGGAGTCAGGGTGGCCTGGGTTGGCGAGGCCGCGGCCCGGCGCATCGGCGCCCATCCCGCCGGCGCCCCACCCGTGGGCGCCCGCCCTCTGGCCGAGGCCTTTGCCGACGACAAGCCGGCCCCCTTCAGGTTCAGCGTCGCCCTCGGGCCCCACCTGCCCGGCGACGCCATCGAGTTGGACGGGGAGGCCTGGGAGGACCTGGGCCTGGAGCAGGGGGACCTGCTTCTCGTGAGGTCCCTATGGTCTCCGGACTGCTAGTCCGTGACCCCTTCGGCGGCTGACCCCGGCGAGTGAGCTCCTTTGAGTCATTCGCCGCGTGTGCCCCCTGCGTCGTTGACGGAGCGTGCGCTCTTTGCGTTCATTCGCCGCGTGTGCCCCCTGTGTCGTTGACGGAGCGTGCGCCCTTTGCGTTCATTCGCCGCGTGTGTCCCCTGTGTCGTTGACGGAGTGCGCCCCCGTTGCGTTCATTCGCGGAGAGCGTCCCCTTTGTGTCATTCCGAGCGCAGCGAGGAATCTCTCCATGCCGCCGAGTAGTGGGCCCGGGGCCTCGTAGCGTAACGTGCTCGTCGTGGCGTTCCTGAGATTCCTCACCTGCGGTTCGGAATGACATGCTAGGGCCGGCCGTAGCCTTTCCCCAGCGGCGATACTATGATGAAGTCATCAGGGTCCCGGAGACCTGCTTGCCGTGTACGATCGCATTTTGGTCCCCCTGGACGAGTCTCAACTTGGCGAACAAGTCCCACCCTATGTTCGCCAGTTGGGGCTGGGGTTGTCGCTGCCATTGACCCTCATCGCCGTGGTCGTGCCACCCCGCCCCAGCATCACTCGAGACCTGAACCCAAGCCGGTACTATCACGAAACGGTGGAACACCAGACCGAGCACGCCGGAGCGTACCTGGACTCCGTGGCCCAGACCCTTCGCTCTCAGGGACTCTCGGTCTCCACCGAAGTCCCATGCGGCGTCCCTGGCGAGGCGATCGTCGAAGAGGCGACCAAAACGCCGGATACCCTCATCGCCATGTCCGGCCACGGTCGTTCGGGGGTGGCCCGGTGGTGGCTGGGCAGTGTTGCCGACCGTGTCCTACACCTCGCCACCGGCCCGCTATTGGTCGTGAAGTCCCGTCCGACCGGGGATAGTCCTCACAATGAAGGGTTCAACCGCGTCTTAGTGCCGGTGGACGGGTCGCCCCTGGCCGAGGCGGTGCTGCCTCACGTGGCCCTGATCGGCAGGGGGCTGGACCTGGCCGTCGACCTGATACGTAATGCCCACCCGAGAGCGCCTCCGCCTGGCTGTTCATCCCGGTCTCTTCCGCGGCGCGTCGGCGGATGACGCCTTGAGACAGGCGAGCCAGGAGGCAGCCGAGTACCTTGAAGGGCTGAGAGAGGGCCTGTTGAATCAGGGGGTGGGCCCGGTGGAGGTCCACCTGCTTCACGGCGACCCCGCGTCCTCAATCATCGATATAGCCGGCGAGACCAGCGACCGCCTGGTGGCAATGACCACTCATGGCCGTTCCGGAGTCGGCCGTTGGATGCTGGGCAGCGTAGCCGACCGTGTACTGCGTTATTCCGGTGACCCGGTGCTGCTGGTCCGTCCCCCGGCCGACCCCGGCGAGTGAGTCGCAATCATCTCCAGCCTTCGAGACAGCCGGTCTTCCGTAGTTTCCAGGTCGTACTGGCCTTGCAGTCCCATCCAGAACTCCGGCGAGTTCCCGAAGAAGCGCGAGAACAACAGGGCTGTCTCCGCGGTGATGGAGCGTCGTCCGTGGACGATGGAGTGAATCCTGCGGGCGTCTACGCCGATGGCCTTGGCCAACCGGTACTGGGTGATGCTCATCGGACGGAGAAACTCTTCGTTGAGCACCTCACCCGGATGTATAGGGGGTAGCTTGCCCGAGTCTTGCGTCTCTTTCGTTGACATGGCTGCTCCTGCCGTCAGCGGTGGTAGTCCGCTATTTCCACCTCGTAGGCGTTTCCGTCGTTCCATATGAAGCAGATACGCCACTGGTGGTTGATTCGAATGCTGTACTGCCCAGCCCGATCTCCAGAGAGGGCCTCCAAGCGATTCCCAGGTGGTACCCTTAGGTCTCCGATGCTCGTCGCGTTGTTGAGCATCATCAGCTTCCTTTGCGCCCGAGGTTGGAGGTTCTCGGGTAGGCTAGCGACACGTCGACGCTCGGCGACTGCTGGGTGTCCCTGTCTCGGTAGCTCTGGATCACTGGTGGCTAATAGTACCATACACCATTAGTGGGCTGTTAGTGGCCCTTCCCTACACCGCCTCCTCCAGTAGCCGTCGCAGGTCGTGCTTGGCCGCCAGGATGCCTGCCCACAGGTCTCCCGCCTCTCTTAGCCGCTCCGGCGTCGTCTCGATGGTGAAGTCCGTGGGGTAGACCCGGTCCAGCTCCTCCCACCGCAGGGGGGTGGACACCGGCGCGTTGGGGGCGGGCCTCAGGGAGTAGATGGAGGCCATGTTCTTGGTGCGGACGTTCTGGTTGTGGTCCAGGAATATCTTCCCGGCGCGCTTGCTCACCGTCCACTCCATGGTCACGTCCTGGGGTAGGTGCTGCATGAGGAACCGGCCTATGAGCTGGCACGTGCTGCGGGTCACCGGGTAGCCGTACTGCCGCAGTACCGGCACGTAGATGTGGAGGCCAGTCTTTCCCGACGTCTTGATGAAGGACGACAGGGAGAGCTGGTCCAGGATATCCTTCAGCTCCCGGGCCACCTCGACGGTCTTGGAGAAGGCCCGGCGGTTCAGCTCGGGCTCGTCCCCCGACTTCTCCTTGCCCGAATAGATGTAGGGGTCTAGGTCGAAGACGATGAAGTCCGGGTAGTTCAGGACGCTGGCGTCAATCGCCTCCTTGGACCCCGTGAAGGTCGTGGGCAGGTGGGCCGCGTCAGGGAACGGGGTGACCCGGGACAGCCACGGGTGCAGCTCGATGCTGGCAAGCTGGGCCAGCCAGACCAGCGTGGGCAGGTTGTTGGCCATTATGAAGTCGCCGTCCCCCTCGTTGTGGGAAGAGTACAGACGTACCGTCTCCACGAACTCAGGCCGCTTCAGATCAGAGTGCTTCTGGTAGAAGCTCCCTTCGTGTATGCCGTTGGGGTAGCGGGTGAACGTCAGGGGGCGGTCCTTCAGGTGGGGCAGCAGGTGGTCGCTGGTCTCCAGGTAGTGCCGGACCAGGTCGCGCTTCGTGTAGGGTCCCCCGGCGCCGGTCTCGGGCCACAGCGCCTTGTTCAGGTTGGTCAGCCCGATGCGGTGGCCCGAGACCGTCAGGAGTAGCTTGTCCTGCTTCCCGGAGAGCTGTTCCAGGAGCGCGGGCACGTCGTCGACGGCCTGCGGCGGGTGGTCCCACTGGGCCGTGGCCGGGGCGCCCCCTCGCCAACCGGGTGCCGGAGCCGGTCCTCCGTCCAGTGTCACCGTCTCCTCGACGCTCCGCGTGACGGACCCGGCGTCCACGTCGGTGCGGAGTCCGAGAAAGACGGGGGCGCGGAGCCGGTCGGCATGGGTCCACTCGGCGAACTTCACCCTCGCCACGAGGACGGGCCGTACCCAGGCGGCCCCGGCGGCGTCGACCTCCGGGTCGGGTGCGAAGGGGCTGGCGTCCGCCGATATGGAGTCTAGGGACGCTCTCAGGGACTTCAGGGAGCGGGCGTCGAACCCGCTGCCCACCCGGCCGGCGTACTTCAGGACTCCGTTGTCGTGGTATCCCACCATCAGGGAGCCGAAGGTGGAGGCCCGGGAGCCGGTCCCGGGCGTGTAGCCGCCGATGACGAGCTCCTGCTCCCGCACGCCCTTCACCTTGAGCCACGAGGCGCTGCGCCGCCCGGGTTCGTAGATGCTGTCCCGCTTCTTGGCGACCATCCCCTCCAGGCCCAGCTCCGAGGCGGCCCGGTAGAAGGTCTCGCCCTCGCCGTCGATGTACTCCACCTGCCGGACGTGGTCGCCCCCGATCAGCGCCCGGCCGAGGACCTCCTTGCGCTTGAACAGGGGGACGCGGCGCAGGTCCCTTCCGTCCACGTGGAGCACGTCGAAGGGATAGTAGGCCAGGGACGCGTCTTCGGCGGGACGGTCCACGGCCCTGGGCTCCAGCTGCATCGTCTGCTGGAGCAGGCCGAAGTTGGGATGGCCCTCGGAGTCCAAGGCCACCAGCTCCCCGTCCAGCACCAGCTCCCCCTCGGGCTGGGCCTCCAGCTCCTGGACTATCATAGGGACGGCGGAGGTCAGGTCGTTGCCGTTCCGGCTCAGGAGGGTCACGTTGCCGTCCTGGATGAACGCCAGCACCCGGTGCCCGTCCAGCTTGGGCTCGAACAGCCAGTCGGGGTGGGAGAAGGGTCTGTCCGCGGTCCGCGCCAGCATCGGCTTCATCCTTGCCGGGAAGTCGCCGGGCGTGCCCAGCGCGGACAATGCGGCGCCGCCGGAGGCCGGCTCGGGAAGCCGGCCCTCCTTCAGGTCCTCCAGCGTGAGGCCCGACTGCACAGACCGGTCCTGGTCGACCAGGTCGTGCTCCGTGTCCACGTGCTCGTCCCGGTGCTTGATGAGGAGCCAATCCTTGGGGTTTCTGGAGGTGCGCACCAGAGTCCAGGACCCCTTGAGCTTGCGGCCCCGGAGGGTGAAGGACAGCTTGCCCCTCTCCAGGTCGGCGCGCATGCGCTCCTCGGACTCCTCCTTGTGCCCGAAGGAGAGGCCCCCCTCGTCGGGCGAGTAGGCGCCCGTGTCCCACACGATGACCTGGCCCCCGCCGTAGTTGCCGTGGGCTATCACACCCTCGAAGGTGGCGTACTCCAAGGGGTGGTCCTCCACGTGAACGGCCAGGCGTTTCTCCTTGGGGTCTGCCGAGGGGCCCTTGGGCACCGCCCAGGACTTGAGGACTCCGTCCAGCTCCAGGCGGAAGTCGTAGTGGAGCCGTCTTGCCGCGTGCTTCTGGACGACGAACCGCAGGCTCCCCCCGCCGGACCTACCGTCGGCGGGGGCCGGCTCCCGGGTGCGGGAGAAGTCCCGCTTGCTTCGATACTCTTCCAGCATTGCGTCTAGGCCGTAGTACGCGCCTCGAGGCTCGCTTCGAGCTGCCTGACGAACGCCGGCCCTGTGCCCTTATCCTCGTGCTTGAAGTAGACGAAGACGTCCTTCCAGTCCGTGGAATGGTCCATTATCGCCGCCGCCCAGGAGTCGATGTCCTCCTGCTGGTAGCTCTCGTCCCGCAGGCGGAAGTAGCCGAAGTTGGCCGTCGCCTCCACCGGGGTCGTCATTCGCTCGCTGTCGGCTATGCACATGGCCACGTTGGCGGACCTGAGCCTGCTGAACACCTCCTCCGAGTGCCAGGAGGCGTGGCGAAACTCCATCGCCACCCGCAGGTTGGGCGGAACCCAGTCCAGGAACGAGTCCAGCGCCTCTGTGTCTGCCCTGAACGACGGGGGGAGCTGGAAGAACAGCACCCCCAGCTTGTCGCCCAGGGACCGGGCGCGAAGGCTGAAGGCCTGGGTCACCTCCCGGCAGTCCTTCAGGCGGGCATCGTGGGTTATGCGCCTCGGGGCTTTGAGGGTGAAGGTGAACCCCTCCGGCGTGGCGGCCCTCCAGCCCTCCACCGCCTTCTCGCTGGGGAACCGGTAGAAGGTGTAGTTGATCTCTACGGTGGAGAACTGCTGGGAGTAGTAGGGCAGCATCTTGCTCGTGGGGAGGTCGTCGGGGTAGAAGCTCCCCTTCCATTCCGGGTAGTTGTAGCCGGATGTGCCGATGAATATCATCTTCCCTCCGGTGGCGGGCCGGCCCTCCGGTGGTGGTGCAGGCTACAATTATAGCAGCACCGGCCCCTGGGCCATTGGTCACACAAGGGGTCTTCGAAGGCCGGCAGGCCCATTCCCCATCGCTTCGAGGCCGGGTTGACCCCCTCGACGGCGGTCGTATATGCTGGTGCCAGGCTCTACGGACGGAAGAGTATGGCGGTAGTCGAATCCAGGGTCTCCCGGGGTCTGCCCGCAACGGTAAAGCCGATGCTTGCCCGCCTCGCCCGGCACCCCTTCGACTCCACGGAGCATTTCTTCGAGCTCAAGTGGGACGGCATCCGGGCCATGGCGTTCCTGGAGGAGGGCCGTCTCCGGCTGCTCAGCCGCACCTCCCGGGACATCACCGACAGCTTCCCAGAGCTTGCGGACCTGCCCGGCCAGGTGGGCGCCCGAAGCGTCGTGCTGGACGGTGAGCTGGTGTGCCTGGACTCGGACGGGCGCCCCAGCTCCCCCCTGCTCCAGAGGCGTCTGGGCGCGGCGGGCCGCAGGGGCGGGCGCGACAACCCGGTCCACTTCATCGCCTTCGACCTCCTTTACCTGGAGGGCCGTCCGGTCATGGCCGAGCCCCTGTACAGCCGGAAGGGCCGCCTCCACGAGATAGTCCGGCCCAGCGACATGGCCCAGGTCTGCGACCTCGTGGATGGCGACGGGGCCGCCTTCTTCCAGGCGACCTGCCAGCACGGCCTGGAAGGCATAGTGGCCAAGGAGAAGTCCAGCCCCTACCTGCCCGGGAGGCGGAGCCGGCACTGGCTCAAGGTTAAGCGCGTCCGTGAGTCGGAGTTCGTCATAGGCGGCTACACCTTCTCCGGGGTCAGCCGGGGCTCAGGCGTCACCCGGGGCTCCGGGGGCAGTCGGGGCGCCTTCGACAGCCTGCTGCTGGGGCTGTACGACGACGACAAGCGGCTGGTGTTCGTGGGGCAGGTCTCCGCGGGCCTCTCCGGAGCCGCCGCCAGGGACCTGGGCCTGGACCTCCAGCGTATTCACGTCGAGGAGTGTCCCTTCCGCTCCCTGCCCCGGGTCCCTCGGCTGATGTTCTGGTGCCGTCCCCAGGTCGTCTGCCAGGTGGAGTACGGCGAGTTCAGCGAGGACGGCGAGCTGACCTATCCCATGTTCAAGGCGCTTCGGGACGACAAGTCTCCGGGGGACTGCATCGTGGCCGACGCGCCGGGGTGGCCGAAGCTGCTGGCGGACTTCGCCTGATGGGCGCATGCGCGTGGTTTGACCGAATTCGGGTGGCCCGTACACTATTCTCGGGCGGGCCGTTCGTGGTGAAATGGGTCCGTGGCTGGCGGGTGAGTGGGTAGGCTCCACCGGTTGGTGGTATTCAGCCGGTGGTATTCAGGAGGTACGCCCATGGCCAGAAGAGCGATATGGAGAGGCGCGGTGAGCTTCGGGATGGTGGCCATCCCCATCAAGCTGTACACCGCCACCGAGAGCAAGGACCTCTCCTTCGTCACCCTGCACAAGACGTGTATGAACCGCATCCGCCAGAAGCGGTACTGCCCGTACCACGAGGCCGAGGTCGAGGCCTCGGAGATCGTGCGCGGCTACGAGTATGCCAAGGAGCAGTACCTGGAGATGGACCCGGCGGACTTCGAAAACCTCCCGGTGCCTTCCACCCACGTCATAGAGATCACCCAGTTCGTGGACCTGGGAGACATCGACCCCATCAACTTCGAGCGCTCCTACATGCTGGAGCCCGAGGGCGTCGGGGTCAAGCCATTCTACCTGCTCAAGCAGTCCCTCGAGGACAGCGGCAGGGTGGCCATCGCCAAGGTCTCCTTGCGCCAGAAGGAGCACATATGCTGCCTTCGGCCCTACCAGAAGGCCATCTCCATGCACACCATGCACTATCCCGATGAGATCCGGGGGACCAACGAACTGGACCTGCCCGAGGAGAGGACCGCCATCACCGACCAGGAGATGGGCATGGCGTCCATACTCATAGACCAGCTCACCGCGCCCTACCAGCCGGAGATCTTCCAGGACGAGTACCGGCTGGCCCTGGAGCGCACCATCGAGGGGAAGCTCACCTCCCAGCAGCCCGTGACCGCCGCTCCGCCGCCGCCCAAGGGCAAGGTGAGCGACCTGATGGACGCGCTGAAGGCCAGCATCGCCGCGACCAAGAAGGCCGAGGCGGCGCCCCCCGGCCCACCCGCCGAATCGCCCGCCGAGACCCCCACTGAGCCAGAGGACGCGCCCGCTCCCAAGAAGCGCCGCTCCAGGGCAAAAGCCAAGTCCGGCTAGACAAGACCCCAAGAGAGGTGTTCGGCATGGGGACCTTCAGCTGGCCGATGCGGATTGCCAGTTTGGACGGCCAACAGGCCCGTGACATAGAGGCAACGGTGGATACCGGCGCGGCTTACACCACGCTGCCCGGCAGCCTGTTGCGAGAGTTGGGCGTAGCTCCCCTGGGGAAGCGCCGCTTCCTGCTGGCCGACGGACGCCGCATTGAGATGGACTACGGGGAGGCCCGCGCAACCGTCGGCGGTGAGAGCGTGACAACCCTGGTGATCTTCGGGGAAGACGGCTCCCCGCCTCTGCTGGGAGCCTATACCCTGGAGGGGCTGGCCCTGGCGGTGGACCCCGTGGAACAGCGCCTGGTCCCCACCCACCTGATCATGTACTAGGACCGGGGGTCCGTCAGGGGCTCGGTACGTCGTGCCGGCTTCGCGGCTCCCCCGCCTAGCCCAGGGTGATGCCGGCGTCCCTCGCCAGACCGCGGATGTGGCCGACGCCTTGGAGCGTGTCCTCGTAGCCCAGGTGCTCCACCTGCAGGGTGACGTCGCGCCCCAGCCCGTCCAGCCGGCTGAGCGCCGTGGACAGGTCCATCAGGCCCGTCCCGGGGATGGACTCGTCCACGTGGACGATGGTGTTGCCTCCCCCGGACATCACCACGTCCTTGGCGTGCAGGCCCACTATCCGGTCCCCCAGGCGGTCGAAGACGTCGTTCACCAGCTCCGTAGTCCTGTAGACCATCTCCGGGCTGGTCAGGTTCACGATGTCTATGAGGACCTTCAGCCGCGGGGAGGGCACCGAGGCCAGCAGCTCCTCCACCCTTTCGATGGAGAACAGGGGGCTCATGTAGTGGGGATGCGCGGCCACGTCCATCCCGGCGCCCTCGGCCTCGGCGGCCAGCTCGGCGACCGCCCCTATGCACCGCCGCCACGTCTCATCCGTCCACATCCGGGGAGTCGCACGGTCGCACACGATGTTGAACCCGACGAAGGCCGCGCCAATGGTCCTGGCGTGGCGTAGCTGACGCCTGTAGTCGGCCATGGCCGCCCGGTGCTCCTCGGGCACTGCCGACGCGAAGTCGAACCGGAACTGGACGTATTCGCCCACGCGCAGGCCGTGCTCGTCCAGGAAGGCCCGGGCCTGGGCCACCTTGCCGTCGGGCCACTCCTCGGGAACGTGGGAGGCGATGGCGGTGCACTCCAGCTCCCTGGCCTTCCGCAGCATGTCGGCGCGGGACTCGGCGTCGTCGCCCAGGGCCACCGGCGGGCACATGATTATCATGGCGCGTCTCCCAGGTGAATGTCTCTACGGCGTTTGGGCGGGCTTGCCGCGGTCAGGACCGGTTGGAACGGCCCGTGCCGCAGGCCGGACCTATCCGTTCTGGCGCCCGGCGTACCAGTCGACTATCTCGGCCCCCGTGGCCTTCCAGACCTGCCCGCGGCCCGCGATGTGGGCCAGGATGCGATCCAGGTACTTGAGTCGATAGGGCTGGCCCATTATCCACGGGTGGATGCTGTACACGAGGGTCCGGCCGTTCTGTGCGCCTTCCCGGTGCAGCACGTCGAAGGTGTCCCTGGCCGCCTGCGCGTACTCGGTGATGGGCATGTTGCGGATGCCCAGGACCGTATGGTCGTCCAGCTCGGTGGTGACCGGTAGGGAGTAGAGAGTGCCTCCGTCGACGTTCATCCGGTGTGGCTGCTCGTCCACCGTCCAGTCGCACACGTAGCGGATGCCGTGCTCCGCCAGCAGGTGCGGCGTCCGCCTGGACTCGCTGTACTCGACCCCGAGCCATCCCGAGGGTCCCCGTCCGGTGGCCCTTTCGATGGCCCCGACGCACCTGGCTATGTGGGCCCGCTCCTGCTCCTCGGACATCTCCGAGGTGATGAGCCGGTTGGCGCTTACCCCGTGGCCGATGACGTCCCAGTCGCGCTTCATCGCCTCGTTTACCAGGAAGGGATTGGTCTCCGCGATGACGGCGTCCATGGCGGCCGTGGCCCTCATCCCGTAGCTGTCCAGGAGCTTCATGATCCCGAATATGCCCACCCGGTTGCCGTACTCCCGGTGGGAGGCCCGGGTGATGTCCGGGAAGGGCCGCATGCGGGCCGGGCCGTACCGGCGGTTCAGGGTGAAGGCGTCCTCGGGGGGCTCCAGCTCGTAGTGCTCCAGGTTGACGATGACGCAGAAGGCCACCCGCGCTCCGTCGGGCCACACCAGGGGCTCCCTGGCCGCCATGGACGAGAACGGGTAGAAGTCGTGGTCCATCCCCGGTTGACGTGCAGCGGTCATGCCTCCAACTCCCGTCGCGTATCCTGGGGACCGGCACCCTCGCCCCGGGGGGCCGGGTTCAGGTCCTGCCGGCGCTCCTCCAGGTATGCCACCACCGTGTCGTAGTAGTTGTCCATGTAGTACTCGGCGATCTCCTCGGCCGTCGTCTTCCACACGCCGTCGTGGGACAGGATGTGGGTCAGGATGTCGTCCAGGTGCTTGATGCGGTGGGGGGCGCCTATCCAGTAGGGGTGCAGGGCGATGCACATGACCCGGCCGCTCTCGGCGCCCTGCTCGTAGAGCACGTCGAACTGGTCTTTGCAGATCTGGGCGAAGTACGGTGCGTCGTTGGCGGACTCGGCGACGGCGGCGCTGTCGTTCATCTCCAGGGTGTAGGGCAGGGAGATGAGGCGGCCCGACTTCACCTTCAGAGGGAAGGGCTGGTCGTCGTGGCACCAGTCCGTGTGGTAGATCAGCCCGGCCTCGGCCATCAGGTCGGGCGTGTTCACCGTCGCCGATATGGCGGGGCCCAGCATCCCCTTGAGCCGCTTCCCCGTGTGCCTCTTCAGCGTCTCGACGCAGTCCGCGTAGAAGCGGCGCTCGTCCTCTTCACTTACGCCGTGGAGGGTGCGGTTGTTGTAGATGCCGTGGGACATGTAGTCCCAGTCCCGGGCCACCATGGCGTCCCTGATTTCGGGGAAGTGGTCCAGAACTGCCTCGTTGAGGGAGGCCGTGCAACGGATGTTGTGTTTGTCGATCACCTCCAGCATGCGCCAGAAGGCCACCCGGTTGCCGTAGTCCCGGGTCCTGTACCACTGGAGGTTGGGCGTGGGAATCCCGGCCCCCACGAAACCCGGGGGCCTGCTGGTGGCCGGCGGGTCGTACTCCAGGTACTCCACGTTGGGGGACAGCCAGAAGGCGACCCGGGCGCCTCCCGGCCACCGGATTACCGGCCTGTCAACGATGGGAGAGTAGTCGAACCACCTGTTCACGGTCCCGGACCTCGCGTGTGTTGGAGTGGGGCTGCGTCCTGCCCAACATACTAAGGCATGCAGCACGGGTTTGTCATCTGCCCCCGTCGACCCGAACATACAGGGCCAAGCCTACGAATGGCGACGGGGCAAGAGATTTGTTGACAGGGGTCCTCGACTGGTGCACTATCCCAGTAAGACTCGATAACAAGAGGTTGGCATGCCGCGAACTACCAAGACCATTACCTTCTCGTTGCCGCCGGAGATGGCGGACCGCGTGGACCGGGTGATGAGGCAGCAGCGCCGGTCGAGGAGCGAGTTTCTGCGGGAGGCGGTGCTCCGCTACATCGAGGAGTGCGAGTGGAGGCAGGTGCTCCAGTACGGTGAAGAGAAGGCCAGAGAGAAGGGACTCGGCCCTGAGGACGTGGCCCGTTTGGTGGAAGAGCACAGGGCGGAAGTCAGCTCATCCCGTACGTGAGAGTCGTTCTGGACACCAACGTGATCATCTCCGGTCTGAACTTCCCTGGAAACGAGCGCGTCATCCTCGAGCTGGCCCTGAGGGGACGGTTCGATCTTTACCTCTCTCCCTTCATCCTGAACGAGGTTGCGGGGGTGCTCGGCGGCAAGTTCGATTGGGACGAAGAACGCTCGTCCCACGCTCTCAGGACTCTGGCGGATGCTGCCACGGTCGTCCACCCCCCGGGCTCCCGGAGGTGATCGCTGGAGGCCACGCCGACAACCGCATACTGGATTGTGCGGCGGCCGCGAACGCCGACTACCTGGTCACCGGCGACCGGCGGCATCTGTTGCCCCTTGGGGAGTATCGGGGCGCGAGAATCCTCAACGCTCCCCAGTTCTTGTCCAGCATACACGCGTAAGCCATGTAGGAAGACGGGTTTGTCATCCGGCCGCGCCCATCAGCATTCCTGGAACCGAGACGGCATTCATAGGCGGAGACGCAGTATCGGGAAAGAAGACCAGGTGGCTTGGGCACCGGCAGTCCGAGGAGCCGAATCCAGGCACGGGTATCTGGGAGCCGGGGACGGAGAGGACGTTCCGGGCCCAATGACACTCCAGCCGCTCGGGCCCTTCACGCCACCATACCCAAACGGGGCAGGACACCTCCGTCAGCGCGTCGATGTGCCAGTGGAGGCGTTTTCCCTGGGTCAGGTGCCGCCCGACGCGTCCCGCCAGGCCATTCAGGGCGCTGCCCAGGTAGAAGTAGAACCCTTTCGCGTAGGTCGCTGGACCCAGACTGCCCGCCGTCAAGATATGGACGTTGTTCAATCGGAAGAGGAGGGCGTAGGTTCCCCCGGCCGAAGGCAGTACGTCAGAGGGGAGACGGCCGCCCGTCTTTCCGCACGGGCTCTGGGCCAGTGGAATCCGGCACCCCCTGACCCCGGCGCCCGATGACGTGTCCGGGCCTCTAGCCGCTCTTCACCTCGATGCCCGCGTCCTTAAGGACGCCGCGCAGCCTGTCCAGCACCTCTCCCTGCTCCTCCAGGGTCCGGTTGTCCACCTCGTATCCCTTGCGGCCGTCTCCCCGGACGACTCCCCTGTCGCAGATGTCTACTATGAACTCCTGCACCTGCTTGCCCGTCGGGAGAAGGTCGCGGCCCGCCAGCTTGGATAGGGCGGTCACCAGCCCGTAGCAGCCCCAGTCCGAGGAGCGTCCCAGGACCGGCTTGGTGGACGGAACCACCGCCGGCTCCGCCAACGGGTGGGGGAGGTCCCCGATGAACGGGGCGAAGTTTCCCATCCCCAGCTCGTTGCCCGCATCTCCCACGGCCACGGTGTGGGGATGGTTCTCCAGGAGATAGTCCAGCTTCGCGGTGAACTCGCTGATGTCCCAGCCCATCATGTTCAGGTAGCGGCGCTCCCGGGTCAGGCCGCACCTCTCGGTGGAGATCACCACCGATGGGTCCTTATCCTCCAGCAGCTTCCTGCTGTAGTTGTCGCTCTCCTTGAAGTCGGCCATCGGGAACTCGACGTAGTCCTCGGCGCCCGGCACCCCGTCGAACACGAAGCTGAACCACCGGTCGGCCACGTAGGTCACGTGGAAGTCCAGCGCCCTAAGCGCCTCTCCCAGGAAGTAGGCCCCCGGCGGACCGTCGGTCTCCACGGAGCCGCCCTCGGGCAGGGGGAACTTGTACGGAACGGGGATGAAGAAGCCGGTGATAATCATGGCCCGGTTGGGGTGGTCCAGCATGAACCGGGCCGCGTCCTCCATGTAGTCGGAGGCCAGGTAGGGCCTGAGCTCCACCAGCCGGGGGGCGGGCTTGCCGCCCCGGACCCCGCCTATCAGGTCCAGGGCGATGTCTTCTATGGCGCCCATGTTGCACCTCTCCTTTGGCTCATGGTCCGGCCATCTTTGGATATGGGGGCGAGGCGCGCTCGCGTGCTCCGGCGGCCTCGTCTACGCCGCCACCCGCTCCCGCATCAGAACGCCGCCGCCCTGGATGGGCTCCGTGACCTCCAGCGCCCTCATGCACGCCCAGAAGGTGGCCTGGTTGGCTGTGACCACCGGCTTGCCTGTCGCCTCTTCTATCGCCTCTATGGACTCGGCCGCCCCCTTGAAGGCGGTGCAGCTCATGAATATGGCCTCCGCCTCCGGGCGGTCCACGCTGAGGGCTAGGTCCTTCGCCACTCCGGGCGGGAACTGGTTGTAGTCCATGGGGTACTTTTCACTGTCGACGGGCTGGAAGTTGACTATGTCGAACCCGGAGTCGGTGTAGTACTGGCGCAGCCGTTCGTTGACCTCCGCCGGGTAGGGGGAGCAGGCGGCGATCTTCGTGACCCCCAGCTCCTTGAGGGCGTCGGCTACCGCCTTGGCCGTGGCGACGGTCCTCACCCCGCCCGACACGCCCTGGATCTTGTCGATGATCTGGGCATCGTAGCCCACCCCGTTGAGGAAGCTGCCGCTGGTGCAGCCGAAGGCCATGACGTCCAGGGGGACCTGGGCCATGGTCCGGGCCGTGTCCTCGATGTGGTCGCCATAGGCCTGCAGGGCCTCCACCAGGTTCTTCGGTGGGGTCGGTGGGGAGTACATGCGGTTCACGTGGACGCGCACCGAGTCCGGCAGCCAGCGGTCGAAGTCGTCCTCCATCGTGGTGTTGGCGGGGGGCACCATCAGGCCGATTCTCTGCTTTCCGTGGAGAGGCATATCTTCCTCCTTTTTTGCACCTTTGGGGTGTGCTTTTGGGGGAGTTTAGCACGCAAGCCTCGGACGGTCTAGGCCACCGGGCGGGTCGCGTGTATAATACGAACGCTGTAAACCGTCTGTGCCTGCGGCGTTTCACGGGCGGCCAAGTACGATTCCGGGAGGTGAGTCGATGTCCGAGTTCCGTGGCGTGTACCCCGCCTTCCTGACCCCCATGACGCAGGACGGAGGGCTGAACGAGGGAGCCTTCAGGGAAGTGATGGAGTTCAACATCCAGCAGGGCGCCCACGGCTTCTGGGTGGCCGGAGGCACCGGCGAGAGTGTTCTCCTGGACGACGCGGAGAACATGCGCATCGCCGAGATAGCCGCGGACCAGGCCAGGGGCAGGATAAAGAACATCATGCACGTGGGGTCGCCGACGACGCTGCGGTCCGCCAGGATGGCCGAGCACGCGGCCAGGGCAGGGGTGGACGCCATATGCTGCGTGCCGCCCTACTTCTACGGTCGCAGCGACGACGAGATGGTGGAGCACTACCGGGTCGTAGCCGCGGCCGCGGACCTGCCCTTCTTCGTGTACAACATACCCAAGGCCACCGGCGTCGAGGTCAAGCCGGACCTCATGCGGAAGATCCAGGACCGGGTCCCTCAGCTAACGGGGCTCAAGCACTCGCCCATGGACATCTCCAACATCCGCGCCTTCGCGAAGATGGGGCTGAGCTGCTTCGTGGGCCACTCCCACCTCATGCTGCCCGCCCTCACCATCGGCGCCGTCGGTTGCATAGACGGGCCGCCCAACATAGCCCCCGAGCTGTGGGTGGAGCTTTGGGACGCCTATGTCGCCGGCGACCTGGGGCGCGCCGAGGAGGCCCAGGACAAGGCGACCAACCTCAACCTTCTGGTGGACAGGTTCGGCCTGCACGCTACGGTCAAGGCGGCTATCAGCGAGCGGCTGGGCATCGACTGCGGGGCCCCGCGCCCGCCCGGGCGGCCCATCAGCCCCGAGGGCAGGGCCGAGGTGGTACGGACCTTGGCCGCGTTGGGCATCGGCTCCGCAGCCGTCCTGCAGGCCGACGACTAGGGCGCGCCCCGCGTGCCCGAACTGGCCTGCGGCCGGGGGTTTGGCCGGCCACACGTTGACATAAAGATAACAAGGAGGACTCATGGCAGCCGGAGATTGGGGAGACATCTACAAGGAGCTGGGGGCGACCCCGGTTATCAACGCCATCGGAAGCGTGACGATGCTGGGCGGGTCGACGCCGGTGCCCGAGGTCAAGGAGGCGATGGAGCGGGCCGACGGTCCCTACATCCCCCTGATGCACCTGCAGGAGAAGGCCGGTGAGGCCATCGCCAAGATGGCCGACGTGCCCGCGGCCTACATCACCTCGGGGGCCGGCTCCGCGCTGACCCTGGCCACGGCGGCCGTGATGGCCGGGGACGACGACGACAAGATACAGCAGCTGCCCGACACCACGGGCATGAAGGACGAGATCCTGATCCAGACCAGGCAGCGCTACTGGTACGACCGCTGCCTGCAGCTCGCCGGGGCCAAGCTGGTGGAGTTCGGAGACAAGGACGGCACCACCCGGGAGGACCTGGAGAAGGCCATCGGCCCCAAGACTGCCGCGGTGCACTTCTACGCCGTGGAGCAGGAGCCCGACCCCAAGGCCCTGCCCCTGGAGGACATCATCGAGATCGCCCACGCCCACGACGTGCCCGTCCTGGTGGACTCGGCGGGCCAGATATATCCCCTGGACGTCTTCGGCAAGCACGTGCGGATGGGGGCAGACTTCCAGTGCATCGCGGCCAAGTACATGGGCGCGCCCCAGTCCACGGGGCTGGCCCTGGGCACCAAGGACATGATACGGAAGCTGGGCCTCCAGTCCTTCGCCAGCTACGAGGGACGCCGGATACGGGGCGTGGGCAGGCCCCACAAGGTGGACCGCCAGGAGATGATCGGGGCGGTGGCCGCCGTGAGACGCTGGATGACCATGAACCACGAGGAGAGGCTGGCCCAGGCCGAGGGGCAGTGCCTGGCCATCATGGCCCCCCTGGCGGGCGTACCGGGCATTACGGTCCAGCGCATCGACAACGTGGTCGGCCACATGCCCTACGGCGTGGTCCTGAGGGTCGACCAGGAGGCCACGGGCATGAGCCTTACCGACGTGGTGGACCGTCTGAAGGCGGGAGACCCGCCCATATGGACCAGGGTCCGCGACGGGGAGGACTTCATCGCCATCCACGTCTTCGGTCTCAGCGAGGGCGAGGACACGATCGTCGGAGAGCGCATCGCGGCCCTGTTCGAATAGTGGCGAGACCGCAGGACATTCTGCGGAGGTCGATAGAACGGAGGTCAACGGATTGATAATCGACAACCACGTTCACGTCTTTCCCGACCAGGCGGGGCCCGCCGGGTACAAGGACGAGGCGGCCTACAGGGCGGAGCTCCAGAAGATCGTTCGCCCATCCTGGGGCAGGATGTACAGCAGCCACGAGGACCCCAAGTACATAGCCGAGGCCGGCGAGGACGTCGAGTTCCGCGTGGGTCGGTTCAACCGCTTCCAGTGGAAGAAGCACGGAGAGGACGTCTGGCTTCAGCGGGGCGCCGTGTCCATGGAGAAGATGGAGTACACCCCCGACCAGCTCATCGCGAACATGGACTTCATCGGGGTCGACAAGGGGGTCGTGCTGGCGGGGTACATGGAGCATAGCTGGGGCCGGGAGGTGTACTTCGCCGACGCCATCAGGGAGCACCCCGACAGGCTGATCGGGACCGTGGCCATCGAGTACGACGTCACCCGGGACGAGAAGTACCTGCGGGGGGAGATCGAGAAGCTGACCAGGGCCGTGGAGGAGAACGGCTTCCGGGCCCTGCATACCCACGTCATCAAGGGCCAGCCGGTGGACGACCCCAAGTGCGACCCTCTGTGGAAGGAGTGCCTGCGCCTCGGCATACCCGTCTACATGGACACCGGGTTCAACGGCCGCGAGGCGTACCTGGAGGAGATCGACCACATCAGGAACGTGCTGCAGAAGTACCCCGACATGCACGTCATCGACTGCCACCTTGGGGCCTGGGTCAAGCATCCCAGCCATCCGGAGTACGTGGACAATCCCAGGGAGTTCTTCCCCCTATTCAAACTGGGGAACTTCCATCTGGAGATGGGCTACGTCCTCGCCTACGAGAACTGGGGCATCTGGGGCAAGGAGTTCGAGTACCCGTACCCCCGGCACGAGCAGATCATCAGGACCGTGTACGAGAACTTCGGCCCCGAGGCGATGGTGTGGGGCTCGGACATGCCCTGGGCCCTCAGGACCTGCACCTACCAGCAGAACCTGGACCTCATCCGCCTCCACTGCGACTTCATGACCCCCGAGGACCGGGCCCTGGTCATGGGCGGCAACCTGCAGAAGCTGCTCAGGGTAGAGTAGCCGTGAGCCAGTCCACCGACGTGGTCTTCAGGGGAGACGGGGAGCCCAAGGAGCCCGGCGACATGCTCCGGCGCCTCTCCGAGTTCCACCGGGACATCGGCCTGGAGCTGGACGACTTCTCCCGGGGCGGCACCGTGGAGAAGCTGGAGCTGCGGTTGGCCGGGATGCTGGGCAAGGAGGCCGCGGTGTTCATGCCCACGGGCACCATGGCCAACCACCTGGCCATCCGGAAGCACTGCGGGGTCAAGCCCCGGGCGGTTGTCCAGGAGCAGGGCCACGTGTACAACGACACCGGAGACTCAGTTGCCGGCCTCAGCGGCATCAACCTCGTCCCCCTGGGCCAGGGGCGGCCCGAATTCACCCTCGACGAGCTGAAGGAAGCGGTGGAGCGGTCGGAGACGGGCAGGGTGGCCAACCGCATAGGCGCAGTGATTGTCGAGAGCCCGGTGCGCCGCCAGGAGGGCCGGGTGGTGTCCTTCCAACGCATGGAGGAGGTCACCGGGTTCTGCGCCGAGCGGGGCATCGCCACCCATCTGGACGCCGCGCGTCTCTACATGATGGCCTCGGCCACCGGGGTCGACCCAAAGCGTTACACGGGCCTCTACGACAGCGTCTACGTGTCGCTGTACAAGTACTTCGGGGCCCCCTTCGGTGCAATCCTGGCGGGCGCCGCGGGGTTCGTCGAGGACATGTACCACCACAGGAGGATGTTCGGAGGGGGGCTCCCCTCGGCGTCCCTGGCGGCGGCTCTGGCCCTCCAGGGCACCGACGGGTTCGAGGAGCGGTTCTACGCCGCCATGGACAGGGCCAGGTCGGTGTTCGCCCGCCTGAACGACATTCCGGGCATCGAGGTACGGCCCTTCGCAGACGGCTCCAACATATTCCCGATGACGGTGGGGCCCCACATCGACGTGGGCAGGCTGGCCTCCTCCCTGGAGCGGGAGGGGGTGTTCGTCTACCCCGACGACCGGTCCCCCCGGCGCATCCTGCTCACGGTCAACACCACCGTGCTCCGGCGGTCCGAAGACGGGCTCGTCGACTCCTTCCGGCGGGCTGTCGAAGCCAGCCGTGACCCTGCCATGGCGCCCTCCTCGGCGAGCTGACGCCGGGAGAAAGCCGGGTGTTGCAGTGTGCCTCTCGGGCGGGGTTGTGACCACCGTCTAGGTTGCCCGGAGTCTGGAAATACGTTATTCTATATCTGGCCCGGCCAACTGCGGTTGGAATATGGCCGCAAGCCGGAAATCCAAATGAGTTGAGAGGCAGGATGAGTACGTACAGAGCCGAATACATCTGGATAGACGGGAGTATTCCCACGCCGAAGCTTCGATCCAAGACCATGATTGTGGCCTCGGATAAGGATATGCCCAGTCATGAAGACCTACCCATATGGGGCTTCGATGGGTCCAGCACCAACCAGGCCATGGGGTCGGCCTCGGACTGCGTCCTGAGGCCGGTGTTCTGCTGTCCGGACCCGATAAGGGGAGGGAACAGCCTTCTGGTGATGACCGAGGTGTTGAACACGGACCTCAGCCCTCATAGGTCGAACACGCGGGCCGCGTGTGCCGAGGCCGCCGAGAGGTACGCGGACCAGGAGTTCATCTTCGGCATCGAGCAGGAGTACACCTTCTTCAAGGGGATGAGGCCCCTGGGCTTCCCAGACCACGGGTTCCCCGCTCCCCAGGGTGGCTACTACTGCGGCGTTGGGGCCGACGAGGTGTTCGGCCGGCCGGCGGTGGAGGAGCACCTGGAGAGGTGCCTGGACGCCGGTCTGGACATCTCCGGCATCAACGCGGAGGTCATGCCGGGCCAGTGGGAGTTCCAGATAGGCCCCACCCCTGCCCTGGCCGTTTCGGACCAGCTATGGGTGGCCAGGTGGCTGCTGTACCGGGTGGGTGAGGACCACGACGTGAACGCCACCCTGTACCCCAAGCCCGCCCGGGGCGACTGGAACGGTGCGGGCGCCCACACCAACTTCTCGACCAAGACCATGAGGTCCAACTACCAGGCGTGCGTAGACGCGGCCGAGGCCCTGGGGACCAGGCATGAGCTGCACATCGCCAACTACGGGTTCGCCATCGAAGAGCGTCTGACCGGGCTGCACGAGACCTGCTCCTACAGGGAGTTCCGGTACGGCGTGTCGGACCGGGGCGCTTCCATCAGGATCCCCTGGCAGGTGGAGAAGAACCAGAAGGGGTACATAGAGGACAGGCGGCCCAACGCCAACATGGACCCGTACGTGGTCACACGCCTGATCATGGAGACGGTCTGCGGCGCCATGGCTGCCAAGGCTTAAGGGTTTCCTTCATCCCAAGCCCCGGGCCGGGCGCCGCCCGGCCCGGGGTCTATACCGGCCTCCTTGCAAGGAGGCCGGTTGCGTTGAGTGCGACTTCCGTGGGCGATGTGGGTACACTGCTCACGGAGCGCGATGCTCTCGCCCGCCCGTCCGCCTCAGTGGGGCGGTCCCGCACGCCCATATGCAGTGCCGGTTTCGGGCGACCCACCGGTAGAGGCCCGTGCCCAATGAGGGCACGCCTGGCAGCCACAGGAAGGGCGCCAGTGGCCATAGGGGAGGCAGCAGAAGGGTCAGCCTGCGAAAGGCGTGGAAGCCTTCGTGAAGGCCGCCTTGCTCCGTTTCCAGGTGGGCCGACCGCTCCAGGTCTTCCCACGTTAGGCCGTCGGGCGGCGTCTCCAGCGACTGGTAGGGAGTCCAGGTGACCCGTCGGCGGACGTCGATTCGCGACAGCACCGCCACCACGGACCTGCAGAAGCCGCAGCCGCCGTCGTAGTAGAACACCGTCCGGTCTCTAGCCGCGGGCGTTCCCACGTGCAGGACGTCCCGATGGCTTCATGGCCGGACCGCCTGGAACAGGACGCCCAGGTCGCATCCCAGCGCCCTGCCTGCGTCCCTGGCGAACTCGCGCAGCATCTCGTGGGTCCGGTCGGCGTTGCCCAGGGCCTCCAGGTACGTTCTGTGCTCCGCCAGGGAGGCGGCCCCCCGGTCGAAGTGGTCCGTCACGTCCACCCCGTGGGTGGGCTCGGGAGAGCCGCTGAGGAGGACCGTCTCCACGCCGTTCCAGGGCTCGGGACCCTCTCCGGACTCATTTGTGAAGACCCACCTGTTGCCCGCATCCCTCACGGCGTCCAAAACGGCCAGGCCCACGTTGCGGTGGTCCGCCATGTTCAGGCCGCCGCCGGGCCACGTCAGGCGGTGGTTCAGGGTGATCACCACCTGGGGACGGTGTTTCCGTATCGCCAGCGCCAGGTCCCTGCGCAGGGGCAGACCGTACTCTATGACGCCGTCCCGGTGGTCCAGGAACTCCACCTGGTCCACGCCCACCACCGCGGCGCTGCGGCGCTCCTCCTCCGCCCGGATGGGCCCTGTCTCGTGGGGAGGCATGCCGTCGATGCCCGCCTCTCCCCGGGTGACCATCAGGTAGACCACCCGCTTTCCCTGGTCGGTCCACCTGGCGATGGCGGCGGCCGCTCCGTACTCCAGGTCGTCGGGGTGGGCGGCGATGGCAAGGGCCCTCTCCCAGTCCTCCGGGACAGGCTCCAGCCGTGCCGTGGGGCTCATGTCACACTCCCCTCGAGGTCCGTTGACATAACCATTCCAGCAGGTCGGCTACCGCTTCCTGGCGTGGAACACGCAGTACCGCATGGGCTTCACGTCTGTCACGTACATGAAGCCGCCGGGCCCGCCCGGAGACTCGGGCTGCAGCACCCGGCAGCCGTGGCTCTCCAGGATCCCCGCCACCTCGTGCTCGTCGTAGAGCCGGAAACTGCGCCGGATGCCGTAGTCCGGGTCCAGCACCGTGGTCACTCCCCGCCCGTTCTTGAACATGAGCTGCAGGACTCCCAAGGGACGCAGGACCCTGGCAAGCTCGGGCAGGGTCACAGTCCGGATGACCTCCGGGGGGATGTGCTGGATCACGGCGTTGCACATGACGAAGTCGAAGGAGGCGTCGGCGAACGGCAGCGGCTCCCTCAGGTCGGCAACCGACACCCGGCCGGCGATCTCGGGATGGCGGCGGGCGGCCTCCGCTATGTTCTCGGGAACCGCGTCGACCCCGCTCATGTCGAACCCCTCCCGGTATAGCAGGAAAACGTCCCGGGCCCCCGCGCCGCAGCCCGCGTCGAGGCCCCTCTTGCCCGGGGACAGCGCCTTGAGGCGCGCCAGGATCTGGCGGTCGTTGGAGATCTCCGGGTGGGATGGGTCCGTGTACTGCTGTCCCAGGAAGTCGTGCGACACCTTGGAGTAGTCCTGGGCGTGCTCGCGATAGAACGTCAGGGTATCGGGTATCGTCACGGCGTCCTCCCTAGTGGGCGAGGCTTGTGGACGGAGGCTTGGTGCGGCCAATCACATCCCGGCTAAGGAATGCCCCTCCCCGTTGCGTAGCGATACGATTCGGCTATCACCAGCTTGACGACCTCGATCTCGCGGTCGTCCCTGGCGGCGTAGACCATGCAGCTCCTGGGGTCCAGGGGATGGGCGCATCCCCACCCCTTGTCGTACACCTCCCGGGCGACTTGGCCGTCCACGTGGAGGTGCATGCTCCCGTCGGCGTGGAGATGAGCGAACTCCCGTCCGCCGCTGGGAGGCATGAAGGCGTCGTCGTGGACCGTGTCCAGTCCCTCGTCCAGCCACAGGGCCCGGGTCGTCGGAACGGATATCCGGGTGGGCTCCTCCCGTACCCCGGCAAGGGCGGAGAACGCCCAGGCCGCCACCTTCTCGTACACCTCGGCGGGGCTCTTTTGGGTCTCCTGGAGCTGCGGGACCACGCTCCCCACCCGCGGGGGCTCACCGGCCCGGCGCGGCAGCGTGAACCTGGCGTCCATCACTTGCCTCCCGGAACGCGCCGCCTGCCCGTCACATGGTGCCCGACCGTCGCCTCATGATAAACAGACCGTTCCACGGCGGAGGGCCTATCCCTGCTTCTCGTTTCGCGCTTGGCGCATTCTGTCCCGGAGTTCCGCGGTGGCCCTCGGGTCCAGCGCCAGGGTGTCGGGGTCGACGACGACCCCGTACTCGGCGCGGGCGTGGCCCTGGGTCATCTTCTCCTGCTCCACGTCGTCCAGCACTGAGTCCACGTCCCGGTCCAGGGGATCGCCATACCCGCCGGCGCTGGACTGGATGAGCCGGTATAGGTCGCCGCTCTTCAACGTCGTCAGGTGCTTACTGGGGATCTCTCCCGAGTCCGCGTCCGGCCCTTCGCTTTCCTTAGAGATGTAGCTGCGGGTCGGTGTGCCGTGCTTGCCGCCCTCTACGCCCCAGGGCGGGAAGTCGTGGCGGTCGGAGCGTAGCTGGAAGGTGGCCTCGTCGGCCAGGACCCTGAACTCCCGCGTTATGGCCAGGCCGCCCCGGTACTTCCCGGGGCCGCCCGTGTCCGGGACAAGGGCGAAACGCTCGACCATCAGGGGCTGGTCGGCCTCGATGCTCTCGATGGGGGTGTTGGCGGTGTTCCGCCCGGGGGCGGCCAGGCCGTCCGCGCCGTCGAAGTAGGGTCCGCCGCCCCTGGGCCCGTCGTTGTTGAACTCCAGGTAGACCCAGGCCTTGCGGTTGCGGTCGTAGCCTCCGAATGTGAGGCCCACCTCGCCTCCGCCGAAGGCCCCCGGCACCCTGCCCGGAAGGGCCTGGGCCATGGCGCCGAAGAGGGTCGCCGTGATGCGGAACCCCGAGAGGCCGCGGGCAGCCACGGGCGCGGGGTGCTGTGGGTTGACGAAGCAGCCCTCGGGCGCGGTGATCTCGAAGGCCCTGAAGAAGCCGCTGTTGGACTGGATGGACTCGTCGATGAGGTGCTTCATGACCGCGTACACCTGGGACTTGGTGTACGCGAAGTTGGGGTTGATGGAGCCCCTGGCCTGGGGCGAGGTGCCCTTGAAGTCCACGTACACGGTATCGCCCTGGATCTTCACCTTGGCGTGGATGGCGATGGGCTGTTCGTCGATGCCGTCGTTGTCGATGTAGTCGGTGAACTCCCACTCGCCGTCGGGCAGACCCTGTATCTCCGCCCGGGTCATGCGCTCCGTGGTGTCCAGGATGTCGGTCATGTAGCTCTTCATCTCCTCGACGCCGTAGTCGTCGACCAGGCGGAGGAGGTCCCGTTCGCCGAACCTGACGGCGGCCAGGAGGGCCTGAACGTCCCCGAGCACCTTCTCGGGCACCCTGACGTTCTTTCCCAGGATGCGCCAGACGGCTTGGTTCAGTACGCCCCTGTCGTACAGCTTCAGGGGAGGCAGCAGTAGCCCCTCCTGGTATATCTCCGTGTTGTCGCAGGCGTTGCCCCCGGGAATGCGGCCGCCTATGTCCGTCTGGTGGCCGATGCAGCAGCTCCAGCCCACCAGGGTGTCGTAGGCGAAGATGGGCTTGAAGAGGAATATGTCCGGCAGGTGGCTGCCGCCCTCGTAGGGGTCGTTGTTGGCGAAGATGTCCCCCGGGTGGACGTCGTCCCCGAAGGCGTTCATGATGCCCTCCAGGGCCGGGGCCATGGAGCCCAGGTGGGAGGGGAGGGTGAGGCCCTGGGCCACCTGCTGTCCGTCGGCGGAGAAGAGGGCCGTGGAGAAGTCCATGGAGTGCTTGATGACGGCGGAGCGCGCGGTGCGGACCACCGTGAGCGCCATGGTGTCGGCGCTGCTCATCAGCGCGTTCTTGATGATCTCCCGGGTGACGGGATCGGTGGCCTGTTGCATCGTGTAGCTCTCCTGCTGCGGGGCCGCGTCCGGTCCTCGTATCGGGGTCCGGGGGCTACCCGGCTCGGTCCGCCCTCATGGACGCCCGCAGCTCCTCGGTTGCCTTCAGGTCGATCTGCAGCGTGGCGGGGTCGACCACCACGCCGTACTCCCGCCGCACGTGGTCGACGGTCAGCTTCTCCTGCTGGAGGTCGTCCAGGATGGAGTCCAGGTCCCGTTCCAGGGGGTCTCCGTATCCGCCCGCGCCGGCCTGGATCAGGTGGTACACGTCGTCCTTCTTCATGGTCGTCAGGAGCTTGGGCGCCACCTGGTCCGGGTTCGTGTCCGGCCCTTCGTTGTCCCTCAGGATGTAGTTCTCGATGGGGGTGCCGGGCTTGCCCCCCTGCACGCCCCAGGTGGGGAAGTCGTGCCGGTCCGAGCGCAGGTGGAAGGTGGCCTCGTCGGCCAGGATGCGGAACTTCCGGGTGTAGGCCAGGCCCCCTCTGTACTTGCCAGGGCCGCCCGAGTCCGGGACCAGCTCGAACCGTTCCACCATGAGGGGGTGGTCGGCCTCCACGCTCTCTATCGGCGTGTTGGCGGTGTTGGACACCGGGCTGGGCAGGCCGTCGGGCCCGTCCTGGAAGGGCCCGCCCCCCCTTGGCCCGTCGTTGTTGAACTCCAGGTACACCCAGCCCCTGCGGTCCTGGTCGTACCCGCCGAAGCTCAGGCCCACCTCGCCGCCGCCCCACACGCCGGGCACCTTTTCGGGCAGCGCCTGCGCCAGGGCGCCGAAGATGACCTGGGAAACCCGCAGGCCCGACATGCCCCTGGCGGCCACCGGCGCGGGGTGCTGGGGGTTCACGAAGCATCCTTCGGGGGCCGTTATGTGGAAGGCCCTGAAGAAGCCGCTGTTGGACTCTATGTCGTTGTCTATCACGCACTTCACCGCCGCGTACACCATCGACTTGGTGAAGGCGAAGTTGGGGTTGATGGAGCCCCTGGCCTGGGGGGAGGTGCCGTCGAAGTCCACGAACACCTGGTCGTCCTCTATCTTCAGCCGGGCGTGTATGGCGATGGGCCGCAGGTCCAGGCCGTCGTTGTCCAGGTAGTCGGTGAACTCCCACTCGCCCTTGGGCAGCTTGGCGATGTCCGCCCTGGCAAGGCGCTCCGTCGTGTCCAGGATGTCCGCCATGTAGAGCTTCATCTCCTCCACGCCGTAGTCGTCCACCAGCTTCAGCAGGTCCCGTTCGCCGAAGCGGGTGGCGGCCAGCAGGGCCTGGATGTCCCCCATCACCTTGTCGGACACCCGCACGTTCTTCTCCAGGATGCGCCAGACGGCCCGGTTCAGGACACCGCCCTCGATGAGCTTGATGGGCGGGATCTGGATGCCCTCCTGGTATATCTCCGTGCTGTCGGTGGCGTTCCCCGCGGGCACCCTGCCGCCGATGTCCGTCTGGTGCCCGATGCAGCAGCTCCAGCCCACCAACGTGTCCCTGGAGAAGATGGGCTTGAACAAGAAGATGTCGGGGAGGTGGCTGCCCCCCTCGTAAGGGTCGTTGTTGGCGAACACGTCGCCCGGCTGCACGTCGTCGCCGAAGGCGTTCATGACCCCGTGCAGCGCCGGGGCCATCGCTCCCAGGTGGACGGGGATGGTCAGGCCCTGGGCCACCTGCTGACCGTCGGCGGTGAAGAGGGCCGTGGAGAAGTCCATCGCGTGCTTGATCACCGCCGATCGGGCGGTGCGGACCACCGTCAGGGCCATGGTGTCGGCGGCGCTTAGCAGGGCGTTCTTGATGACCTCGCGGCTGATCGGGTCCGTGGTCTGCTGCATTCCCGTCTCCTGTCGCATCGAAGGATGCGGGGGTCGGACTCGCCGGGATACCTAGCGAATCGTACTGCCGTCCCCCGTAACTGTCAATATTTTCGGCTTGGCGCTGCGCCTTCCAGCCGGCTCCCCGTTTCCTAAATCTTCTAGGCGTTCAGCACGGAGTCCCGGAAGCTGAAGGGCGTCTCCGCCCGCCCGCCCTCGGGCAGGCCGCGGATCAGGCGCGCGTCGAGGAGGAAGGGGCGCTTCTCCCTCTCCACCACGTCCAGGCCGTGGTCGATGGCTTCCTGCAGCCGTTCCTCCTCCTCGACGTGCATCCCCTCCACGCCGAAGGCCTCGGCGATCTTGACGGGGTCTATCTTGTCCAGCACCACGCCGCCGTAGTCGCCGCTCTGCTTCATGTACCCGCCGGCCTGGCCGAAGTACCCGGCCACGATGCCGTAGGCCTCGTTGTTAGGTATGACGTACAGCAGTGGAATATCGTGATGGGCGGCGGTCCACATTCCCGAGTCCGCATAGTACACGGAACCGTCTCCCACCAGCCCCACTACGGGGCGGTCGGGGGCCGCCAGCTTGACGCCTATGGCCCCGCCGACGCCGTATCCCTCGGACCCGCCCGCGGGCCGGATGTACACGTTGTTCCCCGGGTCTCCCGAGCCGCCGAGGACGTCGAGAGGCACGGCGAACTGCTCGATCAGCACCATGCCGCCGCCCCTCCTCTCCAGCGCTTCGTCTAGGGTATCGCCCAGCACCAACGCGCGTATCCGGGACGCCTCCGGTCCCGCGCTCTCCGCGGCCTTCCTGCGTTGGGCCCGCAGGGAGGCCGCCTCCTCCCGGGCGCGGGCCCGCCTGTTCGCCAGCTCTTCCGGCTCCCTGCCGCTGCGGGCCGCGACCAAAACTCTGTCCAGGGTCCGGCGCACGTCAGCCATCACGGCCAAGTCCAGGCCCGGGACGTTCTTCAGGTTCTCCATGTCCGGGCCCACGGCGATGACCTTCCGGGCCTTCATGAACGGCCCGTAGTCGGACGCCAGGCCGTCTCCGCTGTGGCGGACGCCGACACAGAGGATCAGGTCCGGGTCCAGGGTCTCCAGCGACTGGACGGCCCGTCCGGCGTGGAGGGGGTGCTTTGTGGGGACGGAGCGCAGGTCCCGCATGTCGGACACGACGGGAAGGCCGAAGTGCTCGGCAAGGGCCGCCGCCTGTCCTTCGGCGCCGCCCTTCCACACGCCGTCGCCCACGTGGAGCACCGGGCGCCTGGCGTCGTTCAGCGCCTGGACGATCTGCTCCACGTCGCCGTCGTCGGGATGGCCGGACCGGACGTCCGGGATGGCGCCCTCGACGATGTTGGTGGTCACCTGGCCCGGCCCCAGCAGCCGGTCGTATACGGCGATGTGGACCGGGCCCACCGGGGGAGTGGTGGCCACCCGGATGGCGCGGTCGATGGCCTGGGGCAACCCCTCGGGCTCGATGACGGTCCAGCTTGCCTTCGTGAACGGCGTGGAGATGGACGTCGGTCCGAAGTTGTGGCTCAGGTCGAGGCCGATGGCGTCGGCGAAGCTCCCCGTGTCGCCGGCGAAGGTGATGACCACCACGGGCAGGCTGCCCGTCCACACGTTGATGAGCTGGCCCAGGCACTGGGCGAGGCCCGCGCCAAGATGGACCACCATGACCGCCGGGTCCAGCTTGGCCTGGGTGTATCCGCCGGCCATGGCGGTCACGCTCCCCTCGTGAAGGGCCAGGATGCCGTTGACGGACGGGTTTTCGTGGAGGGCGTCGAAGAAGTGGGCCTCGCGGGAGCCCGAGTTGTAGAAAACGTACTTCACGCCCGACGCCACGAGCTGTTCTACGATTACCTGGGACGGATTGGCCGTTATGGATCGCATCTGCATGGCATATGGCCCCCAACCTCTAGAGATTCGCCCGGGGCCGCCCGGGGCCGAACGTAACCGGCCACCCTGGCGCCCCGGCCTGTCCGGATTATATCATCCGGCCTTCGACCGGGAAGTGGTGCTGGGGGCTCCGCGACCTTTCTTCGGGTAGTGTCCCGGTTTGGGGAGACACTACATTCTCCGCAGCAGCGGTCCCGGCCTGCCCGGTGTGTTATACTGGCTGGACTGTTTCCCCGGACGTACGGAACGGTCCGTTGGCCCCGCCGGCTCGCATATACCCCCTAGAGTAGTGAAGGCGCATGGACGATAACGGCAACATCCGCGACAGGATTCAGGACGCCCTGGCCGGGCACGATGCCCGGTACATCGAGATACGCGTCGAAGAGGTGGAGGGCTCCCACATCCGCTACCGGGGTAGGGATCTGGAGGAGATAGGGCACTCCACCGGGGTCGGCGGGTGCGTCCGGGCCCTCTCCGGCGGGTGGGGCTTCGTTTCCTTCAACGATCTGGAAGGCCTCCGGGAGAAGGTGGCCACTGCGGTCCGCAACGCCCGCCTGGTCGGCGAGAGGGATATCTCCCTCTCTCCCGTCGAGCCGGTGGTGGACTCGGTTCCGCCGGTGGTGGTGAAGGACCCCCTGGTCATACCGATTCGCGACAAGAAATCCCTCCTAGACCAGTACGTCGAGACCATCTGGGGAGTGCCCGGCGTGACCACGTCGTCCATACGGTACGGGGACGGCCGCCGGAAGCGCATCTTCGCCACCTCCGAGGGCGCCTATGTCGAGCAGGGCCAGGTCGACGTCAGCATGAACCTGAGCGCGGCCGTCCGGGACGGCGGTGAGGTCCAGCAGTCCAGCCTCAGCCTTGGCTCCAACGGCGACTACTCCTTCGTCGAGACGCTTCACGAGGACGCGGAGACCATGGCCCGCCGCGCGGTGGACCTGGTGAAGGCGCCCCAGGTCAAGGGCGGCGAGTACACTGTCGTGCTGGACCCGGTGCTGGCGGGCGTGTTCATCCACGAGGCCTTCGGGCACCTGTCCGAGGCGGACCACGTCTACGAAAACCAGCAGCTACGGGACATAATGGTAATGGGCCGCCGCTTCGGAGGCCCCCATATCAACGTGGTCGACGGAGCGGCCGTCCCCGGCCTCCGGGGCAGCTACAAGTACGACTCCGAGGGCGTCCCCTCCACCAAGACCTACCTGCTCAGGGAGGGTCACCTGGTGGGCCGGCTCCACTCCAGGGAGACCGCCGCCGCCATGGGCGAGACCCCCACGGGGAACGCCCGGGCGATCAGCTCCCAGTTCCCGCCCATAGTGCGCATGACCAACACCTACATAGAGCCCGGAGACACCACCTTCCAGGACATGATCTCGGACATCAAGGACGGCCTGTACGTCCGGAACTGGTACGGCGGCATGACGACCATGGAGCAGTTCACCTTCTCGGCGGGTGAGTCCTTCGCCATCCGCAACGGCAAGGTGGAGGAGCTCATGCGCCCCGTCCTCCTCTCCGGGAACCTGTTCACGACCCTGGAGAACCTGGACTCCATCGGCGACGACCTGGACATGAACCAGGGAGGCGGCTGCGGCAAGGGCGGCCAGTCGCCCCTTCCCGTTTCCAATGGCAGCCCCCACATACGGATACAGAAATGCCTCATCGGGGGGACGGCCTGATGCCCTCCGGAGCTGGAGAGTCCCCCGCCATCGACCCCTTCCTGGAGGCGCTCTTGGAGCGGGCCGGAAGGGTCTCCCAGGCAGCCGAGGTCTTCCACGTCAGCCGCAGAGACGAGCCTGTGATGTTCGAGGCCAACCGGCTGAAGCTGGTAGAGAGCCGCGAAAGCTCCGGGGTTGCCCTGCGCCTCGTCAAGGACGGCAGGATAGGGTTCTCCTCCACGTCGGACTTCCGCGACCCGGGCAAGCTCGTCGACAAGGCGCTGGAGATGGGCCCCTATGGGCCGGAAGCCCGTCTGGAGTTCCCAGGCCCCCACGACTTCTCGCCGGTGGAGGTCTATGACGAGGAAACGCCCTCCGTCGAAGTGGAGGACATGGCCGAGATGGGACAGGCCGCCGTGGACCGGCTGGCCCGCCACACCCCGGACCTGACCTGCGACGGCGTGGTCGCCAAGGGCGTGACCACGGTTACGGTGCTCAACTCCTCCGGGGGCGCCGCCAGCTACACCAAGAGCGTGTTCTCCGTGTTCTTCCACGGCACCGTCGTAAAGGGCGAGGACATGCTGCTGGTGTCCGACGGGAGAAGCTGGTGCAGCCCCATCCGGGACACCACGGAGATCGTAGAGTCCATCGAGACCCAGCTCGACCTGTCCCGGACGGTGGTCGAGGCGCCGGTGGGCGCCGTTCCTGTCGTGTTCACCCCCAGGGGGTTCGCCGGCGCGTTGTTGTCGCCTCTCATGGCGGGATTCAGCGGCAAGGCCGTTCTCCAGGGCGTGTCTCCCCTCGTGGGCAAGCAGGGCCAACGGCTGATGGATGAGCGGTTCAGCCTGTGGGACGACCCGCAAATGGCCTACTCGCCCGGCAGCCGCATGTGCGACGACGAGGGGATGCCGACTCGGAAGCTGTCCCTGGTGGACAGGGGGACCGTGGGCAGCTTCCTCTACGACCTGCAGAGCGCGGCCCAGGCCGGCGTCGAGAGCACGGCCAGCGCCCACCGGGGCGTAAGCAGCCTGCCGTCCCCGGGGTCCAGCGTAATAGTAGTGGACGGCGGCGACATCAGCTACGAGGAGATGATCCAGGACATGGGTACCGGCCTGGTGGTGGAGCGGCTCCTTGGGGCGGGCCAGAGCAACATTCTTGGCGGGGACTTCAACGCCAATGTCCTGCTGGGGTACAGGGTGGAGGGAGGCCGGGTGACCGGGCGGGTGAAGAACACCGTCATATCCGGCAACGTATACCGGGTCCTGGAAAACATCCGCGGGATCGAGAGTGAGGCCCGTTGGGTAGGGGGGGCCGTCAAAGTGCCCTCCCTGTACGCCGACAACGTATCGGTGTCGTCCAAGTAAGAGGGCAAGTAAACGGGCAAGCGGACGCGGTGGAGCTGCCGCCGCGGGGCCCGTCCCCCAAGACAACGGGCAACATCGCGCAAGGAGTGGTGTTTTGTCCCTGGATACCTGCCTGGAGCACATAGCCGACCAGCACGCGGCCCTGAGCTACCCGGTCCTTACCGACCTGTCGGACCTGTCGCCCGCGGACCTCGGCCAGTTTGCCCGGACCTGGGCCAGTGTCTCCGCCGCCCGGAAGTGCGAGGTCATCGAGGGTCTCGTCGAGATGGCCGAGGACGACGCGGAGCTGGAGTTCAGCGCCATATTCAAGGTGGGGCTCAAGGACCCTGACCGGGGGGTCAGGGAGCGGTCCATCTCCGGGTTGTGGGAGTACGAGGACCGCTCCCTCATCGGGCCCCTCGTCGCCCTCCTTCACTCGGACGGGGCCGGAGAGGTCCGGGCGGCGGCCGCCGTGGCCCTGGGCCGGTTCGCGGCCTTGGCCCAGGACGGAAAGCTCCTGCAGAAGGACGCGGACGCCGTGAGGTGCGCTCTCCTGGGGGCCCTGACCAACGTCGAAGAGTGGCTCGAGGTGCGCCGGCGGGCGTTGGAGTCCGTGGCCCCCTTCCGGGCGGAGGACGTGAACGGGTACATCCGCTGGGCCTACGACAGCGATGACCTCAAGCTGAAGTGCAGCTCCATCTACGCCATGGGCAAGACCGGCGAGCCCGCCTGGCTGGAACTCCTGGTCCGTGAGCTCCAGAACCCCAACCCGCCGGTCAGGTACGAGGCGGCCAACGCCTGCGGGGAGATGGACGACCAGGAGGTGGCGCCCCACCTCATCGCCCTCCTCCACGACGACGATAGCCAGGTACAGCTGGCGGCCGTAGGGGCCCTGGGGGAGATCGGCGGCAGCCTGGCCAAGAAGGCCCTCGTCCGGTGCGTCAAACGGGAAGACCCGGTCCTGGAGGACGCCGCCAGGACTGCCCTGGAGAATATCAGGACCATGGAGGACCCCCTGGGGTTCGCCCACGACGCGTAGCGCCCCCATCACCCCGCGGTCGTGTCTTCCAACCCGGAAGGGCGCCCGGTCCCTTGGGGCGGCATGGGTCAGGGGTGGTCTGAAGAAGTCCCCTGGCCGCCCACCGGTGGGTGGAGATTCCTTGCCCGCGCAGAGCGCGGGGTGGGAGGGCGGGCTCGACAACTCGGAAGGGGCATGGGTTGTTCGGAGCATCCCTAGGAAGATGTCACAAGACGCCTCTCCCGGTCCCTCCTTCGTCAACTCCATCAGGGTCGCTCGCCTTGCCACGGCGGACCCCTCCGGGACCCCCCACGTGGTGCCGGTCTGCTTCGCCTACGACGGAGAGAGCTTCTACTCCGTCCTGGACCAGAAGCCCAAGCGGGCTCCCGTCGAGCGGCTGAAGAGGGTCCGCAACATCCTTGCCAACCCCAGGGTCTCGCTGGTGCTGGACCACTACGACGAGGACTGGTCCCGGCTCTGGTACGGCCTGGTCACGGGGAGGGCCCTGCTGCTCCGGTCGGGGCCGGAGCACCGCCGGGCCATAGGGCTCCTGAGACGCAAGTACGCCCAGTACGAGCAGATGGAGATCGACGCCAACCCGGTCATCCGCATCAGTCCCGAGCGGGTCACCTGGTGGGGCAGGCCTCCCAGTTGAAGAGAGCCCTCACCTGTCATTCCGAGCCGTAGGCGAGGAATCTTAGGAACCCCGTAGGTTGTCGGCGGCCTGGGCGCGGTATAATGGGGGATGCACATGACCGGAGAACAACACGCGGGCGCCGAAATACTATACGAGTGGGACGTGGCCCAGGTGGGAGACCGCTCCCCTGAGTTCGTCTACGAGGTCACGGCCGAGAACATCGCCGACTACTGCAGGGCCGTACGCTACGAGAACCCCGTATACGTCAACGACGCCGCGGCGCGGGAGATGGGTTTCCCAGGGGTGTTCGCGCCTCCAACGATGCTCTACACCTACGCTCCCCAACGGCGCAACGACCTCATCGAGGCGCGGGGATACATCGCCCCCGAGCAGTCTGTGGCCGCCCCCCGGAGCACCCCGTTCGTGTCCACCGACGTCCGCTTCCAGGAGACCCTGGTGCGTCCGGGCGACGTGATCTCCTCGGTTACCGAGGTCGTGGACAAGTTCCAGCGGCGCGACAACAAGTTCGTCACCTTCCGGGTGACCGCGCACAACCAGAGGGGAGAGCTGGTGGCGGAGTACGATTACACCTGCCTCTGGGAGTCTCCCACCCGCAAGCGTCCACCCTCGGACCCCGCGTCGGACGAAGGGGCCCCCGGCGGGCGACGGCCGTAGGGACGTGGCCGCCACCACCTCCACCGGCGGGTTGGTGGGTCTTGTCCAGAAACGCCTCTTCTACGGCTGGGTGATCGTCGCCAGCACCTTCGCCATCAACTTCTCCACCATGGCCACGGGCACCCTCAACTTCGGCCTGTTCGTCCTGCCCATGGGGACGGCCCTGGGCATGAGCCGTGGCCAGTTCGGGTGGGCGCAGACGACCCGGGGGCTGTCGGCGGGGCTGTCCAGCTTTCTGATTGGACGGATACTGGACCGGTACGGGCCCCGGGTCCTCGTGGTCGTTGCAGCGACCATAATCGGCGTCTGTCTTCTTGGCGTCTCGAGGTCGGAGGCCGGCTGGCACGTGGTCCTTCTGTTTGGCATCCTGGGGGTGTGCGGCTTGGCCGCGCCCAACAGCCTCGTGACGTCGGTGCCGGTTGCCAAGTGGTTCCGGCGGGCCAGGGGCCGGGCCCTGGCCCTGGCCAGCACCGGGTTGGGCCTGGGCGGCGTGGCCTTTCTCCCCATCACCCAGCAGCTCATCGACCAGGTGCAGTGGCGGGAGGCGTGGGTCATACTGGCCATCGTCTTCATGGGGGTGTCCATACCCCTGGGCGCCCTGTTCCTCAGACGCCAGCCCGAGGACTTCGGGCTGGCGGTGGACGGAGACCCCTCTCCCGAAGCCGTGCCATCTGGCTCCACCATGACCGGGGACCCCGGCGCCGAGGCGGTCTGGACCGTGGGCGAGACCCTGCGCACCACCACCATGTGGAAGCTGATGCTCGTCTTCGCGTTGGCCGGCCTGGGGATGGGCGCCGCCAGCCTGCACCGCATACCCTATTTCGTCGAGGAGCGGGGCTTCGATCCTCTGGTCGTGTCCTACGCCTTCTCCGCCGACGCCGCGGGGGCCGCCATCATGGCCCTGGCCACCGGGTGGGTCGTGGACAGGTTTCCCATACGGTGGGTTGCGGTGGCGTCCTACCTGGGCTTCGCGCTGGCCGTGCTCCTGATGATCTATGCCCTCAACGAGGCCGCCCTCTTCGCCTCGGTCATCACCTTCGGCATGGCCGTGGGGGTCGGGATGGTGGTTCAGTCCTACATATTCGCGGCCTACTACGGTAGGGCGTTCCTGGGGGCCATCAGGGGGATCGTGTTTCCGGTCACCCTGATAGCCTCGGGCGTGGGCGCCCCGGCGGCGGGTTACATGCGCGACGTCCTGGGCAGCTACGACCAGGCCTGGTGGATGCTGATGGGCGTGTATCTTGCCACCGCGTTTATAATGGCTACTGTATCGCCCCCGTCGAGGGCAGCTACCAACGAGGACGGTAACGTGTGATGAGACTCGAGGGCAAGGTTGCCATAATCACCGGAGGGGCCCACGGCATGGGCGCGGTGGAAGCCAGGATGTTCGTGCGGGAAGGGGCCAGGGTGGTGATCGGCGACGTCCTGGAGGCCGAGGGCCGGCAGGTGGAGGCGGAGATCGCCGAGGCCGGGGGCGAAGCGATGTTCCTGCCCATGGACGTGACCAGCGAACAGGACTGGAAGACGGTGGTGTCGAAGACGGTGGAGAGGTTCGGCAAGCTGGACATCCTGGTGAACAACGCCGGCATCAGCAGTCGCCTCTACCCCGACTCCTCCAGTGTCGACGGGTGGGACCGCATCATGGACATCAACGCCAAGGGCGTGTACCTGGGCACCATTCACGCGGTCCCCCACATGATCGAGGCGGGCGGTGGCTCCATCGTCAACATATCGTCCATCATGGGGCTGGTAGGCAACCCCTTCGGGCACGGCGCCTACCACGCCTCCAAGGGCGCGGTCAGGCTGTTCACCAAGGCCATGGCCGTCCGCCACGCCCAGGAGGGCGTCCGGGTCAACTCAGTCCACCCCGGGTTCATGCCCCCCATGATGAACCAACCCGCCTACTCCGACGACGAGGAGCGGCTGGTGATCGACGGTACCCCCATGCGCAGGCGGGGCCGCCAGGAGGAGGTCGCCAACGCCGTCCTGTTCCTGGCGTCGGACGAGGCCTCCTACATCACGGGCGCGGAGCTGGCCGTGGACGGCGGCTACACCGCCCAGTAGGTCGGCCGGGCCAAGGCGCCCCAGGGCCGTCTTGAATCCCATTCCATGAGGAGGTGCTGCGTGGACGAGATACGGGCCGTGGCCCCGACGGGTATGCTGGGCTCCGGCTTCCTGGAGAGTTCTCTGACCAAGGCCATGGGGCTGGATCCCCACTTCGTCGCCTGCGACGCCGGCTCCACCGACACCGGGCCCGACCCGCTGGCCACGGGCAGGGGACAGTTCCCCAGGTCGGCCATCAAGAGGGACCTGCGGCTGATGCTGCTGGCGGCCAGGAAGGCCGGCGTGCCCCTGATCATCGGCTCCTGCGGCACCGGCGGCGGCAACCTGGGCCTGGACCTGGTCCGGGACGTAACCCTGGAGGTGGCCAAGGAGGAGGACCTCCACTTCAAGCTGGCCCTGGTCCGCTCGGAGCAGGACCGCGAGTACCTGCAGGGCAAACTCCACGACGGCAAGATTACCCCCCTGAAGCCGGCCCCGGCCCTGGACGAAGAGGTGATCAACCGCAGCATCCACATCGTCGGGATGATGGGCCCCGAGCCCATCGCCAAGGCCTTGGAGGAGGGGGCCGACGTGGTGCTGGCCGGGCGGTCCAGCGATACGTCTCTGTTCGCCGCCCTGCCTATGGTCCATGGCTTCCCCGAGGCCCCGGTGTGGCACGCGGCCAAGACTTTGGAGTGCGGCGCCGCCTGCGCCGCCATCCGGAAGTCGCCGGACTGCATGTTCGCCTACATCAGGAAGGACCACTTCGTCGTGGAGCCTCCGGGCGAGCAGCTCTGGTGCACCCCACAGAGCGTGGCGTCCCACACGCTGTACGAGAACGCCGACCCCTACCACCTCTACGAGTGCTCCGGCATGCTGGACACCTCGAGCTCCCGCTACGAGGCCGTCTCGGACCGGGCCGTGAAGGTGTCGGACAGCCGGTGGGTGCCCGCGGACAGGTATACGGTCAAGCTGGAGGGGGTGGAGCTGGCCGGGCAGCAGAGCGTGGCCATCGGCGGCATACGCGACCCCATCATCATCCGGCAGATCGATAGCTGGCTGGAGAGCCTGCGGGAGAAGCAGGTGGACCGGATCCACGAGGCCTTCGGCGGCCTGGAGGTGGACAAGGACTACTCCTTACACTTCCGGGTTTACGGGCGGAACGGGGCCATGGGCTCCCTGGAGCCGGTGGAGACCCCGGCCCACGAGCTGTGCCTCTTCATCGAGGTCACCGCGCCGGAGCAGGGTCTCGCCGAGTCCATATGCACGAGCTGCGCCGGCCTGGCCCTGCACCACCCGGTGCCCGAGTGGCACGGGCTGATCACCGGGATGGCGTACCCGTACAGCCCGCCGGTGCTCAACCGGGGGCCCGTCCACAGGTTCAACCTGAACCACGTGGTCGAGCCCGACGACCCCTACGAGATGTTCCCCCGGGAGATGGTGCAAGTATAGCGGTCGGGCCTCGACCGCCTACGGGGCGGGGCAAGCCCAAGCCCCGAGGCGGCAGGCCGGTGCCCGCCGCACGTCGGAGGTGACATGCCCAAGCTGTGGGAAGTGACCAAGCTGGTCCGTAGCAAGAACGCGGGCCCCTTTGTGCTGACCTTCGACATCATGTTCGACGACGCCGACGTGTACCAGCGAGTGAAGGAGTCCAACGCCATCACCAGGGAACTGGTGGCCCGCATGTACCGTCAGGATGAGGACGACGTCCTCTTCTTCCACTGCGACAACGCGCTGGCCATCAAGTTCAGCATACCCCGGCCCGTCTTCTCCGGAGACCTGGGCGACAGCGACATCTACGGCGGCCAGCAGCACGCGCCCCTGCTGGACATCGACGTGCCCGGCTAGTCGACCACCTCGAACCGCTCCGACTCCGGGTGCCGCGACCAGAGCTGGTCGGCCCCCGCCATCACCTCCGCTCGCTGGGGGCTGGCCCGCCAGGCGTCGTAGATCTCGTTGCTGTCCCAGGTCACCAGGGTCGTGATCTTGGTGGGGTCCGTCAGGGAATAGAGGGTCCAGCGGCTGCCGAACCCGGGCGCCCTACTCTGGGCCGCGCCGTTCCTGTCCAGCAGGGCCCGGGCCTCCTCCAGCCTGTCCTCCTTGGCCCAGTGGTGGGTGAGAACTCCTATCATGCCGCCTCCTAATGGCTCAGGGTCGAGTGCGACGGCCCGTCAGTGCATCACCACGCCGCCGTCGACGTTGAAGGCCTGTCCCGTGATGTTGCGCCCGCCCGGCCCGGCGAGGAACGCCGCCATCTCGGCTATGTCCCCGGGCTCGATGATCCGGCCCAGGGGGATGGACGCCTCTGCCCGCCGCATCATCTCCTCCAGGGAAACCCCCTCCTCCCGGGCCCTCTGGGAGCTGGTGGCCTCCAGCATCGGCGTCCGCACGGCCCCGGGGCAGATGGAGTTCACGTTGATGTCGTGCTCGGCAAAGGGGTGCGTCGCAAGCTGGGTCATGGCGATGATGCCGGCCTTGGCGGCAGCATAGGCGGCGTTGGAGCCGCCGGGAAACCCCTTGCCCGCCACCGAGGACATGTTGACGATGCGGCCCCCCTTGCCCAGGCGCATCATCTCCCGGGCTACCCTCTGCATGCAGAAGAAGGCCCCCTTGGCGTTCACCCGGTGGATGCGGTCCCACAGCTCCTCGTCGATGTCCATGATCCGGGCCGCCTGGGTCACCGCGGCGTTGTTCACGAAGATGTCCAGGCCGTCGAAGGCTCCTACGGCCTCCCGGACCATGCGGTCGATCTGGTCCAGGTCGGCCACGTCGGCCTGGATGGCCACGCCCTCCCCGCCTGCGTCGCGGATCGCCTGACACGTACCTCCCGCCGTCGCGGCGTCTATATCTGCGACGGCGACGCGGGCTCCCCCCTCGGCCAGTCGCAGGGAGATGGCCCGTCCCAGGCCGCGTCCGCCCCCCGTGACCAGGGCGGCCTTACCTTCCAGCAGCATGCTACCCTCCTCCACAGTCCGAGGGCCGTCTTCGCCTCGTGCCATCCTCGTGCCATCATTCTATGTTCGAGTACCGAGAATATCAAACGGAGCGGGTCTTGTGGAATCGGCGGCTGGCCGATACAATCGCCGGTGGCCGGGTCGAGGGTGGGACGAGACCCGCGGAGGTGACGGGCCCCGATGACAATGAAGCACATCAGCGCCGTGACCCTGGCCGTGCGGGACATGGCCAGGGCGGTGCGGTTCTACCATAAGGTGGGGCTGGAGATGTCCTACGGCGGGGAGAACGCCTCCTTCACCAGCTTCCGGGTCGGCAGGGACTCCCTCAATCTGGTCCTGGACCCCTCCCGGGAGCCCGCCTGGTGGGGCCGCGTCATCCTGCACGTCGAGGGGGTGGACGAGCGGTATCGGCAGCTCAGAGGGAGCGGCCTGGAGCCCGACGAGCCGAGGGACGGCGAGTGGGGCGAGCGGTACTTCCACATCACCGACCCCGACGGGCACGAGCTGAGCTTTGCCGAGCCCCTGGCGTGACCCGTTGGGCGCCGTCGGGCTGGCCTCCATTGGCCCGGGCTCCATCGGGAAGACCCTGGGCAAGGCCCTGGTCCTCCTGGCCCTGCTGGCGGCCGCCTGCGACTCGTCGGACACCCCGGCGCCCGACGTAGCAACCCCGTCGCCGGCCGCTGGCACGGCCGTACCCGTGCCGGAAACGGCCCCGGCCCTCTCGCCGCCCCCGTGGCCGGCTTCGCCGACCTCCGATGCCACTCCGGCTCCTCCGACCGGGGAGCCGGAGACACCTCCGGCGCTAACTCAGTCTCCGGAACCCACCGGGAACGCCGCTCGGCCCGCAGCCCCAGGTCCGTTGCCCCAGGTGGACGTGGAGCGGGCGTTTCCCGACCTCGAGTTCCGCAGGCTGACCAACCTGGCCCAGCCCGACGACGGTCGAGGGATGCTCTTCGTCACCGAGCAGGCGGGCTTGGTGCGTCTCTTTCCCAACCGGCAGGACGCCGCCGAGGCCGGCGTGTTCCTTGATATCAGGGATAGGGTCAGGGAGGTAAACAACGAGGAGGGCCTCCTGGGGCTGGCCTTCGATCCCGGCTACGCCGGGAACGGCTTCTTCTATGTCCACTACTCGGCCGGCAGTCCCAGGCGGTCGGTGGTGTCCCGCTTCTCCGTGAGCCCGGGCGACCCGCTGAGGGCGGACCCCGGCAGCGAGCTGGTCGTCATGGAGATACCCCAGCCCTTCGGAAACCACAACGGCGGGCAGATCGCCTTCGGGCCCGATGGATACCTGTACGTGGCTCTGGGCGACGGCGGCAGCGCCGGCGACCCCGGGGACAACGGCCAGGACCTGGAGACCCTGCTGGGGTCGGTCCTGCGGATAGACGTGTCCCAATCGTCACCCGGGGAGCCGTACCGGATACCCCACGACAACCCCTTCGTCGGAGAGCCGGGAGTGCGCTGGGAGATATGGGCCTACGGCCTGAGAAACCCCTGGAGGTTCTCCTTCGAAGCCTCCGGGCGCCTGTGGGCGGCCGACGTGGGCCAGAACGCGTGGGAGGAGATAGGCGTCCTGGAGGGCGGGGGCAACTACGGCTGGAGGTGCATGGAGGGCCTTCACCGCTTCCGGTGGGAGGCGGCGTGCGACTCCGCCGTGCTCGCGTCTCCGGTGTGGGAGTACCCCCGGACCGGGGACAACTGCTCGGTCACCGGCGGCTACGTGTACCGGGGCGGCGCGATACCCGACCTGGCCGGCGCCTACGTGTACGGCGACTATTGCTCCGGGCGGATATGGGGGCTTCGCCTCGAAGGCGGTTCGGTAGGGGAGCAGGCCCTGCTGGCCGAGTCGGAGCTCTTCATCACCTCCTTTGGCGAGGACCTGGAGGGCAACCTGTATGTCCTCTCCCGGAACGAAGGCATCTATCGGCTGACGGAGAGCCGGTAGCGCCTCGCAGGAGTAGGCCATGGATGGGCCTCACGGCGCCACGGCTATGAGTATCACTCCGGCCACGATGGCCGCGGAGCCCAGCAGCCTGCCCCACGCCAGCGGCTCCTTCAGCAGGGTGGCCCCCAGGACCACGCCGAACACGATGCCCACCTCCCTGGCCGGGGATATGTAGCTGACCCGCGAGAACTCCAACGCCGACAGCACCAGCCCGTAGGCCAGAAAGGTCAGCAGGCCCGCCGCGGCGATACGGAGGGGCCCCGCCCGAAACTCGTCGGCCAGCTTGCCCAGTCCGTGGACCCGCGCCATGTAGGGCGTCAGCGTCAGGCCCGTGCCCAGGGACATGAGGTACATGTACAGCAGCGGGTCCACGTACCGTATCCCCACCTTGTCCCACACCGAGTAGGCCGCGATAACTGCCCCGGTGAGGAGCGCGTACCTGGCCCCCGGGTCCTTCAGAAACCGGAGGGGGTCGCTCAGGACTGCCTGGATGCTCCCCCACCAGTACACGGTGTATATGCCGATCACGATAGCGGCTATCCCTCCCGCGGCCAGGGCGGAGACCGCCTCGTCCAACAGGATCACTCCCAGCACTGGCACGGCCATGGGGCCCATGCCCCGGGCGACGGGGTAGACCAGGGACAGGTCTCCGTGGGTGTATCCCCTCCCCAGGAAGAGGAAGTAGAGGGCGTGCAGCCCCACCGTGCCCAGGACGTACCACCAGCCCGGGGACTCGACCGAGGTCTGCCACGCCAGCACCGCACCCAAAGGCAGCAGCAGGACGCTGATGGCCGCCAGCAACCACCAGCTGAACACCTCCGGGCGAAGGGCGTCCTTGAGCAGGTAGTTCCAGGTCGCGTGGGCCACGGCGGAGAGCACCACCATGCCCAGGGCTAGGCCGTTCATTCCAGGCAGTATAGCAGCCGGCAAGCTTGACGGCCCATGACTCGGCTGCTACGATTGCTCCGGCCTCGGCGGCTGCGGCTGCGCTGTCCGTTGCGGGGCCAAGCACTTCCACCCTCCCAACCTCGGCTACGTAGCGCCCCTACGGAAAGGGCCCGATGACCTATTTCGCAGGCGTAGACACCGGCGGCACCTTCACCGACTTCGTCATCTTCGACACCGAGACCCAGACCCTGCACCTGCACAAGTACCCCTCCACCCCCCACGAGCCTTCGGCGGCCACGGTAGAGGGGCTGGGAGAGGTCCTGCCGGAGCAGGGGATCACCCCGGCGGAGCTCGACTCCCTGGCCCACGGCACCACCGTGGCTATCAACGCCGTCCTCCAGGACCGCCTCCCCGAGATAGGCATGATCACCACCGAGGGGTTCCGGGACGTCCTGGAGCTGGCCCGGCAGAGGCGTCCCCACCTGTACAACCTGGACATCGAAAAGCCCCGGCCCCTGGCCCCCAGGCGCCTCCGCCTGGAGGTCCCGGAGCGCGTGGACGTCCACCGGAGGGTGCTCACCCCCCTGGACGAAGAGGCGGTGACCCGTGCGGCGGAGAAGCTGAGGGATGCAGGGGTTCCGGCCGTGGCCATCTGTTTCCTCAACGCCTACGGCAACTCCGTCCATGAGCGCAGGGCCCGCACGCTGCTCAAGCGCTCGTTTCCCCGGGCCCTGGTCTCCCTCTCGTCGGAGGTCTTGAGGGAGTTTCGCGAGTTCGAGCGTTTCTCCACCACCACTCTCAACGCCGCCCTCCTGCCCGTCATGCGCCGGTACCTGGACCGTCTGGGACGGCGGGTGAAGGCCCTGGGCGTGTCCTCGCCGCCGCGCATCTCAAGCTCCTACGGCGGCACCGTGGCGCTGCGCACCGCCAAAGAACGCCCCACCGTGACCCTGATGTCCGGGCCCAGCGCCGGGGTCGTGGGGGCCGCCGCGGTCGCCGGGGCCAGCGGGTACCGGGACCTGATAACCCTGGACATGGGAGGCACCAGCACCGACGTCTGTCTGGTCCACGGCGGCACCCCCCTCGTCTCCCGGGAGCGTCAGATAGGGGGGTGGCCGGTGCTGGAGCCGTCCCTGGACGTCCACTCCATCGGCGCCGGGGGCGGCAGCATCCTGTGGGTGGACGAGGGCGGCTACCTGCGGGTCGGCCCCCAGAGCGCCGGGGCCCGGCCGGGCCCGGCCTGCTATGGACTGGGCGGCACGCGGGCCACGGTAACCGACGCCAACCTGGTGGCCCGCCGCCTCAGCCCCAGCCGGGAGCTCGGGGACCGGGTCGCCCTCCAGGAGGCCCCGGCCCGCCGCGCCCTGGAGACGGACGTTTGCGGCCCCATGGGGTTCTCCATCGAGAGGGCCCTCTACGGCGCCAACGGGGTGATGACCAGCAACCTCGCCCGGGCCGTCCGCGTGGTCTCGGTGGAGAGGGGCCACGACCCGCGTACCTTTACGCTGGTGGCCTTCGGAGGGGCCGGCCCTATGCACGCGGTCCAGCTTGCCGCCGAGATGGACATCGGCACTGTGCTGGTCCCCGAGGCCCCGGGGGTGCTTTGCGCCCTGGGGCTGCTGATGGCCGATGTCCGCGCCGAGTTCAGCCAGTCCCACGTGCTGGCCCTGGACGGGAACGGGCGGGACCACGCATCCACCTCCCATCGCACGGTAGCCCATCGTACTGTGGAACGCGTCTTTGCGGGCCTGGAGAGTCGCGCGTACAGGTGGCTCAGGAGCGAGGGCATCGACCGGTCCTCGGCGGGAAGTACCCGGGTGGTGGAGATGCGGTACGCGGGACAGGGCCACCAGTTACCCATCGTCGCGCACCCCGACGGGAGCCCGGCCGGCGCCGTGGAGCGGCTCCTGGAAGACTTCCATGCCACCTACGAAGAAGGTTACGGCTACGCCCGCAGGGGCACTCCGGTGGAGATGGTCCACTTTCGCCTCCAGGTGAGCGCCCCGGGGCCCCAGCCGGAGCTAAAAGCCCGCTCCCCGGGGGACGGCGACCACGCCCGGGCTCTCAGCTCCACCAGGGAAGTTTATCTTGGCCAGGAGCACGGGTTCGGCGAGTGCCCGGTGTACTGGAGGCCCAGCCTGGAGCCGGGGGACAGAGTTCCCGGTCCGGCGGTGATCGAGCAGATGGACTCGACCACCGTCCTGCTGCCCGGCCAGGAGGCCAACGTGGACCAGTACCTGAGCCTGCTAATATCTACGTAGGGGGAACGGTTGAGCACCAAGACGGAAGTAGACCCGATCCTGGCCGAGGTGGTCGCGAACCTGCTCCTGTCCGTGTCCGACGAGCTGGGGCTCGCCATGATCACGGCGTCCCACTCTCCCAACATCCGCGAGCGGAGAGACTGCTCCACCTGCATATTCGGGCCCGAGGGCCAGATCATCGCCCAGGCGCCCTTCGTGCCCATGCACCTGGGCTCCATGGTGGGGTTGATCGACGAGGTGCTGAAGAGGTTTCCCAAGGACAAACTGAAACCCGGCGACATGTTCCTGGCCAACGACCCCTACCGTGGCGGGGGCGCCCACCTGCCCGACATCACCGCCGTCTCCCCGGTGTTCTATGAGGACTCCCTGGTGGCCTTCGTCGCCGACATAGCCCACCACGCCGACGTGGGCGGCATGGTGCCGGGCAGCGAGTCGGCGGCGTGCAAGACCATATACGAGGAGGGCATCCGCCTGCCTCCCGTGCGGGTGTACCCCGAGCTGGGAGAGGACGACGGTGTCACCCAGATCATCATGTCCAACAGCCGCACGCCCGAGGAGCGCCTGGGGGACCTGCAGGCCCAGATGGCGGCCCTCCACGTTGGGGTCCGGGGCGTCCACCAGGTGTGCGAGCGGTACGGCGCCGGCACCATGCTGGATTGCGTCGAGCACTTCCTGGACTACAGCGAGAGGCGGATGCGCCGCCTCATCGGGAGGCTGAAGGAGGGCACCTACAGGTTCGTCGACTACCTGGACAGCGATGGCTTTCAGGACACCCCGGTGCGCATCGAGTGCGCCGCCACCGTGAAGGACGGTGTGGTGGAGTTCGATTTCACCGGCACGGACCCCCAGATGGACAGCGGCAAGAACGTCCCCATGGTCGCCACCCTGTCCGTCGTGTACTTCGTCCTCAAGATGCTCCTGGACCCTGACCTGCCCCCCAACTCGGGCACCTACAAGCCCGTCCGCGTCGTCGCGCCCGAAGGGTGCCTGGTGAACCCGGTGCCCCCCGCGGCGGTGGGCGCCCGGGCGACGAGCTGCGGCATCCTGGGCGACGTCGTTGTGGGCGCGCTGGTCCAGGCGATGCCCGAGAAGTCCCTGGCTCCCTCGGGGCCCCACTCCCTGTGCACCTACGGGGGCACGCTGCCTGGCTCCGACCAGCCGTGGGTGGACTACGAGACCTTCGCCGGAGCCCTGGGAGCCCGGCGCACCCGGGACGGCACCGATGCCGTCCGCATCCACGCCTCGGGCTCCGCCAACCTGCCGGTGGAGAGCATGGAGCTGGCGTACCCGCTGCAGGTGCTCCGGTACGAGCTCCTGCGGGACGGCGGCGGCCCGGGCAGCTTCCGCGGGGGCATGCCCATCCGGCGGGACACCCGCGTTCTGGCCGAGGACACCATCCTGTCGACCACCGCCGACCGGGAGACCCATCCGGCGGAGGGCCTGGAGGGAGGCCTGAGCGGCTCCCCCAGCGCCTTCGTCATAAACCCGGATACGCCCGGGGAGCGGTCCGTGAGGGCCGTGACCGCGGGCATTCACCTGCAGGCGGGGGACGTGGTCAGCGTGCGGACAGCCGGCGGCGGCGGCTTCGGCGACCCCCTGCTCCGGGAGCCGTCCCTGGTCCTGGCGGACCTGGTGGACGACCGGATATCCCCGGAAGCGGCTAAAGAGGTGTACGGGGTGGTCGTGAAAGACGGCGCTGTGGACGAGCGGGCCACGGCCCGGCTGAGGAAGAGGCTGGCCGGGAGCACGGGGAACGTCTGAGTGCGGTCAGGGCCCGGACCACTGGGAAGGCCTGACTGAGGTGTAGGGGGGAGGCTCGCATGATAAGGCGGCGCAACATGTGGGTGCAGGTGCTCCTGTTCCTCATCACGCTGACCATCTACGGTAGCTACTGATTCTACGTGACCTCCAAGGAGATGATCAGGTACAAGAACCTGCCGGGCAGCGCGGGCCTGTGGACGGTCCTGACGTTGATACCCATCGTCGGCATTTACTCCTGGTACAAGCAGGGCGAGGCCACCGAGTACCTGACCGACGGCATCATAAGCAGGTGGATCATATTCATACTGTGGTTCGTCTTCTCTCCCGCCGTCTGGTTCATCATGCAGACCGAGCTGAACGAGCGGGCCACGGAGTAGGGACCGGGCCGGGGTCCCGTAAGGGTCCATGAGCCTCTACCTGGTCGACGGCACCTTCGAGCTCTTCCGGGCCCACCACGCCATGCCCCCCATGTATGCCCCCGACGGGCGGCCCGTGGCGGCCGTCCGCGGCCTCCTCCAGACCCTCATCACCCTGGTGCACGACGAGGACGTCACCCACGTGGCCTGCGCCTTCGACCACGTTATCGAGTCCTTCAGGAACCGGCTCTTCGAAGGCTACAAGACCGGCGAGGGTGTCCCAGGCGACCTGGCGTCCCAGTTCCCCCTGGCGGAGCGGGCGGCATCCGCCCTGGGCATGGTGGTCTGGCCCATGGTCGGGTTCGAAGCCGACGACGCCATCGCCACAGCCGCCGCTCGCTGGTGCGGTGTGGAGGAGGCCGGGCGGGTTGTCATCTGCTCCCCCGACAAGGACCTGGCCCAGATGGTCACGAGCGACCGGGTGGTCTGCCTGGACAGGCGCAGGGGAACCTGGCTGGATGAGGCCGGCGTCAGGGAGAAGTTCGGGGTCGAGCCCCGGTCCATCCCCGACTACCTGGCCCTTGTGGGCGATGCCAACGACGGCATACCCGGCGTTCCCAGGTGGGGCGCGGGGACCAGCGCCCGCCTCCTCTCCCGCTACGGGCACATCGAGGACATCCCCCCCGACCCCGCGGAGTGGGACGTGGCCGTTCGTGGCGCGGCGGCGGCATCCGCCAGCCTGGAGGAGCACCGGGAGAGGGCCGCCCTCTACAAGTTGCTGGCCACCCTCCGCACCGACGTTCCCATCACGGAGCGCCTGGAGGACCTGCGGTGGACCGGGGTCCCGCGGGAGCCCTTCCGGGAGCTGTGCGGCGAGCTGGGGTTCCAGGCCCTGGCGGGCCAGCCCAGCCGGTGGAGGGACCAGGCCCAGGTCTACTGACTGTTGACAACGGTTATGCCCTGTCGCTATCGTTAGGAAACTCACATGAGCGTGGGCGCGCTCAGCGGCTTCAGGTTCGCCACAAGAGGACCTTGATGGGCACTTTCACAGTAGTAATTGCCTTTGGCAACATAGACGGCGGAGACCTCAGGGAAGTGGAAGTGCTGGTGGACACCGGCGCCACGCATACGGTTCTTCCGGACGAGATGCTCAGGCAGATGAGCATAGACCCCAAGGACACTCGTACGATAAACTTCGCCAATGGGGAAAGTGAAACATGGCCTATAGGAGAGGCCAGAATCGCCTATGCCGGCCGGGAATGGCCGTGCCCGGTGCTGTTCTCTCCCCATGACCAGCGGCTGCTGGGAGCAACCACGTTGGAGACATTTAGCCTGCGAGTCGACCCCGCCAATCAGGAGTTGATTACCTCCCCGCTGCGGGGGCGCATGGCGTAGAGCTACAACCGCCAACAAGAGGGCCCCGGTAACGCGGCCTTCCCCCTTACCCCGATGCACCGTCGAGTCTAACGATGAGGATTGTAGGGCGCACCAACATCTTCTACGGCTGGTTCGTCGTCATCGGCGGCGCGCTGATAGCCATGGGCATGACCGGCACGCAGTTCTCCTTCGGCGTGTTCCTGAAACCCATGACCGAGGAGTTCGAGTGGAGCAGGGCGACCCTCTCCCTGGCCTTCGGGACCACCTTCATGTTGTCGGGCCTGCTGCGTCCCGTGGCCGGGTTCCTGGCCGACCGGTACAGCCCAAAGGTGGTGGCCCTGTCGGGCGTGGTGCTGATGGGCATCATGCTCCTGCTCCTGCCCCTCACAAGCAACCTGGCCCAACTGTACGTCATCTTCGCCGTGATGAGCGTCGGCCTCACCCTGGGGACAGGATCGACTCTCACCAAGATAGTAAGCGCCTGGTTCCATACCAACCGGGGCCTTACTTTGGGTCTCATCACCGGCGGCGGCTCCATCGGCGCCATCGTACTGGTGCCCGCCGCTTCCAGCTTCGTCGTGCTTTTCGACTGGAGGGAGGCGTACCTCTTCCTGGGGGTGCTCCTGCTGGCCGTGGTCCTGCCGGTGGGGCTGCTGTTCGTCAAGAACCGTCCCAGCGACGTGGGGCTTGCGCCCCGCCGGGCGGAGCCTTCCCCGTCCTCCGAGCCCGCCAACCCTGCGGTGGAAGCTGGGCCTGACGCCACCTTCGGCGAGGCGCTGCGCACGGGGTTCTTCTGGAGGCTGACCTTCGGCTACTTCGTCTGAGGGTACTCCATGAGCTTCGTGAATGCTCACTTCGTCTCCTACGCCCAGGACCTCGGCTACCATCCCATGGTGGGAGCGGCCGGCTTCAGCCTCATCGGACTCTGGGCCATAGTCGGGACCCTCATACTGGGACACCTGTCCGACCGCTCCAGGAGCCGCAAGTTCCTTCTCGCCTTCTCCTACGAGCTCCGGGCCCTTGGGTTCGTAATAGTCCTCCTGTCCATGGGCATCTCCTTCATGGGAATCCCGTCCCTGGGGCTGGCCGCGCTCCTCATCGGCATCATGCTGGTGGGCTCGTCGTGGAACGCCGTCATCGGGATCACCGCGGCCTACGCTTCGGATAGGTTCGGCGTGTCCAACCTGGCCACCATATACGGCACCATGTTCGGCGTCATGCCCCTGGGCTCCGGTCTGGGCGCCTACCTCGGCGGGGTCCTCTACGACTGGCGGGGGACCTACGACATCGCCATATGGTCGAACCTTGTCCTGCTCACCATCTCCGCGGCGCTGGTCTACTACATGCGGGAGCCGCGGCCGACAATAGGCGGGCAGGTGGCGGTGGCTGACTAGCCCGTCCCCTTGAACCAGCCCGCCTCACGTGCTACATTCTGTCCAGCGCCCCGGCTGTTCAGCGAACCGGCTGTCCAGCAAAACGGCTGCCCAACAAAACTGCCTGAAAGCGAGAATATGCCATGACAACCAGTACCAGGGCCGACGTGATAGTCAGGGGAGGGATGCTGGTCACCGGCCAGGACATCACCCGCCGGGACGTGGTCATCAGCGAAGGCAAGGTCGTGGAGCTCACCGACGACCCGTCGCGGGAGGCCGGCAGGGTAATCGACGCCACCGGCAAGTACGTGCTCCCCGGGGCCATCGACTCCCATTGCCATCCGGTGTACAACGACAAGATGGACGACTACTCCATCACCGCCGCCTACGGGGGCATAACCACCGTCATCGCCTTCGTGGGCAACGTCAGGTCCTGGGGGTTCGAAGGCTACACGTCGGACGTCATCAAGCAGTTCATCGACGAGGCCGAGAAGCTCTCCTACCTGGACTACGCCATCCACGGCACCTACACGCCGGCGGACGGGGAGAGCTTCAACAAGTCCGTGGGGGAGATCATCCGCATGGGCGTCATCTCCTTCAAGATGTTCCTGGCCTACCGGCGCCGGGGCATGGAGATCCCCGAGGACAACATGATCCGCATCATGGACCTGGCCTCCAAGGACGGGGGCATGGCCATGGTCCACGCCGAGAACGGGCCATGCATCGACTTCCTGATAGACCAGTACACCGCCGAGGGGAACACCTCGCCCCCCTACTTCCTCCGCTCCCAGCCCAACATACTGGAGGCCGAGGGAGTGAACCGGTCGGCCGTGTTCTCCCAGGTGCTGGACTGCCCCCTCTACCCGGTGCACCTCAGCACCAAAGAGGCCATGGCCGTGGTGCGCCGGTACAAGGGTGAGGGCCTCAAAATGTTCGCCGAGACCTGCCCCCACTACCTGACCCTGACCAACGACGAGGTGCTGACCAAGGGGCCCATAGGCAAGGTAGGCCCGCCCCTGCGTGAGGCGGATGACTGCGAGGCCCTGTGGGCCGCCCTGGCCGACGGCACCATCGACACCATCGCCAGCGATTCCGGCGGCACCAACAAGCGCCAGAAGCTGACCGGCGGCATGGACGCCACCCTGAAGGACACGCCCGCGGGGGCCACGGGGGAGAACATCTTCGAGGGCCGCTACGGCCTGAACACCATCGAGTTCATGGTGCCCGTGGTCTGGAGCTACGGGGTGAACAGGGGCCGCATCACGCTGCCCAGGTTGGTGCAGGTGTTCTGCGAGAACCCCGCCAAGCTCTTCGGTCTCTATCCCAAGAAGGGCTGCCTCAACCCGGGGTCCGACGCCGACCTGGTGATCTGGGACCCGGCCAGGGTGCACGTGGTGGACGGCCAGCACGGCAACACCGACCACTCGGCCTTCGACGGCTTCAAGCTGCTGGGCATGCCCGACCTGACCATGTCCCGGGGCCACGTGGTCATTGAGAACGACGAGGTCGTGGGCACCAAGGGCCGCGGCGAGTTCCTGGCGGGCGACCCCAACACCGCCTCCTACGCCCGGGGCGGGCACGAGATCAGCCGCCCGTAGGCGCGGCCCGGTCCCTGCCGCCGGCTACGCTGCCGGACCCACGCCCGACCCACTAAAGGAGGTGCCGATGGCCGGCGCTAGACTGAACCCCGTGACCACCGAGGTCCTGGGCAACGCCCTGGTATCCATCGCCGACGAGATCCTGGCGGCGCTGATAAAGTCCGCGTACTCCACCAACATCAAGGAGCGGCAGGACTGCTCCAGCGTCATACTGGACGCCGACGGTCGCATCGTCTGCATCGGGGACATCAGCCAGCCCGTACACATGAGCTCCTTCATGTTCACCGGGTCCGCCATCCTGGAGCGGTTCCCCAGGGAGTCCATCCGGGAAGGCGACGTGTTCATGGTCAACGACCCCTACAGCGGCGGCCCATCGCACCTGGCCGACGTGACCTTCGTGGGTCCCGTGTTCCACGGCGGCGAGCTCTTGGGCTTCGTGGGAAACACCGGCCACTGGCCCGACGTGGGAGGCAAGGCTCCGGGCCAGTGCGCCTTGGGCGACGCCACCGAGATATACCAGGAGGCCATCCGGTACCCGCCCATCCGCATGTACAGGGCCGGAGAGCTCCAACGGGAGGTGCTGGAGGTGGTCCTGCTCAACGTGCGGGACCCCGACGGCCGGGATGGGGACATTCGTGCCCAGGTGGGCTCGGTCCAGGTGGGCGTTCGCCGGATGCAGGAGCTGGCCCGGCGGTACGGCATCGACGTGCTGCGCTCGGGCATGGACGAGCTGCTCCGGGTCTCCGAGACCAAGGTGCGCGAGGGTATCCGGCGGTTGCGGGAGGGCGTCTACGAGGCCGTGGACTACCTGGATGACGACCTGGACAGCGACGAGCCCATTCCCATGAGGGTGAAGGTCACGGTAAAGCACGAACCCCAGCCCACCATCACCCTGGACTACACCGGCACCGGCGGGCCCACCAGGTGGGGCCTCAACAACCCCTACTCGGGGACGGCCGCCTGCGCCTATTGGGTGCTGCGCTCCCTGCTGGACCCCAGCGCCCTGGGCAACGACGGGTTCTGGAGGCCCATCGAGATGATCATCCCCGAGGGGTCCATCCTCAATCCGAGGCCCCCCTCCCCGGTGGGGGCGCGGTTCGAGGTGTGCTCCCAGCTTCCGGACCTGCTCTTCGCCGCCCTCGGCGGTTCCAGCGACAGGGCGGCCACCGACTCCAACCTGGAGGCCGGCAGTCACGGCGTTCACGGAATGGGCTTCAGCAGCCAGGGGCCGCCCACCTTCATCTACTACGAGACGCTGGCCGGCGGCGGTGGGGCCAGGCCCGTCAAGGACGGCATAGAGGGTGTGCACACTGCGTCCAACCTGCCCATAGAGGCCATGGAGCTGGAGTTCCCCATGATGGCCGACCGCCTGGAGTACATACCCGACTCGGCGGGGGCCGGGCGGTTCAGGGGCGGTGTGGGGATTCGGAAGGACTACCGGATGCTGGTGGACACCTACGTGGGGACCCACTCCAACCGGCACAAGGTCCCCGGGCCCGGCCTTCTGGGGGCCAGCGACGGCACGCTCACGCGCATCGTGCGCAACCTCGACGGGTCCGAGTCCCAGGAGCTGCCCAGGGAGGGGGCGTTCATCCCCGTGGACGCCTCGGACGTGGTCACCATCGTCTCCGGCGGCGGCGGAGGCTTCGGAGACCCCCTGGAGCGGGACCCGGCCCTGGTGCTCGACGACGTGCTGAACGAAAAGGTGACGGTGGAGGGCGCCCGGCGGGACTATGCGGTGGTCGTCGACGGGCTGGCGGTGGACGTGGAAGCCACGGACCTGCTCAGGCGGTCGCGGCGCGGCGGCCCCTTGTTATAGAAAAAAGCGCCGCATAGAAAAAGGCGCCGCCTCAGGGCAGCGCCAATACCGCGTGCCCCGGCCCCAGCACCAGCGCGCCGTCCTGCCGCACGATGGACAGCTCGCAGGTCACCGAGCCTCCCCGTTCACCAGCCTCGGTCCCGGTCACCCGTCCCCTGCAGGTGAGGGTATCCCCGGGGAAGGCGAACTCCCTGAAGCGGAAGCCCAGCCGGCGTATGGTCCCCGGGTCACCCGTCCAGTCGGACAGCATCTGGCCCAGGAAGGCCCCCAGCATCTGGCCGTCCACGAAGGGGCGGTCGAACCCCTTCTGCCGCACGTATTCCAGGTCGTAGTGGTACCGGTGGAAGTCCCACGTGGCCGCGGCGTAAAAGACCATCATAGGCAGGCTGACCCGCTTTTCCAGCTCCGCCAGCGGGTCTCCGTCTCCTACGTCCCTGAACGAGAGGGGCCGGTCCAGGCGGCGGGGAGGCGTCGAGCTTCCTGGACCCTCCCCTGTGGAGGAGGCCTCCGGCGGGGCTGCCGGGCCGGCCCGCAACGGGGCATCCGACACGCGGAACAGGTTCGTCTCGGTGTTGGTGGCCAGCAGCGCCCCGTGCTGGTTCCAGTAGCTGATCTCCGAGGTGACGATGAGCAGCTTCCCCGTGCTGCCGTCCCGCTCCCGGATGTCGGCCACCCTCCAACGGACGGTGAGCAGGTCGTCGGGGCGCAGGGCCTGGTGAAAGTGGTAGTCGTTGGAGCCGCGGATCTCCAGGCCCAGGGGAAGCTGGACTCGCGCGGCGGGGCCCCCTGCCTCGTCCAGCGCGCCGACCATGTACTGCATCGTCTCGCACACGAAGGTGGGCGGCGCGATAATTCCCCCGTAAGACGTGCCGGAGGCGTAGGCCCCGTCGGAATAGACGGGGTTCGAGTCCCCGATGGAAAGGGCGAACTTGCGGATGGAGGCCGCCCCGATCTCCTCGGGCGCGTGGTAGACCCACTCCCGTCCTATCAGGGCCTTGATGTCGGGGGTCAGTGCCGCCCCGGTGTTCATAGGCCTGGTCCTCCGGGCGTCGTCATGCTGGCTCCCTAGTCGAGAATGGCCGTGGCGTCCACCTGGATGAGCAGCTCGGGCCGCAGCAGGGAGCTGACCACCACGCCGGTGGCCGCGGGGAACTCATCGCCGAAGAACCTCCGCCGTATGTCTCCCACGCCCCGGTACCCCCTCAGGCCCGGTGGAGTGATGAGCTCCGTGGTCTTCACCACGTCCGCCATGGACCCGCCCGCGGCCTCCAGCACGGCTTTCAGGTTGCTGTATGCCTGGGTGGTCTGGGCCAGGACGTCCCCCTCCCCGACGACGTCCCCCGTCCTGTGGTCCACCGCCGTCTGCCCCGAGATGAACAGGAACCGCCCCTGGCGGACGGCGGCTGGGGCCGGCGGCCCGTCCGGGGCAAGCCAGCCGGGCACCTCGATCTCCTGACGGGGCGCTCCGAGCACGGCCGTGGCCTCGACCTCGATTAGCGCCTCGGGGTGGAGCAGGCGGTTGACGCCCACGCCCGTCGAGGCCGGCAGCCGGTCCTTGGGGAACTGGTGTCTGGCCTCCCCGGTGTCGGCGTATCCCTCCAGGCAGGCGGGGGTGATGTAGTCCAGGGACTTCCCCACGTCCCCGGGTCCCGCTCCCGCCGCGTGCAGCACCTGGCCGATGGAGTCGTGGGCGGCGGCGGTCTGCTCGGCGGGGGAGCCCGGGTACCTGCGCTGCCCGTCGGCGTCCTCGATGGCCCCGGTGAACCCGGAGACGCAGAGCAGGTCTCCGGCTTTGACGCCGGGAGCGTAGGTCAGCCGTTGGTAACGGGGCCAGCCGGGGTCCACGGGCTCCTTTTCGTGGCCCAGGACGGCCACGGCGTCCACCTCGATCAGGGCGTCTGACCGCAGCAGGCGCTCCACGATGATGCCCGTGGAGGCGGGCCAGCGGCCCTTGAAGTGCTCCCGGCGCACGTCGGCCGTGCCCCGGTAGTCGGCGAGGCCGGCCGGCGCCACATAGTCGACGGTCTTGACCACGTCGTCGAACCCGCCCCCCAGGGACTCCAGCGACAGCCTCAGCTTCTCGTAGGCCAGGCGCATTTGATCCACCACGTTTCCGTGGCATACCACCCGGTCGCTGGCCGCGTCATACTCGCTGGCCGTTTCCCCAGAGAGGAAGACGACCCCGGCCTTCTCGACCCCCAGGGAGAAGGTGTAACGCCGGTAGTCCAGCCAGGGAAAGTGGTCGGGCTCGGCTATGCGCTTGGGGCTCATCCCGGCTACCAGGCCGGCTCCAGGATGTAGAGGCCGCCCTTTATCCGGTCCACGGTGTAGATCAGCTCCCCCTCGTCCACGTAAACGTCGTTCACCGAGTTGGCCCGGGCTCCCTCGGGCACCGGCGGCACGAAGTAGGCTATCTCCTGGGGACGGAAGGGGTCGGAGATGTCGTGGATCCGCAGGCCCGCGTTGAAGAAGGTGCTGTACACGATGGTGTCGGAAACGTGGGAGGTGGGTACTGGCAGGTTCTCGTGGAGGTTGTGGGCCCCGTACCGCCCCGGGATGGCGCAGTACTTGTCCTTGTCGGTGGGCAGGGTGCTCAACATAACGAGGTTGGTCTCCACGCTGGAGTCCACCACCCACACGACCTTGGGCCAGTCCTCGCAGTTGTCGTGCTCGCTGGCCTCCTCCGCCACCACCAGCAGACCCCTGTCGAACAGGGGCAGCACGGTGTGGGTGAACCCCGTCAGTGGGGGGTGATAGTCGAGCTGGGTGACCATGCTAGGGCGCGAGAGGTCCGCGATGTCCAGGATGACGATGCCGGCGTCCACGTAGCCCAGGTATGCCCGGTCGGGCCGGCCGGGATAGACGTTGACGTTGTGCACCCGGTAGCCCACGTCGTGCTCCGGATGGCGGACCGGCGGAGGGGCGTCGTCTCCCTCCCGTGTGCCCGGCAGCCACCAGCGGCCCACCTCCGCAGGCCTGGCCGGGTCGCCGACGTCGACTATCATGTGAAACTGGTCGTCCTTGGGGTCGGTCGGCGTGAAGTCGGCGGCCCCGGTGCTCAGGTGGGCGTACTGCCCGTCGACGCACCAGAGGCAGTGGGTCCCCCGGGAGCTGGGCCCCGAGGTGTCGAAGAAGCTTACCCGCCTGGGCTCCTCGGGTCTGGAGATGTCGTACACGCCCATGCCGGCGTCGGAGATCCCAGGCCGCGAGACCTGGTAGGCCACCAGGAGCAGGTCGTCGACCACCGCCAGGGAGTTGGACCGGATCTGCTGGTGGGGCAGCTCCGTCTGGGCGACCACCCGGGGGTTGGCCGGGTCGCTGACGTCCACCGCGGTCACGTCCTTGGGAGGGCCCTCGTGGGCCAGCCAGAGCACGCGACGCCCGTCGGAGGCCTGCTGAAGGGCCACGCCCTCGCCGATGTTGCCGAAGCCGCCGAGGTCGCTGTGGGACACCAGACGGAGGTTGTGTATCTCCCCTTGCTGGGCCATCACTCCTCCTTGGTACGTTGGTCGGGGGTACGTCGGTCTGGGGTACGCTGGTCGGGCCGAGAGGGGTCTGGGCCGAGCGCCCGGCCTGCAGCCGGGGTGGGCGGGCCGCCAACACTATACCATACATGGCGGCGGCCCCAACAACGCCGGATGCCCGCAAGGCCCGATGGCCGCATGGCGTCGATTGTCATGCTCCTACCAATCGGGCCCCTGCCGTGGCATAATGGCGGGTAGCCGGCCCCGGCCGACGACGCGAGGAGGTCCGATGCGCATCTGCTCCTTCCTGCCCAGCGCCACGGAGATCGTCTACTCCCTGGGTCTGGGCGACCATCTGCTCGGTGTGAGCCACGAGTGCGACTACCCGCCCGAGGCCCGGAAGCTGCCCTGGATCGTGCACAGCATCTTCCAGGACGGCGACTACTCCAGCGGCGATATACACCGGATCATCGAGGAGCGGCTCACCGAGGGGAAGGGCATCTACGACATCGACGTGGAGCTTCTGGAGAAGCTGGAACCCGACCTGCTCCTCACCCAGGAGCTATGCGGAGAGTGAGCGATAACCGCGCGGCAGGTTGCCGACGCAACTGAGACCCTGGCCAGGAAGCCGGAGATACTGTCCCTGGACCCCAGCTCGGTGGGCGACGTGATAGGGGACGTGTTGAAGGTGGGCGACGCCACGGGGGCCCGGGACGAGGCGGAACGGTTCGCCGGCTCCCTGAGCCGCAGGGTGGAGGCGGTCGAGGCAAGGGCGGCCCTGGCGGACACGAGGCCCCGGGTGGCGTGCCTCGAGTGGATGGACCCGGTGCTGGCGGCCGGGCACTGGGTGCCCGAGATGGTGGAGATGTCCGGGGGCGAGGACGTCCTGGGCGACAAGCACACTCCGTCGTTTCGCATCGAGTGGGAACGGGTCCTCGAGGCCCGTCCCGAGGTGATACTGGTCACTCCCTGCGGCTTCGACGCCAAGCGTGCGCTGCAGGAGGTGTCCCTGCTCACCGAGCGGGAGGGCTGGAGCTCTCTCCCCGCGGTGGAGCAATCCAGAGTGTTCGTGGTGGATGCCAGCGCCTACTTCAGCAGGTCAGGGCCGCGGCTCATCGACGGCCTGGAGATCATGGCCGAGATACTGCATCCCGAGCTCTTCTCCGGGTTCGTGCCCACCGGGGGCGCCATCAAGGTCACCGGCCAGGTGGTCCCTGCGAAGGCTTTGCATCGAAAGTCCGGAGTCTAGCTGACTTTGATGTCGTTACCGCGCCGGTTCTGACATCCCAAGATACCCGCTATCACGAATGGGGCCAGAATGAAGGGGGATTCAACCCCTTGCTGGATATTCGCGTCTTCGCGGGGCTGGTCGTCTGCGACCTGTTTCTCGCGGCGGGACTACTGCCATCGTGGTGGGGGAGTTGGGATGCGCATTCATCGGTGCCGACATTGACCCGTCCTATTTGGCGATTACGGACCAACGACTGGGGAGGCTATAGACGATGGGAGTCGCTCCAGTAGCTAGAGTCCAAATGGAGAGCTTGCAGTAAGGAGAAGCGAGATGGAAGCGAGCATCATGGGCATGAAAGATCTGTTTGACCGTGACGTGTCCTATCGGATTCCAGTATTTCAACGTCCGTATGCCTGGGGGAATGAGGAGTGGAAGGCTCTATGGGACGACGTCCAGAAAGTCGCGGAGGATTTGCTGAAGGCACCGAGCGCATCGGACGTGCGCCTACACTTCATGGGCGCGATAGTCGTGCAGCCGCGAGAGAGCGACGCGCCGCTCTCCGAAGTACAGCCAATCTTGATCGTCGATGGCCAGCAGCGCCTGACGACTCTGCAGCTGCTTATCAAGGTCCTGGATGGGGCGTTTACGGCGGCACTGGTGGATACGTCGGACTTCGCTTCCCTCCGTGACTACCTATTCAACAGGGATTCGCTTACGGGCGGAGACCACCTAAATGCCACGAAGATGCGTCAGTCAAATCGTTTGGACCAAGCGGACTTCCAGGACATTATCAACGGTAGACTAAGCCCCAATCGGCCGTCGAGGCCCATAGTTGAAGCTTACTCGCACCTGCGCGAGTGGGTAACGAATTGGCTCAATGAGGATCCGGTGCATGTCGATGCCCGAGCACACGCGCTCTACGACGTTGTGAAGAAGTATCTGAAAGTTGCCACCATAGAGCTGGACAAGGGAGACCAACCCCACTTCACCTTTGAGATACTGAACAGTCGAGGCGAACCCCTCAAACAGGCCGACTACATCAAGAACACGGTGATGTACGAAGCCGACCTAATTGATGACGAAACCAAGGCACGTACGCTTTGGGGGATGTTTGAAGACGACTGGTGGAGGCAGGAGGAAAGCCGCGGGCGGGTTCTTCAGATACAACTGGACCGCTTCCTCAACTACTGGTGTATCATGCGCCTTCGTGAATATGTCCAAATGCATCGCACGGCCGCAGCCTTTAGGAGGTATGTGGGAGAGACAGAGCGGACGATTGAAGCTGTGGCCGTAGATGTGCGGAATGTCGGCATGGTCTACAAGAACATCGAAGAAAACAGACAACCGGGAATAGACGACATCCTGAAGCGCCTTAAGGTCTTGGAAATAAGCGTCGTCATGCCGCCACTGCTCTGGCTTTACACCCAGGACATCAACGACCAAGAGCGGCAGTCTGCGGTTCGTGCAGTGGAAAGCTTTCTCGTCCGGCGGGTGCTATGCAACTTGGGTACTCAGGGGCTTAACGCCCTGTTCATCGAACTGGTGAGTCATTTGGCACAACACACGCAGGAGCCCGCCAATCAAGTGCTTATTGACTACCTAGTCAGCCAGACCGCGGAAAATCGGACCTGGCCAGACGACAAGCAGGTAATAGACTATCTGTCCATGAGGCCGATGCCGGGGAACGCGGCCAGGCGTAAGATGATCCTGGAAACCATCGAGCTTAGCAAGAGACCATCCATGACTGAACAACTAGCTGTCCCGACAAACCTCACTGTAGAGCATTTGATGCCCCAGCGCTGGACTTCGGATGGGTGGCCTTTCCCTCACCAAGACATTGACGAGGCCCGAGCAGAGGAATTGCGCAAGGAGCATATTGGCCTTATTGGTAACTTGACCCTAGCAACAAGAGCGCTGAACTCGTCGATGTCCAACCGTTCATGGGGGGACAAGCGGCGGGCATTGGATACCTTTAGCACTTTGATGCTCAACAAGGAAGTGTTGGATTCAGCCTCCGATCGTTGGGATGAAACCGCCATCAAACAACGGAGCGAGGCGTTGGCGGAGACGATAACGAAGGTGTGGCCCCGCCCTTCAAGCTAAGCGATCTTGGAGCAAATTGCACCTTATGGAATTGGCAGAGTTGACCAAGGGGATTCGGGCAAAGATCCGAAGCACTAGATTTCGCAGTCAAGTAGGAAACGATTCGGAGCTTCTAGTTTGGCTACTGGACGGAAGCTTGGCGTGTTCAACGCGGCCACTTCGGGACCATCCCGACTATGGAGGACGTAACCCGTTGCCTCCAGAGGCTAGGACACTCGTCGAAGTCTGGGTTGAACAGGTAAGGTCTTCAGGAATTCGCTCAATTGTGAGCCTACTTGAAGAAGCTCAGCACGAGAAGTACTACATCAGAGGCGGACTCGAACTGCATCCTGATGGGCTGTATGGGTATTATCGTTCGCAAGGGTTCGAGTTTCGCCATATCCCAATGGCTGACTACCAAGAGCCGTCCGAAGATGACAAGGAGAGGGTCTTGAGAGCATTCGACCAATTGCCCAAGCCAGTGCTCGTGCATTGCAGTGCCGGCATCGACAGAACCAGCCCGGTAGCTGCATACATCGCTTCCAAGCGAGACCGCTGGGGCATGGCTGAAGGATTCATCGGGCTACCCAGTGTCCACAGGCCCAAATGACTCGATGGCTGCCTGCCTACTGACTGCCCACGATGGATGACCAGACGTTGAAACGAACCCTCCAATCGGTTGGCATGGAAGTCTTTGAGACCTTCTATAAGCAGTTTGCCGATGAGTCGTTGACCAACCAGCAGATTGTCGCATTACTGAGGGAGCAACGGAATTATACCGAACGGTCATATCGAAGCCGCGTCAGCCATGCTCGTAGGATTATCAGAGAAGGCCGGGGCCCTGATGCCCTGAGATTGTGCGCCACAAGAGTCAGATAAGTCTACCCCGGGCTACGCAAGCGGTAAGACGGGTCGCAAGGCAAGACTCTTGCGTCAAAGCGGACTGTTGGTGCCAGGCTCCGGGAGAAGAAGCCCCAGGGGTGAGCGAAACCAGTGGGCGAGGCCGTAGTTGTTCAAGCAACTATGGGGGCGAGGCCTAGTTCAGGCGGGCGCCCTTGTAGGGGCTGCGGCCCACGATCTGCTCCCTGAGGCGGCGGTTCGCTCCCTCCAGGAGGGGTACCTCGTAGTGTATCCGCTCTCCGATAAAAGCCAGCTCCAGCAGGCGTTGCTTGGCCATGGCCGGGAGCTCCATGTAGTGGGCCACGGTGTGGGACAGCGGCCCCGGATCCTCCGGAGCCTGCGCCTGCCTCACCCATCCACCCTGCAGGGAGGCCAGGCCGCGCAGGTACTCCTTGAACAGGCCGCGAAGCTTGGCCAGCTCCTCGGGGTCCACCTCTCCGGCCTCCTCGGGAAGATAGCGGACCCGTGCCTTCAAGTAGGGCACCTCGTGGACGGTGTCGACGATGCGGAACCGCCTCTCGCCCTTGGTGGCGAGGTTCATGCGCCCGTCCTCCAGGCGCTCCACGTTGGTGATCCGGGCCGTGGTGCCGGTCAGGTGGGGAGTGGCCCCGCCCCCGACCTCTGCCCCCGCCTGGATGAGGGTCACGCCGAAGGGCTCCTTGGCATCCAGGCACTCGCCGATCATCAGCTTGTACCGCTCTTCGAAGATGCGCAGGGGCATCGTCATCCCGGGGAACAGTACCACGTTCAGCGGGAACAGCCGGAGCTCTTCCGTGGGCCCGTCGGGTTGGGTCTGGGCGTCCTCCATATCAGGTGACAGTATAGAATTGACAGGCTGGAAAGACAATACGAGGGGCGTGCCGCGGGCTACTCCTCGGAGTGTACGTAGTTGCGGAGTACGCCAATGCCCCGGATATCCACCTCCACCACGTCGTCGGGCTTCATGGCGGTGGTGCTGCCCGTGGTCCCCGAGAACACCAGGTCTCCCGCGTAGAGGGTGACCTGCTGGCTGATGTAGCTGATCACCGTGGGGAAGTTGTGAAGCATGTCCCGGGTGTTGGCCCTCTGCACCTCGCCGCCGTTTAGCCTGACCACCATCTCCAGGTTGCCCGGGTCCACGTCGGTCTCGATCCAAGGCCCGACGGGGGCGAAGGTATCCGAGCCCTTGGCCCTCCAGAAGGTCCAGTCGTCCCGCTGCCAGGCGCGCTCGCTGACGTCGTTGCCGCAGGTGAACCCCAGCACGTGGCTCAGCGCCTGGTCCGGCGCCACCCTCCGGCATTGCCTGCCGATGACCGCCACGGCCTCGCCCTCGTAGTGGACGCCGCCCCACGAGTCCTTGGGTATGACTATGCGGCCCTCGTGGGCGTTGAGGGCGTTTCTGCCCTTTTGCCACGGCTCCGGGTGCTGGGACCCCGGGGTCTTCTCCTCTCCCAGCACCGACCCGGCGAACTCCAGGTGCTCCGCGAAGTTGAGCCCGGGACACCAGATCTGCAACGGGTTCGTGGGCGCCAGCAGCTCCACGTCGTCCAGCTTGTGGCGGGTGTCCGTTATCCTGAACCGGGTGAAGATGCTGCCCCGCACCTCGGCGACCTCGTCGCCCTCGACCACGCCGTAGGCCATCCTTCGCTTCTGTCGGAACCTGGCTATCTTCATCCCTGCCTCCCCGTTGGTACGTAGAGGATTCTACCGGCTGGTGGGCTCCGGGGCAACAGCCGTCTCTGGTCATCAGCCCGTCGGCGGGCTACAATTGTCTCACGTCTACGGAGCCTTCGGAGGTAACGATGAAGCTGGGACTGCTGCTGACCAACCAGTATATGGCCGGAGAATCGATGGAGCGGAAGATACAGGACAACCTGGAGCAGGTCCGGGCGGCCAGGGAGGGCGGGTTCGGCATGATCTGCGCCGGCCAGCACTACCTCTCCGCGCCCTTCACCATGCCGACGAGCATCCCCTTCCTGGCCAGGATGGCGGCCGAGGCAGACGGCATGGAGGTGGCCTCCAGCATCGTGCTCGTGCCGCTGCACAACCCCGTGGAGATGGCCGAGATGGTGGCGACCATGGACGCCATCTGCTCCGGCAGGTTCATCTTCGGCGTCGGCCTCGGCTACAGGGAGGAGGAGTACACGGCCTTCGGAGTCAAGCGCGAGGAGAGGGTGCCCCGCATGGTGGAGGCCCTGGAGGTGATGAAGCTGCTCTGGACCGGCGAGGACGTGGAGTTCGACGGCCGCTTCTACCAGGTGCCCAGGGTGACCTCGACGGTCCGCTGCGTGCAGCAGCCCCACCCTCCCATATGGGTCGCCGCCAACAACGACGGCGCCATACGGCGGGCCGGACGCCTGGGATATTCCTGGCTGGTCAATCCCCACGCTACGGTGGCCACCATCAGGGCCCAGATGGACATCTACCGGGGGGCGCTGGAGGAGTCCGGCGTCGCCGGGCCGCTGGCCCTGCCCATGATGCGGGAGATGTACGTTGCCGAGGACAGGGAGGTGGCCATGTACGAGAGCCGCCCTCACCTGGAGTGCAAGTACCAGGCCTATGCCGACTGGGGCCAGGACAAGGCGCTGCCCGGCGAGGAGAGCTTCGAGATGCCCTTCGAAGACCTGGCCAGGGACCGGTTCCTCATCGGGACCCCCGACGACATCGTCTCGGAGATACGGCGGTACGAGGAGGAGCTGGGCGTCACCCACATGATCTTCCGCCTACAGTGGCCGGGCCTGGAGCAGGACAAGGTCATGAAGCAGCTCGAGCTGATGGCCAGGCACGTGATACCGCGGCTGGCCGGTGAGAGCAACGCTTGAGACCCAACGCCCCCTGGTGATAAAATCGTTATGTGGGCCTTCACCGGCCCACCCTTCACGACTGTTCCCCAGTAGCTCAGTGGTAGAGCGGGCGGCTGTTAACCGCTAGGTCGTAGGTTCGAATCCTACCTGGGGAGCCAGTAAATCCCTTATGTAGCTGCACATCTCCCTATTGAGTCGGGGTTGTTCCCATGTTTGTTACCACTTATGCAAAATGTCGATGTTGAGGACATGCTCCAAAAGAATGGGGAGTGACTTGTCTAAGCCACGGGAGAAGACGGCTCTAGACTTCGCGTGGGAATTCGTACCGAGTGTCTATGAGTATAGCTTAAGACGCTTGGTGGCCGTAGAGGAGCGAATAGAGCGATTCACGGTCTTCATCACGACCGTGACGATTGGGGTTCCCCTTGTCGTCGTCAGCTTGCATGGAGGCACTGAGCGCGAGGTCGGATGGGCGCCAATTGTCGCTGCCGGTGGTTTCGTTGCTTCCCTAGCACTTCTAATATTTGCCCGTTGCTGTGGGCGGGCGTCTCCGCTTTCTGGTTTTCTCTTGAAGGCGTACTATCAAGGGTGATCTTCTACCTCACTGGGCGGTCTTGTGGCACCGGCAAGACCGACAAGATCATTGCCCCACCATTCTCACGAGCATTGGCAGGGACCCCATGCAGGAGCCTGGGAACAGTGCTCGTGTCTAAATACAAGGTGGCACACCCCTGGAGCCCCTCGCTCTCCTGATCCCATTGCGCCAGCTGGCGGTGATACAAGTCCCAGCGGCCGTCGGAGACCGAGTCACCCCTATCCATGCGTCTCTCAAGCCTCCTCCCTGGCTTGCTCCTCGTTGTCCGTCCTCCAATCGACAGAAGACTACGGTTCTCATGGACAGCCGAATGAGATGTAGACCGGGTTGAATGAGAGGCGGCAGGCCGCGGTGTGGCCCTGCCTGCCTGCATGCGCGAACAAGGCCAAGGTGGCTTTGGAGGCAGTGAAGGGCCAGGATACGGTGGCCCAGCTGGCCGCCCGGTACGAGGTGCACCCGGGCCAGATTCAGACCTGGAAGAAGGCCTTCATAGAAGGGGCCTCTGGCGTCTTCGGCAACGGCCAGGAGAAGAAGGCCAAGAATGAGGCCGCCCTGGTGGCCCGGTTGTACCAGGAGATCGGCCAGCTGAAGGTGGAGCGGGATTTCTTGGCGGAGAGGTCCGGTCCATGAGTGTGGGGCGGCGGCGGGAGATGTAAACGCGTACTGCGTGCTCAGTCATACAGTGAGGACTATCGTTCTCACGCCTGAACTCCTTCGTGATGGGGATGTCCTCAATCTTGAGTCTCAACGCATCCTCCGCAAACTACTGCCCGTCTCCGCAGATCACCATGTGTGAGGCGTCGGAGTTGGTATGCACGGCGTCTGACGTGCCCGCGAGATCGAAGACCAGCTTGTAGCCCGGAGTGAGGACTTGGGCGTACATGAAGCCCTCCTTCGGGCATACAAGGCTGGCGTCGGACCATCCCATCCCCTCGGAGCTATCGAGCGTGAAGTCGCCCTCGCCTACTCCCAACTCGTCCGCCAGGAGCTTGCGGGCCGCATCCTCTATCCCCCCAGGGACAGTCTCGTTGGCGGTCGGGGCCGGTGTGTCGAGCGGGAGAGCGGGCGTGCCAGACTCCGCGGCCAGCGCCGACGTTGCTGCGTCCTGAGCAGCCCCCGTCTCCTCACCATTGCCGCCGCAGGCTGCCACGGCCAGGGCAATCACCGCCATAAGCGCCATGCGGGGTATGAACTCCAACAGAGTCGATCTCATTTGTCTCCACCCTCCCTTTGAATCCATAAGGACCTACAACGCCGCTTACCCCTCGGAGTCATCCTCCCTCTCCGGCATCCGGTAGCCGACGCGGGGCTCGTTGAAGATGTAAGTGGGGGTGTCCGCATCGTCGCCCAGCTTGCGGCGGAGCCTGCCGATGGTGGTGCGTAGGGTCCGCACATCCCCATCATTCTTCTCGCCCCAGACCCGATTCAGGAGGCGCTCGTAGGTCACCAGCCGCCCGGCGTTGGCCGAAAGCTCGGCCAGCACCCCGTACTCATTCGGCGTGAGATGCAGGGGACGCCCGGCCAGGACCACCCTGCGCCCTGAGTAGTCGACGGTCAGGTCGCCACGCACGTACGGCTCCGACGGCTCCGCGGCGGCCCTCCGGCGAAGGGCAGCCCTGATCCTCGCCGAAAGCTCCGTGGGCGAGAAGGGCTTGACCACGTAGTCGGCGGCCCCTGTGTCGAAGGCTTTGGCGATGAGCTCCTCCCGCCCGTAGACGGACAGGAAGATGACCGGCACGTCGGCCACGTCGAGGATGTCCTTCATCAGCTCGATGCCGTCCGTACCCGGGAGCATCATGTCCAGCAGCACAAGCTCCGGCCTCTCGTCGGCCACGAGGCGGACCGCCTCCTCCGGCTCCCCGGTCACCACCGGGTCGTAGCCAGACTTGGCGAGGGTGTCGCGGACGTAGCGGAGGTCGTTGGGGTCGTCGTCCACCGCCAGGATGCGCGGCCTCTTCTCCTCCGCAATCCGGTCACGCCGCGTCGATGTCGAAGGGAGCCCGCCCCCGGAGTCCTCGACCGTCGGCAGCGTGAAGGTGAAGCACGCCCCCGCTCCCGGCCCGTCGCTCTCGGCCCAGATGCGGCCCCCGTGCGCCTCCACGATGCCCTTGCAGATGGCGAGGCCCAGGCCCGTGTCCCCTCCCTGCTCCTCGGTCTGCACCCCGGAGAACTTGCGGAACAGATCGGGCAGGCTCTCGGCCGGGATGCCCCGCCCCTCGTCGGCCACTGAGAACGCCACGTGAACGCCGTCCCGCACGGCGCTCATCCTGATGACCGACGACTCGGGGGAGTGCCGGGCCGCGTTGGAGAGCAGGTTGACCAGCACCTGGACGATGCGCCGCCTGTCCGCCATCACCAGGGGCAGGCCGGGCTCGATGTCGATGGCAAGGTCGTTCCCGCCTCCCGCGCTCTTGAAGGCGATTCTCGCCCGGTCCACCAGCACGGCAACCTCGGCGGGCTCGGGACCGATTGGCAGCTCGCCCGTCTCGATGCGGGCCACGTCCAGAAGGTCGGCGACCAGGGCGTTCATGTTGCCGGCCTGGTCCCCGATGATGCGGAGGAACTGGCGGACCACGGCGGGGTCGAGGTCCGTACCCGCGTCCATGATCGCGGTGACCGACCCCATGATGGAGGTCAGGGGAGTCCTCAGCTCGTGGCTCACCATCGCCAGGAACTCCGCCCGCAGCCGCTCCAGCTCCTCCACGTCGGCCATGTCCTGCATGGTGACGACCATCGACTCTATCTCGCCCTCGGGCGAGACGATGGGAGTCGCGTTGAGCAGCAGCGTGACGCTCCGCCCGTCCGGTACGTTGATGACCACCTCCTCGGCCCGCAGCGTCTCGCCCGAGCGCAGCGCCTCCACGACCGGGAACTCCCGCAGCGACACCACCCGCCCATCGGCCCGCCTGAAGGTCACCACGGTGAGAAGGTCCTCGGGGGACTGCCCGGGGTCGCGGAGGCTATCGACGATCCTCATGGCCTCGCGGTTGAAGGACTTCGGGGCTCCGGTCGCGGCGTCGAAGACCACCACGCCCACCGGGGAGGTGTCCACCAGCGTCTCCAGGTCTGCCCTGGCCCGCCGCTCCTCCCGATGCCTGCGGGCGTTGGCGATGGCCATCGCCGCCTGGGAGGCGAAGAGCACCAGCGTCTCCTCATCCTCCTGGGTGAACTCCCGGTCATGCGTATCGTGGCCCAGGAAGATGGTGCCGACCCAGCCCCTTCCGTGGCGAATCGGAGCCACCAGTAGGGAGGTCACCGGGACGGAGGGCGAGAACTCCGGCATACCCAGCTCTCTCAGGTGATTGTCGATATTCGAGACCCGCAGGGGCTCGGTAAGGCCGCTGAGGTACTCGAAGAACCCCAGACCCTCCGGCATGTTCCAGAGCCCCTGATGCTCCTCATTGGTCATTCCGGAGACGATGAAGTCGGACGTGTGTCCGCCCTCCCCAGTGACGGTGATCGCGCCGTAGCGCGAGGAGGTGAGCGACCGTGCGCTGTCCACCACCCCCTGGAGCACGGCGTTGAAGTCCAGGTCTTCGGTGATGCGAAGGCTGGCCCTGCTCAGGCGCGAAAGGCGCTCCCGCAGGGCATCGTTCTCTCTCATCACTTCGTCCCGTCTCTTCAACTGGTCACCTCGATGGTCTGCCTATGGAGAGTGAATGGGCGGCTACAGGGGCAATTATGCCGGATTCCGCGAACTGTTACAAGCTGTTACTGAACTTATCGCAAATTGTTATCCCTCTGTTATGCATGCGGTGGTATCCTCTGGGGGGAGTATGCCCGCGACACGGTCGGGAAGTGTTCGCTTGGCTTCCGCACAGGAAGAACGGGTGACTACAGGTGCGGCTGGGTCCGGCGCGAATAAGAGACGCCTGGGCCGTATTGGCGCACACGCCCTGGAAGATAAGTGAAGTGATCTACAGGGCTGGCGCTCCTGGGTATAGAGTTCGCCATCATTCTGGCGATGATCGCCGCCATAACTGCGATCATTCCGATTGTCGGTAGAGCTGACTACTGAGAATCCAGTGGGAGATGAGGACTGCCAGGATTGCTCCACTGGAGAATGATCGAAACGAAATCCTCCTGGGTCCAGCGAAGCGACGGGAACGACGGCGACGACAATACCACCATGGATAGGCCGAGAAGGTTCTCCTAGAGGTGCTCGACGAGGCAGGTTGCGTATAGCGGAAATGACCAAACGGATGCTTACCATGCTGGCTGTCGTGGCGGCGCTGCTGCTGGCCTCCTGTTCCGGTGAGCCGGATTCCGCGGAGTCTCCGGAGCAAACGCCCGCGTCGGCTGCGACCTCAGGGCAAACGCCGACGACCGTTCCGACGGAGTCTCCGGATCAGGCGCCTGCGCCAGCGGCCGTGCTGGCAGCAGAGCGGGCTACGCTGGAGGCTCTCTACGAAGCTGCCGGGGGATCCCGCTGGAGGTACAGTCGCAATTGGCTGAGCGACGCTCCCCTTGGAGAATGGAGCAACGTAACCACTGACGCCAGCGGGCGCGTGATAGAGCTGGACCTCGAAGAAAATCGGTTGGGTGGTGAGATACCGCCGGAGCTGGGCGGCCTGTCCAACCTGGAAACGTTGGCCCTCGGCAATAATCATTTGAGTGGTGAGATACCGTCGGAACTGGGCAGCCTGTCCAATCTGGAACAGCTGACTCTCGCCGGGAATGAGTTGAGCGGTGAGATACCGCCGGAACTGGGCAGCCTGTCCAATCTGGAACAGCTGATTCTCGCCAATAATCGGTTGAGCGGTGAGATACCGCCGGAGCTGGGCGGCCTGTCCAACCTGGAAACGCTGTTCCTCAGCTTCAATAAGCTGAGCGGTGAGATACCGCCGGAGCTGGGCAGCCTGCCCAACCTGAAAGAGCTGTCGCTCTTTGAGAATGAGTTGAGTGGTGAGATACCGCCTGAGTTGGGCGGCCTAACCAATCTGGAAGACATGTCCCTCGGCAATAATCAATTGAGCGGAGCGATACCGGCGGACCTGGGCAGCCTGTCAAATCTGGAAGAGCTGTCTCTCAGCTTCAATGGGTTGAGCGGAGAGATACCGACGGAGCTGGGCGGCCTGTCCAATCTGAAAGTGCTGGGACTCAGATTCAATGAGTTGAGCGGGGAGATACCGGCGGAGCTGGGTAGCCTGTCTAATTTGGAACTGCTGTGGCTAAACGACAATCAACTGAGCGGTCACATACCACCGGAGATGGGCAGCCTGTCCAATCTGCGATTGCTGCATGTCAGCGGAAACCAGCTGAGCGGGTGCATACCCGGTGGTATCGAAGAAGTGGACTGGGAGATCTGTCCCTCGGCTGGAACGAGTTGAGCGGAGGGATACGACCGGAGCTGGGCAGCCTGTCCAATCTGGTAGCGCTGCGCCTCGGCAAGAATCAGTTGAGCGGGTGCAAACCAAGAGATCTCGGAGACGTGGATCGGAGTGACCTCTCGGATCTGGGGCTGCCGCCCTGCGGCTAGCCGTTCGCGCCCGTAGGGGCCCTCTTTCCCTCAGAGAGAGACCCAGCATTAGACTGGAGTGCGCCATATGAAAGAGATGGCGACCGGCGTATCCCGATTCACGTTTCTGACCGCGCTGGCTGTCGTGGCGGCGCTGCTGCTGGCCTCCTGCTCCGGTGAACCGGACTCTACGGCGTCTCCGGGGCAGACGCCCGCGTCGGCTGCGAGCCCAGGGCAAACGCTTGCACCGACGCCCACGGAGTCTCCGGCGCAAACGCCTGCGCCGGCGTCCACGCTGGCCGAAGAGAGGGCTGCGCTGAAGGCTCTCTACGAAGCCGCCGGGGGAGCCGGCTGGGAAAGCAGCGACAACTGGCTGAGCGATGCTCCCATTGGGGAGTGGCACGGCGTAACCACTGACAACAGCGGGCGCGTGATAGAACTGGACCTCGAAGAAAATGGGTTGAGAGGGGAGATACCGACGGAGCTGGGAGGCCTGTCCAATCTGGAAGCCCTGCGCCTCGGCTGGAATGAGTTGGGCGGGGAGATACCGCCGGAGCTGGGAGGCCTATCCAATCTGGAAACCCTGCGCCTTGGCTGGAACGAGTTGAGCGGGGAGATACCATCGTGGTTGGGTAGCCTGTCCAATCTTAGAAGCCTGTCCCTCAGCTACAATGAGTTGAGGGGTGAAATACCGCCGGAGTTGGTCAACCTGTCCAATCTGGAAGAGTTGAGCCTCAGCGGGATCGAGCTGAGCGGGGAGATACCGCCATGGCTGGGTGGCCTGTCCAATCTGGAAGAGTTGGGACTCAGCGGGACCGGGTTGAGCGGGGAGATACCGTCGTGGTTGGGCAGCCTGTCCAATCTGCAATTGCTGGACCTCCACGGGAATGAGTTGAGCGGGGAGATACCGCCGGAGTTGGGCAGCCTGTCCAACCTGGAGTCGCTGTTCCTCAGCCAAAATCAGTTGAGTGGGGAGATACCGTCGGAGCTGGGCAGCCTGTCCAACCTGGAGTCGCTGCTCCTCAGCAATAATCAGCTGAGTGGGGAGATACCGTCGGAACTGGGCAGCCTGTCCAATCTGGAGCTGCTGCACATCTTCGGGAATGAGTTGACCGGAGAGATACCGTCGGAGCTGGGCGGCCTGCCCAATCTTAGAAACCTGGACCTCAGTTGGAATGAGTTGAGCGGGGAAATACCGTCGGAGCTGGGCAGCCTGTCCAACCTGGAACGGCTTCAACTCAAAGTGAATCAGTTGAGGGGAGAGATACCGCCGGAGTTGGGCGGCCTGCCCAATCTAAAAGAGCTGCGCCTTAACGGGAACCAGTTGAGCGGGTGCATACCCGGTGGTCTCGGAGAAGTGGAGCAGAGTGACATCTCGGGTCTGGGGCTGCCGCCCTGCGGCTAGCCGTCCGCGCCCGTAGGGGCCCTCTTTCCCTCGGAGAGAGACCCAGCATTAGACTGGAGTGTGCCATATGAAAGAGATGACGACCAGTATATCCCGATTCGCATTTCTGACCGCGCTGGCTGTCGTGGCGGCGCTGCTGCTGGCCTCCTGCTCCGGTGAACCGGACTCTACGGCGTCTCCGGGGCAGACGCCCGCGTCGGCTGCGAGCTCAGGGCAAACGCCAACGACCGCGCCCACGGAGTCTCCGGCGCAAACGCCTACGACCGTGCCCACGGAGTCTCCGGCGCAAACGCCTGCGCCGGCGTCCACGCTGGCCGAAGAGAGGGCTGCGCTGGAGGCCCTCTACGAAGCCGCTGGAGGAGCCGACTGGCATAGCAGCGACAACTGGCTGAGCGACGCTCCCGTTGGGGAGTGGCACGGCGTAACCACTGACAGCAGCGGGCGCGTGATAGAGTTGTTCCTCTTCTGGGATGGGTTGAGGGGGGAGATACCGGCGGAGCTGGGCGATCTGTCCAACCTGGAAGAGTTGCACCTCGGCTCGAATGGGTTGAGCGGTGAGATACCGCCGGAGCTGGGCGGCCTGTCCAACCTGGAAGTGCTGTCCCTCCACAACAATTGGTTGAGCGGTGAGATACCGCCGGAGCTGGGCGGCCTGTCCAACCTGAAAGAGCTCTCCCTCAGCTTCAACGAGTTGAGCGGTGAGATACCGCCGGAGCTGGGCGGCCTGTCCAACCTGAAAGAGCTGTTCCTCAACGAAAATGAGCTGAGTGGTGAGATACCGTCGGAGCTGGGTGGCTTGTCCAGCTTGGTATTTCTGATCCTCAACGTGAACGAGTTGAGCGGTGAGATACCGCCTGAGTTGGGCGGCTTGCCAAATCTGGAATTGCTGCATCTCGGCGGGAATGAGTTGAGCGGTGAGATACCGCCTGAGTTGGGCGCCCTGTCCAGCTTGGAAAGTCTGATCCTCAACGTGAACGAGTTGAGCGGTGAGATACCGCCTGAGTTGGGCGCCCTGTCCAACCTGAAAGAGCTGTATCTCCGATTCAATCAGTTGAGTGGAGAGATACCGCCCGAGTTGGGCAGCCTGTCTAATCTTGTGAACCTGAACCTCGAAGTGAATCAGTTGAGCGGGGAGATACCGCCTGAGTTGGGCGCCCTGCCAAATCTGGAATTGCTGCATCTCGGCGGGAATGAGTTGAGCGGGTGCATTCCGAGCGGTCTAGGGAAGGTGGAGCGGAATGACCTTTCGTATCTGGATCTGCCGCGCTGTCGCTAGCCGTCCGCGCCCGCCCTTGTCCCGCACCAGCTCGCCCAGCAGCGCCATGAGCCTCAGGCGCTGAAGGCCCTCGACGGCTCTGCTGCTTGTGAAGATTGGTCCTGAGTCTCTCATTCGGTCCTTCCTCTCTGCGTTATCGTCCATCGGCGCAATGCGCCGTGCCCTGGCATGACACCGACCCCACCGGCCAGCCTCCCGAAGCGCTTCCGGGCCTTTGCTACTTCCACCACAACCCCAGGGGGCAGACGCGTCTCGCCCATCGCAGCATCTCCCGCTTTTCTGATCACCCCCTCGTGTCGTAGAGCGCGGTCCTGCGCCAGTTGGTCTGCGCGTTGCGGTCGAACCCTTGCAGGGGGTACGTCGCCAGGGGATGGTCTGCCGATGGACAGTGAATGGGCGTCTACAGGGGCAATTATGCCGGATTCCGCGAACTGTTACCAGTTTGTGACTGAAATTAACGCAAATTGTCACAGCTCTGTTACGCATACGATGGTAGACTATCTGGAAATGTGCCCGCAACATGGGGAGGCGTCTGGTTGGCTCTCGTACAGAGAAACCCTGAACAGCCGAAAGCGACGGCATCCGCCGCCGCGATAGCCCATGTCCATCGCGCCTTTACTGGCGCATTCGTTCTCCCCCCCCCCCCCCGATTCTCACTCTCGCCTAGCCCTCACAAAGCGCCGGGCTTCACCGGCCGCCCAGGGGGCGTTGGCCGCGGGGATCCCGTTGTTGACCGGAAGTCCGTCAGCCCGCGGTCCGCGGGGCGCACAGCCGTGAGTCCTGTGATCGACGCCGGCCCTCCGGCCATCTCACTGCCCGGATAGAGCCTGGAACAAGAATGCGACCAAGTATTGCCTGCCCCACCTTCATGATACTACGTATCGATACCAAAGCGGCGTTTCATACCCCCGATTCTCACGCCCGCGCAGCCCTCACCAAGGGCTGGCTTTCATCGGCCCCCCGAATGGCATTGGCCGCAGGGACATTACTGATATCTCGTCTCGAAGTTGAAGCGGCGTTTCATGCGCCCCTTCCCCACGCCGGCCCCCGAGGCGGCCCGCCCCGGGAATACGCCGGAGTTTTGGAACAACGCTTGGACCGTAAAACGTTGCCGGGCAGCTCAGAAACCCAAACGCCCGGGGCAAGAAGAGAGAGGGAGCAGCGTTGGCCGGCGTGCTATGCCGGCAGCCTCCCCGGGATGTAACCACCCGGGGGCGCCCCTCGCCGCCCTCCGTATACCCGTACAAAGGAGACAGACGATATGATTGCTCGATGGAAATACCGGATGTGGTTGACTGCGATTGTTGTGGTCCTTGCCGCGCTGACCAGCGCACTCCTGGACAACCCTGCCGCGCAGGCCCAGGAGGGACCGGAGTACGAGTACGTCGATTTGGTAATGCTTTATGAACAAGCGCCTACCAATAAAGAGGATGAAGTTGCATATAGAGTTCAAAATATTGGGACCGCGACAGCCACCGGAGTGTCCGTATCATTTCTGGTTGAGGACTTGGAAGCACCGGATGATGATTTGGCAGGTACCCCGATAACAGACAAGAGGACTGAGAACACTACCAACCAAAGGTTTACATGGGAGATTGGGACTGTACTACCGGGCGCGACCTCGACCGCATTAGAATTCGGTACAGTGCTCCACTCTGGCCACACCACCTGGGACCGGGTCGGGGTCATAAGCGCCACAGCTTCCTCCAATGAGCATGAACCGGGTTTCCTGTTGGCCAATAATGACATAAAGGTATATTCGTTTGCCAGTAGCGCCACGGGCAGTACTCTTCACATGAAGGGCAGCGAACTGATGCTCCTGCTGAAAGTGAGCGACCTGCGGCCGGATGCAGGAGGCGGTGTGGATTTCGGCTTGACCGCCAATAACTTTAATTCTATTGCTGATGATACTGATCACATCAATCTCATCGCAGATGCAAGAGTGAAAGTGAAATTGTCCAAGGGACTGAAATTCAAAGAAACCTGGAATCCGCCTGCTACTGAGAAATCAGGCGGCCAATCGGCGACCTGGTCCCCGCAGGACACGGACACTGACGGTACTACTGCTACTCCTCCGTCCCAGGACATTAAAATAGAGACCCAACTGACATTGAACACCCTGGAAGAAATCCCGCTGGAAGAGAGATGCATCACCGTCTGGGTGGAGGACAGTAAGCCCCCGCCCAGCCCGGGTTACGCCTTGGGAAGCCTCACGGAATGCCTAGGCGACGACCCGCCGGTGTTGTTTGAGGAAGGGGGACTGGACCTGTTCACTCTCTACCCCTGCGTCGGAGTCACCCCGATAGCATACCCCTGCCGCGACGACGACAGCGACAGCACGGCGGATAACGGCATGGAAATGGTAGTAAGTGCGTTACTAGATAACCAGCAACAAACTATCCGGTCCAGCGGTATAGGGCGCTTAGATCAAGGCACTGAGCTAGTGGACTTCGGTGTCAGGTTGCGTCCTGAGAGCGTCGTTGTCAAGGTCAAAGACCCCGGCGGGCGAGCCGTTGACTCCAGTAACAACCTGGCATGGTGGACACGTCACACTCAGGGATTAGAGCCAACTTTGAATAACAGTTCCCAGTCGTCTGCCAACTGGACTGAAGCAAGGTGGGAAATTGCCTCGGTCGAGCGGCCCAGCAACGGGCACATCCATATCTTCAATGAGCCTCGCTCCTTTAATATAGTTAACACAAACGACAAGACCCAGCACCCCGTAGGCGGCGGCTTAGCCACTTTCGCCAACACCCTTAAGGTAAACTTCGAGATCGACGTCAAGTTCGACACTCTCGGCACCTACATCGTTGACTTCACCCAGGAAACCAGAAACAACAACGGCACGACCGGCGACACCTCGGACGACGTGGATTACTTAGCTTCAGGAAGATACACCTTCCACGTCGGCCCGATAGCGGAACTGGAGGTGGCAGACGGCGGGGAGCGCAGCGTCCACGCCCCCGCCGACAAGAGCGCGCTGACGGTAGTCGCCCTGAACAACGGGCCGGACACGGCCCCCGCCGCGCGGGTGACCGGACTGCCCAAGAAGGCGGAGATATTCCACATCAGCCAGGGCAGCTAAGATGCCGATACCGGGATATGGACCATCGGCGAGCTGGAGGACAAGGATGTTCGCCGGGCATCGGGCAGACCCGAGGGAGCAACGCTGGTCCTGGGCGTGTCCGACGGAGACACCGCCAAAGTAACCATTGCCAACTCGCAAGACTACCAGGTCTGCATTGACAGCAGCGCCCAGGACGTGGCCGCCGCCGATGAAACGGCCTGCACAGATACGACCGGCAACACTTGGCACACCACTCCCTACTACGACTATATCGCGGGCAACGACACGGCCACCATCACGGCGGTCCGTGGCACCGGCGGCGTCGGGGAGGGCATTCCGGCCAACCCGAGGACGCAGACGGGCAGCACCACGGTGATGTGGGAGCGCGTGGGGCTGCTGTACGGCCTTCCCGTCTCGCATTACGAGGTGCAGTGGCTGGGCGGCGGCGTCTGGACCACGCTGCACAACGCGGTTATCGGGACCCAGTACGCGGATACCGCCCCCAGCGGCCGGCGCGACTACCGGGTGCGTGCGGTGAACATGGTGGGGGCGACAGGCCCCTGGTCCCGCAGCACCGGCACGGAGCAGGCTGGCCTCGCAGGTCCGCCGGTGAACCTCCGCGCCCAGGCCGACGGCATCAACGCCATTGACCTGACCTGGCAAGCGCCGCAGGATGCGGGCGGCTCGGCGGTCACTGGCTACACGGTGCAGTGGGCCACGGAGGAGGCCGGTCCCTGGAACAACGCGGGCAGCACGGCGGAGCAGACCTTCAAGCACCGGGGCCTGCGCACCGGGGACGTGCGCTGGTACCGGGTGGCGGCGCGCAACCGTGGCGGCCTGGGCTCCTGGTCGGTCGCGGTGATGGGGCAGACGGTGCCCGGCGTCCCCGACGCGCCCACCCTGACGGCCAGGACCCTCTCCGATTACCAGATAGAGCTGACGTGGACAGAGCCGCATGACAACGGGCGGTCCATCCAACGCTACCGGCTGGAGTATTCGGCCGACGGCTCGGCCGACAGCTGGCAGAGGCTGGCCGAGGTTGGGGCCGACCCGACCAGCTACACCGACGACAGTCTGCCGGCCAACACGCGGCGTTACTACCGGGTCCGGGCGGTGAACAGCGTGGGCGGCGGCGCGTGGTCGCGGACGGTCTCGGCCATCACGCAGCTCACCCCGCCGGACGCGCCGTCGCTTACCGGCGTGGACGCCGACGGCCCCAACGCCATCGTGGTGACCTGGCGTGAGCCGGACTATCTGGGCGACCTGAGCGTCACCCAGTACCAGGTGCAGTACGCCAAGGACCCGAGCTCCGAGATCTGGCGCGGCCCGGCCACCCTTTCCGGTTCCACCCGGTCCTGGCGTCATACCGGGCTGAAACCTGAGGAGACCTGGCACTACCAGGTGAGGGCCAGCAACGGCGGCGGCCGCTGGAGCGCCTGGTCGTATGCATTGTCGGCGACGACGGCCTCGGACAACGCGCCGAAGGCCGTGAGCGGTTTCAGCGCGCGGTACGACAAGGACCTGGACCAGGTCACGTTGACGTGGAACGAGTCCACCTCCGAAACGACAACCTGGTACGAGCTGGAGCGGTCGGAGGACGGCAGCGACTGGCGCATGTTGAGCTCCGATGCAAGCTGTGCCGGAAAGTGCTTCTATGCGGATACCGACCTCTGGCCCGGGGCCAAGCTGCACTACCGGGTCCGGGCGGTCACCGCTGACGGCGAGGGGCCGTGGTCCGGCCGGCAGTCGGCGACGAGGCCGCCCAACCCGCCGGGCGAGCCCTGGATCAACTGGCTGGAGGCCGACGGGTCGAACCATATCGCCATCGTATGGGAACCGCCGCACTCCGACGGCGGCGCGGACATAACCGGGTACCGGCTGCTGTGGTGCCGGGTGCTGGACGGCGCGGATAACCCGTGCTACGTGGCTCCGGACGAGGACAACCCACTGGCCGACCCGCCGGGATACAGCGCGATCTCCCTGGGGGCGTCGGCGCGGACCTACACCCACTCCGTCACTCCGGGCTACTTCTACCACTACCTGCTGCGGGCGACCAACGGCGGCAACCGCTGGAGCGAGTGGCGGGCGGCCCACATCCAGTATGCCAGGACGTATGCCGGGACGCCGTCCGCGCCGGGCCTGACGGCGCGGGCCGTGGACGCCAATCAGATCACGGTGACCTGGACCAGGCCCAACGCTTACGGCTCTGAGATCAGTGAATACTGGCTGTACGTGTACGAAGACGGGGAGCATCTGCACGACTGGGACAACATCCTGGACGTCGTGACGATTCCGGGCGGCGTGACCGAATGGACCATCGACGGCCTGAGCCCCGAGACGACCCTGTACTTCCGCGTCCGGGCGCTCAACGACAACGGAGAGGGCAAGTACTCCGCGCTGCGGCAGGCCACGACACCCTCGGGCTGAGGATGCCATGAGGGTTCGGCCCGATGCCAAGGCAGCGTGTCAATCACAGCAGAATCACCTATGACTTCCCCGACGACTCCCCTGAGCCGCTTCAGCCGCTCAAGGAGGAGTCGGGGTTGTCCCAACCCCCTGGCGTTCCTCCCTGTTCAGACCGCAGACGATGATGGAAAGCGACTTGGGCGTCTACAGGGGCAATCATGCCGAATTCTGCAAGCTGTTACAAGATGTCATAGATATTTCTGCTAATCGTCACACTTCTGTTATGCATGCGATGGTAAAATCGCAAGGGATGGTACCCGCGAAATGGGAAACTTCTGCTTGGCTTTCGTACGGGGCAAAACTGAACAGGCAACGGCGTTAACACGGCCGCCGGCCGCCGCCGCAGTAGCCCACATTCATCGTCCCAATTATGGCGCATTTGTCCTACTCATCCCTGATTTTCACGCCCGCGTAGCACTCACAGCCCGATGCGGGGGCTGACGGCGTGAGCCGCCCCCGGTCATACGCGCTCTCCCAACCCACACGCCGCCTCGAGGCCCATTTCCTTGCCACCGCTCTAGTAGGAGCAGTCGCCATCCACTGGCTGACCCGGGAGTTGGCGACCCTGTGTAAGTATTGATCCCAGGAGGAGCCAGTATGTTTCGCACTACCGGAACCCTTCCGGATCCGGGGTCTTGGGGCCTCACTCTGCCGGCCTTGCTGCGTCGCATCCCTGAGCTCATTCTCTTGGCGGCGCTGCTGACGGCGTCGCTCGCAGCCTGCGGCGGCAATGATGAGGAGAAGGCGGCTGCGGCGACGGCAACGTCGCCGCCCGCTGCCAGGTCGGACACGCCTGCTCCCCAAGTCAACACACCGGCGCCGACTGCCAACGAGACTGCTCCAACTGGGATAGAGACTGCGGCGCGGAAGGTTCTGGCGGACGAGTTGGGAGTAGACGAGGGGGATTTCAGACTCGATAGCTCCGAGGAGATGGGGTGGTCCGACACCAGCCTGGGATGTCCGCAGGAGGGTATGGCCTACGCGCAGGTCATCACTCCAGGCTACAAGCTGATTTTCGACCTCGCGGGTACGTCATACGCGGTGCATACCAACATCGACGGCACGAACGCCGTGGTCTGCCACGACGACTCCGGCATGAGTACGCCCGCCACGAATACGACCAGTGATGAGTCCTCAGTAACGGAGGGTGAGGTAGCAGGGATAGACCGGGCCGAGCTGGAGGACTATGTGCGTCTGTGTGGAGAGGGTGTCGTGGATATAGAGGACGTAGAGGACGGAAGCGTCACGTACACGGAATTCACAGAAGCGGTGAGGGACCGCCTTCGGGGGTTCCAGGACACCACTCCTCCCGATGTCCTGCGTGACTTCCACAGCATTGCTGTTGGGTTGCTGGATGCCCAGCTTGACTGGCTGGAAGACCAGCCTCGGGATGAGGTGATCGACCTGGATGTTTACGCCACGTTTGTCACATCAGCGTCAATGCTTGAGCCCTTGGAGGAGGCAGAAAGCATCATAGATGCGCTGCCCGAGGATCTGCTGGAGGCGCTCTCCGAGGCGGGCTGCGCATAGCGACAAGGAGTGTGAAATGACCAACAGGATAGTCATGCTTGCCGTAGCGCTGGCACTTGCCGCGGCCGTCATAGCCTGCGGCTCGGATGCCCCGTCGGCATCGCCCACGGGTGAGCAAGCTACGGCCACACCAACGGCGGATTCGGCGACAACGACGGTAACTCCCGAGCCTACGGCTATGGAAACACCGGAGTCTCGGGCCGCGCCCGACCAGAGTTCTGCCGATACGGACAGGGAAGTGCTGTTGGCCCTCTACAACGCCACGGACGGGCCCAACTGGACACACGACGACAACTGGCTTGGCGACGGGCCTCTTGGCGAATGGTACGGCGTCGTTACTGACGCCTCCAGCCAGGTAGCCGAGCTAAACCTGGATAGCAACGACTTGACCGGAGAGATCCCCACGGAGCTGGGCCAACTGACCGCCCTAGTGGCACTGGACGTCTCCAGCAATAAACTGAGTGGAGAGATACCCTCGGAGTTGGGCCAACTCACCGCCCTGGAAGCCTTGGTACTCGATAACAACAATCTAAGCGGAGAAATTTCCCCGGATCTGGGGCAACTCACCGGCTTGGTGGCCCTGGACGTCTCCAGCAATAAACTGAGCGGAGAGATCCCCACGGAGCTGGCCCAGCTCTCCAACCTGCAGACTCTGGACATCTCTAACAACGAGTTGAACGGTGAGATTCCCCCAAAGTTGGACAAACTCACCGCCTTGGAAGCCTTGGGACTCGATGACAACAATCTAAGCGGAGAAATTCCCCCGGATCTGGGGCAACTCTCCAACCTCATATACCTGTTTCTGGATCACAACAATCTAACTGGAGCGATTCCGCCAGAGTTGGGCCAACTCTCTAACCTGCGGAATCTGGGCCTCTCCTACAACGAATTGACCGGTGTGATTCCCTCGGAGTTGGGCCAACTCTCCAACCTGGATAATCTGGACCTCTCTGACAACCAGCTGAGCGGAGAGGTCCCCCCGGAGTTGGGCCAACTCACCGGCCTGGTGGGACTGAGCCTCTCTAACAATAAACTGAGTGGAGAGATCCTCTCGGAGTTGGGCCAACTCACCACCCTGTGGGACTTGAGCCTCGCAAGCAACCAGCTGACCGGAGAGATTCCCCCGGGGCTGAGCCAACTCTCCAGCTTGTTCAGTTTGGATCTCTCTTACAACCAGCTGAGTGGAGAGGTCCCCCCGGAACTGGGCCTGCTATCCCTCCTGACGACTCTCAACCTCTCTAACAATAGCCTGAGCGGAGAGATCCCCCCGGAGTTAGGCCAACTCTCCAACCTGGTTAATCTGGACCTCTCTTACAACCAGCTGAGCGGAGAGACCCCCCCGGAGTTGGGCCAACTCGGATTGTTCCGACTGTACCTCGACAACAATAATCTGAGCGGCTGCATCCCCAACTCGCTGCAAGCCCAATTGGTGTCTTCAAAAGTGGGGGACCTGCCCTTCTGCTGAGGCTCACGAGCTTCTGCGGAATCGAGCGGCGGCTGGAATCAACAGTTGTGGCTCCACAGTAACCTGCTGAGCGGAGAGATACCACCGGAGTTGGGGAACCTGTCCAACCTTCAAGAGCTGTTCCTAAGCGGCAACCAGCTGAGCGGGGAGATACCGCCGGAGTTGGGGAACCTCTCCAATCTTAACGACCTGCGGCTCAGCTTCAACGAGTTGAGCGGGAAGATACCACCGACGCTAGGAAATCTCCCCAGACTTGAACTGCTGTACCTCGACTGGAACGAGTTGAGTGGGGAGATACCGTCGGAGCTAGGAAACCTGTCCAACCTTCGACGGCTACTTCTCCACCAAAACCAGCTGAGTGGTGAGATACCTGCGGAGCAGGGAAACCTCTCCAACCTTGAAGAGCTGGCCATCACATCCAACCGGCTGAGCGGGTGCATACCTGCTGTACAAGGCGTACTCATCACAGGCTTCGACGAGCTAGATCTGCCCTCCTGCGAATGACGACGACGCCCGCTCGGGACGTAGGACTCAGTATCTCAACCGAGGTGAAGCGTAACGCAAGGCGGCATCCACTCCCGTTCCAAGGAACTGGACGCGGACTCGCGCTGGGAAGGATAGATTGATCACAAGGTTGGTTCATACCCACTGTTCCCCTGGCTTGCAGAAGGAGGTTCACAGGATAGCCTTCGACGCTCCTGATGACGGTGCTTGCCGCGGCTGTCTTGGCCTGCGACGCCGACGCGCCATCCGCATCGCCCAGCGCTGATGGAGCTGGGACCGCAACCACTCCCAGGCCAACCATCGCCCCGCCCGGCAAGACCTCCGTCGAAACGGACAGAGAAGCCTTGGGTGTCCTCTACAACGCCACAGACGGACCCAACTGGATAGACAACGAGAACTGGCTGAGCGATGCGCCCCTTGGCGAATGGTACTCCGTTACGGCGCTGGCGGTGTCGGCGGCGGCGGGCGCGGACAACACCTACGCCATCGGCGACACGATCTCCTTCACCGGACCTTCGACGAGCACGTGACCGTGACGACGGCCGGCACGCCGGTGGACGGTCCGCGGCTTCCCTTCATCCTGGGCATGGACACGAGACACGCGATGTACGCCTCGGGCAGCGGCACGGCGGAGGTGGAGTTCAGCTACCAAGTGGTCTCAGGCGACGTCGACGCGGACGGCGTCGCCGTTGCCGCGAACGCGCTGAAGTTGAACGGCGGCGCGATCAAGGACCTCGACGACTTCGACGCCGCTTTGACGCACGCGGCGCTGGCGGCGCAGTCCGGTCACACGGTGGACGGCGTGCGGCCGGCGCTTTCCGGCGCGGCGGTCAACGGAGCCAGGCTCACGCTGGCCTACAACGAGGCGCTGAAAGCCGCGCCCCCGGCGACAAGCGTCTTCACGGTCAAGGGCGTCGGCGCGGACCAGAAACCCAGGGGCGTGTTCATCACCGGCGAGACCGTCACGCTGATTCTTGGCCAGGGGGCAGTCCACGGCGACACCGTGACGGTGACCTACGCCGCGCCGGAAACAAATCCCATCCAGGACGCCGACGGCAACGCCGCCGGCCGGCCTCACCGATAAGGCGGTGACGAACAACACTATCCCCGGGAGAATAGAAGCTGCGGCCCGGAAGCTCCTGGCAGACGAGCTGGAAGTGGCCGAGGGGGACCTGGGGCTCGAAAGCTCCTATGCGGTGTGGTGGTCCGACGCCAGCCTGGGATGCCCGAAACCGGGGGAGTCATACGCCCAGGTGCTCACTCCAGGCTACAGGCTGGTCTTCGACCACGCGGGCACGTCATACGCGGTGCATACCAACTCCGACGCCTCCCACATGGTGATCTGCAGAGACGGGTAGCACGCCCGAACGAGCCGCCTCTCGAAACGGGCCGGGGCCGGATGGGTCGAGTCGGCAGGGACTCCCCCCGTCGATAGTGCCGATGAACAGTCATAAAGGTCGGCTCAATGCCGAGACAGCGAACGGACCACAGCAGAAGAGTCTACGTCGTCCCCGACGACTTGCCCGATCGGTTGGAGCGGTTCCAGCGGGAGTCCGGCCTGACGTGGGCGGAGATCGCACGGCGGCTCGGCGTCGATGAAGTTCACGGCGTACGGTTCAGGTAGAAGGCAGTGCCTGATTCAACCTTTGGGGCCGGACAGCGCACTTCGCACAGTGGACCAGAGCTGGCAGGCGAAGAAGGAGGCTCCAAACAGCACTGCCCCGAGCACGAGAACGGTCGTAGCCCCTGGGATGAACCCGCCGGTGAGCTGCCGAGCGAACGATTCCATAAGATCGCCTACCAGGCTGACGAGCGCCGTGGGAGCGTCCGACGAAGAGGCGTACACCGCGTCCCTTATCCAGCCGGGCACTGCCGAGTTCAGCACGAAACCGACTAAGAGGCCTACACCGCCTCCCAGCAACAGGGACAGCCCCGGCCACCGGAGCATGTTCTTGGGATTCGGGATGTGCACTGCCGCCAGCAGCAAGCTGCCCGCGATTACCATCAGAAGGGCGACCATCCCTCCCGTTCCGCTGATGGCGCTCACCGCATCGCGAAGGAGATCGGCCTGTTCATCTATGTCTTCACGGGTAACGTCGTCGGAACTCTCGGCCAGCTTCTCCAACAGATCCAACCGGTCGTTCATCTGCAAGTCCTGGCGTATCTCCTCTAGGGAGTCGTCTATCACCGGACTGACCAGAGGGGCCGCCGCCTTCTCCAGAAACGCCCTTGTGTCCCCTTCTATGAAAGAGTCCCGCAGGTCATCCTTTTCATCTTCGATTATTCTCGCGGTCTCGGAGTCTAACTGAGGACTACTTGCCACCTCGGCAATCCATTTGTCGAACTGCTGCCTGCGGCAGTCCTCGTCCAGGGTCTCCAGCGAGGGCACGGATTCCGGCAGCTGGCCGGCAGACAGGCCGGCAAACTCGTCTGCCAAGTCGGCGGCCAGACTCTGCAAGCTCTCTGCCGTGCACTCTATAGCTGCAGAGGGAGGCTCTTCGATTTCGAGTTCAGTGATGACCTGCTCTGTCTTGTCGAGGACCACCGCCTCGACACGGTCCAAGGGCTCTCTCAGTTCCAGGTAGAGTTCCAGTCTCTCCAGGTCGTGGGACAGGAATCCTGTAAACCTATCTATGTTTGCTTCCGTCTGCTCTTGGAGGTAGGCAGGAGGCATCACGTCCCTGAGCGCCTCGATGGCCTCTTGCGCCTCCAGGCCCACCCCTCCGAGCAGGTCCAGGGTCTCATCCTGGACCGCCGCGTCTACCAGCACCTCGTCATAAATGCGGTTGTAGGCGTCCGTCTCGGTGAAGGCCGCACGGTAGCGCTCCGGGTCTTCAAGGTGCTGGGTAACATTGACTACCACAAGGAGATAGAAGAGTCCGGAAATCACCACCAGCCCCAGGACCAGACTGCCAAGCACCCGCATTAGAGTCATTGCTCCCCTCCTTAGTCTTAGATCACCGCTGGCTCAGCACCGCGTCTAACCTTCTAGTCGCTAGAGCGAACGGAACCTTAGTCCTTTTGACGTGGGGGGTTGAGCTTGAGGTCCGCTGAGAGTCACTACCGCCTACGAGTCCCTACGAGGTTCGAACCCTAGCGAGCGGGCTCCGTCGTAGGAACGGCGCCCACAGGGAATGCTTCGTCATCGGCAATGCCGGCAGGTAGCGGAGCACCATTGGAGGTCGGCGCTATGGCGTCCCGTTCGCGGTCGGTGAGGTCGACCCTGCTCCCGATCCACTCGATGATGCCCCGCAGGTCCGCCAGGTCGCTCATGTGCATCAGCACACGGCGTTGACAGATCCTGAAACCAATCGGGTGTCGAGCCTCCGTGAAACCCTTGATAAAGGTCCTGGAACGTCTTGCGCTTCTCAGGCGGGGCGTGAGACAGGAAGGCCCAGCAAATCTGCCATTCCCGTTCGTCACCCGGCCTGAATTCACTCCGGTTCGCACCGTCATGGAGATGAACCTAGGCAGTCTGCATGACGCCGACCGCAATGAGGTGATGGGCAAAGAGGAAACGATGTCAGCGGCGGTGGACTACTTTGCCGGGCTCCTTGACAAGGACGAAGTAAACTCGGGTCATAGTGTAGAGCCGAGGTCTTACTCCGGCGACTTCACTTTGCGCAGGTATGGCTTCACCGTCTCCCAGCCGTCCGGGAACAGCTCCTTGGCCGCCTCATTGTCCACGGCGGGCACGATGATGACGTCCTCGCCCTCCTGCCAGTTGGCCGGCGTCGCCACTTTTGAGCTCGCCGTCAGCTGGCACGATCTCAGTACTCGCAGCAGCTCGTCGAAGTTCCGCCCTGAGCTCATCGGGTAGGTCAGCGTCATCTTGATCTTCTTGTCCGGGCCGACGAGGAAGACAGAGCGTACGGTCTGATTGTCAACTGCTGTCCTGCCTTCAGCGGAGTCGCCCGCGTCCGCAGGCAGCATATCGTACAGCTTGGCTATCGCCAACGCGTCGTCGGCGATTAGCGGGTAGTCTAGCGACGTGCCGGCAAGGTCTTCGATGTCGCTTGCCCAGCGCTCGTGGTCCTCAACCTTGTCAACGCTCAGACCGATGACCTTGCAGTTGAGCTTGGCGAACTCGTCGCTGACCTTGGCGACGTACGCCAACTCCGTCGCGCATACGGGTGTGAAGTTCTTGGGGTGCGAGAATAGCATCGCCCAACCGTCCCCAATCCAGTCGTGGAAGTTCACCTCTCCCTGCGTCGTGCTGGCCGTAAAGTCCGGGGCTGTGTCGTTGATTCGTAGCGCCATTTCCCAATTTCCTCCACTAAATGGTCTGCGCCATATGGATTGGACTTGTGGAATGTAAGTATAGCACGACCCCTCCCTGCAAGATAGCCTACGCTTCCCTTCCCTGAAGGTGAGCCCATCTCCCGAAGAGATATGTGTGAGGTGGAGCTGGCTACCTGGACAGCATCAGGGCGGAGTCAACCATCAGAGGGATCCAGATGCCACCGCTTCTCCCAGAATGATGACGGTAAGCCAGACAGAACACCGTAAGTCGGCTGCGAACATCCGAGTATGAGTGGCTCTGAGGGACTTAAGTTCGTATAATCGCATCAGATGCGGCATTATCTGGTGCAAGCGACGAAATCAGGGTAGCGCCGGACAAGGAGGGCTTATCATGGCTGACAAGAAAGGGACTGGACTCTACATGGTGTGGTGCGACGTGCCAGCGGACATGGAGGACGAGCTCGACCGCTGGTACAACGAGGAGCACCTGGATGAGCTGCTGGCTATCCCGGGAGTGCTCAACGCTGCCCGCTATACAGCGCTGGTCGGCAGCCCCAAGTACCTGGCCTGTTACGAGCTGGCGAACCCAGACGTACTCTCCACCCCGGAGTTCCAGGTGCACCGGGACCACCCCACGGAGTGGTCCAAGAGGATCGACATACGGGGCAGGGCCACCCGGTTCATCAACAACAACTACCGGCAGATCTTTCCGCGGGAAGTGTCCCGGGAGGTGGCCCGGAGCGACATGGCGCCGGTGCTGCAGATGGGCCGTCAGAGTATCCCGGAGGACCAGGAGGACGAGTGGAATAACTTCTACAATACCATCTATGCGCCCAACTACGAACAGGTGCCGGGGTGCATAAGGTTCAGGAGGTACTGCCTGCATGAGGGACCCGGTCCCAAGTACTCGGTAGTGTACGAGTTCGAGCATGAAAGGGTCCCGCAAACGGATGAGTGGTTCGCTGCCAGAAGAAACTCCGGAGGCGCCCTGCCTGACCAGTACCCCAGGATGGTCCACGACGAGGGCTCGGCCGGGGTCTACAAGAAGATATTCCCTTTGTAGGGAAGCCACGCCCTACAGCGCCTCCACGGATTCCCCGTAGATTGAGGTGGCTCCGGAAAACTGGCTTTTGCGGAAGCCTCCGCCATCACTCTCTCGCGTCCAGCCTGCTCAGAGCGCCGGACCAGCCGAGTATCCGGCTGTCCGACGTCACGAGGTCGTGCCCCTCCAGAGCAGTGGCGACGATGATCCGGTCGGCTGGATCGCCATGCAATTCCACGAGAAGGCCGGCCCGGGCCGCGATGCGGCCGCCCACCGGTATCTCCACGAGACCGGCTTGGACCAGCTCTTCCCGCCAGGTATCCAAGGGCCTGCACAGGTCCAGCCTGCCTTTCTGGACCCGCATTCCGATTTCCCAGAATGATATGGCGGAAACCGCGCCGTTGCCCTCTCGCAATGCCGTTTCCATCTCATGGAGGGCCCGCGGCCCCAGTCGCCCGTCCCCGGTCCGCAGCCAGATGATCACGTGCGTGTCCAGGAGTATCAAAACAGGGCCTCGTCGCTACCGGTGGAATCTTCGAACCACTCCGCAGGCATGGGGGACACGATGTCACCAAGAATCTCGATCTTGCCCCGGTCCGCCCCGAACCAGGCCTTGGGCTTCTCCCTGTAGGGCGCCAGCCTCGAGACTGGCCGCCCGTACTTGGTAATGACGATCTCCTCGCCGGTCTCTGCCACCTCGTCCATGAGCTTGAGACACCTGGCCTTGAACTCCGACGCCTTGATGGTCCTGGACGCAGCCTCTCCGCCGCCGCTGGACATATCACGCTCCCTGATGCTGATGTGACCACTATTGTAGCATTTTATGACCATTAAAGGGGCGTGTTACCGGCTATACCTCATCTCCTCCAAGAGCTCGTCCATCCTAGCCACAGCCTCGTCCTGCTGTGCTCCACCTCTCGGATCGGGGCCAGGGCCTCCTCTACGGGTATTACCTTCGCGGGCTTCGGAGTACCGCCCCCGTCCATGCTGATCCTCACGCCGCGGTCCTGCAGTTTATGAGCGGGACTTTCACTTGGCTACCTGTCCAGCTTTCCGGGTCCACCTCACACATGTCGTCAGGTTCTGTGAACAAAGAGGGGTAAGCTGTTTATGGCGCCCCCGAAAGCCTGTGGCGGGGGGATGTGCCGTGTGGCGTAGACCATGCAACGTTAGGTGATCCGGTCGACTGTCAACGAAGCGCGGCGCCCGACGATGGCTGCGGTGGTAGGACCGTCTTGACAACCCCGGCCGATTGCCGGATGGTGACGGCAAATGTGGACGTTCACTGACGGAGGTCGGCGATGGTTGAGGGCAAGGGCAGGCTGGAAGGCAGGGTGGCGATCGTAACCGGGGCCGGCTCCAGCGGGCCGGGCGTAGGCAACGGCAAGGCAGCCGCCGTGCTGTTCGCCCGGGAGGGCGCCCGGGTGCTCCTGGTGGACGCCAAGGCCCAGCGGGCCGGGGAGACCCTGGCGATGATCGAGGAAGAGGGCGGGGAAGCCTCGGTGTTCCAGGCCAACGTCATCGACGCCGAGGAGTGCCGGGCGATGGTGGACGCGTGCCTGGAGCGGTACGGACGGCTGGACATCCTGGACAACAACGTGGGCATCTCCAGAAGGGGCACCGTGGTCGAGGTCAGCGAGGAGGACTGGGACTACGTCATGGCGGTGAACGTCAAGAGCGTCGTCCTTTGCAGCAAGTACGCCATCCCAAAGATGATGGAGAGCGGGGATGGCGGGTGCATCATCAACATCTCGTCCATCGCGGGGTTGAGGGCCCACGGCAGCACGCCCTACACCGCCTCCAAGGCTGCGGTTATCGGGCTGACCATGTCCATGGCCGCCGACCACGGTCCCGACGGCATACGGGTGAACTGCATCGCCCCCGGCCTGGTCTATTCGCCCATGGTGGCCCCGCGCATGGACGACGAGCTGCGGCGAACGCGGCGGGACGCCGCACCGCTGCGCACCGAAGGGAACGCCTGGGACATCGGCTACGCCGCCCTGTACCTGGCCAGTGACGAGGCCCGCTGGGTCAACGGCGTCACGCTGCCCGTGGACGCGGGGTTGACCGCCCTGTCGCCGGTGACCTACCAGACCCTGGCGCAGCAACAGTACCGGCGCATGGGCTAGACGGTCTGCGGGCGAGGGACGTGCCTGTATGCTGATGGGCCATAGGCTGGACTACGGCTCGATAGTCCTGGCCACGGGATTCGCCGTGCTGTTCTTCAATAGCGGCACGCGGAACGCCTTCGGGCTGATGCTCAAGCCCATGACCGATGACCTGGGATGGAGCCGGTCCGAGCTCTCGCTGGCCCTCGCGGCCTTCATGCTGGTCTCGGCCCTGGCGATGCCCCTGGCCGGGCGTCTGGTGGACCGGTACAGCATGCGCTCGGTGCTCGCCGCCGGCGGGCTGGTCGGCGCCGTGGGGATAGGTCTGACGGGCCAGATACAGTCCCATTGGCAGCTCTTCGTCGCATACGGACTTGTCTACGCCGTCGGCCACGCCGCCACCGCCATCCCGACCGTCAGCGTGATGATATCCAGATGGTTCGTCCGGCAGCGAGGGTTCGCCAACAGCGTCGCCGTATCCGGCCACGCCATCGGCCAGCTGGTGATCGTCATGGCGCTGGCCTCCCTGCTGGGCGCCCTGGGTTGGAGGACGTCGTATGCCGTGCTGGGAGCCGCCAACCTGGTGGTTGTGGTGCCTCTGGTGCTGGCCGCGGTCAGGTCCCGTCCACCGGAGTCGTGTTGCGGCCCATCCTCAGACGTCGAGAGAGAAGGAAGAGAAGACGCGGCCCTGTCCGCCTCGGCGCCGTCCGCCGTGCCCGCGCCTCTCCGCGGCATCCTCGCGTCCAGGGAGTTCTGGCTGCTCATATTGATATATGGGATATGCGGCTTCCAGGACTTCTTCGTGACGACCCACGTGGTGGCCTTCGCCATAGACCAGGGCATGGGCAGCCTGCTTGCCGGAAACGTGCTGGCGCTGATGGGCGTGCTGGGGCTGCTGGGCGTCCTGGTCTCCGGCTTTCTCTCCGACGCCTTCGGGGCCACGAGGCCGGTTGTGTTGTGCTTCGTGATGCGGCTGCCCGTATTTGCTTTCGTCCTGTTCGTTCAGGAGACGCCGGCCATCGCGGCATTCGCCTTCCTCTATGGTTTCACCCTTCTGATAACGGCTCCGCTCACGGTGGTCTTTGCCGGAAACCTCTTCGGCCCGTCCAGGCTGGGCGCCGTCAGCGGGCTGATCAACGCGGTACACCAGATAACGGGCGGCTTGGGCGCCTTCGTGGGAGCGGTAATCTTCGACCGATGGGAGAGCTACGACGGAGCATTCGTGCTAATGGCGGCGCTTGCTGCCGTCGCCCTGGCGGCCACCCTGTCGCTGCAGCGCGGCAAGCCGCGGCCGTCGTGACCGCCCGAAGGCAGACTCTCGGCGCCCTGGCCTCCGGTGAAGTCGGCTGCGGAAGGGCGACCCTGCCCCGGCCAGGTGCCGCCGGACTTTGGCCGGGCCGGGTAGGACGCCGGATGTTTCTACTGTGAACGTCCACGGTTTACAATGGACGCGAAGCCGAGGCGCCTTTGAAGAGGCGCCGGCGTAGAAGGAGGGGGTCTTGCCATGGTCCGACGGGTTCGCTCCATCAGCGTGAAGGCTGCGGGGTCCGCCCTGGTGATGCTGGTCCTGTTGGCTGCCTGCTCGTCTTCCGGTGACGACGCCTCGACGCCGGGCGATGTTCCCGATGCCCAGGCCCAGCCGACGGGTCGGGAGCTGTTCGTCGCCAATTGCTCCGTGTGCCACGGGGCAGGCGGCGAGGGACAGCCGGACTGGCATATCGCAAAGGCCGACGGCACCCTTCCGGCGCCGCCCCTCAACGGCGATGGGCATACCTGGCACCACGCCGACGGCCTCCTGTACCGGATCGTCAGCCAGGGCGGTCAGATGCTGGAAAACCCTCTGAACCCGAGTTTCAAGAGCGCCATGCCCGCTTTTGGCGACAGGCTCAGCCCCGAGGAGATAGTCCAGGTGCTCACCTACGTCAAGGGCCTCTGGGGGGACAAGACCAGCCGGGGGCTGTCCATCCGGGAGGCACAGGCGTTGGTCAGTGAGCGGGACCCGTTCCCGCCCGAGGGACAGTAGGCGCCGGCTGCCTGTCCCGCAGGCCCTGGGAACAGGCCTTACTCTCTTGTGGTCGCTGCGCTCAAGGGGCCCCCCGGTAGAGCTCGGTGTCGGGGTGGAAGGCGAACCAGCCGAACCAGAAGGCAACGTGGGCCGGAAGCCGGGGCAGGGTCTCGCTCCCGTCGGCGGAGCTGACCAGCGCGTCCTCCGTCACCATCCAGGCGACGCCCCGGTCATCGTAGACGCGGCTGGGCGCACCCTCCGTGGGGGGTGAAGCGGCATCGAGACGGAAGGTGCCGGAATTCCGGGCGTATACCCTCGCCTCCGGGGTGCTGTCGCCGGCGAATATGACGACGGGCGTTCCGCCGACCACGTCGTTGACGACCCTCTCTTCGTTCAGGATCGATATGGGGTAGGCCTTGTGGGACGTGACGCGGCTTACCGCCAGTACCTCGTCCTTGGCGTGCAGGACGCCGTCCCGCTCCCACACCGGGAACATCGTCTGCGGGTCTGCCCGGTAGTCGTAGTAGATGGAGTCGGGGTTCCACTCGGAGGTATAGTAGCTGGCAGAGTACAACCCCGTGTCGTTGGATAGCACCGTCGTGTCCGGGTGCTCCGACGCCCACTCCTCCCACGTGGTCACCACGACGGGATAGTAGTCCAAGACGATGCCGCTGTCGGCCAGGGGGCCGATGACAGGCTCTCCCAGGAAGGATATCCAGAGGCTGCGGGTGGCCCGGTCGTACATCAGCTTGTTGCTGCGGTACAGCAGGCCCGACGTCCCGAAGGTGGTTGGCTCTCCGTTTATCTTCGCGGAATACACGATTCCGGAGCCGCAGAGGGTTCACCACAAGACCGAGATCGGCTCGCCTCCCAGGACGTCGTTGGCCATCTCGTGGGCGTTGATGATGCGCAGCGGGTAGGCCCGGTGTTCCCCGTTGATGGAGACGCCGAAGACCCGGTCATTGGGGTGCATGTACCCCGCCTCGGCTGCCGTCAGCGTATTGGGGTTCATCAGGTCCGGGATGCCGTCGGGCATCACGCCTCCCCAGACCACCTCGGTGAGGTCGATGCGTGCGGTCTCCCCCGCGTCTCCCAGGAACGCCGCAAACCGGGGGTGGACCATCGAGTACAGCCTGGATTTCCAGTGCGGATACTCTTCTGGGGTCGTGTAGTCCGAGGCGTTGATTCCCAGCCACTCCATCCACCGGTTCCAGTTCCTTCCGAACTTCTCGCCCGTCAGGTCTTCGAGCGTGGCGACTATGGATTCGGCGGCCGCGCCTATCAGGAAGCGCATCAGGTCGATGAGCACCGGCACCTGCGACACGTCCCGGTTGTCCCTGATCGCCTCCAGCGCCGCGTCCAGCGCGGTAGCGTCATAGATGGACGCCGGTCCGACTCCCGCGAGCAGCCTCTCCATGGCCACGTTCGATTCGTAGCCGTCGGCAAACGGGTCGGCGTCCGTTGGCGTTGGCGTTGCGGACGGTGGTCTGGTGGGCTCGGGAGAAGCGACGGGAGCTGTGGGGGCAATGGCGGAGGTCGGGACGGAAGATGCCGGGTCCCCGGCATCTTGTGTGGCCGTCGGCACAGCCGTCTCGGTCGCGGGCGGCGCCTGCCCGTCGGAGGCGCAGGCCGCCACTGCTGCGACGGCAATCGCCATCAGCGCCGCGACCCAGGTACCGGTCCGTAGGCCCAATATGCGCTCCTTCCACTCATGGCACACCTGCGGCCCCCGTTTCTTCGTCCGTAACGCCCGTTTGCTCGTCCGTAACTCTGGAACGCCAGGGAAACGTTCGGGACGGGCCGGCTCCGTGCGCCCCGGTCTTTGTACCACCTGTTACGTTGGTGCTGCAAGGACTGGATTCCACCCATTCTCGGGTGCCAGGCTGACGACCGGTCTTTCCGGGGCGGTCCGCCGCTACACCGATGCAGCGGGGTCTCCGACGGGCTGGGACTTTCGTCCAGGCGGTGTAGGCGGCGGGGCAGGAATGGGATAGACTGGGCATGATGCACAGTGTCGACGGGACCCTGCAGCTAAGCGCCAGCGACCTGGTCAACCACCTTGCTTGCCGCCACCTGACGGAGCTGAACGCGGAGGTGGCGGTCGGCGCACGGGCTGCCCCCAGCACCTGGGACCCGATGTTGGAGCTGCTCCGCCGGCGGGGGCTTGCCCACGAGCGGGACTACATCGAGCATCTCAAGGACACCGGACACCAGGTCACGTCCATCGGAGGCGTGGGCGAGGGCGTGGGCATAAACGCGGCCACCGTCGCGGCCACCGTCGACGCCATGCGTTCCGGGACGGAGGTCATCGTCCAGGGCGCCCTTGCCGACGGAGGGTGGAGCGGCCGCGCCGACATTCTCAGACGGATAGACGTCCCAAGCGACCTGGGCGACTGGTCGTACGAGGTCATCGACACCAAGCTGGCCCGGGAGACCAGGGGCGGCACCATCCTCCAGCTTGCCCTCTATTCCGACCTGGTGCGGGCAGTGCAGGGCGTGCTCCCCGAGCGCATGTACGTGGTCGCTCCGTGGACCGGGTTCGAGCCGCAGGCATACCGCACCAACGACTACGCCGCTTATTGCCGCCTGGTGAAGGCTTGGCTGAAGTCGGCCCTGGCCGGTCATAACTGCGAGCCGACCTATCCCGACCCGAAGGCGCACTGTGACGTGTGCCGTTGGAGCCGCGTGTGCGACGCCCGCAGGCGGGGCGACGATCATCTCTGCCTGGTGGCGGGCATATACAACCGGCAGATCGACGAGCTGAAGGACAGGGGAGTCGCCACTACGTCGGCCCTGGCCTCCTTGCCCCTGCCGCTGGAATGGAAGCCCGAACGGGGCGCGGCCGCGGCCTACGAGAGGGTCCGGGAGCAGGCCCGCGTTCAGGTGAAGGGCCGGGAGAAGGGCAAGCCTGTGTACGAGGTGTTGGAGCCCGAGCCCGACCTGGGCTTGGCCCGCCTGCCCGAGCCGTCCCGCGGAGACATCTTCTTCGACTTCGAGGGCGATCCCTTCGTGGGACCGGCAGGCTTGGAGTACCTGTTCGGCTACCTGGCGGCCGACGATGCCGGAGTTCTGGAGTACACCGGCCTCTGGGCCTTCTCCCACGAAGAGGAGAAGCGCATTTTCGAGCAGTTCGTCGACTGGGTGATGGCCCGCTGGAAGACGCATCCGGACCTGCACATCTACCACTTCGCTCCCTACGAGCCCAGCGCGATGAAGCGTCTGATGGGCCGCCATGCCACCCGGGAGGAGGAGGTGGACCGTATGCTCCGAGCGGGCCTCTTCGTCGACCTGTACCGGGTAGTGAGAGGAGGGCTGAGGGCCGGCGTAGAGAGCTACTCTATCAAGGAGCTGGAGAGGTTCTTCGGGTTCGAGCGCGACGTGCCCCTGAGCGAGGCCAACTCCGCGTTGTACGGGGTTTCCGTCCCGTTGGAGCTGGGATACCCGGAGGCCATCCGGGGGGAGCACAAGGAGGCCGTCGAAGGCTACAACCGGGATGACTGCGCCTCCACCCACCACCTGCGCGACTGGCTGGAGGGCATCCGCCGGGGCCTCGTCGACCGCGGGGCCGTCATCGAGCGGCCCAAGCCCGGCGATGGGGAGGCGACGGAAGAGCTCACGGAACGGCAGGAGATGGTCAGGGCCCTGGCGGAGCGCCTTGCCGGCGGCGTCCCGGCGTTGGAAGCGCACCGGAGCCCCGAGCAGCAGGCCCTCTGGCTGCTGTCAAACATACTGGACTGGCACCGCCGGGAGGAGAAGGCCGCCTGGTGGGAGTTCTTCCGGCTGTGCGATAGCTCCATCGACGAGCTGATGGACGAGCGCCAGGCCGTGGCGCAGCTCGAGTTCGAGAGACAGGTGGAAGACCCCGGAAGGCTGCCCGTTCACCGATACGGCTTCCCCGTGCAGGAGACCGGACTCCGGGGCGGCGAGAAGCTGCACGTGCCCGGGGGAGACCCCCTTGGCATACTGGTGTCCATCGACACCGGCAACCGGACCGTCGACATCAGGAAGCGGGGCAAGACCAGGGACGTACATCCCGAAGCGGTGTTTGCCCACGACATTGTCCGGACCGACGTGCTCAAGGACGCGCTGGTGCGAATCGGGGAGCACGTGGCCGACCATGGAATCTCCTCAGACGGAGCGTACCGGGCGGCCCGGGACCTTCTGCTGAGAGTCCCGCCGCATCTTGGAGGCGAACCGGTCCGCCGGGCCGGCGAGACGGTCCTGGACGCGGCCCTGCGCATCGCCAGCACGCCCGGCTTTGGCGTGCTGCCCATACAGGGACCGCCCGGAGCGGGCAAGACCTTCACCGCCGCCCGGATGGTCTGCGAGCTGGTCCGGAACGGCGCCCGCGTCGGCATCACCGCCAACAGCCACAAGGTGATAGTCAATCTGCTGGACACGGCGTTGGCGGCTGCCCAGGAACGGGACCTGGATATGAAGGCCGTGCGGAAGATAAGCGGCAAGGCGGCAGATGAGCCGGAGGACCCCCGCGTGACCCTGGCGACCGAGAACGACCGGGTGTTTGGGGAGCTTGCCGGTGGCTGCCAGGTCGCGGCGGGTACCGCGTGGCTCTGGGCACGCCCGGAGGCCCGCGATAGTGTGGACGTGCTGTTCGTGGACGAGGCGGCGCAGATGTCGCTGGCCAACGTCCTGGCCATCTCCCACGCCGGACCAAGTCTGGTCCTGCTGGGCGACCCGCAGCAGCTCGATCAGCCGACCCAGGGGTCCCACCCCGATGGGACAGGGGTATCGGCCCTGGCTCATCTGCTAGACGGGCGCCAGACCATCGAGGCCCACCAGGGGCTGTTCCTGGAAGAGACCTGGCGCCTGCATCCCGAAATCTGCGCCTTCACGTCGGAGGTGTTCTACGAGGGCAGGCTCGGCTCCCGCTCCGGGCGCGAAGGCCAGAGGGTGGTCTCCCCGGGGCCGGTGACGGGGACGGGCCTCCGCTTCCTGCCGGTGCCGCACCACGGCAACCAGAGTTTCTCCGACGAAGAGGCCGATCACGTCGCCGTGTTGGTCCATAGCCTGGTCGATGGAGACTCCGTGTGGGTTGACGGCAACGGTCGTGAGAAGCCCCTGCGGTGGGACGACGTCCTGATAATCGCCCCCTATAACGCCCAGGTGTTCAAGATCCAGGAACGGCTGCCCCTGGGAAGGGTCGGCACGGTGGACAAGTTCCAGGGCCAGGAGGCCCCCGTCGTGGTCTATTCGATGGCCACGTCGACGCCCGAAGAGGCCCCCCACGGGATGGAGTTTCTGTATAGCCTGAACCGGCTCAACGTGGCCACCTCCAGGGCTCGCTGCGTGTGCGTCCTAGTGGGCTCCCCGGAGTTGTTTGCCCCCGAGTGCCGTACACCCCGGCAGATGCAGCTCGCCAACGCCTTCTGCCGCTACCGCGAGCTGGCGAGGGAGATTGCCGTGTAGGACTGAGTTCAAGACGGATAGCTATGTCTCACTTCCCGGGGGAGGTATCGAATGTCTGTAGAAGTAGCGATTTGGCGAATTGACGCGGGACTCCATCCCGTTTCTCTTGACGGGATGGACTATGAACGGCGACTGCAGGACATAATCGCCGCGGACCTTGCCATTGTTGACCCGAGCCTCATGGTCATCGGTCGGGAAGTCACTACCTCCTAATGGCGGGCGTATTGACCTCCTGGCAATTGATGCGGCTGGCAACCTCATAGTAGTCGAGCTGAAGCGAGGCCAGACACCCAGGGAGGTCGTGGCGCAGACTCTCTACTATGGTTCCTCGGTTCACCGCATGACCTCGGAGGAGATAGCGAATATTTTCATTGCCTACCAGCGTCGGTTTCTCAGCGTCGGTTTCTCAAGGAGGACACCCCGAAGGGAATAAACGATGCCCTACAGCGGAGATTCAATATCATTCCAGATGAACTCAATTCTCCCCACCGACTGGTGATAGTAGCGGGGGGTGGCATCTGTCGAGCGCTATGACCGATTCAGAGTGGATGTGAACGGCACTCCCACTCCGCTGGCTGAAGTTGAAGTTGAAGCACGAGGTCTATTTGATGGAGCGCACGCCGAACATTTTGTCGGCGTCAACTGGATAAAGGCAGTTGATCTTCGAGATGCGGTCAAGGAACGAGGCTTTTTTGGAAACCAGAACACGGTGGCTCAACCACGCAGCTCCAAGTGGCATTTCACGGTTGAACGACTGAAGGCGTTATGGGAAGTGACCTAGAAGTTGCCCTCCCATCTTGAACGCCACCGAGCCCACACGTACACTTGAGCCGACGTAACTGAATCAATCGAGCTCGGGAGGACGAGCCATGCCCGACAATCACGATGTCCTAGAGCGCATCACCGCCCGCCCGGACGTGTTCGGCGGCAAGCCCATCATCCGCGACATGCGGATATCGGTTGAGCTGGTCCTGAGCCTGCTGAGCCAAGGGGCTACCCAGGAGGAGCTCCTGGACGATTACGCAGGACTGGAACCGGACGACATTCGCGCCTGCATCGCCTATGCCCATACGGTGATAGCGGGCGATACCCTGGCTGCTGTGTCGGTTGCCGAGCCGTGAGGTTCTTCGTAGACCGGTGCGCCGGGCGACGGTTGGCCGAGTGGCTGCGCAGCAACGGACACGACGTCGTCGAGGCACAGACCCTCGGCCCGGACTTGGGAGACAGGGCTCTACTGGAACAGGCGGGAGCAGACAACCGGGTTCTCGTCACAATGGACAAGGACTTCGGAGAGCTGATCTATCTGAGACGGGTTTCCCACGCGGGACTGATACTCCTGCCCGATGTTGGAGTGTCCCAGCGAATCGAAGCCGTTAGAGCGATAATCGAGGGTCACCATCAAGCGCTTGAAGAGCGGTCCGTCCTGACCGTGCGAGGCGGACGAATCCGCATATCGCATCCGCCGCCACCCTGAGAATCCGAAGCACGTGGCTCACTCGCGCCTTCATGGAGCGTTCCGGCATGGTCCGGCAACACTCGTGCCTTTCCATTCGAGCGCATGACTCAGCTAGCACACTGGATTTGTCCATCTTGAATGCCGCCGAGCTTACGCGTACACTTGAACGGGCTATTGGAATGCGGTACGAGAGTGCCAAGTTGAGATGAAGCAGAGACTCACCATCACCGTGGATACCGAACTGCTCCCGGCGGCCAAGCGGTACGCCCGCTCTCGGGGCGTGTCCCTTTCGTCGCTGGTCGAGCAGTCCCTATGGCAAATGGTGGATGAGGACATGCCGTCGTTCTCATCACGTTGGCGAGGCAAGTTTCGCGCCGCGGAGCGTGAGGACGACCCCCGTTACGGGGCTTTGGACAAGAGGTACCTGCAATAGTACCTCGGGACACCGACTTGCTCATTGACGTCGCCCTCATTCCGACGAGGCCCCGGAGCTTCCCACCCCAGCCCCCGCATGGAGCAGGCGACGTATGGTCCCGTCCGACCAACCGGACCGCCCACGAGCCCCCGCACCGATAGGCGCGGGGGCTGGTCTTTCTACGCTGCCCGACAAGGCTCCGGGATCAACCCCCGCAGCAAAGCCGGACCCTGATCCATCGGGGCCTGCCCTTCACAGAAACTTCATAAACATGTCGTAAAACTGGGTCGTGTCAAGTGGGTCCCGGCCAGGTGATCCAACCTTCGTGAGGACCGGCGCCGGGCGAAAGGGGAAGACGGAGTTGGAGGGACCGATATGACCAGGGTGCTGGGCGCCCTCAAGCTCGTGAGGCCCTGGCAGTGGCTGGCCTTGCTCGTCGTCTTCGGGGGAGGGGCCGGGGCCACCTACGGCGCATACCAGCTCGTGGCCGGGGTCGAGGGCGAGGACTTGGCACAAGACCAGCAGCTCATCCCGGTACAGCGCGATGACCTTGTCACCTCCATCTCCATCAACGGGAGTCTGGCTTTCCCCAATACCGAGACGACCGCCTTCGAGACCCAGGGCGCCCTGGGTGAGCTACTGGTGGCCGAGGGGCAGATCGTTACCGCCGGACAACCGTTGGCCCGTTTGGACGACGACACGGTGGCGTCCCTGGAGGAGGCCCTGGCCAGGGCCCGCGTGGACGTGTCGGAGGCCGAGGAGTCCTTGTCCGATGCGATGACCCCCCATACCGTGTTGGAGCTGGATCAGGCCGATGCCAGGGTGACCAACGCCAACGAAGCCGTCCGGGTCGCCGAGGAGAAGCTGCTGGACCTCTTGGAGACCACCGACCACCAGCTCGCCACGGCCGAGTCGGCAGTGGCCGACGCTGTGCTGAAGATCAGTACCATCGAGGATGACATCGCCTCTCTAGCCTCCCACGACCCGGGTGAGGTCGATGACCTGACGTTCCAAATCCAGTCGGCCCAGGTGGCCCTGGAGAACGCCCGTCGCGACCAGTTGCTGACCGAGCAGGAGTGGGCCGACAAGATCGACGCCGCCACCGAAGACGTGGAGGCCGCGGTTGAGGACTACGCGCTCCCCTTCGAACGGTGGCTGGGCATCCTCCCAGAGGACGTCGATGGCGCCCTGTCCCCCGAGGAGCTACTGGCCCGGTGGGGCGCGGACCTGGACACTCTGTTCGACCAGAGTGAGGTGGGCCTCAGTCCCCCTTCGCCTCCCCTGATCGACGACCCCGCCACGGCCTGGAACGAGCACACCGTATACGCCTTCGCCCACCTATCGCCCTACGACATCCGGGCCGAGTGCCGGGAGCCTTCCACCGAGGCGAACGTGTTCTGCATCGGCGACGAGATGTCCGACGCCTGGGAGAAGGTGGTCGATGCCCGGTCCGCCCTGGAGGACCTGGAGACGCCGGCGGCCACCGCCATCTCCAAGGCCGAAGACGCGGTCGCCAAGGCCGAAGAGTCGCTGTCCGATGCCCAGGACAAGCTCTCCGACCTCCTGGAGCCGCCAGACGCTCTCGCCCTGGACAGCAAGGAGAAGGAGCTGGCCGCCGCCCGGACTGCCCTGGCCGAAGCCGAGGCCGACCTGGCGGACCTGTTGGAGAGGCTGGCTTGGGCCCAAGTCTTGGGGCTCGACGACCTGCGGCCGGGGTCGGGCGAGGGGATAGACACCACCGTGCTCACCGAGGACATGAGCGAGTCCCTGCGCATCGCGCTGGTCGCCGCCCAGATGGACGTGGAAGACGCCGTCCTGGCCCTCCGGGAGGCCGAGGAGGCCCGGGAGTCCGTCGCCGAGCCCCCGGACTCTCTGCTGGTCGCCCTGAGACAGGCCGAGCTGGCCACCGCGAGGGCGGCGGCGAAGACGGCGGATGAGCGGCTCCAGGGCGTGACACTCACCGCTCCGATCGATGGCGTCGTTACCGACGTCGCTGTAGAGGTCGGCGATGCGGTCAGCCGCAGCACCGTGGTTGCCACCGTGGTTGACCCCAGCGTGATCGAGATGAACGGCGCGGTGGACGAGATCGACGTCCTGTACGTGCAGATGGGGGCCCTGGCCAACGTCATCATGGACGCCCTGCCCGGGCAGGTCCTGACTGGCGTGGTCTCCTACGTGGCCACCGAGGCCGTCAGCCAGCAGGGCGTGGTGACCTACGAGGTGGGCATTCGAATCGAGGCTCCCCCGGGGGTCCAGCTGCGGTCAGGGCTCACGGCCGTCGCGGAGCTGGTCCTGCGCTCCGAGCCCGACGTGCTGCTCGTACCCTTGCAGGCCCTGCGCGGAAGCTTCACCCAGCCCACGGTCCTGGTGTCCGAGGACGGCGTCCTCAAGGAGCGCGCCGTCACCACCGGCTCCAGCGACGACTTCTGGGTGGTGGTGGAGGGAGGTCTCAGCGAGGGGGAGCTCATCGTGATGGAGGGAGTCGGCGGCTCCTCGGAGTTCGGCTTCGAGGGATTCCGGGCCTTCGGCGGGGCCGGGCTCCGGCCCATCGGGGTTGGGCGCGGAGGCCCATGATACGGCTGGAGGGCGTGACCAAGGTCTACTCCGTCGGGGACGTCGAGGTCCACGCGCTGCGCGGAGTGACCCTGGAGGTGGAGCAGGGGGAGATGGTGGCGGTGATGGGCCCCTCGGGCTCCGGCAAGTCCACGCTGATGAACGTGCTCGGGTGCCTGGACGTGCCCACCGCCGGGCGCTACTTCCTCGAGGACGCCGAGGTCGGCCTGTTGAGCGACGACCGGTTGGCGGACATACGCAACCGGAGAATCGGCTTCGTCTTCCAGTCCAACAACCTGCTGCCCCGGGCCACGGCCCTGGCCAACGTGGAGCTCCCCCTCCTCTACGGCAACAACAGGCACCGCCGGCGTCGGGCCATGGAGGCGCTTGAGCGCGTCGACCTGAAAGACCGGGCGAGCCACAGGCCCAACCAGCTCTCGGGGGGGCAGCAGCAGAGGGTGGGCATCGCCCGCGCCCTGGTCAAGCGCCCGGCCATTCTGCTGGCCGACGAGCCCACCGGCAACCTGGACAGCGAGCACAGCCTGGAGATCATGGACATCCTGCAGACCCTCAACCGTGACCAGGGGCAGACGGTGATCATAGTCACCCACGAGGCCGACATAGCCGCCCGGACGAGCAGGGTGATCTCCATGCTGGACGGCCTGGTGGTGAGCGACGTGCGTCCCGACTCCGCTCACGAGGACGAGACCGCCCAGTGACGCCCCTCACCATCATCGCCACGGCCCTGGTATCCCTGGGCGCCAACAAGCTGAGGGCGGGTCTGACCCTTCTGGGCATAGTGATAGGCGTCGCCGCCTTCATCACCCTCATGGCCATCGGCAGGGGTTCCCAGGAGAGCATCACCTCGGGGATCGAGTCCCTTGGCTCCAACCTCCTCTTCGTGACGCCGCCATTCAGCATCGACGGCTCTTCCGCCCTCACCCTGGATGACGCCGACGCCCTCCTGGACCCGGTCTTCACCCCGACGGTGGTCGATGTCTCGCCCGAGATCAACACCTTCGCCCAGATCGTCTACGGCAGGTCAAATACGTCGGCGCCCGTGGTCGGCGTGACCCCGAGCTACGAGTCGGTGCGCATGGCGCCCGTGGAATCGGGCCAGTTCATCGCCCCCCACCACCTGGAGGACCGGGCCACCGTGGCCGTGCTGGGGTCGGAGGTGGCCCGGGAGCTGTTCGGGCTCCGGGACCCGGTGGGGCAGAGGATACGCATGAACGGACGCCAGTTCACCGTCATAGGCGTCCTCGAGAGCAGGGGAGGCACGGGAATAGGCCAGGACTTCCAGGCCCTGGTGCCGATCACCACTGCCTACTACCGGCTCAGCGCCCAGCGCACCACCCAGGGGGGTGTCACGGTCCAGAGCATAACCGTGCAGGTGCAGGACGAGGAGTCCATGGACGCGGCCACGCGGCAGATCGAGACGGTGCTGCGCCTGCGCCACCGCATCACCGGGGACAGCGACTTCACCATCGTGAACCAGCAGGACCTCATCGAGACCGTGGAGGAGACCACCGAGACCTTCGTCATATTCCTGGGGGCCATCGCCGGCATATCGCTGCTCGTGGGCGGCATCGGCATCATGAACATAATGCTGGTGTCGGTCACCGAGCGCACCCGCGAGATAGGCATACGCAAGGCGGTGGGGGCCAAGCGCCGCGACATCCTGCTCCAGTTCATGTCCGAGGCGACCATACTCAGCGTGGGAGGGGGCGGCGTGGGCGTCCTGCTGGGTCTGGCCCTGTCCCGTGTGCTGGACGGCGTCACCCTGGGCAACCAGGCCTTCGAGACGGTCACCACCGGGGACATTCCTGTCCTCGCCCTGATAGTATCGGCGGCCATCGGCCTCTTCTTCGGTATATACCCCGCCGTGCGGGCGTCCCGCCTGCACCCAATCGAAGCCCTGAGGTACGAATAACCGTCAGTGAGCCATAGGAGGGACCCATGACCAACAGAGCGTTCTTCTGGGCGGCCCTCCTGGCCCTGGCGCTGGGCGGGGCGTTGGGTGGGGTCCTCATCGTCGTCCTCGACGACGCCGAGGAAGAAGCGCCCGTCGTCTCCCCGCTGGCGGGCCCGTCGGACGCGGCGCCCGGCTTGGAACGCCTGGGTGAGCTGGCCGGCAGGATCGAGGCGGGCGACGTGGACGCCGAAGACCTGGAGGAGCTGGAGGAGACCGTCTCCGGTTTGGCAGGGGGCGCACCGGGTGGTTTCGTCGGGACCGGAGATGGCCCCGGCGACCGAATGATAGGCGCCGTGGCCTCCCTGGAGGGCAGTGTCCTGGCGGTAGACACTCCCATCGGTCCCCTGCAGGTCGGAATAGGGGCCGAGACCAGCATTACCGTTATCGCCGAGTCGGAAGGGTACTTGGAAGACCTCAGCCCCGGCCTTAGGGTGACCCTCGAGGGTGAACGCAACGAAGAAGGGGTGCTGGAGGCCGCCAGCGTCAGGGTCGTACCCGAGGGCCTGGATTTCCCCCTGGAAGCTCAGCCGTCCCTCCGGCAGGCGTTGGGGGGACTCGCGGGGGCCACGAGCGGCCTGTCCCCCGGCGGTCTGTCCGAGAATGAGCTGGCCGCACTGTCGATGCAGGCGGCAGTCATGGCTGCCCAGGCGCGCGCCGGCGGGAACGGCGTGACCGTGGAGACGCCTGAAGAAGGTGTGACGGTCATTACGCAGACGAGGCCGTTGGTGGGCGGCAGCGCCGGAGACGCTCCCCTCGGTCCGCCTGCGGGAATCGCCGCCATCCCGGGGGAGAGACGTGTCTTCTCGTTCCAAGTCCCGGGCCAAGCTCCGGGCCAAGCAGCCGGGGCCGCGGGCCGCGGACTTACGGGCGTCTTGGAATCCGTGGACGGCGGAGTCCTGGAGCTGACCACTTCACGCGGCCCGGTCCGGGTCCAAGTGGGCCAGGATACCACGGTCACCGTCTTTAGCCAGCGGGAAGGCAGTCCCGAGGACTTGACCCCGGGCGCGTTGGTCATGATAGCGGGTCAGCCCGGCGAGGCAGGCGTCCTGCAAGCCTCCGAGGTCACCGTTCTGCCCGGGTCCCTGGCGTTGCCCATCGGCCGTCCCTTTGGCGGCCCCAGGACGGCCCCCTAGGCCCCGTCCAGACAGACCAGTCCTCCGGCGCACCACCGGGGCTTGCCGCTCTCCTGTCTTGCATCGAGCCTATGGGCTGGACTATCATATAGCCCGCACAACAAGGTGGGCCCTAGCTTGAAGACCGGCCCATCCGCTTGCCCCCACGCGGGATTTCCTATCGAAGCAGCAACGAAGCCTGGCCGTACCAGGAAGAGTGTTTCTCGAGCCCTTGCCTCTGGTACCACTCACGGCTCCTGGCGCATTCTTGATGTTCCAACCGTCGATGTGACGAACAGCATCTAGGAGGCTTGTCATGGCTCGAACTCAGCGGGTTCAATCAGGGGCCAGGATCCCGTTGCCGCGTATCCCTCTGGGCTCTCTCCCGCCCCTCTACCGCTGGGCCATCGGCGCGGCGGCGGTCGTAGTGGTGCTGCTGGCAAGCCTTCTGATCTGGGAACCGGGGATGGACTTCCCCACCACGTTGTACCACAAGACTTCCACGGACGGCTCCATATCCCTGGAAAGGACGGTGCGGGCCGTCACCTCCGACGCCATCGACGACACCGTCGACTGGATGACCGTGGAGGGCGCCTGGCTGTTCGACGGCCTTAGCACGGCCGTTACCCACGCCATCGTCAACATCGAGAAGGGGCTGAAGTGGCTGCCCTGGCCGACGGTCGTGGTCGGCCTTGCCCTGCTCTCCTTCGCGGTGGGGCGTTGGGCCCTCATGGTCTTCACCTTCGTCGCCCTGCTCTTCGTCGGGTTCATGGACTTGTGGCCGAACACCATAGACACCATCGCGCTGATGGTGGTGGCCGTCGCCGTCGCCGTCGCCGCCGGCTTCCCCCTGGGCGTGGTGGGGGCCCGCAGCAGGATGGCCGACAACCTGATGCGTCCCGTTCTGGACGCCATGCAGACCATGCCCAGCTTCGTCTATCTGCTCCCGGGCATCCTCTTCTTCGGCTTGGGGAAGCCGGCCGGCATCTTTGCCACCATCATCTATGCCGTCCCCCCGGTAATCCGCCTGACCAACCTGGGGATCCGCCAGGTGTCGGCCGAGACTGTCGAGGTGGCCCGGGCCTACGGGTCCTCGCCCTGGCAGATCCTGACCAAGGTCCAGATCCCGATGGCGATGCCCACGATCATGGCCGGCGTCAACCAGACCACCATGATGGCGCTGGCGATGGTCACCATCGCCAGCATGGTGGCCGCCGGCGGCCTGGGCGACAACGTGCTGAGGGCGCTCCAGAAGAACGAACCGGGCAACGGCCTTCTGGCCGGGCTGGCCATCGTGTGCCTTGCCATAATCATCGACCGACTGACCCAGGCGGTGGCGCGCGGCCAGCAGAGGAAGCCATGGGTATGAGCACTTGAGCAGGTCTCTTGACAAGCCCCGGTCTCTCTTGACAAGCCAATGTACTCTGTGAGAAATTGACACCCGGCCCCGTGGGGGGCCTATCTGAAGACCATCCGTCAGGAAGAGGAGTCTGGCATGAAGCTACAGCGAACCTTATTGCTACTGGTCCCAATGGTGCTCCTGTTTGTGTTGGGAGTGGCGTGTGGAGGCGACGACCCCACCCCGGCGCCCGCGGGTGCTACTGCTGCAGAGGTGCAGGCCGCGGTTGAGGCGGCAATGGCCGGTATGGAGCCGGCCGAGCCCATGTCCGCCGAGGAGATCGGCGGGCTGGTGCAGGCGGCAATGGCAGGCATGCAGCCGGCCGAGGGCGTGTCCGCCGAGGAGATTAGCGCCCTGGTGGAGGCGGCCGTGGCCGCCCAACCCGGCGCCACCGCCGAGGAGATCGAGGCCATGGTGATGGCCGCCACTTCGGCTGCCATGTCGTCGGCCGTTACCGGCGAGGAGCTCGCCATGGCCATTGACAAGGCCGTGGCTGACGTGGCCGCCCAGGGCGTCACCTCCGAGGACCTTTCCATGGCCATAGACAAGGCGGTGTCCGACGCGGTGGCCCAGGGCGTCTCCGCCGAGGAGATCGAGGCCATGGTGAGGGCGGCGGCCGAAGAGTCGGGCATGAGCGACGAAGAGCTCGCAATGACCATAGACAAGGCGGTATCGAACGCGGTGTCTATGGCCATGGCTGCCGCGCCCAAAGACACAATCATCTTCAGCGACCTCAACTGGACCAGCGCCCAGGTGCAGAACCGGATCGCCCAGTACATCGTGGAGTTCGGGTACGGCTATCCAACCAGCACCGTCTTCGGCGGCACCCTGCCGCTGTTCCAGGGCCTTCGCGCCGGGGATACCCACGTGACCATGGAGATATGGCTGCCCAACCAGGACGAGGCTTGGGAGGAAGCCTTGCTCATGGGAGAGGTGGCCTCAGTTGGAAGGAGCCTTGGTAGGGACTGGCAGTCTGCCTTTGCCATACCCGGCTACCTACAAGAGCAGTACCCGGAACTGGACAGCATCGAGGACCTGAAGGACCCTCAGTACAAAGCACTCTTCGCCACCGCGGAGACGGACGGCAAAGCGAGGCTGGTATCCTGTGTCATCGGGTGGGCCTGTGAGGCGGTCAACGCCGCCCAGATAACCGGGTACGGCTTGGACGACCACGTATACATCGTCAACCCCGGAGACGGAGCGGCGGCCAACGCCGACCTGTACGGCGCCTACGAGAGGCAGGAGCCTTGGCTGGGGTACCAGTGGGGCACCAACGACCCTGCCATTCGTTTGGGATTGGTAAACCTGGAAGAGCCGGCCTACACCGATGAGTGCTGGCACACTACCAAGGCCTGCGCCTACGAGCCAGCGACCATCCTCATAGCCGTGGTGCCCGACATGTTGTCCCGCGCGCCGGACGTGGTCACCATGCTCAACAAGTGGAGTTTCGACATCCCAATGTATGAGACCGTAGCCGCATGGCAGCACCAAAACCCGGATGCCAATGAAGGGCAAGCTGCTCTGTGGTGGCTCAGCGGAAACGCCGACATCTGGACGGGCTGGGTCACTGCCGATGCCGCCGCGGCCATCCAAGCGGCCCTTGACGACAGCCAGGAGCCCGAAGGCTGGCCCACCGGGTAGCCTCGACCCCGTACCGTTGACATAACGACGGCGACCCGCAATGGAGCGCCCGGGGCCCAACGGCTGTTAGCCAAGACCAAGCCCCGGGCGCTCTCCTTTTGAGCGATCCCCATGCCGGTTGAGACCGGGCCACTAAGCCATCAGTCGCCGCCATGGGAGAGGCCGGCCCGGAGGCCGGCTCCCCGTCATTTCCGGCAGGCGTGGGGATATCCACTCCGATTGACCCCGTTTTGCCGCCAATGGCGTGACAATTGGATACGCTGTGGCAAAACCGGTGCAGGTTAGAGCTTGTAATCTGTGCCTTGCGTGCCTACAATCATGCCAGAGAGTCTTTCCCGTGTTGGTCCGGCGTTGCAGCCGACTTTCCATAAAGGTGGTTTGCCATGTCCCAACGTCTCTTGGACCGGATCGATTCGCCCGGCGACCTGAAGGGGCTCACCTACGAGGAGCTGACCCAGGTGGCCCAAGAGGTACGGGACACCATCATATCCGTCATAACCGAGCGCGGCGGCCATCTGGCCTCGAATCTGGGGGTGGTGGAGCTCACGTTGGCGCTCCACCGCGTCTTCGACAGCCCCAACGACCGCCTGGTGTGGGACACTACCAACCAGACATACACCCACAAGCTGGTGACGGGGCGGCGCGACGACTTCCAGAATATCCGCCTGGAGGGCGGCCTCTCCGGCTTCGGAGAGCCGCGGGAGAGCCCCCACGACACTCTGTGCGCGGGCCACGCCGGCACGGGGCTATCCATCGCCCTGGGCATCGCTGAAGGCGCCGCCAAGTCCCGTCGGGACTCGTGGACCATCGCGGTGGTCGGGGACGGGGCGATGACCTCCGGCTCGAGCTTCGAGGCGCTGAACAACATCGCCCATCTCAGTCCCAAGAACTTCATCCTGGTCCTCAATGACAACGGGATGTCCATCTCCGAGAACATCGGCTTTCTCACCAACTGGCGCAAGCGCCTGATCACCCACCCCGAGTTCAACGCCATGATAGACCGCATGAAGGCGCTCTCCAAGAGAGTGCCGACGGGCGAGCTGATGTACAGCCTGGTGAAGAGGTTCAACACGGGGCTGGCGGGCCTCATCGTTCCCACCATGTTCTGGACCGAGATGGGCTTCCAGTACCTGGGCCCGGTGGACGGCCACGACTTCAAGCAGCTGGAGGAGACCCTCCGTCAGGCAAGGACGTCCCCGGGCTCGGTGCCCCTGGTCCACGTCGTGACTCACAAGGGGCACGGCTACGAGCCCGCCGAGGACGACCCGGTAAAGTTCCATCAGCCCAGCTCCCCCCTGGGGGACGCCTCTGGGGCGCCCACCTACTCCAAGGTGTTCGCGGGGACCCTCTCCCGCCTCATGCAGAGCGACGAGACTGTGGTGGGCATCAGCGCCGCCATGCTGGAGGGCACGGGACTGGCCGAGGTCCGGCGGGACTTCCCGGACAGGGTCTTCGACGTGGGCATCGCCGAGCAGCACGCCGTCAGTATGGCGGCGGGAATGGCCTCGGCCGGGCTGAACCCCTTCGTCTCCATCTACTCCACCTTCCTCCAGAGGGCCTTCGACCAGGTGGTCCACGACGTCTGCATCCAGAACCTGCCGGTGACGCTCATCGCCGACCGCGCCGGCATCGTCGGCGAGGACGGCAAGACCCATCACGGCGCTTTCGACATCTCGTATCTGCGGTGCCTCCCCAACGCCGTCGTGGCGGCCCCCATGGACGAGAATGAGCTGCAGCACCTGGTCTATACCGCCTACAAACACCGGGGGCCCTTCGCCATCCGCATCGCCAGGGGGGCGGCCACCGGCGCTCCCATGGACGGTGACCTCAAGGTCCTGCCCCTGGGCAAGGGCTCCGTCATCAGGGAGGGCGGAGACGTGGCCATCTTTGCCCTGGGCAAGCCGGTGAGCGCGGCCATGGAGGCGGCGGAGACCCTGGCCCAGCACGGGATCTCCTGCGGGGTCGTGAACCCGGTCTTCGTGAAGCCCTTGGACGTAGACCTGCTGCTGGAAACGGCCCGAAACACCCGACGCATCGTAACGGTGGAAGAGAACGTGCTGGCGGGGGGATTCGGCTCCGTTGTGCTGGAAGCCTTGGCCGAGGCCGGGCTGGAGGAGGTGTCGGTGCACCGTATCGGCATGCCCGACTCGTTCATCGAGCACGGCACCGCCGCCGACCAGAGGCACCGGCTCCAGCTCGACGCCCAGGGCATCGCCCAGCAGGTCCTGGACGTCTTCTTTCCCGACGCGGCATCGCCCCGGACCCAGGCGGGCCCCGGAGTGGCGGCGAGAGTCTAGACCGCCTGGCGCCCGACCCGCTTTCAAGCTGGGCCTCCGCTCACGCCGCGCCTCCGAAGGCGATGCCATGAGCGTCCGGCATCCGGGGGGCTGCCTGCCGGTTGCGTATCTTGACTGCGAGCCCTGGGTGGCGCCAAACAGACCGCAGACAGCGTGGACTTGACTTGGCCATTGTTGGTGATATCCCACGGTTGGTGATACAATGATGCGAGTAATTCGGGCAATCATGTAGGGGAGGTGGCAATGCCGCTGGGAGAGATCGGCAACATGCTAAGGAATGCCGTGGTGGAGACCATCAAGGGCGCGGGCGACGTCCTGGGCACGACCATCGATACGACCCGGGAGAACACCGTCAAGGCCCTGCAGGGTGTGAGGGACGTGAGTCGTGAGGCCACGGCCCTGATCACGGACGGAGTATCCGGGGCCATTACGGGAGCCATAGAGGCGGGTTCCGACGTGACCTCATCGGCCAAGGGCGCAGTCATAGGCACCATCCAGGGGGTCGGAGAGGTCACCACGGTTACCGCCGGAACCCTCAGCGACACTGTGAGGGCCGCCATCCAGGGCACCCGCGAGGTGGGCGCCGATGTGGCCGACGTCGGCCGGGGCGCCGCCGAGGGCGCCATCACCACCACCAAGGACCTGGGCTTGAGCGTGCAGGACGCGGCTACCAGCATCGCCCAGGGCGCCATCAGGGGCACCAGCGAGGTGGGCGGCGACCTGGCCACCACGGCCAAGTCCATAGTCACGGGCAGCGCCGTGGGAGCCAACGAGGTGGGGGCCGACGTGCTGGGCGCCATAACCGACACCAGCCGGGGCCTCATCAAGGGCACGTCGGACGTGGGCGGCGACCTTGCGGGTGTCGCCAGGAGCGCGGTGGAAGGCGCCATCGAGTCCGTCAAGTCCACCGGCGTCAAGGCCGAGGACGCCGCGTCAGCCGCGGCGACGGGCGCCATAGAAGCCGCCAACGAAGTCGGCGAGGCCGCCGGCAGGACCGTCAGGGACGCCGTGTCCGGGACCATAGGCGGAGTCGCCGTCGTCGTCAAGGCGCCCTTCGACCGGGGGGGCGAGAAGCAGTCTTAGAAGCCGGAAAGCGCGGCTCTCCGGGAATTCCTAAACCCGAGGGACAGATCGAGGCCAGTTGCCACAGGGTTGTGCGGCTGGCCTCTCTCTTATAGGCTCTGAGATGGTACGGATGGACCCCACGGAAAGCATATTGACGCGGCTGGCCTACAGGATACCGCCCGTGGCCAAGGTCATGGATTGGGTGGAGCGGCTGGTCGACAGATACCTGATCACCGGAAGAATCGTCGGCCAAGGGGTGGACCGGCTGAAGCGCGACCTCTCCGCCACGAGACTGGGCAAGACCACCCCCGTAAGGCTTGCCACCGCGGTGGTGCAGGAGATGGGCGACGACGACGCCACCCACATGGCGGCCTCCGTAAGCTACTACGCCATCCTCTCCCTCTTCCCCCTCGTCCTGGGTCTGAGCGCCATCGTTGGGGTCGTGGCCAACTCCCCTGAGCGGCAGGAGGAGATCATTGAGTTCGTCATCGAGTACCTGCCGGGCTCAGAGGCCTTCGTGCGGGACAGCGTCGAGGGTGTTGTCAAGCTCCGCGCAGCTTTCGGCATCGGCTCTGTACTGAGCTTGCTCTGGACCGGCAGCGCCGTATTCGGGTCCATCACCCGGGCCGTCAATCGAGCGTGGGACGTCCATAAGGACCTGCCCTTCTACAAGAACAAACCGCGGCAGATTGCCATGGCCCTTGGGATCTCACTCCTCTTCCTCTTTTCCGTGGGCATAACCACCGTGTTCCAGTGGGCGACGTCCATCGACACGGGCGACGGGAGCCTTTCCAGCATGCTGGGTGGAGGGGTGGTGTCCGGCCTGCTCAAGATGCCCGCGCTACTGGTGAGCTTTGCCATCTTCGCGATGGTCTACAAGGTGCTGCCCAACACCAAGACCTACTGGAAGTACATATGGGTGGGCGCGATCGTCGCCGCGGTCCTGTTCGAGGGGGGCAAGAACCTGTTCCTGTGGTACCTGGAGAACTTTGCCCAATACGACCAGCTCTACGGCAACATCGCGTCCGTCATCGTCCTCATGGTGTGGACCTACCTGTCCGCCCTGATCCTCATCCTGGGGGCCGAGATCGCTTCGGAATATGGACGCCTGAAAGAGGGAGTGCAGAGGGGACAGACCATCCAAGAGCCGTCTTAGGCGGGGGCGCCAAGCCGCCCGGCAGGGATGAGGGAGCCCTTGGCAGATTACAGGGGGATTCCGGGGGAGCGGGTCCCGTCTATTTGCCCGCCTATTTGAAGGTGGAGCTTACCTCTTCCGCCTGAGACTTCTGGCTCTCGGCGATACTGGTGAGCAGGGCCGTTCGGGACACCGTGCCCAGCAAGCCCCCCTCCTCCGCGACCACCGCGATGGGCAGATCCGTCTCCGCGGCCAGGGGCACGAGCTCGTCGATGGGCATTTCGGGAGGGCATGAGGGGTACGTCCGGTACTCGGACGCCGTCAGGTCGTTGGGCTCCTCCATGATGCTGGCGGCGCCCATGACCCGGGTCTTGGATATCCCCCGGACGAACTCGCCCACGTACTCGTCCTCGGGCAGGGACACGATCTCTTCGGGAGTCCCCACCTGTATGAACTCGCCGCCGTGCATGAGGGCGATCCGGTCTCCCAGCTTCAGCGCCTCCTCGAGGTCGTGGGTTATGAAGACCAGGGTTTTGTGGAGCTCCTCCTGCAGCCGTATCAGCTCATCCTGCAAGCCCCGTCGGATGAGGGGATCCAGGGCGCTGAAGGGCTCGTCCATCAGCAGGATGTCGGGGTCAGAGGCCAGGGCCCTGGCCAACCCGACGCGCTGCTGCATACCGCCGCTGAGCTCCCCAGAGTAGGCCTCTTCCCAACCGGCCAGGCCCACCTTCTCCAGGACGTCCACGGCGCGCTCGTACCTGCTGGCCCTGTCCATTCCCCGGATCTCCAGCCCCCAGGCGACGTTGTCGATGACCTTGAGGTGGGGTATCAACCCGAAGTGCTGGAAGACCATCGCCGTCTTATTGCGCCGCAGGTCGATAAGCTGCTTCTGGTTGAACCCCGTGACGTCCTCTCCCTCTACCCACACCTCCCCCGCCGTGGGTTCGATCAGGCGGATGAGGCAGCGCACCAGGGTCGACTTGCCGCTGCCGGACAGACCCATGACCATGAAGGTCTCCCCCTCCTGCACGTCGAAGGACACGTTGCGGAGGGCTACTACACTCCCTGTTTCCTCCTGGATCTCGTCCTTGCTCTTTTCCTGCCACTCGGGCTCCATGAGCCGTTCCGGGTCGTCGCCGAATATTTTCCACATGCCCTGGACGCTGATTCGCGGAGTACTGCCGTTACCGTTCGATTCCATCAGACTTCGCTTCCCAGCCCCTCTACGACTGTGGCAACGTCACGCCCGGCCTTCAAAACAAAAAGGTGCCCAGCGGCACCCATCGGCAGGAATCGGACCACTGTCAGGGACCTGTTCGAATTCCACCTACCGAGTGCTGGAGGTCTCCACCCGTTGTGCTGGCATGTTGCACCATTCACAGCGGGTTTGTCAACCCGCGCCATGGTCCGCAACGGGCCGTGGGCCGCCGCAGGCTACGCCGGCTGGATGAAGGACACGTGGGAGCCCTGAGGGTCTTGCAGGAGCGCGAACCGGCCCACGCCTTCCACTTCCATGGCCGGCACCACCTCCGTGGCCCCCATGCCCTTGGCCTTCCCGGTCGTGGCGTCCAGGCTTGCGACGACGAAGTATATGGACCAGTGGGGAGGGACTTCGCCCCACTCCTTCTTGATGGCCATCATGCCTGCTGCGGGCGTCCCGTCCAGCAGGAACACCCTGTATTCGTCATCGACTCCTCCCGGTCCAGGGCCGGCGGACCATCCGAACAGTCCCCCGTAGAACCGGGACGCGGCGTCCGTGTCGCCGGTGTACAGCTCGGTCCAGCCCAGGGCGCCGGGCTCACCGAACACGTGGGCGCCGATATCCTTCCTGGGCTCCCATACCGCGAACACGGCGCCCATCGGGTCCTGTATTATCGCCATCCGGCCCGACTCGAAAACGTCGAAAGGCTCGGTAAGCACGTTGCCGCCCAGGTCCTTGGCCCGCTGGGCGGTGTCGTCGGCGCTCTGGACGGTGAAGTAGCTGGTCCAAGTCGGGTGTCCGCCGGTCCGCTCCTTCATCTCCCCGTCCATCTGAAAGAGGGCGAAGGCGCTCTTGCCACCCTTGCTCATCATCACGTACACCATGGACTCGCTGACGGGCACCTCGGTGGCTTCCAACCCGAGGACCTCCGTGTAGAAGTGTGTAGACCCCTGCCGATCGGGCGTTGCCAGGTCCGCCCAGCTGAACATCCCCGGTTGGTGTTTCGTGATCTCCAAGCTCTCCTCCTTGTCGCCTGTTCAGTAGCGCCGGGGCGGCGGCATCTCGACTCGTTGGGTCGGGAGCCCGGTCATGGTCACCGTGGGTCTCTTGCTCTGGCCGCTCTTCGGTCCGGAAGACCGCCGTCTTGGCTTGGGATGAGACGATCCGGGTGTTGGCGAGAAGACATGCGGGCTATCGAAGGGGTTGGTGACCCGCCTGGGACTCGAACCCAGAACACACGGATTAAGAGTCCGTTGCTCTACCAAATTGAGCTAGCGGGTCTCGCTGTCGTAAGGGTTAGTTTACACGATTCGCCGCAGGTGTAACAAGGGCTCCCAGGTGTGCGTGTCTGGCGGGTCAGGAGCCTCTCCGACGGTGGCGGGGGCTCTCCCTATACGCCGTGGCTCAGGCGTTGGGCGAGGGCGTCGGGCAGGCCCGCTCTTCGCATCTTCTCCTGGGTCTGGTCGACGGCGTATGACACCCTTCGCCTTCGCAGGGTGCCCAGGGCATCGTCGTAGACGGCGTAGCTGGGCCGGTAGTCGCCGTCCCTGGGCTGGCCCACTCCGCCCGGGTTGGCTATCAGCCGCTCCTCTCCCAGGGGCACCTCTTCGTCCTCGGGGAAGGGATCGAACCGGCACAGCGCTCCCGCTTCCCGGCAGATGAACGGGATATGGGAGTGGCCCACCAGGCAGAAGGGCGACTCCAGCCGGGCGAACGTCCCCATAGCGGACTCGATGGACACCAGGTATTCGTACACTGGGGCCCTCAGGCTCCCGTGCACCAGGGTGAACGGGTCCATCCGCACGACCTGCTTCATGGATAGGAGGTACCGGGTGTGCTCCTCGGATAGCTGGGAGGCGGTCCACCGGGCGGCCAGCCGCGCGTGGGAGTTGAAGCTGTCGGTGTCCAGGGCTCCCGAAGCGGCCAGGTCGTGGTTGCCGGCCACCGAAACGTGGTCGTAGCTCCTCAGCAGCTCTATGCAGGCGACGGGGTCCGGCCCGTACCCCACCAGGTCTCCCAGGGCCCATATCCGGTCGAACCCGCCGGTCTCTTCGGCGTCCTGGACCACGGCGTTGAATGCCTCCAGATTCGAGTGTATGTCTGAGAGTATAAGGGCCCGCAAGGCATGTACCTCCGAGACGGTCGGCTGGCGCCCATTATAGCCCACCGTGCCCATCCTTGAGACGGCGGCGCCCAAGGCATTATAATGCGTGCCGTGAAGGTAGGGGAGATGGGCGAGTTCGGCCTCATCGACCTCCTCGCCGGTTTGGCGACGGAGAGACGGACCGGCGACGCCTCGGCCCGAGACTCCTTTCCCATCCTGGTGGACAACGGGGATGACGCAGCCGCGTGGCGCTGCGGGGAGACTACCGAGCTGTGGACGACGGACACGGCGGTCGAGGGGGTCCACTTCACCCGCCTGACTACCCCCTGGTACGATCTCGGTTGGAAGGTGATGGCGGCCAACGTGAGCGACATAGCGTCCATGGGTGGCCTGCCGCTGTATGCCCTCATAACGCTTGGGCTGCCTCCCGATCAGGAGGTGGCAGACCTGGAAGCCCTCTACACCGGAATGCTGGATATCGGCAACGAGTACGGGGTCGCCATCGTTGGCGGCGACGTGGTCCGGTCCACGTCGGTGTTCGTTACCGTGGGGCTGACGGGCACGTGCCAGGAGCCGCCCATGCTCCGCTCCAACGCCGTCCTGGGAGATCTGGTGGCCGTGACCGGCTGCCTCGGGTCCTCCGCGGGCGGTCTCGACCTCCTGATGGGCCAGGCCCCCATCGCGGACGCCGCCTCCCGCTACTTGGCAGACGCTCATCGCAGGCCCAGCCCCCGCGTCCCCGAGGGGGTTGCCATGGCGAAACAGGGCGTGGCATGCGCCATGGACGTGAGCGATGGGCTGGTCGACGACCTATCCAAACTGTGTCGGGCCAGCGGGGTCTCCGCCAGGGTGGACGCCAGCACGGTCCCCGTCCACTCCTCTCTCCGGGAAGCCTTTCCCGACTCGTACATGGACAAGGCCCTGGGAGGTGGTGAGGACTATGAGCTGCTGTTCACGGCGGCCGAGGGGACCATGATGTCCGTGCTCGATGCCCTTCCATCCCAGGCAACCGTCATTGGAACGGTCTGCGACGGCCCGGTGGGGGAGGTTGCCGTCGTGGACTCTGGGAGCGGCGGGCCCGTGGCCGTCCACCGGAAGGGATGGGACCACTTCTCCCCACAGTCTGCGGGAGCCGGGTGCTGAGGCCCGGACCGGGTCCGCGAGCATGTCTGTGACCCTGGAGCTGGTGAGCCACAGTGCCGAAGAGACCCAGGACATCGGGCGTACCCTGGGAGAGGCGGCCGGAGAGGGCGACATATTCCTTCTGACGGGACCCCTGGGCGCGGGCAAGACGTGCCTGACCCAGGGCATCGCCTGGGGCCTGGGTGTAGAGGGATACGCCCGGAGCCCCACCTTCGTGATAATGACCAGGTACGTCGGACGCATGACCCTGCACCACGTGGACCTGTTCAGGATCGACGGATACGACGAGGCGTGGGACCTGGGTCTGGACGAGTACCTGCTGGGGCGCGACGTCTGCGTGGTCGAGTGGGCCGACCGGGCCGCCGCTATGTTCCCCCCGGAGAGCACCTGGGTCTCCCTCGACTATGGCTCCCAGGACAACGAGCGGCGGATAACCGTACAGTCCGCCTCCGATGGCGACAAGGCCGCGTGGAGGAAGCTGGACCGCTGGGCGAGGCAGCGGACGTGAAGGCCGACGGCGCCCGGGGCCTGCTGCTGGTGGTTGACACCTCCACCCGGTACGCCGGAGCCGCCTTGTGGCGCGGGGACGAGGCCGTTGCGACCGTGTCCTGGTGTTCCACCGGAAACCACACGCGGGAGCTGATGCCGGCCATCCGGCGACTTCTGGAGATGGTGGATGGGAAGCCGCAGGACCTGGTCGGCGTGGGGGTCGCCCTGGGGCCCGGCGGGTTCAGCGCCGTCCGGGTGGGGATGAGCGCCGCCAAGGGGCTGGCCCTGCCTCTGAAGCTTCCCCTGGTGGGCGTGGGCACTTTGGAGATGGAGGCCTACCCTTACGGGAGCATCGGGCTGCCGGTCCGGCCGCTGATCGACGCGGGCCGGGAACAGGTGGCGACCACCCTCTTCAAGGGCAGGGGCGCCGGAGCTGCCTGGGACAAGCTGGAGGAGGAGAGGGTGTGCGATATGGACGGGTTGGCTGCATCGGTCCTCGAACCCACCCTCATATGCGGCGAGGGAGTGCGGTCCCGGGGCGGCCGACTTGCCGAGGTCCTGGGAGACCGGGTCGTGGTCGTGGACGGGTACACCCCCGCCACGCGGCTCGGGTCCCTGGGCGCCATCTCCAGCCGCAGGCTGGGCCGGGGCGAATCCGACGACCCCAGGTCGTTGCAGCCGATGTACCTCAGGAGGCCGAGCATAGGGCGGCCGCGCGTCCCTCGGCCCATCGACCGCTAGGATACGTGGACCTCTCCACCCACGGGGCCTTGACGGAGGCCGGCGGTGGAGTGGCAGCTAGGAGCGACATGGAACGAACACTGGTACTGATCAAGCCCGACGCCGTCCAGAGGGGGCTGGCGGGGGAGATCATCTCCAGGCTGGAGAGCCGGGGGCTGAAGATAGCGGCGATGAAGATGCTGCAGATGGACCTGGAGATGGCGGGCAGGCACTACGGGGAGCACCGGGAGAGGCCGTTCTTCCAGGGGCTGGTGGACTTCATCACGTCGGCGCCCATCATCGCCATGGTTCTGGAAGCGCCCAACGCCGTCAGGTTGACCCGGAACACTATGGGCGAGACTGCCCCGCTGAGCTCGCCGCCCGGCAGCATCAGGGGAGACCTGGCCGTGGACATAGGCCGTAACCTGATCCACGGGTCGGATTCGGTGGAGACTGCCCAGCGGGAGATCGCGCTGTTCTTCGAGCCCGATGAGATCGTGAGCTATCAGCGCGCCGTCGACGGCTGGATCATAGAACCCTGACGACCTCTGCCGCGCCGGACCAGAGCTGGTCCAGGCGATAGTAGTCCCGCTCCTCGGCGCCGAACAGGTGGATGATCACGTCGCTGTAGTCGAGAAGGAGCCAGCCCGACTCGGCGGTGCCTTCCCTGTGGTGGAGCAACACCCCCGACTCTTTGAGAGACTTCACCAGGTCTTCCTGCAAGGCCTCAAGCTGCCGGCGGCTGTTGGCGCTCATTATGACGAAGTAGTCCGCAAACCCCGTCATCTTCCGGATGTCCAGCATGACGATATCCTCGGCCTGCTTCTCCGAGGCTAGATCGACTGCCATGCGCGCCACTTGGCCGGGGTCCAGGACTCATCCCCCTTCGCCGATGGAGCGTCTTGGGCGTCCCCATCGTGCTTGGATTATAGCCAAGACCCGCGGGCGAGGTCAACGACACCGCACTCCGGCGGCTGCGGGTGCGTGCGGGAGCCGGGGCCGCCTTGGAGCAAGCTACAGCTTGGCGTACTTGGTGAGGCGGGAGTCGTTGCCGGCGGTGTAGAGGTGGCCGTCGGGGTCCCCCCAGATGCTGTGGCCGTTGTGGAGGGTACGGGCGCGGCCCAGCAGCTCTCCGTCCCGGGACCACAGGGACACCCTGGGGCTCTGGTCGGTCACCAGGAACCTTCCCTGGGAGTCCATCCAGATGTCCATAGGGTGCCAGCAGTCGGCCCACTCCATGATGAAGTCGCCCTCCATGCTCAGCACCTGGACGCGGTCGTTCTCCCGGTCGCATATGTAGACCCGGTCGTCCTCGTCCAGCCAGATGCCGTGGGGCGTCGTGAACTGGGAGGGGCCCTTTCCGGGTGAGCCCCACGAGCCCAGGTATTTGCCGTCGCCCGTGTACCGGTGAACGCTGGAGTTGCCATAGCCGTCGCAGATGAAGATGTCTCCCGAGGAGGAGACGGCCACGTCGGCGGGGTGGCTGAAGGGCGCCTGCCCGGAGGGCTTTCCCCGGTCGCCCAACCGCATCTGCACCCGTCCCTCGGTGTCGACCTTGAGGACCTGGTGGTAGTCGCGGTCTATGACGAAGATCTCGTCGGTGGGGCTGATGTAGATGCCGTGGGGGTCCACCAGGTCTCCCCTGCCCCAGGTACTCAGGAGGTTGCCCTCGCCGTCGAACACCAGCATCGGCGGGTCGGACCTCTGGGCGGCGTACACCCGCCCCTTGGAGTCGGTGGCCGTGTGGCTGACGTTGCCGAAGGCCGTGCCCTCGGGGACCTTGCCCCACGGATAGAGCACCTCGTACATGGTCTCGCCGGCGCCTACTATCATTCTTGTCATGGCCTTCCTCCTGACGGGCGCCCAGCCCTCCGCCCTAGTCCTTCAGCTCCACCAGGATGTTGCGGTAGCGGGTGGCCCCGTCGTTGACTACCCGGTGCACCACGTGCTCTCCGTGCCACTTCCATCGGCCGGGCTCGTGGGTGCTGGCCTCCGTGGACCCGTCCTCGTGCTCCAGGGAGATCCGGTCTCCCTCCACCGTGATTGTGAGGTAGTCCCGGGGGTGCAGGTGCCATGGGCTGGCCTCACCCGGGTCGACGACCAGGGTCCATATCTTCACTCGCTCGTTCTCGAACAGCACCTCGGTGGCGATGTCCCCGAGGGGCTCGTTACCTCGTGGCATGGGTCCCTCCTTCGTCCAAGTCAGCAACAATAGGGCCGGCGGTCTATCGGGAGACCCTGCTCGCCGCCAGAAGCTCCAACAGCTCGCCGGTGGAGACGCTGGCGCCCAGGATCAGGTCCACGATGCGTAGGGTCGGGTCCTGCAGGTCCGGAGCCCACGACGCGACGCCGTCGGAGGGCATGACCACGTCGAAGTCCCGCACGTTGGCATCGAAGGCGGTGTGCAGGACGCAGGCATAGGTCACCGTTCCCGCTATGATGACCGTGCGGATGCCCCTGCGGCGCAGCATCAGCTCCAGGTCGGTCTGGTAGAAGGACGAAAATGCCCGCTTTACCAGGACGTGCTCCCCCTCCGCCGGGGCCAGCTCGTCGTGGGTCTCGGCCCCCCAGGAGCCGGGCACCAGGGGCGTTTCCGAGGCGCCGGACACGGCCTGGAAGGTGCGCGGGACCACCTTGTGGATCTTCCACATGTGGTGGGAAGGGTCGTCGTCCCGTACGATCTGGGTGTGGACTATGAACAGGCCCGCCTCCCGGGCGGCCCTGAGCAGCTCCTTCATGGTGCCGACCCGCCCCTCCACCAGCTCGGGCACCAGGCCGATGGAGGTCATCCGGTCCCGGTTCCGGGCGTAGAACCCCTCGGGATGGCAGAAGTCGTTCTGCATGTCGACCATGATGAGGGCCGTTTCCTTGGGGTCGATGTCCAGGGCTTGGTCGGACATGGGGGCCTCCCGTGGGTTCCGTGCAATGGACGGGGTCGCGGGGTCTAGTCGCCGGGGATGGCGGCCCTGGCCTTGGCCAGCAGCTCTTCGGCCGGGGCCCCGAGGTCGATGGCCTCCCCGTGGGGCTGGGGCACGGGGAAACCCGTCTTGTAGTAGAGCTCTATGCGGTTCCCCTCGGGGTCGAAGAAGTACATGCCCAAGGCGTTGCCGTGGCTCACGATGCGCTCGATCTCCACGTCCTCGGCCACGAGTCTGGCGTGGTACTCCTTCAGGTCGTTGATGGTGGGCACCTTGAAGGACACCTGCTGGACGACCCTGGCCTCCCGCGGCACGTCCCTCCCCCGCATGAGGACGAACTCGTGGTGCTCCTCGTCGGGGTGGGAGCTGAGGAACACCATGCCCAGGCCCTCCATGTCCTCGTCGGCTATCTGGAGGCCCATGACCCTGGACCAGAAATCCCGCTGGGTCATCAGGTCGTGTACGTATATTCCAACGTGACCCAGGCCCTCTATCTGCGCCATGCCGGTCACCTCCCGGTTGCCTTGCCATGCGTCCTCATGGAGGGGTTGGAAGGGCGGGCTCGTACGCTCGCCCAGCTCCATTCCCGCCATCGAGGCGCTACGGCACGGGTAGTGGCTAGAGGCCCATCGCCTTGATGCCGATCAGCGACATGTCGTGGTCCCCCGGCCCGTAGGGCAGGCCGGAGACGCCGATGCCGCCCATGAGGGAGCCGTCGGGCGCCTTGATGGCAATACCGCCTGAGATCACCATCAGCATCGGGTCGCCCCACTCGGTCACGTTCCAGTCGTGCTCAGACAGGGCGGCCGCGAAGTCGCCCTCGCCCTCCCGGGGCTGGCCGAACACCTTGGTGCTGGCGCCGGTCATGGCCGAGGTGTAGGCCTTCTTTATGACGTTGCGGCCCAGCAGGGGACCGGCGCCGTCGGACCTGGTGAAGGCCATCAGGTTGCCGCCGTCGTCCACGATGGCGAGGGTCCATTGGGCGTCGGGGTGGTCCCTCTTGAATGCCTCGGCAACCGCGTTGATGGCGGCAAGGCACTGGTCCTGGCTCAAGGCTTGCTTGGTGTACACGTTGGACTCTCCTCAGCTAGCTATGGGATTCCCCGTAGGGGGCCGGGTCGATCGGCCCCAATATACTACGGTTCAGGAGTCGTGGCAAGGAAACCGGGCGCGCCTTCAGCCTCCCTGCTCGATGGGCGTGTCGTCGCGGTTGCCCCAGTCCCCCCAGGAGCCGTCGTAGTTGCGCGCCCGGTCGTAGCCGAGGAGCTTGAGTACGAATGTGCCGTTCCCCGAACGGATGCCGCCCTGTCAATGGGCGAACACCTCCTTTTCGGGGGTGATCCCCTTCGCCGTGAGGAGGCGACGCATCTCCTCCGCGGGCTTGAACATGTCCGTCTCCGGGTCTATCATCTCGACCCACTCCATGTGGCTGGCACCGGGTATGTGGCCCGGCCTGCGGTTGTGCCGCGGGTTCTCTCCGGTGTACTCGCCCCGGGTCCGCACGTCCCACACCACCGTTCCGGGCGCGTTGTACCTCTCCTTCAGCTCGTCTGTGGTGACGTTGAGGGAAGGGTCGGGCCTGGACGTAAAGGTGACGCCGCTCCGGGCCTCGGGAGCGTCCAGGCTGACGGGACGCCCCTCCCGGAGCCACTTCTTCCAGCCGCCGTTGAGCACCTTCACCTCCTGGTGCCCGTAGTAGCGCATCGCCCACCACAGCCTCCCGGCGTACAGGCTCCGGGAGTTGTCATAAGCGATCACCAGCGTGTCGTCGCCAATGCCCAGGTCCTCCATCATCCTGGAGAACTTCTCTGGCGGCAGTATCAGGACCCGGCCCGTGTCCGGGTCCTTCTCGTAGTTGTCGGGGATCAGCACGGCTCCCGGGATGTGTCCCCGCTGGTACGCCGCTTGGACGTCGGCATCGACAACCCGCAGGTTCGAGTCTCCAAGGTGTTCGGCCAGCCAGCCGGTGTCGGCAAGCTGCTCGGGGGCCGAGTATCCTTCCGCCATTTCATCCTCCGATCCGTCTCCTCCGTGGCCTGGAGAGCACCACCAGATTACGTCTCCACCGTGGGCGCGTCAAGGGAGAGATATGGTAGGATAGCCACGGCCAAGCCCGGTCCAACGGGCGGGGCCAGGAGGCTGTCCATGTTCTTCGACTCCAGGCGGTCCACGGTCCACGCTCGCAACGGTATGGTGGCCACCAGCCAGCCTTTGGCGGCGGTGGCCGGCCTGCGTATGCTGATGGAGGGCGGGAACGCCGTGGACGGCGCGGTGGCGTCGGCGGCGGCCCTGTCGGTGGTCGAGCCCTTCTACACGGGGGTCGGGGGCGACCTGTTTGCCCTGGTGTGGACTGACAAGGACAAGAAGGTCTCCGCCCTGAACGCCAGCGGCCGGGCCCCGGCCGCGGCTTCGTCGGAGGAGCTCCGGAGGGCCGGCCACGCCGACTATCCCTACTTCAGCCCCCACGCCGTGACCGTCCCCGGCACGGTGGACGGTTGGGAGAAGCTCTTGTCGGCCCACGGCACCATGCCCCTGGCAAAGGTCCTGGGACCGGCCATCGAGTATGCCGAGGAAGGCTTTGCCGTGTCCGACGTCATCTCCTGGCTATGGCAAGCCGGGATGAAGCAGCTTTCCCAGCTCCCGTCGGGAGCGGAGCTGATGCTGAACGGGCGCGCTCCCAGGCCCGGGGACGTGGTGAAGCTGCCCGAGCTGGCCACGACCCTGCGCACCATCGCCGAGGGTGGCGCTGAAGCGTTCTACAAGGGCGACCTGGCGCGCAGGATGGCCGACTTCGTGCAAGAGCAGGGCGGCTGGCTTGCAGCGGAGGACATTGGTTGCCACACCTCCGACTGGGACGAGCCCATCTCCACGGACTACCGGGGCTACACCTGCTGGGAGTGTCCACCCAACGACCAGGGGCTGGCGGCCCTTATGGCCCTGAACGTCGCGGAGGGGTTCGACATCCCGGGGATGGGGCCCCAGACCCCAGACACCTACCACCACCTGATCGAGGCCATGCGCCTGGCCTTCGCCGACGCCCTCCGGTACATCGCGGACCCCCGGAAGGTGGACGTGCCCACCCGGCGGCTCCTCTCCAGGGAGTACGCCACGGAACGCCGGGGGCTGGTGAGGCCGGACCGGGCCATGGCCGAGGTCTCGCCCGGAGTGGTGAAGACCTCGGGGGACACTGTGTACGTGTCGTGCATGGACGGCCAGGGAAACGGCTGCTCGTTGATCAACAGCCTGTTCGAGATATTCGGCACGGGTCTGGTGGTCCCGGGGACGGGGATCGCCCTGCACAACCGGGGCTCCCTGTTCTCGCTGGAGGCCGGGCACCCCAACGAGCTGGCGCCCGGGAAGCGTCCCTACCATACCATCATCCCTGCCATGGCCACCCGGGACGGTGAACTGGTCCTCAGCTTCGGCGTCATGGGGGCCTTCCAGCAGCCCCAGGGACACCTCCAGGTGCTGGTCAACATGATCGACTTCGGCATGGACCCGCAGGAGGCCCTGAACGCTCTCCGCTTCAGCATCCAGCTGGGCCGCGGCGTGGCGCTGGAGGAGGGCCTTCCCCAGAGCACCTTCGAGGCCCTCAGGGCCAGGGGCCACAACGCCTTCCTGGTGCAGGGGTACAACCGGTACCTGTTCGGCGGCGGCCAGGTCGTCCAGCGGGACCCGGATACGGGGGTCCTGAAGGGGGGCTCGGAGCCCCGCAAGGACGGCGCCGCGGTGGGCTGGTGAGGGCCTAGTCCGCCGCGGCCAGCAGCTCTCCGACCCGGTCCAGTATGCGGGACGCCACGTCGTACTTGGACATCAGCGGCAGGTCTTCCACGTTGCCGTGCTTGTCCACCAGCAGGACCTTGTTGGTGTCGGAAGCGAACCCCGAGTCGTCCCTGGTGATGTCGTTGGCCACGATCAGGTCCAGGGATTTCCCCGCCACCTTGGCCCTCGCGTTCTCCTGCAGCCGTTCGCTCTCCGCGGCGAACCCGACCCTGACCAGGGCGCCACGGGCCTCGTTCAGGATATCCGGGTTCTGCTCGAGCTGAATGGACCAGGTCTCGGCGCCCTTCTTCATCTTTTTGGGCGAGGCCGTCGCCGGCCGGTAGTCCGCCACCGCGGCGGCCATGATCAGGGCGTGGGCCCCCTGCGACGACCTCATGACCGCGTCCCGCATCTCCAACGCCGTCTCCACGTGGACGGTCCTTACCGCCACCGGGTCGGGCAGGCCCGTGGGGGCGGCGACGAGCACCACGTCGGCGCCCCGGTCCCGGGCGGCCTCGGCCAAGGCGTAGCCCATCTTGCCTGAGGACCGGTTGGCGACTACCCTCACCGGGTCTATGGGCTCCCTGGTGCCCCCCGCGCTCACGACGATGGCGCGCCCGGCAAGGTCTCCTCCCCGGGCGAGGACCGCGCTGATGTGCCCCATCAGATCCGCCGGCTCCACCAGCCTGCCCGGCCCGACCATGCCCGACGCCAGGTGGCCAGTGGCGGGGCCGACGACGACGATGCCGCGGGACCGCAGGGTGGCCAGGTTCTGCTGGGTCGCCGGGTTCTCGTACATGTGGCCGTCCATCGCGGGGGCCACCATAACCGGCGCGGCGGTTGCCAGAATCGTCGTGGTCAGAGGGTCATCGGCCAGGCCCGCGGCGACCTTGGCGATCAGGTGGGCCGTGGCGGGCGCGGCCACCAGGATGTCGGCCCTCTGGGCCAGGGCCACGTGCTCCACCGAGAGCTCCGAGTCGGGGTCGAAGGTGTCGGTGACCACAGGCCTATGGGTGATGCTGCGGAAGGCCAGGGGAGTCACGAAACGGGTCGCGCCGTAGCTCATGATGGTGTCCACCAGGGCCCCGGCCTGGGTCAGCTTGCTGGCCAGGTCCAGCGCCTTGTAGCAGGCGATGCTTCCCGTGACTCCCAGAACGACCTGCGCCTTGTCGAGCCTGCCCGGCACGTCTTCAGGCCTCCCGTTCCCTGCCGGAGGTCGGGACCGTCGCGTTCAAGTCGTGGATAATGCGAAGCCCCAGCAGGGTCAGGTCCGGGTTGATATCGTCGAACACGCCTGTCCTTTGGGCGATCACCTGGGCAAGGCCCCCGGTGGCGACCACCCGGGCGTCCTGCCCGAGCTCCTCCTTGAACCGTCCCACCATCCCCTCCACCAGCCCGACGTATCCCAGCACCAGGCCCGACTGGAGGGCCGACACCGTGTTGCGTCCGATGGCCGTTTTGGGAGGCGTCAGCTCCACTCGTCGCAGCATCGAAGTGTTGAGGAACAGGGCCTCGGCTGCCACGTCCATGCCCGGAGAGATGGCGCCCCCAAGATACTCCCCGGCGCCGGAGACAGCGTCGAAGACCGTCGCGGTGCCGAAGTCGACGATTATCACCGGGCCGCCGTACGTCTTGTACGCCGCCGCGGCGTCCACGATGCGGTCGGCCCCCACGTCCCGGGGGCTGTCGTAGAGGATGCTCACCCCCGTCTTGACGCCGGCGGTCACCGTGAGGGGAGAGACGCCGAAGTGGACACGGCAGGCCTCCTCGAACGTGGTTGTGAGGGTCGGCACACCGCTGCAGATGCAGGCGGCCGTCACCTGGGCCCGTTCCACCCCCTTGAGGGGAAGGATGCTGCCCAGCAGAAGACCGTACTCGTCGGCCATGCGCCGGCGGTCCGAGGCTATACGCCAGGTGGATACCAGGCGGTCGCCGTCGAAGACCCCCAGGCTGATGTTGGTGTTCCCTATGTCCACGGCCAGCAGCATATGTCCAGTACCCGCCTGCGCCCAATTATAGGCCCGGCCCTTGTTCAAGGGCAACGTTCGGTTGAACGCGCTCATGGCCGTTAGTACAATGAAGTCCAAACACGAGGGGGCCCCAAACCACGAGGGGGCCCAACCACGAGCAAGAAGGAGACGCCTGTGACGACCAAGACGCCGCCCGAGGCCCGCGCTCAGATCGTTGGCATGGTCCAGGAGTTCGTGAAACGCGAGCTGGACCCCATCGTCGCCGAGTACGAGCGGGACGACATCGTGCCCCTGGAGGTCATCGACAAGATGAAGGAGATGGGGCTGTTCGGGATCACCATTCCCGAGGAGTATGGGGGGATGGGCCTGGACTACACCACCTTTGCCACCATCTTCGAGGAGCTGTCCAAGGGGTGGATGAGCATCAGCGGCGTCATAGGCACCCACCACATCATGGCCCACGTCGTCTCCGCATTCGGCACCGAGGAGCAGAAGCAGCGGTTCCTCCCCTCCATGGCCCGGGGCGACAAGCGGGGGGGCTTGGCCCTCACCGAGCCCAACGCCGGTACCGACGTCCAGTCCATCGAGACCACGGCGGCGCGGGACGGCGAGGAGTACGTCATCAACGGCGCCAAGATGTTTATCACCAACGGCAGGCACGGGGACACCTTCGCCCTGCTGACCAAGACCAACCGGGAGGCGGACCCGCCCCACCGGGGCATGAGCTGCTTCATCGTCGAGAAGGGTCCGGGCTTCAGGGTCGGCCGGGACCTGGACAAGCTGGGATACCGGGGCCTGGATACCTGCGAGCTCATCTTCGAGGAGTTTCGCGTCCCGGTGGACAACCTGGTGGGAGGCCAGGAGGGCCGGGGTTTCCAGCAGGTGATGAGCGGACTGGAGACGGGGCGCATAAACGTCGCCGCCAGGGCGGTGGGCGTGGCCACGGCGGCCTTCGAGGCGTCGATGCGGTACGCCCAGCAGCGCAAGGCCTTCGGCGTGCCCATCGCGGAGCACCAGGCCATCCAGCTCAAGCTGGCGGACATGGCCACCAAGATCGAGGCGGCCCGTCTCCTCACCTACAAGGCCGCGGAGCAGAAGGACAGGGGCGAGCGGGTGGACCTGGAGGCGGGAATGGCCAAGCTGTTCGCCAGCGAGGTCTGCGGAGAGATAACGCTCGAGGCTATGCGTATCCACGGCGGCTACGGCTACATAAAGGAGTACCCCCTGGAGCGCTACTACCGGGACGCCCCGCTGATGATCATCGGCGAAGGCACCAACGAGGTCCAGCGGCTCATCATCGCCCGCCAGCTCCTGAAGAGGTACCCGGTGTAGGGGCGTCCCGACGAGGGCCCCGGCAAGCGTCGCCAACCTTGACAGCACCATGCCCCGGGGTCACAATTAGGGTCGTCCGGCACCTTAGAGCCCACCCACCAACGCAGTCGGGACCCATGGGAGGATGCCATGGTCGACCTGCTCATCGAGAACGGCCTGATCATCGACGGCTCCGGCAACCCCGGCTACTATGGGTCGGTGGCCGTCGAGGGGGACACGCTCAGTGTCATCAGGGGCGACACCAGCCACGTGGAGACGGCCCGCACCATCGACGCATCCGGTCACGTGGTCTGCCCCGGCTTCATCGACGTGCACTCCCACGCCGGCCTCACCATCCTGGGGGAGCCGCTGCACGAGCCCAAGGTGCGCCAGGGTATAACCACCGAGCTGATGGGCATCGACGGCAACTCCATGGCCCCCTTCAAGAACCACGAGGACCAGGAACGGTTCATCGTCCTGGACCGGGGCCTCAACGGCCAGCCTCCGGGGCCCGCGGGCTGGCTTAGCACCGCCGAGTACCTTTCTACAATGGACGGCACGGTGGCGGTGAACGTGGCCATGATCCTGGGGAACTCCCAGGTCCGCATCTGGTCCGTCGGCTGGAACGACCGCCCCGCCACTGCCGCCGAGCTGGAGGACATGAAGTCCGTGGTCCGGGAGGCCATGGAGGAGGGCGCGTGCGGCCTCTCCACGGGACTGGACTATCCACCCGGCGCGTACGCCGATACCAACGAGCTCATCGAGCTTTCCAAGGTGGCCGCGTCCCTGGGCGGCTTCTACCATACGCATACCCGGGCCAGCCTGGCCAAGAACGGCATTCTGGCCCCCTGGGAAGAGGCCATCGAGATCGGCCGCAAGGGCGGCATCCCCGTCCACCTGACCCACTACCGCCAGCGGGCCCGGGGAGCCGGCAGCCAGTACGACTTCATCGGCCTGGTGGAGAACGGCCGGGACGAGGGGTTGGACGTCACCTTCGATTGCTACCCCTACATCTACAGCAGCACCCGGGTGATCATCGGCATCCCCAACTGGGCCAAGGACGGCGGCCCCGAACGGCTGATGGAGGCGCTGCAGTCTGCCGACGACCGGCAAAGTCTCAAGCGGGAGATGGCCGGCTCCACCAACGCCCTGGGAGACTTGGGCCAAACGTGGCTGACCTACTTCCGCCAGCCCCACAACAAGCAGTACGAGGGCCTCTCCCTGGCGGAGATCGCCAGGCTGCGGGGAGAGGAGGAGCTGGACTGCCTGTTCGACCTGCTGGTCGACGAGGAGTTGGGCATCTGCGGCGTATCGGTGGGCACCAACGCCCAGACCCTGCCGCTGTTCGTGTCCCATCCCTGCGGCATGGTTGGGAGCGACGCGGTCCTCCTGGGAGACTTCCCCAGCCCCCGCAGCTATGGCTGCTTCCCGGTCATCCTGGCCGAGTTCGTACGGGCGGAGAAGCACCTGCGCCTGCCCGAGGCTATACGCAAGATGACGTCCTTCGCGGCCCAACGCCTGGGCATCCGCGACCGGGGACTGCTCCGGGACGGGATGAAGGCGGACATCACCATATTCGACCCCAAGGCGGTGAAGGCGCCGGCCACCAGGACCAACCCCAAGCAGTTCCCCCTGGGGATACCCTACGTGATAGTCAACGGAACGGTGGTCATAGACGGGGGGGAGCACACCGGCGCCACCCCCGGCAAGGGCCTGCGCATCCGGCACTAGGGCCGGCAATCAGCTGCATATGAGGACCGGGCATGTGGAGGGAGTCAGCTACATGCCCGGCCTGGACCCAAGGTCGACCGGGGCCGCAGCTTAGCACTGGAGGAGGACCGATGCAGGAGAACAGGGTAGACACCATCGTACACGGCGGCCAGATCGTGACCGCCACCAGCGTCAGCGAGGGCGCCGTGGCCATCAAGGGGGAGAAGATCGTGGCCGTGGGCGATCCGGAGACCTTCCCGCCCGCGGACCGCTACATCGACGCCACCGGGAAGCACGTCTTCCCCGGCCTCATAGACTCCCACGTGCACCTGGACCGCACCGACGGCTACGGGATCGGCTCCATCGCCGGGGCCCACGCCGGGCTGACCACCCTGGTCCCCTTCGGCACCTACGACACCGAGGGTGGCGAAACGCTGGACCAGGCCGTAAACCGCCACCGGGAGGAGATCTCCTCCAACGCGGTGGTCGACTTCTCCTTCCACTACATCCTGGCCAACCAGCCCTACATACTCAAGAGCCTGCCCCGGGCCCTGGACATGGGCGTCAAGTCGTTCAAGATGTTCATGACCTACAAGAAGCGCCCGGGCCGCATGTGCGACGACGACTACATCTGCGAGGCCATGGAGCTGGTCTCCAAGGGCGGCGGCGTGCTGCAGATGCACTGCGAGAGCGGGAACATCATCGACTACCTGGAAAACAAGCTCATCGCCGACGGGCACACCCACCCCACCCACTTCCCCGAAGCGTGCCCCACGTGGGCCGAGGAGGAGGCCATCAACAGGGCCGTGAAGATGGCCGCGGTGACCAACTGCCCCCTGTACGTCGTCCACCTGAGCAGCGAGGTGGGCTTGGAGCGGATCAAGCAGGCCCAGGCAGCTGGACAGCGGGTCTGGGCCGAGACCTGCCCCCAGTACCTGCTGCTCTCCGACGAGGAGATGGCGAAGGTGGGCCCACTGGCCAAGATTGGCCCGCCCCTGCGGGCCAAGGACGGCCCGGACCAGCCCGCCATGTGGCATGGGCTGGAGCTGGGCTACATATCCACCGTCGCCAGCGATCACGCCCCCTACCCCAAGGAGCTGAAGCAGGAGGGGTGGGACAACATATTCCTGAACAAGGAGGGCGAGGTCGTCCCCTTCGGCTCGCCTGGCGTCGAGACCCTGGCGCCCCTGGCGTACAGCGAGGGCGTCATCAAGCGCGGCTTCCCCCCGTCCTGGCTGGCCCGGGTCATGTCCGAGAACCCGGCGCGGATCTTCGGGCTCTACCCGCGCAAGGGGACCATACAGGTGGGCTCCGACGCCGACCTGTCGATCTTCGACCCGGCGGGCAAGATGACGGTCCGGTCCGCCGAGCACCACGGCAACTCGGGCTTCAGCCTATTCGAGGGATGGGAGATAAGCGGGCGTCCCTGGATGACCCTGCTGAGAGGCCAGGTGCTCTACAACCAGGGGACCCTGGAGCAGGAGGCGGGGTACGGCCGGTTCCTGGACGCCGAGGGCCCGCGCTCACCCCTGGGCGGCAGGGTGCGATAGGGCCGGCAGCCCCTCCTTGGGGGAAGCCATAGGGGGGAGAGAAGGCCGTAAGACGGAGGAGAGTGGGATGGCAGACTACCTGGACAAAGTCACCGAGTTCATTGCCGATACCAAATACGAGGACCTGAGCGAGGACGCCGTGGCAAGCGTCCGAGACGTGGTGCTCGACACCGTTGGGGCCATCCTCGCCGGCAGCCGGCTGCCCGAGAACGCCAACCTGGCCCGGCAGGTCGCCGAGCGGTCGGGCCCTGCCACCGCGACTGTATTCGGGCACCCCCTCAAGGCCGAGCCGATGCTGGCCACCCTGGTCAACGCGACGGCGGGTGTAGGCCTGGAGATGGACGAGGGCAACAGGCTCGGCGGCGGACACCCCTCGATACACACGATGCCCGGCGCCCTGGCCATCGGCGAGGAGATGGGCGTCGATGGACGCCGGTTCATCGAGGCGATGCTGGTGGGCTACGAGGTGGAGTCCCGCATCGGCGCCGCCACGGTGGCCCGCCCCAACGTCCACTCCCACGGCCACTGGGGTGTCATAGGCACCGCGGTGGCCGTGGGCAAGCTGAAGGGGCTGGACGCGGGCCAGATGCGGTCCCTCATAAACGTCGCCAGCGGGATGAGCCCCGCCAATACGTGGCGCCCGTGCTTCGAGGGCGCCACCATCCGCAACGCCTACCCGGGACGCTCGGGTCTAATGGGCATCCTGGCTTACCACATGTACCAGGCTGGGTTCACCGGCGTCGAGGACGGTCCGTCGGACGTGTTCGGGACCATCATCGGAGAGTCCTTCGATCCTGACGTCGTGCTGGACGGGCTGGGGGGCGAGTACCGCATACAGCAGAACTACACCAAGTTCCACGCCTGCTGCGCTACCCTGCACCCGCCCATCGAGGCCGCCCTGGCGGTGCGCATCCAGGAGGGGTTCTCCCTGGACGAGGTCGACACCATCGACGTGGGGCTGAAGCGGTACCTTCCAGAGATGATTGGGGCCTATCCCCACAACATGCTCAGCGCCAAGTTCAGCGTACCCTATTCCATCGCCTCGGCCCTGGTGCGCGGGAGCGCCGACGTCACCACCTTCTATCCCGAGGCCATCGACGACGACCGCGTCCGGGCCGTGGCCGCCAGGGTCCGGGTCTCCGAGGACACGGAGTCGTCGGGCTCCGAGGACGGCCCCACGGCGCGGGCCTGGGTGAGGATGAAGGACGGGCGGACGCTGACCAGCACCGTCGGAATCGTCCCCGGCGACCGGGCCAACCCGCTGCCCAGGGAAGCCAGCCTCGGCAAGTTCCGCTTCCTCACCGACGGCATCCTGGACCCCCGGCGGACCGAGGAGGTGATCCGGCTGGCCGGAGACCACCTGCAGGACCTCCAGGACGTCCGGGAGCTGACCTTCCTGCTGGGGAGCGCAGAGGCAGCGTAGCGCGAGCTGGGAAAAAGACCAGGAGCGGGTCTCGACGCCGGGGCCCGCTCCCGGCGTCTCCGGCGCAGGTTGACACGCCATGGGCCCTCAACTAAACTTCGGGTTGCGGACCGGCCGACGGCCGCGCCGGCGTTACGGCCGCTACTCCACCGCGCGAGGTGCCCCATCATGAAGACAGACCCAAGGACCGCCGAGAACGGGGGCTCCGCCGCCATCAGGATGAGGGATGCGGCATCCGGCTTCCTGGAGAGCCTCTCGTCTGACCAGAGGGCCAAGGCCACGTTCCACTACGCCGACGGTGAGAGGGTGCTGTGGTACTACCCGCCCCTCAACCGCCACGGTCTGGCCCTCCGGGACATGGACGAGCCCCAGAGGGAGCTGGCCCTCGCCCTGATGGCCACCGGTCTGACGGAGCGCTCCAACGAGCAGGCCAACCTGATCATCGAGCACGAAGAGGTGTTGGGGCCCCTGGAGCTGGAGCAGAACATCGTCACCTACAGCCGGGACCCGGACCTCTACTACTGGACGGTGTTCGGAGACCCGAAGGGCGATACGCCCTGGGCATGGAGGGTCGAGGGGCACCACATCTCTATCCACTTCAGCGTTTGGAAGGAGGAGGTCATCTCCTCCACCCCCTTCTTCTTCGGGGCCAACCCCGCGGAGGTGCACAAGGGACCCAAGAAGGGCCTGAGAATCCTGGGAGACCGGGAGGACCTGGGATTCGAGCTGATGGAGAGCCTGGACCAGTCCCAGCAATCCAAGGCCGTCATCTACGACACGGCGCCCCTGGACATCATCACCTACAACGCCACCCGCGTTTCCCTGCCCGAGGAGGAAGGCCTCCCCGCCTCCCAGATGTCGGGCACCCAGCGGGAGATGCTGATGGCCCTGGCCACGGAGTACGTCAACCAGCTCCCGCCGGACCTGGCCCAGGCCAAGGTCGATTACCTGAGGGAAGGCGGGCTGGACAAGATTCACTTCGCCTGGGGCGGTCCCGTCCAGAAGGGCGTGCCCCACTACTACCGCCTCCACGGGATGCCCTTCGTGGTGGAGTTCGACAACCGGCAGGACGGCGCCAACCACATCCACTCGGTCCTGCGGGACTACAAGAACGACTTCGCCTTAGACGTACTGAGTGAGCACCTGCTCCTCTACCACGTGCTGTAGGCCGGCACGGGGCTGTAGACTGACGATGGGGGCGGCGGAAGCCCGGTGGACCAGGGCCTGACCCTCAGCGTCGTCGACCAGTCCCCGGTCCGCGCGGGAGCAACCGCAGGCCAGGCGCTGTGGGAGACGGTGGAGTTGGCGGTGGCCGCCGAGCGGCTGGGCTACGCCCGCTACTGGGTGGCGGAGCACCACAGCACCCCAAACTTCGCCGGCACCGCTCCCGAGATACTCATCGGGCAGATCGCCGCCCGCACAGCCAACATCAGGGTGGGCAGCGGCGGCGTCATGCTCCCCCACTACAGCGCCCTCAAAGTCGCCGAGTCCTTCCGCATGCTGGAGTCGATGTACCCGGGGCGCATCGACCTCGGTCTGGGCCGGGCGCCGGGCAGCGACCAGGTCACCGCGCTGGCCCTGGCGTACCCGGGACGGCCCCAGGACATCCGCCACTACCCCCGGCACGTGATAGACCTGCTGGCCTACCTGGCCGACGGACAGGAGTCCGGGCACCCCTTCGCGGGCATCAAGTCGGGACCCGGCGAGCAGACGTCTCCCGAGGTGTGGCTGCTGGGGTCGCGGGTCGACAGCGCCTTTCTCGCGGCGGAGCTGGGCCTCCCCTACGCCTACGCCCACCACTTCGGCCTGGGCGTGAAAGACGGGCCCGCCATCGTCGACGCCTACCGCCAGAATTTCAAACCGTCGGCCTACCTGTCGGAGCCGAAGGTACACGTTGGGGTGCAGGTCCTGTGCGCCGACACCGAGGAGGAGGCCCTGCGCCTGGCCTCCAGCCGCAACCTGGCCCGCCTCCAGTCCATGACGGGGAGGGCCCACGGTGTCCCCACGGTGGAGGAGGCTTTGGCCTACCGCTACACCCCAGAAGAGGCGGCGTTTGTAGAGCAGTACACCCGGGTCTGCGTGGACGGGGACCCCCAACAGGTGAGGGACGGCATTCTGCAGGTTGCTGAGAGCTACGAGACCGACGACCTGAGCATCGTCACCATCTGCCACGGGTTCGCCGAGAGGCTGAGGTCCTACGAGCTGGTGGCCGAGGTGTGCGGCATACTTCCCGATGCCGGGGGCCCATCCCACGGGTGACGTGGCGTCGGGTGTGCGGCCGACGCCGGCCTGGCCTACTCTTCCAGAAGCCGCCCGCTGATGAGGACCTTCCAGAATGTCTCGTCGGCGATGGCGATGATCTCTCCGACGAGGCTCCGGGTGATGTGACGCCCCTCCGCCGAGTGGGTGCCCGCGATGTGGGCGATCTGCTCCGGCAGCCCCGCTGTCAGGGCGACGAATACCCCGAAGAGGGGGTGCCGCAGGGAGGGCTGGCCCGTTATCCTGTGGTCCGACCACCTCTCCAGGTTCCGCGGGTCGTACTCCCACGCCTTGCCCAGGTCGTGGCAGAGCCCGCCCGCGATCACCTCGTCCACGTCGACCTCGAAGTGCCCCACCTCGTCCTTCAGGCCCTGGGCGATGGACACTCCGATGCGCGCGACCCCGTTCAGATGGGCCGCCTGGCCCCTGCCCTTCAGCTCCGCTCCCCCGGGGCCCGGCGAGCACGGCATGTCGTTGATCCTCTCGAAGCTGCTGGAAGAGAGGGACATGGCCCACGCGTCATATACCAGGTCCCTCAGCTCGTTGTCCTTGATGGCCTTGGCGTAGGGAAGGTCCTCGATGACCCCCAGACGCTGTGTCCTGTCGATGCTCAGCTTCATACTCCGGGTCCTCCTTCTAGTTGGTCCGGCCCGCTGGTCCGGGTCCGCCCCCGTCGGCCGGACCCACCCGACGGATGCCGGATGGCCAGGCAGGACACCATTGTACAGGATGGCGGAGCATCGGGGAGGCGCGGTCGAAGGCCCTCCAGCTCCCCTGGATGTTGACCCGGTAGCACGATGGTGCTATCGTCCTACCCATCAATGGCCGGGAGGTGACCCCTATGCCGCGGACGGTGAGGCTCAAGATCGAACCCATGACCGAGGAGGCCTTCGGCCCCTACGGTGACATCTGGGATGCGAGGGAGCATCCCGCGGACCACCGGGCGGACGTCGACGTGGCCTTTCAGCCCCTGGGGGAGGCCACCGCGAAGGTGATGTGGCAGCCCCACCAGACCATGACCTTCACCAAGCTGGAGCGGCATTTTCACGGCACCCACGTGTTCATACCCACCAGCGGCTCCCTGGCGGCGGTGGCCGTGGCGCCCGCGACCGACGAGAGCGACCCGCTGGCGTTCCCCGACCCCGACGAGGTGCGTGCCTTCCTCATCGACGGCACCAAGGGCTTCGCCTACAAGAGGGGGGTCTGGCACTCCCTGGACCGGCACATCCTGACCCCTCCGGGCATGACCTTCGTCATGTTCAACGACTCGCCCAACCCCACCCAGACGGTGGACTACATGGACGGGTACAGCCTGCACCACCAGGACCTGACCACCGACGACAATCCCAAGCGGCTGGAGCTGAAGGACACCACGGGAGTCACCTTCGAGATCGTCCTGTAGGCCTTGGCGGGTGGGGCGCGGCGCCGGGGCGTGGCCGGTCGCCTACGACCCGAAGACGGTTTGGCGCAGCGTCTCGTTGAGCCGTGTCTGCCAGCCGGGCCCGCTGGAGCGAAGGTGGGCTACCAGGTCGGCGTCCAGCCGCAGTGTCACCCGCTCCTTGGTTGGGGCCTTCTGCTTGCCGCGCCTCCGGAGGGAACTTTCCACCAGCTCGGGGTGTACCTCGACCGCGGGCCGAGCGCGGGTGAACCACTCATCGTCCAGCTCCGCAGCGTCCGGGTCCCTGGCGATGCCTACGTTGATGGCGGTCTCCTCACCATACTCCGCCTCGATTTCATCGGGCGTCTGTTCACTCGTCACAAGTTCGTCGAACGTCAGCTTCGGTGTATTGGGATTGCCATGCTCCCTGGCGCCTCTTTCGGCCGCGATCCTGGCGTATTCCTCGAACGGCAGCTTCTGAATGTCAACCGGGGTCTCCATATCGTCTCCTTTCCCTGGAGTTGGCCTTGCGGAGACTGATGACGCGGCACTTGTCTCCCCGCATGGTGTAGGCCACGTGATATAGCCTCTCTCCGATGTATCCGACGGCAACGTAGCGGGCTTCACCATGCCGGGGACTTGGCGAGATAACGGCGGTTTCCCACTGGAAGGCTACGATGTCTGAAAAGTCAGCGCCGAGATGCTTGGCCAGGTTGTCTAGCCGCTTGGCCGCATCCCATTCGTACTCCACACGGTTTATTGTACAGACGCTTTGACGGTCTTTCAAGCCTTTGTGTCTGCACAATAAGGGGCGTCAGGTCTCTATGACGATGTCCCCGTACCGGTCCACGGTGGCCCGGTGCCCGGGCAGCACCACGATGGAGGAGTCGAACTCGTGGACGATGGCGGGGCCGTCGATGACGTTCCCCGCCAGCAGCGCGTCCCGGTCGTAGTCGGGGCAGTCCGTCCACCCGGTCTCCCTGAAGAACACCCTGCGAGTGCCGGTGAGCGCGTGGGACGAGTCGGCCGTTCCCTGGGAGAGAACCCTCAGCTCGGGCTTGGGTAGGGCGCCGGAGCCCCGGGCCTTGACGTTGACCACCTCGACGGGTGCGCTCTCGTTGCTCTGCCCGTAGCTGCGGTCGTGGAGTTTGTGGAAGGCATCAACCGCGCTGGCCAGGTCGTCGGGCGTCTCCAGCCCGCCCTCCAGGACCACCTCCAGCTCGAAGTTCTGCCTGACGTACCGCATGTCCAGGGCCTGCACCAGCACCCGGTCTTCCGGGGGCACCTGCTCCTCCTCCAGGCCATCCTGGCACTGGCCTACCACGTCCACCAGCGCCTGCCGTATGTGGGCGAGGTTGTCGGGGGTGGCCAGGGCCAACCGCGTCATGCTGCGGCTCACCTGGATGTCGCCCGACACGAGCCCCATAGCGGAGAAGAGGCCGGGGGTGGGCGGGATGATGATACGGCCGATGCCCAGCTCCTGGGCCAGGTACCCGGCGTGCAGGGGACCGGCGCCACCGTAGGCCACCAGGGTGTACTCCCGGGGGTCGAAGCCGCGGGTCACCGAGACCACCCGGAGGATCCGCACCATGTTGGCGTTGACCACGTCCAGAATGCCGTGGGCCGCCTCGTGGAGCTCCATTCTCAGGGGCTCTCCCACCCTGCGCGCCACCGCCTCCTCCGCCAGCTTCCTGCTTATGGACATCTCCCCGCCTAGGAAGCGCTCCGGAGCGATGCGTCCCAGCACCACGTGGGCGTCCGTGACGGTGGGCTCCGTCCCGCCCGTGTCGTAGCAGGCCGGGCCCGGCACCGCGCCTGCGCTCTCCGGCCCCACCTTCAGCAGGCCGGCCACGTCGGTCCAGACGATGCTCCCCCCTCCCGCGCTGCACTCGACCAGGTCAATGGAAGGGGCCTTGATGGGCATGCCTGTAATGCGGACTCCGAAGAAGCCGGTGGCCTCTCCGCCCACCTCCAGCATGCTGAGCATGGAGGGCGTGCCCTCCCGGATGAGGCTGGCCTTGGCGGTTGTGCCCCCCATGTCGAAGGAGATCAGGTCTCCGATGCCCAGCCTGCGCCCCAGCTCCAGGGTGGCCAGCACCCCGGCGGCGGGGCCCGACTCGATGGTCAGGTGGGGCTGATGGGTCGCGGCCCGGCTGCTGACCATGCCTCCCGAGGACTGCATGATGTAGAGCCTGGGGGCCGGGTCCATCTCCCGGGAAAGGGCCTCGCCCAGCCGGTCCACGTATCGCTCGAAGGTGGGGCCGACGTACGCGGCCGCTGCGGTGGTGCTGCTACGCTCGAACTCCCGGAACTCGGGGCTCAGGTCGGTGGAGACAGCCAGGTAGACGCCCGGGAGGGTGCTCTCCAGGATCTCCCGGACGCGCCTCTCGTGGACGGGGTTGGCGTAGGAGTTGAGAAGGCACACGGCCACCGCCTGCACCGACTCCCTCTTGAAGACTTCCACGGCCTGGAGCACGTCCTCCTCGTTCAGGGGCGCCAGCACCTCGCCCCTGCTGTTGATCCGCTCCGTCACTCCGATGCGCAGGTACCTGGGGACCAGGGGGACGGGCCGGTCGGCGTACCAGTCGTAGAACTTGGGCCTGGTCTGGCGACCGATCTCCAGGATGTCGCGAAATCCCCTGGTGGTGATGAGGCCGCACAGGGCGCCCTTGCGCTCCAGTATGGCGTTGGTGTTTACGGTGGTGCCGTGGGCCACGGTCTCCAGGCCCGCGATGCCGCCGTCCCGGCCGGCGTCGAACCTGCGGATGCCCTCCAGTACGCACAGAGAGAGGTCTTCCGGCGTCGACGGGGTCTTCAGGGTGTGGACCCTGCCGGACTCCTGGTCGTACAGGACGTGGTCGGTGAAGGTGCCCCCTATGTCGACTCCAAGGCGGAGGTTGACCATATGTATGTCCTCTCTACTTTCCGATTCGGTTGTCCACGACGGGTCCCTCGCCTGGGTACATGGGAGAGGACCGGGGCAGCGGGGCGGAGCATACCCGTGGACCCCATAGTAGCAACGTCGAGGTCAGGAGGCCCCTAGTAGTGGCGGATGACCTCATACAGGGTGGTCCGCTGGGCGGGGGTGAACCCCGCGTCCCTGATGATGTCGGTCACCTCTTGGACCGTGGTGCGGTTGTAGAAGCCGGCCTCCTGCATCACGTTCTCGTCGAACAGGGTCCCGCCGAAGTCGTCGCCGCCGAAGTGGAGGGCCACCTGGCCCGTCTTCTTGCCCTCGGAGAACCAGGACGCCTGCACGTGGGGGAGGTTGTCCAGATATATGCGGGACACCGCCATGATCCGCAGGTACCGGTTGGGCCCGGCCAGCTTCTTGACCCGCGAGCCCAGGGCCGTGTTGTCGGCCTTGTAGCTCCAGGGTATGAAGGCCGTGAACCCGCCGGTGTCATCCTGGAGGCTTCTGACGTGCTCCAGGTGCTCGATGATGTCCTCGTCCTCTTCCAGGTGGCCGTACATCATCGTGGCCGTGGTCCTGTATCCCAGATCGTGGGCCTCCCGGTGGACCAGGGTCCAGTCGTCCACCTTGCCCTTGGGGAACAGGCGGCTGATCTTGTGCTTGACCCGGTTGGACAGGACCTCGGAGCCTCCGCCGGGAATGGTGTCCAGCCCCGCCTCCTTCAGCTCTTCCAGCACGGCCCGGACGGGCATCTCGGACACCTGGGATATTTTCATGATTTCGGGCGCGGAGAAGAAGTGCGGATGGATCTGAGGGTATCTCCGTCGTGTCTCCCGCACCAGGTCGGTGTAGTACTCCAGGGGCAGCCTGGGGTTCAGCCCGCCCTGCATCAGGACCGTGGTGACTCCCTTGGAGGCGGCCTGGCCTAACATGGCCATCACTTCGTCCACCGAGTGGGTGTAGGCGTCCTCGTCCCTTTCGGTACGGTAAAAGGCGCAGAAGGTGCAGTAGGCGTCGCAGACGTTGGTGTAGTTCAGGTTGGTGTCGACGACGAAGGTGACGGTGGGGTCGGGGTTGTGCCGGTACCGTACAGTCTGGGCCAGAGGGGCCAGGTCCAGTAGTGGCGCTTCCCTTAGCAGGAACAGACCCTCTTCCGGGCTGACCCGCTCTCCCGCGTCTACCTTGGCGCGAAGGCTGTCCAGCATCAGGACGCGCTGATCACCCCAAGGGAGGTGAGGTACTCGCGGAACTTGGCGATGGCCTTGAGCTCGCCCACCCCCGCCCAGTAGCGGAAGCCCTGGTAGTACTCTATGATCTCCTTGCCGCTCATGCGCACGTCCTCGCGCCGCTGGCCGATCTGGGCCATGTGCTCCAGCCCCTCGTCGACGCAGGTGTACAGGACGTTCTCCAGGTAGGTCATCCGCTTCTGGGGCATGTCCTTGTCCACCACCCACAGGGCGAAGACGAAGGGCATCCCCGTCCACTTGTTCCACTCCTCGCCCAGGTCGTAGCGGTAGGGATAGCCCGGGACGCCGTAACGCCGCCGCAGGGCGTCGTCTCCGATGAGGAGGAAGGCGTCGCTCTCGTCCTTGAGGGTGACGTACTCCTTGGGCTCGATCTCGAACCGGTAGGTGAGGAGCACCTGTAGCAGGCGGCGGGAGGTGGAGGTCTCTCCCGTGATGCCGATGGTGGCTCCGCCGAGGTCGTGGATGGGCCGCTTGGAGTACAGGAGGATGCTGCGGGACTTGTTCAGGGTGGCGATGCAGAACTGGCCCAGCTGGGTGAAGCGGTCTTCCAGACGGAAGCAGTCCACGATGGGCACGGGGCCCGCGTCGATCTCTCCAGCCTCGGCGGCTCGGGACAGGTCCGAGGGCACCAGGGGGATGAGCTCGATGTCGTCCCGGACCATCCTGTAGTAGAACGGCTCCGAGTTCAGGTAAGGTATCTTGCCTACCCTAGTTCTCATAGACCCGGACCGTGTTGTAGAGTGCGTCCCGCTCCACGGGCACCTTGCCCGCGTCCCGGATCAGGTTCACCATGCGTTCCCTGGCGAGGCCCGCGGGGCTGGCCGCCTTGGCGGCGTGGGCGATCCTTTCCTTACCGATGGTGCCGTCCAGGTCGCTGGCCCCGAAGTGCAGGGAGATGGATGCCGTCTCCTCGCCTATCATCACCCAGTAGGCCTTGATGTGTGGAAAGTTGTCCAGCATGAGCCTGGCCGCGGCCACGGTCTTCAGGTCCTCCACGGCCGACGCCTGCCTGGGCACCAGGTTGGTGTCGCCCGTCTGGTACTCCAGGGGTATGAACGCCAGGAAGCCGCCCGTGTCGTCCTGGAGCTCCCGCAGCCGCATCATGTGCTCCACCCGCTCCTGGTAGGTCTCGATGTGGCCGTAGAGCAGGGTCGCGTTGGAGGGGATGCCCATTCTGTGGGCCATGCCGTGTATCTCCAGCCACCGGTTGGCAGTGTTCTTGCCCGGCAGCAGCAGCTTGTGGACCCGGTCGGAGAACACCTCCGCACCCCCGCCGGGCATGGAGCGCAGGCCGGCGTCCTTCAGCATAGCCAGGGACTCTTCCGGGTCGACCTTCCAGCGGCGGTAGAAGTAGTCGATCTCGGCCGCCGTGAACGCCTTGACTTGGACGTTGGGGAAGTTCTTGTGGATGGTGCTGACGATCTCCACGTACTTCTCGAAGGGCCAATCGGGATGGTGGCCGCCGACCATGTGGACCTCCCGGGTATCCTCGTCCAGGTGGCCCAGGATCTCCTCCATGCTCATCTCGTAGGCGTCGGGGTCGCCCTTCTTCTTGGCGAAGTCGCAGAAGGTGCAGGAGAGGACGCAGATGTTGGTCGGGTTCAGGTGGCGGTTGAGGACGAAGTAGACGCGGTCGGCCTCCCGCTGCCGCTTGACGTGGTCGGCCATGCGTCCCACCGCCGGGAAGTCATCGGTCTCGAACAGCCTGACGCCGTCCTCCAGGGAGAGCCTGGCGCCCGAAAGGACCTTCTCCCAGATGGGGACCAGGGAGGTGTCGGCGAAGGCTATGCCTTCCGCTACGAGCAAGGATTTGATTCTCTCTCGTGGATTGGCCGCGCTCAGGGCTGCCGGCCGCCAGGCGAATAGCACGCCGTGACGAGTAGCGCCCGTTGCTACTTGGGCCCGTTGCTGCCTGGGCCCGTCGCCACCTCGGATTGTAGGTATTTCGCCGGAAGGTGTCAAGGAGACGGGGCGTGGTCTCCGGGCAACCCGGCGCCGGGGTAGCCTTGACGGTGATAGCGGCCCAACCTAACATCCCTAGCGTGGGCCGTGGCCCTACGGCCTTTCCATGAATACCTCGGGGAAGACCCCGGGCGCAGCCATGCAGACTCACTCTCCCACCCATACATACCTGCCCGTCAGGGACCGTGCGGGGGCCGAGAGCTGCTACAACTGCGTCATCGAGGAGCACCAGGCCAGGGCCCATAACCTGGCCTTCCGCATGATGGGCGACCGGGCGGCGGCGGACGACGCGACCCAGGAGGCCCTTCTGTCCGGGTACAGGGCCTTCGGCAGCTTCCGGGGCGGCAACCCCAGGGCCTGGCTGCTCCGGATCGTCGCCAACAAGTGCCGGGACATGATGCGGGCCCGCAAGGCGCGGCCGGCCCTGTCCCTGGACTTCTCCCCCCTCGGTCCCGAGGGCGACGGGTCTCCCGCGCCTGAGCCTCCCTCCGGGGAGGAGTCGCCCGAGGAGACGGCCCTCCGCAACGAGCTGGGACGGGCCATTCAGGAGGGCCTCCAGTCCCTGTCCGAGGAGCGGCGGATGGCCGTGGTCCTCATCGACGTGCAGGGGTACAGCTACGAGGAGGCCTCCCAGGTCATGGGCTGCTCCCTGGGCACCGTCAAGTCTCGCCTCGCCCGCGCCAGGTCCGACATGCGGGACTTCCTCCAAGGCCAGCGGGAACTTTTGCCCACCCGGTTCCGTCGAGAGAGTGAATAGGGTGATGAACATATTCGGGAAGAGGCGGGAACACCCCGGTGGCGAGGCGCTGTCGGAGTACCTGAGCGGCCGTCTGGCGCCCGGCGAGGCCCGCCGCATCGAGACTCACGTGGACGCCTGTGCCGCGTGCCGGGAGGAGCTGGACTCCCTGGGGTACGCCGTCGGTCTCATGCGGCGGGTGCCCATGGTCCGGGCCAGGACGACCTTCGTCCTGTCCCAGGCGCCCACGGAAGGCGCCCCCCGGGGATGGGCCTCACGCCTTCCCGGCTGGGCGTACGGGGCAGCCGCGTCGGTGGCCGCCGTCGTGTTCGTGGTGGTGCTCTCCGCGGACATGGGCGGGCTGCTGACCGAGGACGCGTTCACCGGAGCCCAGGACTCCCCGCCGGCCGCCGACCCGCCCTCGCCCGTCCCGGAGGCGGCTCCGGCCGGGATAGCGCTCCCCGACCGAGCCGGAGAGGGGGCCGAGGACCAGCCCGTGGGGCCCGATGGGCCCATAGGGATGGAACCGGAGGCGGATGACGAGGCGCTGGCGGCGCCCACGAGGGCGGCGGTGGGAGGTTACGAGAGCGCCCTTGACCCGGCGCCCGAGCCTCCCACGCCCGCCGCCATGGCGATGGCGTCCGAGGATACACCGGCCATGGCCAAGCCGGATCCCTCGCCCGGACCCACCCCTGCCGCGGCCCTGGAGAAGGCCGTGGAGGAACCGGCGGTCACTCCCGTCCCGGCAGCTACCGTTGCCGTTGCGCCCCCGGACACGGTGGAGCCGGAGGCGGAAGAAGACCCGTTCCAGGCACAGGCGGCCGCCGTCGTCGAGCGGTCAGTCGGGGACCCCGCCGTTGCAGAGCCGACCGCGGTCCCTGCGACGGAGGCCGCGGAGCCCCTGGAGGCAGAAGAGACCGAGCCGCCGGTCGAAATCGCCAATGTTGACATAACTACCCCGCAGCCGATGGAAGACGGGGCGCCAGATCCTACGCCACCGGATACTGCCGAGCCGGACACTCCGACGTCCACGCCCGTGGCCGCACTCGCCGCCACTTCGGTGGAGCGAGGCGAGACCGCCGGGTTGCCTGTGATAGAGGAAGCGGATGAGTTCGATGGCATAGCGGCCCCCGAGATGGAGGAAGACGAAGCGCCGGCGCCCGTACCCACCGAGCCTACCCATCCAGGCACTCGGGCGCCCTTGCTCACGGGCCAAGTCGACCAGGTCCTGGAGGCCGCGCCGCCAGTCGTAGAGAGACAGACGACGGCCGCAACGGGAGGAACGACGTCTGTCCTATGGCGGGTCGTGGAAGGGGCCGCGGCGGCACTGGTGCTGGTGGCCGGGGGCATGTTCCTCTGGGTGAGGAGGCGCCGGGCGGCCTGACCCACTATAGGATCGCCGGCCGGTGACGTAGCTTGACACCCCGGCGGCTCGTGTCCAGAATTATCCTGGAGGGACAGCCGACATGGCCCAGGCTACGAGACCGATGCGCAGGGCCCTGGCCCTGGCCAGGAGGGCCCTGGGGACCACCAGCCCGAACCCGTCTGTGGGCGCTGTGGTGGTGAAGGACGGCGTCAGGCTGGGCGAGGGCCACACGCTGCCGCCGGGCCGGGGCCATGCGGAGGTCGTGGCCCTGCAGCGGGCGGGAAGCCTGGCGGCCGGCGCTGCACTGTACACGACCCTGGAGCCGTGCTGCGTCCACGGCCGCACGCCTCCATGCACCCAGGAGATTCTCGCGGCCCGCATAAGCGAGGTCCACGTGGCGGCCAGGGACCCCAATCCCCTGATAGACGGCAGGGGCATCGACAACCTGCGGGCGGCGGGCGTCAGGGTCGTTACGGGAGACGGAGAGCGAGAGGCGGCCGAGCTGTACCGGGCCTTCGCCAAGCACATCAGGACCGGCCTGCCCCACGTCACGGCCAAGTTCGCCATGAGCCTGGACGGGAAGATCGCCACCTACACGGGCGAGTCCAGGTGGATCACCGGACACCGGTCCCGCCGGCACGTCCACGAGATGCGACGCCGCTGCGACGCTATCATGGTGGGAGTGAACACGGTGCTGCGCGACGACCCCCAGCTAACCGCCAGAGACCGCGCGGGGCGGGCCCTGGCACGCCAGCCGCTCCGGGTCGTGGTGGACAGCAATGCCCTCACTCCCCCGAGCGCCCGGCTGCTGGAAGAGCCGGGAAGCACCCTGGTCGCCGTGGCCGGCGCTGAGGAGAGCCGGTTGGATGCCCTGCGGGCCGCGGGCGCCGAGGTGCTCAAGCTTCCCGCCTACGGCCAAAGCGGGGTCGACCTAGCGGCCCTGTTGGAAGCGTTGGGCAGCCGGGGCGTGGTGGACCTGATGGTGGAGGGGGGCGAGAGGGTCCTCGGCTCCCTGTTCGACGCCGGTCTGGTGGACCGTGTGGCGTCATTCATAGCGCCGAGAATAATCGGCGGGGCGTCCTCACCAAGCCCAGTGGGAGGAAGAGGAGCGGACTCCATGTCCCGGGTCCTGGGCCTGAGCAACGTGACGGTGAGGCGTTTGGACGAGGATATTCTCCTCGTGGGCTATCCCGCTGCCGGGGGTTGATATGTTCACGGGAATCGTCGAGGAGGCGGCCCAGGTCCGGGCCATGGAGCTGGACGAAGCCGGCAGCGGCCGGCTTTCGGTGGCGGCGGTGCGGGCGCTGGACGGGCTGAAGCTGGGAGACAGCATCGCCGTGAACGGCGCATGCCTCACGGCGGTGCGGATTCAACACGAGGACGAGGGCGGCGTGTTCGCAGTGGACCTGGCCCCGGAGACCCTCCGGAAGACGAACCTGGGGGCGCTGAAGGAGGGGGACCTGGTCAACCTGGAGCGGCCCCTGGCCATCGGCGACCGGCTGGGGGGACACATCGTCCAGGGCCACGTGGACGCCACCGGCAGGGTACAGTCGGCCAGACCCCAGGCCGACTGCGTACTTATGGGGTTTCGTACTCCCAGGCGGCTGATGCCCTATATCGTCGAAAAAGGGTTCGTGGCGGTTGACGGCATCAGCCTAACGGTGGTAAATAGAAGGGCGTCATCCTTCACGGTGTCCGTGATACCATATACGCTGGAGCACACGACCCTGAAGCGGAGGCGCGTAGGGGACCCCGTCAATCTGGAAGTGGACGTCCTGGCCAAGTACGTCGAGAGCCTGGTCAAGCCGTGACCCCATAGCTCCGTCCACCTCTCAACCGGGAGAAGGGCAAATGCCCCTGGCAAGCATCGAAGAAGCGATAGAGGACATCAGGGCAGGGAAGCTGCTCATCGTCGTCGACGACGAGAATCGGGAGAACGAGGGCGACCTGGTCATGGCGGCTGAGCTGGTGACCCCCGAGGCCGTGAACTTCATGGTCACCCACGCCAAGGGCCTTCTATGTATGCCGGTGCTGGGGTCTAGGCTGGACGAGCTGGAGCTGCCGCTGATGGTAAACGGCGACAACACCGCCAAGCACGGCACTGCCTTCACCGTGTCCGTCGACTACCTAAAGGGCACCACCACGGGCATATCCGCCCAGGACCGGGCGGCTACCATCAGGGCCATTGTCGCGGCCGACTCCCGTCCCATGGACTTCGCCCATCCCGGACACCTGTTCCCCCTCCGCTATCACGAAGGGGGCGTCCTGATACGCGCCGGGCACACGGAGGCGGTGGTGGACCTGGTTCAGGCCGCGGGCCTGTATCCGGCGGGGGTCGTGTGCGAGATAATGAACCCCGATGGCACCATGGCCAGGATGCCCGAGCTGGAGCAGTTCGGACGTGAGCACGGACTACGGATAATCAGCATTGCCCAGCTCATAGCCTACCGCAGGCACCACGAGCGGCTGATCGAGAAGGTGGCCGAGGCGCGGCTTCCCACGGGCCGCGGGGAGTTCCAGGCCCTGGCCTACCGCAGTGCCGTGGAGCCGGGCGAGCATATCGCGCTGGTCATGGGCTCCTGGGAGAAGGACGAGCCCGTGCTGGTCCGGGTCCACAGCGAGTGCCTGACCGGAGACGTCTTCGGCAGCCTGCGCTGCGACTGCGGCGAGCAGATGGGCGCTGCGCTGGACATGATCGCCACGGAGGGCAAAGGGGTTTTCCTCTACATGCAGCAGGAGGGCCGGGGCATCGGCCTCCACAACAAGATCAAGGCCTACTCACTCCAGGACCACGGCATGGACACCATCGAAGCCAACGAGTCCCTGGGCTTCGAGCCCGACCTGCGGCACTACGGCACCGGCGCCCAGATACTCACGGAGCTGGGGGTATCGAAGATGCGCATCATGACCAACAACCCCCGCAAGGTCGTGGGCCTGTCCGGCTACAACCTGGAGATCGTCGACCGGGTGCCCATCGAGATGGAAGCCAACGAGGAAAACCGGGCCTACATGCAGACCAAGCGGGACCGGATGGGCCACATCCTGTGGCAGTGCTAGGGTAGCCCGGCTCGCACCCAGCTACTCGGCGCCGACGGTAGACATAAGGTAGGCGTCGATGAACCCGTCCAGCGATCCGTTCAGCACCCCTTCGGCGTCGCTGGTCTGCAGGCCGGTGCGGTGGTCCTTCACCATCTTGTACGGGTGCAGCACGTAGCTCCGTATCTGGCTGCCCCACTCCGCCGAAACGTGGTCGCCCTTTAGCCGGGCCAGCTCTTTCGCCCTCTCCTGCTCCTCCCTCTCCAGCAGGCGGGCCATCAGGATCTTCATGGCGAACTCCCGGTTCTGGTGCTGGGACCGTTCGTTCTGACAGGCCACGACTAGGCCGGTGGCGAGGTGGGTGATGCGGACCGCCGACGCGACCTTCTGCACGTTCTGGCCTCCCGGTCCGCTGGAGCGGAAGAACTCCACCTTCAGGTCCTCGGTCCTGACGTTGACCTCGGGGTCCTCGTCGGCGGCGGGCAGCACCTCGACCAGGGCGAAGGATGTGTGGCGCAGGTGGTTGGCGTCGAAGGGCGAGAGACGGACAAGCCGGTGGACTCCCCGCTCGGCCCTGAGCAGGCCGTACACGTACTGGCCGTCCAGCTCGACGGTGGCCCCCTTGAGGCCTGCCTCTTCCCCGTAGCTCAGGTCCAGCACCTGGGCCGAGTAGCCCCTGTCCTCCGCCCAGCGCAGGTACATGCGGAGAAGCATCTCCGCCCAGTCCTGGGACTCGGTGCCGCCGGCCCCCGAGTGGATGGACAGTATGGCCGGGCGCTCGTCGTAGGGGCCCGAGAGGGTCAGCCGGAGCTCCTCACCCTTCAGGATGGAGGATATCTCCTCCCCCTCGGCCCGCATCTGGTCCTCCAGGGAATCGTCGCCCTCGGCCATGGCCAGGTCCGTCAGGGATATCAGCGAGGCGGTCCTGGCATCCAGGTCCCGCCACAGGGACACTTGCTCCTTGAGCCGGGCCAGGTGCCGCATCTTTCGTTGGGCTGCCTGGGGGTCCTCCCAGAAGGAGGGGTCGGACGCATCCTCCTCCAGTTTTTCGGCCTCTTTCTCCTTGCCGGCTATGTCAAAGACGCACCAGGACTCCCTGGATCTTCTCGTCCATCTCCCCTAGCTTCATCCGGAGGTCCTGCATGTACGTCCACCTTTCCTTGGGTCATCGGGTCATCGGATCGTCGGGTTGCTATGTCTTGGCGGGTGCCAGGCGTCCGGCGGCGGCCTGGTGGGCCAGCCGCGTGGTCTCGGGGATTCGTCTGCCCCGGCAGCAGGCCAGGACCCATTGGACCGCCGAGCTCAGGTCCACCTTGTGTCCCACTGAGACGAAGACGGGGCTCACTCCGGTACGTGTTCGCACCGCCATCCCGACCACCCGGCCCTTGTCTATCAGCTCGGCCCGGGAGCCCGCCGCCTCCGGCAGGGGGCCGTGTCTGCCCGTGAGCCTGGACTTGCCGCACCCGATGGTCGGGGTGTCGGCAATGAGCCCCACGTGGCAGGCCACCCCAAAGGACCTGGGGTGGGCCAACCCCTGGCCGTCGACGATTATGAGGTCGGGCGTCCGCCTCAGCGACTCCAGCGCCTTGACGAGCACCGGGGTCTCTCGAAAGGAGAGCAGACCGGGAACGTAGGGCATCCCCGGGGGCCCCTCGGCGAGGCTGACCTCCTCGACCTGCAGGCCGGGGTATTCGAGAATGACCACGGCGGCCCGCACCGTTCCCTCCGCGTCCGGAGGGGAGATGTCCGTCCCGGCGATGTATTTCACGTCGCTGGGAAGGGCGCTTTGGCAGGATACCCTGGGGGCGAGGTCCCTCTGGAGGTCTCTCGCTTCGGCCGCGCTCATGCCCCAGGGATGCAGGTCGAGTAGGCGCACAGGGCCATTATAGCAGGTCTAGGCACGGCTCAAACCGCGCCGGAGGTCCGGAAGTCCAGGATCTTCAGGGCCAGCACCTCGGCGCCGCCCCGCTGCTCGGTGCCTATGTTGTAGACCACGTCCAGCCTGGAGGCGTCGGCGGGGGCCTGGTCCCCCTGGCGGAAGGCGATGGCGTCCCACACGGCCGCGCCATCTTTCAGCTTCATGCGAAGGTGCCGGCCGTTGCTTCCCACCGGCTTGACGTTCAGGGGCTCCATGCTCCGGGTGAGGAACGCCGGGGCCCGGTTGGCCGCGCCGAAGGGCTCCAGGCGTTTGAGCCATCGGAAGGTGTCCCCCACAAGGTGTGAGACGGGTAGCTCCGCGTCGACGTACAGGGGGGCGCGCGCGGGCAGGCCATGCAGACGTTCCCCGGCGATGGCGGACAGGCGGGCCTCCAGGTCCGGCAGCTTCCCCGGGTCCATCTCGAACCCCGCCGCGGCCCGGTGGCCGCCGTGGCGTATGAACAGGTCGCCGCAACTCTCCAGCGCGCCGCCTACGTCGAACTCGGGGATGCTGCGGGCGCTGCCCCGCAGCATGCCGTCCACCATGGACATGACCACCGCGGGGCGGTGGTACTCGTCCACCAGACGGCTGGCCACCAGGCCGGCTATGCCCGGGGTTACCAGGGGGTCCAGGACCACCAGCACCGGGCTGGCGGCGTAGCCGTCCTCCATCCGCTGCCGGACGCGGAGGTCCGCCTCCTCCGTCATCCGCTGACGCTCCCGGTTCAGGGCCTCCAGCCGTGCCGCAAGCTCATCCCCCTCTTCCGGGTCGCCGGTCATCAGGAGCCGGTAGGTGGTGGATGCGTGCTCCAGCCGCCCGGCGGCGTTGAGCCTCGGCGCGATCACGAAGGCGATGGCTTCCGCGTCGATGGAGGCCGGGTCCAGGCCCGCGCGGCGGTACAGGGCGCGGAGGCCCGGCCTGCGGGTCCTCCGGAGCTCTTGGATGCCCTCCCGCACCAGGAGCCGGTTCTCGTCCCTCAGAGGGACCACGTCCGCCACCGTGCTCAGCGCCGCCAGCTCCAGCAGGTGCCGCTCCCATGGCCGGCCGAGGAGATCGTAGAGCCCCTGGATGAGCTTGAAGGCCAACCCGCCTCCCGAGAGCTCGTCGAAGGGGTATTCGCCCCGGCCCAGCTTGGGGTCGATGACGCACAAGGCCGCCGGCAGGACCGCGGGCGGAACGTGATGGTCGGTGACTATCACGTCCATGCCCAGGCGCCCGGCCAGGTCTATATCGTCGGCGCTCCCGACCCCGCAGTCCACGGTTACCAGCACCGAAACACCCTGCTCGGCGAGGGAGTGTATGGCGTCGGCGCTCAGGCCGTGCCCCTCGGAGACACGATGGGGGATGTACGGGACGACCCGGACCCCCAGGTCCTCCAGCCCCTGCACCACGACCGCGGTCCCGGCGACGCCGTCCACGTCGAAGTCGCCGAAGACACCCACGGTCTCACCGGCCTTCAACGCGGACGCCAGTCGCTGGCAGGCGCGGGGCATGTCCGGCAGCAGCGCCGGGTCGTGCAGGGCGGGGTCCATGAAGGCCGCCAGGCGGGATGGGCTGTCGATGCCGCGGTTGCGTAGCACCTGGGCGATCACCGGGGGCACGTCTCCGGTCCACGGGGGTCCGGCCCCGCCCGGTAGTATCCAGTCCTTCGATGGAGCGACGGTTGCCGGTCCGGCCACCCTGACCTCCCATCCCAGAGGTAAGACTCGATGGGGACTCGTTCCCGGGGCCGATCCCTCTATTGGGGGACGTGCCGGCCGGGGCCTGCGGCCCGACCGGCGCCTAGATCGAGGAGGCGGCGCCCAAGATCAGGACCGAGTTGTGTCCCCCGAAGCCGAAGGAGTTGCTCATCACCATGCCCAGTTCCTTGCGGCGGGCGACGTTGGGGGTGTAGTCCAGGTCGCACTCGGGGTCGGGCGTGTCCAGGTTGATGGTGGGGGGGATGGTACCCGAGGCGATGGCCTTCACGCAGGCCATCGCCTCCAGGGCGCCCCCGGCCCCCAGGAGATGGCCCGTCATCGACTTGGTGGAGCTGATGGGCACCCGGTGGGCGTCCTCCCCGAAGGCCGACTTGATCGCCTCGGTCTCGTGGCGGTCGTTGAGGGGGGTGGAGGTGCCGTGGGCGTTGATGTAGTCGATCTCCTCGGGCCTGACACCGGAGCTGTCCAGGGCCATCTTCATGGCCCTGGCGGCGCTGAACCCTTGGGGGGAGGGCTCGGTGAGGTGGTAGGCGTCGGAGGTGGCCGCGTATCCCACCAGCTCGGCCAGGGGCGGCACGCCCCGCCGTTGCATGCTCTCGTGGGTCTCCAGCACCAGGATGGCCGCGCCCTCTCCCATGACGAAGCCGTCCCGGTCCACGTCGAAGGGCCTGCTGGCTTTCTTGGGGTCGTCGTTGTGCCTGGACAGGGCGCGAAGGGAGTTGAACCCGGCGACGGCGATGGGGCAGATGGGCGCCTCGGCGCCGCCCGCCAGGACGATGTCGGCTTCGTCCAGCCGCAGCATCTCCATCGCCTGTCCGATGGCGTCGGCGCCGCTGGAGCACGATGACACGGCGCAGAAGTTCCGGCCCATGGCCCCCGTGGCCATGGAGACCTGGGCCGACGCCATGTCTGCCAGCATCATGGGGATGAGGAAGGGGGTGACCCTGCGCGGCCCCTTCTCCCTCAGGGTGTCGTACTGCTGGGAGAGGGTGATGATGCCACCAATGCCGCTGCCCACGATGGCCGAGACGCGAAAGGGGTCCATGTCCCTGGGTCGAAGATCGGCCTGCTCGAGGGCTTCATGGGCAGCCACCGTCGCGAACTGGGCGAACCGGTCCATGCGGCGGGCTTCCTTCTTCTCCATGTGGTCCGTCGCTTCGAAGCCCCGCACCGAGGCGGCGAACTTAGTGTCGAAGGACTCGGCGTCGAAGTCCGTGATGTAGTCTACACCGGAGCTACCGTTTACGAGGCCCTGCCAGGTGGATTCGACGTTCAGGCCAAGGGGACTCACGACCCCCATGCCGGTGACGAATACTCGGCTCTTCACCCTTTCCCGTCTTCCTCCCGGGCCCGCAGCCTCAGTCGCTGGACCGAACGGGCTTGGCCGATAGTGTGGAAAGGCTCATGAGGGCCTCGTTGACCTCGTTGATCCGGGTGGACAGGGTGTCGCTGATCTCCCTGCCGGTGTTGGAGATCTGGCTCCTGTACCTTCCCAGGACCTCGGTGGCCTCTCCTATACGGGCGGCGATGACCTCCGGAAGCTCCCTGCCCGTGGCCGCGAGCTGCACCCGGTACTTTGCCAGGGTCTCGCTGACCTCGTGCAGCCGGGCCGATACGGCCTCGGGGACCTCCTTCGAGGAGTCCGAGAGGGTCCTCAGGGCCTCGCTGAACTCGTTTATTCGCGCGGATATGGTGCCGTGCAGCTCCCTGCCCGCCGAGGCACGGCGGGCCCGGTTGCTCTCCACCAGCCGGAAGATCCGCTCGTACAGGTTGTCCACGGGGCTGAGCTGAGAGTGGTACGTGTCGAACAGCTCCCGGGACTCTCTCATGCTCCACCGCTCGTCCTGGTGCACGAACTGACGCCCGGTGTACAGGTGGTAGGGCCTCATCTCTCCGTCCGCCAGCGGGTCTCCGTCGGCGTTCAGGGGGACCAGTCCACCCCAGTTGGATGTGGCGGGCAGGGGAGTGAGGAGGTTGGCCGTCTGGTACTTGCTGACCGTGGTTACCCAGTCGGCCATCTCCATGATGCTCTTTTCGGTATCGTAGGGCAGGCCGATGATGGTCATGGCCACGATGGTGAAGCCCACCTCGTTCAGGTAGACCAGGTCCTTGTGCATCTGCCCAGGGTCCTGGCGCTTGTTGACGGCCTTCAGGTTCTCGGCGTTGTCCGACTCCACTCCCACGTACAGCATCTGTATGCCGGCGTCGTGGAGGGCCGAGGCCAGCTCCGGGTCCTGGCCTATCTCGCCCCGGGTCTGGCAGATCATGTACATGTCTTCGGTGTGGCCCTTCCAGGCCCGCAGGCGCTCCAAGCGCTCGTTCCGGTACTTCACGGCCCGGAGGGGCGGCGGGTGTAGGTCATCGGAGATGAACACCGAGAACCGCCCGTCCCTGGATGTGTGGATCAGACCGTCGGCGGCCAGCTGGCGGAGCTGGCGCAAGCGCTTCAGCTCGGTCTTCCTGTCTATCAACCGATATCCCAGGAACTGCTGGATCACCTGGCAGTAGGTGCACTTCTCGGTGCATCCCCGCACCGTCTCCAGGACGCCGCCCGCCATGGGGTTCTCGGGGGTGAGGTCCCGGATGGCCCGGAAGTCCGGCAGCTCCACGAAGTCCGGGGCGATCACGCCCTTCCTGGGGGTCTGGATCAGGTTGCCTGCGTCGTCCTTGAAGGAGATGCCGGGCACCTTGGCCAGGAACTTCTTGAGATTGGAGCCGCGGTAGGTCACCAGGAGGTCGGCCAGCTGGCCGATGATGTCCTCGCCCTCCCGGTTGACTATCACGTCAAACTTCCCGTGGGCCATGGCTTCCAGGGGGAGGGGGCTCATCTGGGGCCCGCCGCCGACGGTCACCAGGTCCGGGTGGTGCTCCTTCGCCTGCCTGCCAATCTCGTAGGCCCTCGGGGCCTCGTTGATGAGGCAGGTGACCATGAGGATGTCGACGCCGTCCAAGTCCCTTTCGGGGTCGATCCTCCCGCTGCGGTGTTCGAACCATATCTCGGTGTCGTACAGGTAGGGGCCCTGCCACTGCTTCAGTGCCGCCGACAGGAACAGCGTGCCCTGCCTCGGTATCGCCACGTACTCGAAGTTCCCGCCTTCGGACTCGGGCTGAACCAGGAGCACACGTTTGGTCCTAGACATATTCCTCACTCCAGACCGGAGATGACGCCGAGAAGTGTATCGGAGAGATGGAGTCCTGCCAGGGTATGGCCGCGCCATAGGTCACAGCCCTGCCTGGTAGGATGGGACGCTCGAAAGAGGGTATTGGGCAGCCCCCTTGGGAATTTTGTCCAATTATACATCAAGGCGTCGTTTTAAGGAATAGGGCCTTTCGTAGGTGGGAGCGGAGAAGCCCCCAAGTCTCGAAACGGCGGCCTAGGCGGGCCGTTCCAGGATCTCCACGCGCACTCCCTCGGGACCCCGGACGAACGCTATCCGCAGGCCGTTGGGCAGGGTCCTGGGCTCCATGGAGAACTCGGCGCCCCGGGACTTGAGGTCCAGCACCGTGGCGTCCAGGTCCGCCACCCGAAACCCGAAGTGGTCGAGGCCGTAGTGTGGGTCCCTCAGTCCCTCTATCTCTTCACCGGAAGGGAGAGGTCCCGCGATGAAGACCATCAGCCCGTCGAAGTCCAGGTCCACTCGGTTGGGCCCGGATGGCTGGGGCGTCTCGATTATCCGGGCGTCGAACATCCGCCGGTAGAAATCGGCCGTCTTCATGGGGTCGGGGCTCCTCAGGTGGATGTGGTCGTAGGCGTACTTGGGCATTTGGGACCTCCTTAGGGCTAATGGTAGCACCGCGGGGGGGCCGATGGTAGCACCGCCGGGGGGCTAGTGGCGGCACCCTGGGGCGTCGAAGGGTAGCCCGCCGGGATGGGCGCCGGCCCGGGTCCGGGGCTGCGGCGGTTCCTTGCCAGCCGGGGCCGTTCTCCGTTAGATTGGTTACTCGCCATGGTCGAGGGACGCCGCCGGAGCTCCTACAGGTACGTCATAGCCGGGCTTACCGTCTGGGCCCACTTTGCCGGGGGGGCGAGCTTTGCGGTCGTGGCGCCCGTCCTGCCCCTCATCACCGACGACTACGGCATCAGCCATACCAGCGCCGGCCTGCTGGTGGGCGTCGTGACCCTCATTCAAGCAGTCTTCGGGGTCCCCGCCGGGATATTGGCCGGCCGCGTCGGCATCAAGAGGACCTACGCCTGCTCCTGGTTCCTGATGGCCGCGGGCGTGTTGATGCTGCTCTCCCCTGGGTTCGTGGGGCTGGTGGCCTTGCGCCTGCTCTTCGGACTGGGCATGGCTGTCATATTCCCGGCCACCGGCCCCCTGGTCATGCAGTGGTTCCCTCCCCGGGAGAGGTCGGTGGTGACGAGCCTGAACGTGGTCGCCCTCTCCGTGGGTATGGTGGTCTCCGTGTCCACGGCCGCGCCCCTGGCGGAGGCCGTCGGCTGGGAGAGCGTCCTGGCCGTGTACGGGGGCGTCGCCCTGGCCGGCGGCGTCGCCTGGGTGCTCTTCGGCAGGGCGGAGGCCGGGGCCCCGTCGCCGGCCCCGGTGCTGAGGTGGAGGGAGATCAGGTCCGTGCTGCGGAACCGGTTCGTGCTCCTGCTGGGAGCGGGCGACGCATCGTGCTTCAGCCAATACGTGGCGCTGGCGGCGTGGCTTCCGACGTTCTATCACGCGACCCGGGACATGTCCCTCACCGAGGCCGGGTTCATAACCAGCCTGTTGCCTTTTACCGGCATCTTCGCCGTACTCCTCGGCGGGTTTCTGCCCCTGAAGATCGGCCCCAGGAAGCTGTTCCTCATCGTCCCCGGCGTCCTGGCGGCCCTGGGCGGGTTGGGGTCGTTTCTCGTCGACGTCCCTGCCGTCACCTACGTCGCCGTCATCGTCCTGGGCCTGGGCTCGTGGATGTACGTCCCCTCCCTCCTGACTCTGCCCACCGAGTTTCCCGGCATGACGCCCGAGAGGGTCGCCATAGTCTGGGGATGGATAACCACCGTGGCCGGGGCCGGTACGTTCGTATCCCCGCTGGCAGTCGGAGTCCTTAAGGACGGCACGGGGAGCTACCTCCCGGGCTTCCTCCTGTTTGCGGTGGTTGCGTGGTTCCTGGTGTTGGCGGGGTTCATGATGCCCGACCCCCGATACCCCAAGGACGAGAGGGTCGAAGCCGCACCATCTCCCTCCGCGTCCGAGGGGTAAGTGCGGCCGCGTTGGCACAATGTGGACTCGGATGGGCCCATGTATTATGATACCTTCGCAGTCCGCTGGCGCACGGCTGCCCGCCGTGCAGAGGCACTTTCGGGAGGAGAACGTGAGGGTAGTTAGGATAGCCGAGGTCCCAGTAGAGCCGGCCAACAGCCCCCTGATGACGGGAGGAGAGGTTACGAGACAGCCCATCGTGGTCCCCGACGAGGCCAAGGACTTCAACTGCGGCATAGTCAACTTTCCCAGAGGCTCTCGCAACTTCTACCACTCCCACACCAGCGACCAGATCCTGGTCATAACCGAGGGCATCGGCATAGTCGCCACCGAGCGGGAGCAGCGGGTGGTGTCCGTGGGCGACGTGGTCCACATCCCCGCCGGGGAGAAGCACTGGCACGGGGCCCGGGCAGAGTCGTACATGTCCCACATCACCATCACGGGCAAGGGCTCGGAGACGACCCAGCTGGAGAGCTAAGAATGGCCTGAATGAGTCCGCTGTCCGTCCACCAGTGGGTGGAATTCCTTGCCCGCGCGGAGCGCGGGGTGGGAGGGCGGACTCAATAACCGGGGAGGGGCATCCCGATTACCACATCCTCTTCCCGGCGTACATGTGGCGAAGGACCACCGCGACGGTGCTCATCATGAGCAGCACCGCGAGGAGCAGCAGCAGGCCGGCCGCGGCGTTCTCGTGGAACCCGGGCAAGGGCCGCGTTATCCAGCTATACACCTGGATGGGCAGCACCGTGAACGAGTCGGTGGGGCTCTTGGGGATGAAGAAGACCGACGTGAAGGCGCCCACCACGATGAGGGGCGCCGTCTCTCCGATGGCCCTGGCCAGGGCCAGGATTATACCCGTCAGTATCGAGGGCATGGCCGCGGGCAGGACCTGGTGCCTCACCGCCTGCCACCTGGTGGCTCCCAGGGCTATGGCGGCCTCTCGAATGGACGGCGGCACCGACCGGAGCCCCTCCCTGGACGCCACGATGACGATGGGAAGGACCAGGAGGGCCAGCGTCAGGCCGCCGGTTATGATGCTGGGGCCCAGCCTGGCCCAGTAGAAGAAGACCGCCAGTCCCAGAAGCCCGTACACCACCGACGGCACGCCGGCCAGGGTGTTGATGTTCGTCTCGATGAGCTTGGTAGCGAAGTTCTTGGCTGCGAACTCCTCCAGGTATATGGCCGCCCCGACGCCTACGGGTACCGCGAACACCGCCGTGAACGCCATGACCCACAGGGTGCCCAGCAGCGCCGCCTTGGCGCCCGCATCCCCGGGGAAACGGGAGGGGAAGCTGGTGAGGAAGTGCCAGTCCAGACCGCCGATCCCGTCCGCCGCCACCGTGTACAGGAGAACGCCCACCGAGACCAGACCGAGAACGGTGGCCGATATCGCCAGGGCCAGGAACGTCCGCTCCGTGGCCTGGCGCGCCAGCGCGTTTCGTCCCCTGTGGCCTCGTTTGGCGAAGGGCGAGATCATTCGTAGACCTCCCTGAGCCGGGCCAGGAACCATTGGGCCGCCAGGTTGATGCCCAGGGTGAACACGAACAACAATAGGGCCACCGCGAAGATGCTCTGGTACTCGATGGTGCCCCTGGCGGTGTCCCCCGTCGCCACCTGCATGATGTAGGCCGTGATGGTCTGCATGGCGTCGAAGGGGTTCCATGACAGGTTGGATATCCCGCCTGCCGCGATGGTCACGATCATGGTCTCGCCCACGGCCCGGGCAAGGGCCAGCAGACCCGAGGCGACGATGCCCGACAGGGCTGCCGGCACCACGACCCTGGTTGCAACCTGGAAGGGGCTGGCCCCCAGGGCATGGGCCCCCTCCCGGATGTTGGCGGGCACGGCCCGCATGGCGTCGTCACTCAGCGACACGACCATGGGAATGAGCATGATCCCCATCGCCACGGCGGCGCTCAGGGCGCTGAAGATGGACTCGGTGTGGAACAGGGGTTGTACGATGTGGGGAGCGATGAATGATATGGCGAAGAACCCGTACACCACCGTCGGGATCCCCGCCAGCACCTCCAGCGTGGGCTTCACCACCGACCGGACCGGGGCCGCCGCATACTCGGCAAGAAAGATGGCTGTCAGCAACCCCAGGGGAAAGGCCACCGCCATGGCCATCCCGGCAATGAACACCGTTGCCGATAGCAGGGGCAGCACTCCGTAGTGCTTGAGGGAAAACAGAGGGCTCCATTTGGTCCCGGTGATGAACTCCACGATGGAGACATCGCTGAAGAACGGTATCGCCTCGGTCAGCAGGATGATGACGATGCCCACCGTGGTGACCACCGACGCCAGGGCGCACAGGAACAGGAGGAACAGAATCGGCGCTTCCCGCAGCTTTCGACGGAAGCGCCTCTCCAGCAGTGGCAGGACTACAGGGTGCAATGCTATGGACCGCAGCAATTCAGTCCAACCTCCGGGACCCGGGTCCCGGGTCATCCCAGCCGGTCCCTGGCCCTTGGATGACCGCAGGGGCGGCGGGTGTAGTGGTTCTTCCCCGTTTGTACTCCCGCTTCACCCATTCAGAGTAGGGCAGTTCCGTTAAGGTATCTTGAACGGTAGTTTAACGTTTTGTTAAAGTTGATAGATGGTCAGGGTCCCGCCCAGGATCGCCGTTTGCCCGCAGCCCGGGGAAACGGTACTATATTGCGAATTCCCCGGCCCGAGCTTCATGGATAGAGAGGACCACTAGTGACGAAAGACAGGGTGGTGGTAGCCATGAGCGGAGGGGTCGATTCCTCCGTCGCAGCCCTTCTTCTCAGGGAGCAGGGCTACGACACCGTCGGCGTCACCATGAAGCTGTACGATGCCGGCGGCGAGGACGTGCCGGACTACTACCGCGGCTGCTGCACCGTCGACGACGTAGAGGACGCCCGGCGTGTGTGCCACCGCTTGGGCATGCCCCACTACGTTTTCAACCTGCAGAGGGAGTTCCGGGCTTTCGTTATCGACTACTTCTGCACCGAGTACCGGCGGGGCAGGACACCACACCCCTGCATCGCCTGCAACGACCGCATAAAGTTCAGCTTTCTGCTGGAGCGGGCTCGGTTCCTCGGAGCGAAGTACGTGGCCACGGGCCACTACGCCCGCATCCGGGCCCGCGAGCACACCCTGGGCCTCCTGAAGGGCGCGGACACCAATAAGGACCAGTCCTACGTCCTCTACGGCATGGGGCAAAGGGAGCTGCGCCACACGCTGCTGCCGGTGGGCTGGTACCCGAAGGACGAGATCAGGAGAATGGCCCGGGAGGCGGGCTTCCCCAACGCCGCCAAGCCCGACAGCCAGGACATCTGCTTCATTCCCGGCGGCGACTACCGGGAGTTCCTGAGACAGCGCGTGACCCCCAGGCCCGGCCGTGTGGTGGACTCCCACGGCGCCGTCCTGGGAGAGCACCCGGGAGTCGAGTTCTTCACCGTGGGCCAGCGCCGGGGCCTGGGAATAGCCGGAGCCAGGCCCATGTACGTCCTGTCCGTGGACGCCGCCGAGGCAGTGGTCACCGTGGGGCCCGAGGAGGAGCTGTACAGCGCCGAGTGCTGGGTGGAGGAGGCGAGCTACGTTTCCGGCCGGGAGCCGGTGGACGGCGCCGAGATCGGGGTCAAGATACGGTACAAGTCCCCCGAGGTCCCTGGGACCATCCACCCCCGGGGGAGCGGGGCGCTGGTCCGGTTCCGGGAGACCCAGCGGGCCGTCACTCCCGGGCAGGCGGCCGTCTTCTACGAGGGAGACGAGGTGCTCGGGGGCGGCCGCATCGGCGACTCCCTGCGGGCGCCCCGTTCCCGTCCCGAAGACGGCGGCCCCGGGGTGGTCGTTGCCTAGCTTCGACCTCGAAGAAGGCCTGAAGCGCCAGGGTTACGAGGTAATCGCCGGGGTGGACGAGGCTGGCAGAGGGCCCCTTGCCGGTCCGGTGGTCGCCGCCGCGGTTGTCCTACCAGTCCGGGACATCCTCGCCGCGCCGGAGTCCCCGCCATGGCTCGAAGGCATCGACGACAGCAAGGCGCTGACGCCCGGGCAACGGCTGGAGGCGGTCCAGCACATCCGCGCGCACTCCAAGGCCATCGGTCTGGGGATGGCCTCGCCCCGGGAGATAGACGCCCACGGGATCAGTGAGGCCACGGCGTGGGCCATGCAGCGCGCCGTGAGTGACCTGCGGCTGAGGCCTTCGTACATCCTGGTGGACTTCGTTCGGGTCCTGGACTGCGGCATCCCCTTCCGGGCCGAGGTCCGGGGCGACAGCCTCAGCTACTCCATCGCGGCGGCATCCATCGTCGCCAAGGTGAACCGTGACCTGATCATGGAGCGCGCTGACGCCCAGTATCCGGGCTACGGGTTCGCCAGCCATAAGGGCTACGCCACTGCCAGGCACCTGAAAGTCCTGGCCTGTCGCGGTCCGTGCCCGATCCACCGCAGGTCCTTCTCCCCCATGCGGCCTCCCGACCCGCCTCCCGCGAAGCGGACGAGACGCAGACCGCTCCAGGGGGTCCTGGACGGCCAGGCGTCGCTGGGCCTGGACCCCACGCAGGCGTAGGACACGAATGCCTTCCGCCAAGAGTGAGCTGGGCGCGCGGGGCGAGGCGTTGGCCCGGGCCTTCCTCAAGGCCAAGGGATATCGCCTGGTGGCGACCAACTACCGTTGCCGCCATGGAGAGGTGGACATCATTGCCCGGGACGGCCCGTGCCTCGTGTTCGTCGAGGTCCGCACGCGCAGGGCCCGCGGCTGGTTCGGCGCCCCCCAGGAGTCGATTTCCCGGCACAAGAGGAGGCGGCTCATCATCACCGCCGAGACCTACCTCCAGGACTCCAACGAGGCCCACGCGGACTGGCGCATCGACCTGGTGGCCATCAACATCGACAGTCGCGGCATAGTCCGGCCGGTGGAGCACGTGCAGAATGCCGTCGAGGGGAACTGACCGCGGCCGACCGGCCGTCTTCCGTGTGCTAAAATCAGGTCAAGCGAAACACGGAATAGGGCCGACGCAAAAGATGCCTCTCTTCGAATACCGGTGCCAAGAATGCCGCCGAAGGGCCACGGTCCTGGTCCGGAGCCTGGCGTCCGGCGCCCCGGAGCCCTCCTGTGGGCACTGCGGCAGTGGGAAGATGACCCGCCTCATCTCCCGCTTCTCCTTTCACAGGTCCTGGGGCGACAGCCTGGACTTCTCCTCCGGCGAGGGAATGCCCGACGACATGGAAGACCCTCGCCAGATGGCCCGGTACATGCGAAGGATGCAGAGCGAGATGGGGGAGGAGAGCTCCCCCGAGCTCGACGAGATGCTCGACCAGATGGAGTCGGGCGAGCTGGACGCCGGCGACTTCGGTGATGACCTGGACGAGTCGGGCCCATGACGACCCAGGTAGACTGCCTGACTCGAGCGCTGGCTGCCCTGTCCGGGGCCCGCGTCTCTCCCGGCGCGGCGTCGGGACTTAGGAGCATCCTGGCGCGGCTGCCCTTCCACACGGTCCGTGGCACGGGACCTGCGGGCGGGCCCCGGTCTCCTGAAGACCTCCTGGCCCTTGTCTCCCAGGCCAGGGCCTCGGCCCGGCTCCTGGGACTTCTGGAGCCGGGCGGGCCCTTGTCCCGCCTGGAATCGCTCCTCGACGCGGTGGAGACCGAGCAGGGTCTGGAAATGCGCCGCCGGGTCGGCGAGAGGGTGTATGGGCTGTACGTCATCATAGACCCCCAGGTGACCGCGGGACGGGACCCGTTGGAGGTGGCCGAGGCGGCCCTCCGGGGAGGCGCCCGCATGCTCCAGCTAAGGGACAAGGTGCGGGACAAGGGGCGTTCCCTGCCCCTGGCGGTGGCCATGCGCGAGCTGTGCGGCCGGTACGACGCCCTGCTGATGGTGAACGACCACGCCGACGTTGCCGCCCTCTCCGGGGCCCACGGGCTCCACGTGGGCCAGACGGACCTGCCGGTAGCCCAGGCCAGGGGCGTGCTCGGCCCCGGCCGGATCGTCGGCCGTTCCAACCACCTGTTGAGCGAGGTGAGGGAGTCCCGGGACCAGGGCGCCGACCACGTGGCCCTGGGCAATATCTACCGCACCTCCACCAAGGAGAGCATACGGGACCGGCCAGCCCTGGGGCCTGAGGCCGTGACAAGGGCCAAGGTGGGGCTCGACGTGCCCCTGGTGGCTATCGGCGGAATAAACGAGGACAACGTTGGCCAGGTGGTCCGGGCCGGGGCGGACGCCATCTGCGTCGCCAGCGCCGTCGGCCTCGCCCCCGACCCGGCGGAGGCGTCCAGGCGGCTGACCGAGAGAATAAGCGGGGCGGGAGGCAGGGTATGACCCACGGCCAGGACGACGGCCGGATGGCCCGAGTGGCCCGGCAGGCCATCGACGACTTCACCGCCAAGCATCAGGCCAGGGAGCTTGGGCTGCGGGTCTCAAGGGAGGCCATCCGGCTGTCCGCCAACACGATTCGGGCGGCGCACCGGGGGGACTTCGAAGAGGCCCGCGGGCTGTTGGCGCAGGCGGGGTCCAGCCTGGAGGGCGCCGCCGATGGGCTGAAGGACTGGCCGGAGATATACTATGCCGGGTTCCTGGCCGATGCGCGAAAGGAGTTCACCGAGGCGAACATAACCCTGGCCCTGGTCTCCGACAGCCCCCTGCCCCTGCCCGGGGAGATCGGGGTGGAGATGGCCCCGTACCTCAACGGCATGGGTGAGGTCATCGGCGAGCTCCGCCGCTTCATCCTGGACTCCCTCCGAAGGAACGATACCGGGCGCTGCGAAGAGTACATGCAGAAGATGGACGACATCTACAGCCTGCTGGTGACGGTGGACTTTCCCGAGGGGGTGACCGGCGGCCTGCGGCGGACCACCGACGCCATGCGGGGCATCGTCGAGCGGACCCGCGGGGACCTGACCATGGCCCTGCGCCAGAGGGAGCTGGAGGAGAAGCTGGCATCGTGGGAGCAGAATGTGTGGGGAGGGGGGCAGCGCCCGCCACCTTGACATATCGTTATCCCTTGTGTTAGGTTCTCACGTGCCCAATCTAGGTACTCTGACCGTCTCGGAGCCCTAAATGCTACCGATCATCCTCTCCGCCGTCGCCGGCGGAGTCGCTTTGTTATTCGCCGTGGCGCTGGTCGTCCGCGTCAGCCGGGCAGACCAGGGCAACGCGGCCATGATCGCTATTGCCCAGGCGATAAAAGAGGGGGCCCTGGCCTTCCTGCGCAGGGAGTACATCACCCTGGTCCCCTTCGTAGCCGTCGTGGCGGTGGCACTGTGGCTGCTCATCGACTGGTACACGGGTGACTCCTGGGTGCCTCGCACTGCCATTGCCTACCTGGCCGGGACCCTATGCTCCGCCGCCGCCGGATTCATCGGCATGAGCGTGGCCATCCGGGCCAACGTCAGGACCACCGCCGCGGCCATGCACGGGCTGAACCCGGCCCTCCGGGTGGCTTTCTCCAGCGGGGCCGTGATGGGCATCACGGTCGTTGGCGTCGGGCTGCTGGGCGTCATCGTGCTGTACGTCATCTTCCAGAACATCGACTACGTGATCGGCTTCGCCTTTGGCGCCTCCTCCATAGCCCTGTTCGCCAGGGTAGGCGGAGGGATATACACCAAGGCAGCCGACGTGGGAGCAGACCTCGTAGGCAAGGTGGAGGCCGGCATACCCGAGGACGACCCCAGGAACCCGGCCGTCATCGCCGACAACGTGGGCGACAACGTGGGCGACGTCGCCGGAATGGGCGCGGACCTGTTCGAGTCCTACGTCGGGTCGATAATCGCCGCCATAGCCCTCGCCGCCGCCGCGGCGTCCTTCGGCGATTGGAAGACCGACACGGCCCTCCTGCCTATCCTGATAGCCGGCGCGGGCATCATCGCGTCCATTCTGGGCACCTTCGTGGTCAGGAGCGGAGAGCGGGCCGACTTCGGCCAGCTACTGTGGGCCCTGCGAAGGGGCATCTTCGCGTCGGCCATACTGGTGGTGATATTCGCCGCCCTCGCCGTCTATTGGCTGGACCTGGATGGGCTGATCGCGCCCAACGTCAGCGACTTCGACATCTTCTGGGCCATCGTTGCCGGTCTGGCCGCCGGGGTGATCATAGGCCTGATAACCGAGTACTACACCTCCTACGATTACGGGCCCACCAAGGGAGTAGCCGAGTCCGCGCAGACGGGGGCCGCCACGACTATGATAAGCGGCATAGCCACCGGGATGCAGAGCACGGTGGTCCCGGTGCTCATAATCGGGGGCGCCATTCTCGCCGCCTTCGAGCTAGCGGACTTCTACGGAGTGGCCCTGGCCGGGGTGGGCATGCTCTCCACCCTGGGCATAACCCTGGCCACCGACGCCTATGGTCCCGTGGCCGACAACGCCGGAGGCATCTCGGAGCAGGCCGGCCTCGCCCCCGAGGTCCGCCAGCGCACCGACGCCTTGGACGCCCTGGGCAACACGACGGCAGCCACGGGCAAGGGCTTCGCCATCGGCTCCGCCGGCCTGACGGCACTGGCCCTGCTGGCCGCCTACGGCCAAGCCGCGGACCTGGACGGGATAGACCTCCTCAAGCACACCACCCTAGTGGGCCTGCTGGTAGGGGCCATGCTGCCCTTCCTGTTCTCGGCCATGACCATGCGTGCCGTGGGGAGGGCGGCCTTCTCCATCGTGAACGAGGTGCGCCGGCAGTTCCGGGAGATTCCCGGGCTCATGGAGGGCACCGGGCGGCCCGAATACGCCAGGTGCGTTGACATAAGCACGAGCGGGGCCCTGAAAGAGATGATCCTGCCGGGCCTGATCGCCGTGGGGACTCCCCTGGTCGTTGGGTTCGTCCTGGGCACCGAGGCTCTGGGCGGCCTGCTGATAGGCTCGGTGGGGGCTGGCTTCGTCCTGGCCATCACCATGGCCAACGCCGGGGGCGCGTGGGACAACGCGAAGAAGTACATCGAGCTGGGGAACTACGGCGGCAAGGGCTCGGAGCCCCACAAGGCCGCCGTCGAGGGCGACGTGGTGGGGGACCCCTTCAAGGACACCTCGGGCCCGTCGCTCAACATCCTGCTGAAGCTGATGGCCATAGTGTCCCTGGTGTTCGCCCCGGTGTTCCTGAAGGCCACCCCCCTCATCGGCTGAACGGGACCACTGGAACGGGCCCAACCCCCGCGGTGGGGTGTGCGTCCCAACCCCGGCCCGTAACTATACGGCCAAGCCCCGCCCCCGACGCCGGTACTTGACGGCGCAATCAACGCGAATTCGTCTACCACATCGCACGCAGCCTTCAGGGTCGATACCTGTTGCCTTTTGGGCCGAAACTGCCCATCATAGAGGCAACACACATACGTGACAAAGCGAGGCAAGGGGGTCACGAATGGAAGAGGTCAAGATATGGGCCATCGAAGATGCCTCTGAGGCCGTCCCCCTGAGGGCGAAGGGTGAGATGGACAGCGAGTCCCTCCTGGAGGAGACCCTCGTCAAAAACCCCGGTCTGCTGTTAAGGGGCTTGACGCTGGTGGGCAGGCAGACGCCGACGGCGGGAGGAGGCTCCTTGGACCTGCTCGGTGTGGACGAATTCGGCAAGCTGGTGGTGTTCGAGCTGAAGCGTGGCAACCTGTCGCGGGACGCCGTAGCCCAAATCATCGACTACGCCTCCCATCTGGAAGCTATGGACCCGGATGTTCTAGCCGAGCACATATCCGACAGGTCGGGAGAGCAGGGCATAGAGAAGATACAGGACTTCCGGGAATGGTACAGTGAGCACTACCCGGAGGCGCAGGATGGATGGAGTCCCATACGCATGTTCCTGGTCGGGCTTGGCACTGATGACACGACGGAGCGCATGGTGAAGTTCCTCGCCAACAGCAGCATGGACATCTCGCTCCTGACCTTCTACGGCTTTGAGTACGAGGGCAAGACCCTCCTTGCCAAGCAGGAGCGAGTGGAAGGAGGGTCTGGCCCCGAGCCTCGTCCATCAAGACAATACCTGAGCGTGGCAGAGAGAAAAGCGAAGCTCGACGGACGCCTGGAAGCATTTGGCATATCTGATCTCTTCCAGGCTGCCAGAGACATGTTCAGGGAGAACTGGCCCGGCTCTTCCGAGTACCTTGGCCAGACCGCCGTGAGCGTCTACCTCTCGCATGGACGTGCTCGATCACGTTCATACGCTCGCATTGATTCCCAGCAGGGGAACATAAGGCTGGTCTTCTATGGAAGGACGGTGGAGCTCTGTCCCGATGAGTTCGACCAAACAAAAGCCGTGCTCCAATTCGACACATACCGCCCCCCGAGTGACGCGGATGGCACGTATTCGGAGTTGAGTTTCCGGCTAGACGCAGACGAATGGGAGATCCACAAAGAGCACCTATACGCGCTGACACAAGCGGTGTATGAGGCTCGGAGAAGGGACCAGCAAGGCGAAAACGCCGGCTGACTCGGGTTGACACGTAAGAGCTCGGAATCACCATGGTCTCTGCGGAGTCCGCGCATCGAGATGAAATGGGGGTCCTCCCCGCCGTCTTTCCGGCGAAGGCCGGAATCCAGGGGTGGGGGCCCCGTGACATGTCTTCCTTGACAGCCGAGAGACCCGCTCCCCAACCTGATACCATGGTGGCAACCCGCAAACGGCAAAAAAACGCCTCGACGGCAACCGCTGCCCGGCCGCTCCGGCGACCGTTTCGGAACGAAGATACTCGTGGAGTACACACCCGGGGCCGATTCGACCCGTATTCGTTCCTCCGTTGGAACGAATACCTCCCGGTGCGGTTGACACTGACGATGGTTCAGACTAGTCTGGTAACTAGTCACCCCAATGCCACGGAGTGAGTTATGAGCAAGAGATGGCCCGTCCAGGACGCCAAGTCGAGGTTCAGCGAGCTTCTCGAGACCACCCTGGCCGAAGGGCCGCAGATCGTGACCAAGCGCGGAGTCGAGACCGCCGTGCTCCTTCCCATAGACCAGTGGCGCAGGCTGGAGCGCATGACGAGACCGGACCTGAAAGACCTCCTCCTGGCCACCGAGGCGCGGACCGAGGAGCTTACGCCGCCGCGCCGGCGGCATCCCCGGCGAACACCTTCAGCCGTGGAGTAGGCCAATGTACGTCCTCGATACCAACGTAGTCTCGGAGCTGCGTCGTCCCCGTCCACACGGCGCCGTTCTGGACTGGATAGCGGACGCACCTGCAAACCAGCTCTTCGTATCTGCCGTTACCGTTGGGGAGATACAGGCGGGGATCGAGATCACTCGCCAGCAGGACGCGGCCAAGGCGGAGGAGCTGGATGACTGGCTGGACAAGGTTCTGGCTTCCTACAATGTGCTACCGATGGACGCACCGGCCTTCCGGCAGTGGGCACGTCTGATGCACGGAAGGTCGGACACCATGACCGAAGACGCCATGATCGCGGCGACAGCCAAGGTTCACCGGATGACGGTGATCACCCGGAACGTCAGCGACTTCGACCGGCTCGGAGTCGCGTCGCACAATCCCTTTGAGGACAATTGAGTCTGCAACTTGTCGCCGCCACGACTCACTCATGTGGAAAAGGCTGCACGCCAGGCGTTATAATGGGTACATTCCGGGGGACTCGTCTCCTGGCCTCCGGCGGGTGTAGCTCAGTGGTAGAGCGCTAGCCTTCCAAGCTAGCTGTCGTGGGTTCGATCCCCATCGCCCGCTCCAGACTACCCGGCATCCCATTCCCGCCAGCTCGTCCCAGTCGCCGTAGACGGCCCTTGCCTGCGAAGCCTAGGGCTCGATGATGTCCAGGGGAGGGACGGCGGGGATGAGGCCGCGCTGGTGGGCGCGGCCGTAGAGGGTCTCCAGGGCCCGCCTGCCCTCGTCTCCCATGTCGATGGTGTCCTGGTTGACGTACATGCGTACGAAGCGGCGGCAGGTATCGGCGTCGATGCCCCTCCCGAAGGGCAGCGCGTACTCGACGGCCTCGTCCTCGTGCTCGATGGCGTACCTTATGGACGCCTGGAACGCCTGGGCCACCCGCCGGGCTCCCTCGTCCCCCAGCCTCCGGTGGACCACGTCCAGGCCCAGGGGGATTGGCAGGCCGGTGTCCTCTCCCCAGGCCTTGCCTAGGTCCAGCAGGTTGGCGTAGCCCTGGTCCTGCCAGGTGATCTGGCCCTCGTGGATGATGACCCCGGCGTCCACCCTTCCCGACTTGACCGCATCTCCAATGCCGTCGAAGTCCAGGAACACGGGCGTAAAGGCCCACCGAGAGTAGATGCGGAGCAGCAGGTAGGCGGTGGTCTGCTCTCCGGGGACGCCGATGCGCTTTCCCTCGAGGTCGTCAGCGTCACGTAGAGTGGTGGACACGACTATCGGGCCGTAGCTCCGTCCCACCGAGGAGCCGCAGGCCATGATGCGGTACCGGTCCGCCAGGGCGGGGTAGGCGCCCGCCGAGATGGCGGTGACCTCCAGCTCTCCCGTGGCCGCCCGGCGGTTCAGGGACTGGATGTCCTCTAGCACCTGCTCCACGTCGTAGCCATCCACGGTCACTTTCCCAGTGGCGAAGGCGTAGAACATGAAGGCGTCGTCGGCGTCGGGGCTGTGGCCTACTCTGAGCGCTGGCATGGACCCTCCTCGTGTAGCGTTGGCGTCAAGTATATGAGATGATGGTCTCCCGGTAAAGGAAGGCGTACCTTGGCGAAGGCGCGATGAAGGTAACCGACAAGTGCGCTGCCCGGGGCGACGGGCTGGTGGTGATCTGTGACTTCTCCCCTCCACGGGGCGGGGCCGATAGGGCCGTCGAGGAAGCGGGAGGCCTGGGGGCCGACTTCATATGCGTGGCCTACAGTCCCGGCAGGGCGGTGCGCGTGGACTCGGCGATGCTGGCGGGGGCCATCAGGGGCGCCACGGGAAGGGACGTGTGCTTCAACCTGGCCACCAGGGACATGAACAGGCTGGCCCTGGAGAGCCACCTTCTGGGCGCACAGGCGCTGGGCGTGGACAACGTGATCGTCGTGGGGGGGGACCCCTTCGGGGAGCGGGACATGGCCCGGGGACTCGGGGCCGTGGACGACCTCGCACCCACGGGGCTGATGAAGGCCGTGGCCGGGATGAACGGGGGCACGGACTTCCGGGGCTCCAGGCTGAGGAAACCGACCGACTTCTGCATCGGCGCGTCCATAGACTTGGCCCGGGGCATCCAGGCCGAGGCCCGGCTGGCCGCGCGGAAGGCCGCCGCGGGGGCCCACTTCTTCATTACGCAGCCGGTCTTCGACCCCCGCGATATCGGGGCGTTTCTGGAAGCCTACAACGCGGCGTCTGGGGAGGAGCTCTCGCTCCCCGTCTTCTATGGCCTTCAGGTCATGGTGCGGGGCGGTGTGGTCTTCAGCACCGTCCCCGCAACGGTCCGCGAGGACTTGGAGAAGGGACGGGAGGGAACGGACATCGCCCTGGAGACGTTGGACCGGTTCCTCGAGCGGGGCGTCAACCGGGTCTACATAATACCACCCATCCTGAAGGGGGGCGCCAGGGACTACGAGGCGGCCCAGACGGTGCTGCAGGCGGCCCTTCCAGGGTAGGCCCGGCGCCCGGATATCGAACGCCGACACTAGGGAGGAGTAACATGGCCCGGATCGAGGAAGAGGTAGGACAGCTGCTGGCGGAGCGGGGACTGACCATCGCCGTGGCGGAGGCTTGCACCGCGGGGCTCATCGGCTCCATGCTGTGCAGCGTCCCCGGGTGCTCCAAGTACTTCTACGGCGGGGTCATCGCCTACACGGGCGGCTCCAAGACCACCGTGCTGGGCATTCCCGAGGACTTCATCAAGAAAGAGGGCTCGGTGAGCCCGGCGGTGGCGCTGGAGATGGCCAAGGGAGGGCGCCGGGTGATGGGCACCGACATCGGTGTCTCCACCACCGGCGTAGCCGGTCCGGCGGGAGGGTCGTCGGGCCTTCCTATAGGCACCTTCTGCATCGCCGTGGCGGCGGGGGACGGGTACGAGGCCACCAAGGACCTCCACTGGACCGGCGACCGAAACGCCAACCGGGAGCATACGGCGTGGGCCGCCCTGGACCTCGTCAAGGAGTACCTGCTTCAGACCGGGTAACGTCTAGCTGGTGACCTCGCCGCCCTCGGGGGTCCCGGTGTCCATGGACACGCCAGAGCCGGGCACCGCGTCCGCGTCCCCGGCCTGCGGCGGCGCGGTCTGCCGTCCTTCGTCGGCGGCCAACGCCGTCTCCATGGCGCTTATCGCCACCTCGATCTGGCCGTCGTCGGGCTGGCGGGTCGTCAGTCTCTGGAGCAGAAGACCTGGTCCGGCCATCAGCCGGGTAACCGGGTGGTCCTGGTGGGCGCCGCTGAAGCGGATAACCTCATAACTGACGGCCGCTATCACTGGTATGAAGACGATGCGGGACAGGATCAGCCACCACAGGGGCTCCCGGCCGGTGAAGGCCAACACCAGGATCGCCACCACCATCACCGTCAGCAGGAACGCCGTGCCGCAGCGGGGGTGCGCCGTGGGGAACCTGCGGACGTTGGACACCTCCAGGGGCAGGCCCGCCTCGTGGGCGTGCACGGCCATGTGCTCGGCCCCGTGGTAGGCGAAGAGGCGCCGGATGTCTCTCAGGAGGCCGATGGCCCCGATGTAGAGCACCAGCACCGCCAGCCGTATCAGGCCCTCGATGAGGTTGACCACCGGCTCCGAGTGAATAATCCCCTCCAGAGGGCGGGTGGCGAACAGGGGCATGATGAAAAACAGGCCGATGCCCAGGGTAAAGGCGAAGACCAGGACCGCCGCCAACGCCCAGCCGGGGACCTCTTCGTTCTCTCCCGTCTGGTCCTCCAGGGCCAGGACAGCCGAGCGGTTGAGGGCCTTGATCCCCAGCACCAGGGTCTCGATGAGGACGAGGATTCCGCGTACCAGGGGCAGCCGGCGCAAGCGGCCAGTGTATATCTGGCTCAGGGGCTCCGACGCGGCGTAGACCTGGCCGTTGAGCCGCCGGACCGCCAGGCTGAAATGGCGGCGCCCCCGGATCATCACGCCTTCCATCACGGCCTGGCCGCCGTAGAAGAACCGCTGCTCTGCCAACCGGGCCGCCTCCTTACACAGCTAGGGGGCCGGGGGCTCCGCTAGGCGGCGACACCCCAACCCCCTTGTATTCCGGTGCCCGCAAGGCGGGACTAGGTCATCTTGAAACGCCTACGTAGACGCTCGATCCTTCCCTCGGTGTCCACAACCCGCTGCTGTCCCGTGTAGAAGGGGTGGCACTGGCTGCAGATCTCTACTCTCATGCTGTCGTTGGTGGCGCCGGTGGTGAAGGTGTTCCCGCACGAGCAGACAACCGTCGCCTCTCGGAAGAACTGGGGGTGTATATCCTTCTTCATTTGCGGTTCCTAGCTGCCGGAAACCGCTTCGGGGATGACGCTGGCCTGGCGCCTGTTCTTGGAGGACCACTCGAACTTGACGCGTCCGTCGGTCAGGGCGAAGAGGGTGAAGTCCCGCCCCAGCCCCACGTTCCGGCCCGGGCGGATCCGCGTCCCCCGCTGCCTCATGATGATGTTGCCCGTGGTCACGAACTGGCCATCGAACCTCTTTACGCCAAGGCGCTTGGGCTTGCTGTCCCGGCCGTTTCGCGAGCTGCCTCCCGCTTTCTTGTGGGCCATTAGCTCTCACCTCTGCTCTGGGTCTGTTCGTCGGAGGCCTCCGGCGGGATCCCGTCCTCCGCCGGCTCCTCTACTTCGGCCGCCGGGGCCTCCTCTCCGAGCTCCTCGGCTTCGGGCTCCTCGGCGTCTACGGTCTCGGCCATGGGCTCGACCGGCTCTTCTTCGGCCTCGTCGTCCGCGACGGCGAGGGCGGCTACCTCGTCAACGGGTTCCTCGGCGAGGGCCGGCTCCTCGGGCCACTCGGGCTGCCCGATCTCGATGCCCGCGTGGGAGATGGACGTGATGTACAGCCGGGTGTACGGCTGGCGGTGTCCCTTCTTCCTGCGATAGCGGATCTTTCGCTTGTACTTGAACACCAGCACCTTGTCGTCCTTGTACTGGGAACGCACGTGGGCCAGGACGCTGGCGTCGGCCACCATCGGGTTCCCCACCGTCAGCTCGCCGTCCCTGGACACGGCCAAGACGTCGCCGATCTCGACGTAGGAACCCTCTTCGGCCGGGAGCTTCTCGACGTCCAGCTCGTCGCCCGGGCTGACCCGGTACTGCTTGCCCCCGGTCTTCATTATCGCGTAGTCCACAATCACACTCCGACTTTCCATTGTAGGTCGTGCCTGGGAAGGTGTCAATGTCTGGCGGTGGTGGAGGGAAGTGCAAAAGTCCCTAGAGCATACTGAATCAAAAAGACGCGACCAAGATTCACCCCATCAGGTCGTAGGATAGCGGACCCACGGCCGGGGTATTCTATGGGGACCCGGGAAGTCACGGAGTCTAATGGCAGGAGGTGTGCACCAAGAGAGGGGTCAGAATCACTGGCGAGAACGCCGGGACCCTCACTTGACTCCGCCCCGATTCTGTCCAAGTAACCGGGTCCACCTCAGGTGTCCCTTTTTCACTGATGATCTACAGTCGGGAGCTTCACCCTCTCAAGCGTGTTTGGACCGGGTGGCTGGCCGTCATCTCTCTGCTCAATGAAGTGTCCGGAGGTCGTGTGTCAACCACTCGTGGGCGAGTGTAGTGGCTGGTCTGGGCTCGTAACCATGGAGCACCCCCCAGCCGCTGTAGTGTGGTTTTCCCTGTTCGGCAAATCTTTCTTGGGCTGCCTGAATTCTCTTCCGAGTTTTGTCGTCGAAAGTCCTCCCCTTTCCTCCCATTTCTATGAATACCCCCGAGTCGACGGCATCGTCTACCCATTCGCTCCAGTGAATGAGCGCTGCCTCTTTCCGATCGTTCGGTTTGCTGGATTCCCGTAATCGCAGTTCACCACTCATTCGAAAGGGTAGCATGTATGTCATTTGGTTCCTTCTATTGAACGCAGGGAGCCACCGTTCTACTATGAGGTTATAGATTTCAAGGGCTCCGTTGAAAATTGCATTAGTGCGCTGAAGTAACCTTTCCTCAGTGTAACGCTCGAACCACATCCCTCCCGTTCTCCCGGGAGGCCATTCTTTGTCTGGCTGTGGCCAGGGATCCACAAGGATGTCTGTGCCCTTCCCAACATGATCAGAAACCCGCTCTTTGAAAAGTTCTAGTTCCGGAACCGTGAAAGAATACCCGCTGCGTCCGAACGTAACGGAGCTTCTCGGGTCTCCTTGCAGATGCCGTATCCACTGATCAATGTAGTCAATTAAGTCAGTTGGAGTACCTATGTCTCTTGCCTCGAAATCGGCCCCGCGCAAGTGGCTAGTAAATTCATAGGCAAATTCATGGAATCCCACTGTAAATTCCAGTGCGAGGCTAAAGCTTTTCAGTTGTTCCGACAGAGACCGGGATAGTTCATCGTGAGTGATACTCCATGGCCAGACTCTGGTGGATTCTATGCCCCTCGACGTCAAACTGGGCCAGCCCTCATAATGCCTGTCGTAGCGATCCAACAGGTCCTTTGGAAGTTGGACTACGGGTGGAAGTTCTTCGTCTCCTCCGTACCAACTGGTGGTGACCCATCCTGATCGTACTTCGATTCCCAGTGTCGGAATGCCTCCGGCTTTTGCCTGCATTCCCAGTGCAGGCATCAGAGGGCCAAGTCCGTCGTTCCAGTCTTCCATGGCCTTTCTGATGCTGGTGCCTATCTCTATTGCTGTGCCTGAAGGGAATGATTTCGAGTGTTCCTCCTCAGACCAGTTATGAGACCAGTTATGCTTGACCTCATCCAGTACCAGCCCAGCCATCCCTGGATCTGAGGAGGCGAGTCTTTCCATGATCTCTCGGCCAGTGTTCGGGTTTTCCGAGTTGATGGCGATGGCCAGCGGGACTACCCACCTGTCGGATTTCAGCTCAATTTCCTCAAAGGAGATTGACCTCTCCACAATGGCCCTCGCAGCGAACCACTCTCGGAAGATTGCCAGCGTGAAGTCGAACTTGCCGTCCTCCTCCACAACGATTCGTGAGTTGGCCACGCGAACTTGGTCGGAGGTTTTCGTTGCCACAAGTGTCTTATCGACACTTTCTCCCGAGCTGATAGAGGCCACAGCCAGAGTCTTCAAAAGTTCCGCGGCATCTCCGAGGTCATCAAGTGAGTCACCCAGCGCTTGCCGGACCATCTCACTGACCATTTGGCTCGGAGCCCGTCCCCATTTGGGCATGGGTTGTCTCAGGTACGCTCCGACTATCGTTGCGAACAGCGGAAGCCGGGTCCGATACTCCCGGAAAGGAATCTCAGACTGTCTAACATCGCGTCCTGCGACTCTTGACGCTATGGAGAGGAATTCTTCCTCACTACACTGAGGCAGAGTGTACTCTTCGGCTGTGAGGCTCAGGCCAGGCAGAGGCCTTGTGATCACCACCGCGGACACGTTCCCATTTGCGTCCGTGTAGGACTGTGCCTGGTTGAGCAACTGGTTTGCCTTGGAGCGCCCTGTCTCATCCAGACCGTCTATGATGACCAGGACCCTCTGGGTGTAGACGGGCCCGTGTTCCCGGATGTAGCCCTCAATATGGTCCTTCAGATCCCCGCTGATGTTGCGTGCGTTCAGAAAAACAGGCAGGGGTTGGAAATGATCATGCAGCCGGTGTTGCAGCGCCAACTGGAATAGTCGATGTGCTGCCAGCGTCTTCCCGGATCCTTGCCGTGCATTTACCGTCAGTGTTCCTGTAGTGGGGATTGTCAGTTTGTGCCCAACTGAGTGGTCCTCGGCGAGTTCGCCGGCGATGTCTTCTGGGACTCCCAATGTTGCCCAGAGGCGCCTAGTATCCGAGATGCTCTCTCGGAGCTTCTGCCTCAGGTATAGATCGTGGTTGACCGGAGCCGGGTCCCGGTGCCTCTGCAAAATCTCGTCAGTCAGGGATGCCCTGATATGGTCCGGCAGGTCGTCTACGTGCTCAACAGTCTTCCAAGTGGCGTAGTTCGACACTCTTCGGATCAGTGCCTCTGTCTCGTCATCTCTTTCATTTGCGGGGATCATGAAGGCGAGGAGTTTTCCCCGGGCCCTCATGCACGCGCCTATTTCTTCGACTATCGGTGTGGTAGTCGTTGAACCGATAAGCCAGATCACCACGTCCGCCCTCCCTGCGTTTCTGACGTACCGGTCGCGGGCCGCTTCGGAACTAGCGGGAGCGTCTTCGAAGGCCCAGGCCTTCGTCACTGGGAATCTGTCTACCTCTTCTATGGCCAATGACCTGGCACGGAACATTTCCTCGTCTTTTGGATCCTGTCGGCTGCTGATAAAGACCTGGAGTGGGTCTTCACTCGGTCTGATCTGCTTTGCGTTCATCTCGCGGCGCTCTCTAGGGTGCTTGACCGTTCTGCCTCTCCAGAAATAGCCATCACTGTCCCCTAATCTTATTTCCCGAATCACCGGACTCCTCCACCAGGACGAGTAAATCCAAGTCAGCACCTAGGGGTGGGAGGTGGGGAGGGCTGGGGGCGGTCAAACCAGGCGATTGACTTCTGGGCAGGAGTCGAAGCCGCGATCGAAGCTCAGAATTCGATTGGTCCCTGCTTTGCGCATTACCGCGACGTGAAGGGCGTCCCTAGCCGAAAGGCCATCCACCGACTCTATAAGAGCTCTGGCGGCACGGACCTCGGACATGGCAAAGGTTAGAACGTCGTCGGCGATGGCATCGAGGCTATCGAACGCGGGCCCGATGGCGTCCAGACGCTGGATCGCTGTGTACCTGTGGAGTATCTCCTGGTATACCTCGACATCTGTAACGAATCGCTCTCCATCTCGCGCCAACCGGCTCAGCATCGCCAGAGCGCGGTCTTTGTTTGGGTGGGGAGCTCCCACGAGGTACATTGGTACGTTGGAGTCGATGAATATCATTCGAGACGCTGCCCGGCTTCGATCTCCCCAAGCATGACCTCTATATCAGCCGTAGGAAACTCGTGCCGCGACGCGTCGGCGATGGCGCGGAGCTTCGCTTCCACACTGCCAGGTTGTTCGTCCCTGGCCCTGCGCAGCGCCTGCCTGACCCATTCGGCGACGGTCATACGCTGCCTTCGGGCTACGCCCTGGATATCCAAGTACTCTTCCTCATCCAATAGCACCTGTAGACGCTTCGTCATAGTAAGAGGAGTATAGTTGACTCATGTTGGCTTAGTCAATTACTGGCCGGACGGACACTCCTGGCGCTAGATCCGAAGCCAACGCTTGGACCACACTCACCTATCGACGCCGAGGATTACCACGGAGGTCACCGCCCAGAGGGCGACGGATGCGAGCAGGGGCCTGTCTCTCAGGATGACCAGCTCGGGGCTCTCGGTCAGGCCCGTCCGGTTCATCAGGTACAGGTAGCGGAAGAGTCCAAAGACGACGAAGGGGATCGTCAGCATCATGCTGTGGTTCTCGGGAACGTTGCTGGCCGTGAACGTGTACAGCGCGTAGGCCACCACCGCCGCGGTGCCGGTGATGCTCACGAGCTGCCCCAGGAACGCCTGGGAGTACTCCCCCAGTACCGTCCTCTGAGTGACGGCGTCGGCTCCCGCCGCCGAGAGCTCGCTGTACCGCTTGGCAACGGCGATGAACAGGGCGCCCACCCCGATGGTGCTGTACAGCCAGGGGGAGGGCGACACGTCGATGATCAGCGCCCCGGCCACGACCCGCAGCAGGTAGCCGGCCGCGACCAGCATGACGTCCAGGATGATGATCCTCTTCAGGTACGAGGAGTAGCCCAGGTTGGTGACCAGAAACACGGCGCCCACGATGCCGAACCCCACGTCCAGCAGGAACCCGCCGGCGATGGACGCCGCCATGACCAGCAGGGCCGCCGCCTGCGCCGCTGCCAGGGGGACGACGCCCGACGCGATGGGGCGGTAGCGCTTCCTGGGGTGGACCGCGTCGCTGGACCTGTCGAAAGAGTCGTTCACGATGTACACGGCTCCGGACAGGGCAGAAAAAACCAGGGCCCCCGCCGCGACCCTCAGCACCAGCTCGCCTATCAGGTCGGCGTCGTTCAGGTCCCACCGCTCGTTTATGGAGAAGGCCAGGGGCAGCAGCACCACAAGGTTCTTGGTCCACTGGACCGGTCGCATGGACCAGAGGAGGCCCGCGGTGACCCTGAGGAGGTTGGGTACGGGGGAGGTCCCGGGCCCCCCGAGCGAAGAGCTGTCGACGGGTGGGTCCTTACGGGCCATCGCTGCCGGCTCCTGGTTCGGGCATGGGAGTTGCGGGCGTTGGTCCGGCGTCGCGCATGCCGGCAGGGGCCGGGCTCATGCGCCATTGGACGTAGGCCAGTCCCAGCACGCCCAGCACCACGGCGAACCAGAGGGTGCATATCCGGACTACAAGAGTGGCCGACGAGGCGGCTGCCCTGGTCAGGTCCAGCTGTTGGAGCAATGTCACCATGCCCCCCTCGGTGCCAACCAGGCCGCCGGGAAGCATGGTAATCGCGCCCAGCAGTGTGGAGGCGGCGTAGATGGACACCGCCTGCCCCAGGGAGACGTCGGCGTCCAGGGCCTCCAGGAGCAGCCAGAGGGCGCACCCCTCGGCGAACCAGGCCGCCAGCCCCAGCAGCAGCGCCACGGTCAACGGCCCCGGCGAGAATATGCGCCGGAAGGAGTCCCTCGACTCGGCCATGAAGGGCCGCCACCGTCCGGGCACCGGCAGGCGAAGCACCCTCCCGCTGCCCCACCGGGTGACGCCCAGGAGTAGGAACAACCCGAAGGCCGCGGCCACCACTATCCCGGCGACCCACCCGTAGGGGACCAGGGACAGTCCCCACAGGCTGAGGACCAGTACGCACACCAGGTCGGTGACTCTCTCCGCGATCACCGCCGGGGCCGACACCGACACGGGAACGTCTAGCTTCTCTTTCAAGAAGTACGACTTCGCCAGCTCGCCGACCCTGCCCGGGCTCAATACCATGGTCAGGCCCGCCAGGAATATGGCGGTGCTGGCGCCGATGCCTATCCTGATGCCCAGCAACGCCAGGTAGTAGTGCCAGCGGACGAGCCGCAGGACGTAGTTGGCCAGGGCCAGGGCCAGGGCCATGAGCCAATACTCGGTTGGGATCGAGGAGACGTGGTCCAGCAGGTCTGGCAGGTCCGCGTACACTGCGAGGCCCGCGAAGACCACCACCACCGCTATCAGCAGGGTTATGAGCCCGCGGCGTTTCATAGGCCCAGCCGTCCGGCGCAGTCATGCATCAGTCCATGGTGATGGGTGGCCAATGGAGTGTCAAGGCCGCCGTTTGACGCCGCGCCGGGAGAAAGGATACACTGCCGCCCACCACCCCTCGGCCGGAGGACTAAGGTTGGAGTTCGGACTCGCCTACGAGATGCAGCGTCCCGTCCTCGACGACCACGCGGTCATCGAAGAGACCATAGAGCAGTGTGTCCTGGCAGACGAGATGGGCTGGGACTACGTGTGGTTCGTGGAGCACCACTTCCTGACGGGGTTCTCCATGTCCCCCTGCCCCGAGGTGATCTTCGGGGCCTTGAGCCGCCTGACAAAGCGGATCCGCCTGGGCTTCGGTGTAGTCATCCTGCCATATCATCACCCGGTCCGGGTGGCCGAGCGAGTGGCCATGGTGGACCACCTCTCCAACGGGCGGGTGGAGTTCGGCACCGGCCGCTCCGCCGCCTACGAGCAGACGGGGATGGGCATCGATCCCCGGGACACCCGGGACATGTGGGAAGAGTCTCTGACGATGATCCCGAAGATATGGGAGACAGAGGTGTTCCAGTGGGACGGGCGCTTCTGGAGGGTGCCGCCCCGGAAGGTGCTGCCCAAGCCCTTCCAGCGGCCGCACCCCCCCATATGGGTCGCGGCCCTTCAGCCGTCGACCTACCGGATTGCGGCGGAAAAGGGCATAGGGGTGATGGCCCTGGGCGTCGCCGCGCCCTCGGTCATGGAGCCCCACGTAAGGGCTTACAAGGAAACGGTGGAGTCGGCGGAGCCCGTGGGGGGGTTCGTCACCAACCGCTGGCTCAACGCCACCATGGGCTACTGCGCCGAGGACAACGGGCAGGCCCGGGAGCTGGGCTCCAGGTCTTTGAAGACCTTCTTCGGGCCCGACAGGCCCTATCTGCAGGACCAGAAGGACGTGTACGCCCGTCTGGTGGAGCAGTGGGGGGGAGTCCCGGAGCACCTGCAGCAGAACTTCGCCCGCTACGTGGCCGCCGACGCGGGCCGGGACCCCGGCCAGGGCAACGGGTTCCTGGACTTGTCAGGGGGCGGCGCGCTGGTCCAGAAGGTGTGGGAGCAGATGGACGCCGACACCCTGGCCGACCGTGGGGTCATCGTGGCCGGAGACCCGGAGAGTTGCATCAGGGGCGCCAGGCTGCACGAGGCGACGGGGGTGGACCAGCTCTTGTTCTTCATGGCCACTGAGACCATCGGACACGAGGCCGTGATGAAGTCCATCGAGATGTTCGGGAAGCACGTCATCCCCGAGTTCAAGACAGCGTCGAAGTAGGAAAGCGGGCCCGGGCCGGGCCGCAGGATGCCTGTCTAGCCTGCGTCACCGGGGCCGAAGGGCAGGGCCTGCGCCTGGACCTCGGCCCAGGCGCCCTCGTTGCCGTCTATGGCCAGCCGCGTTCCGACGGCGGCGGCCTCCTTCCGGACGTAGGCCATGGAGACCGTCCGTCCCGTGGTGGGCACCCTGGCCACCGAGGTGACGTGGCCCACCTGCTTGCCCTCCCTGGTAAGCTTCGCCCCCTGCTCGACCGCGGCGTCCGGGGAGATGTCCAGGGAGACCAGGTGACGCTGCACCTTCTGGTAGGTGTCCAGCCGGGCGATGACCTCCTGGCCGATGTAGCAGCCTTTGGTGAAGCTGATGGAGCCCCACAGGCCGGTCTCCAGGGGGTTGTAGGCGTCGCCCATCTCGGTCCCGTACCACGGCTCTCCCCGCTCTACCTTCAGAACTTCCAGTGCGTCCTGCCCCATGGGCACGGCCCCGGCTCCGGCCAGGGCGCTCCAGAGGGCCGGGCCGTCGGCCGGTGTCGTCACCACGTCGAACCTGGGATGGCCTACCATGTCCCTTCGGACAACGTGGCCCCGGGAGCCATTGGCTTCGAATGGCGCGGCCTGGTAGGGCTCCAGGCCGGGGAGACATAACGTTTCCCTGAGGACCATACACGCATCGGGTCCGATGACCGACAGCATGGCGGTCTCCAGGGTGACGTCCTTCAGCTCCACGTCCTCGACTATGGTGTACTTGTCGATCCACTCCGTCACGGCCTGCCGCGTCTGAGGGCTGGTGAGGAGCAGGACGTGGTCCTCCAGATTGATGACGACGACGAGGTCGAGGATGCGTCCCCTGTCGGTGGTGAGGACCGTCGGGGCGCCCCGTCCCGGCTGGAGGGAGACCACCGCGTTGGTGGAGAGCCGGTGGAGCAGGTCCAGGGTGTCCTCCCCGGTGGCCCGTATCCTGCCGGCGTAGGACGAGTCGTGGACCGCGGCCCCGTTGACGGCGGCGGCGTACTCCGACGCCACGTCGCCATAGGAGCGGGGCAGCTCCCAACCGTGCCACTCATGGAGCTGGGCCCCGGACCGGGCGGCGATTTCGTGGAAGGGGGTGTGTTGAGGGCTCACGGTTCCTCCAGGATGGGGGCAGGATGGGGGCTGTAAAGACTGACGCCGCCCCACAGGGAAGCGGCGTCGCGCGTTTCCGGTTTCGGCCCCGGCCCGGGCTATACTGGGCTACTGGGCCTATGCTGAGCCTATACAGAGAAAGAGTTGCCGCAGCCGCAGGCCTTCTTGGCGTTGGGGTTCTGGAAGACGAATCCCTTCCCGTTCAGTCCGTCGGAGAAGTCCAGCTCGGTGCCGGCCAGGAAGATGTACGCCTTCTTGTCGATGAACACCTTCACGCCGTTGTCGTCGACGATCTTGTCGTTTTCGCCGGCTGCCTGCTCGATGCTCAGGGTGTACATCAGCCCCGAGCAGCCGCCGCCCTTCACACCGACCCGTACGCCGAACTCCTCTTCCAGCCCTTCCTTCTGGGCGAAGAACCTGAGCTTCTTGGCCGCGTTGGGTGTGACGTTGATGGTTAGCGTGCCGTCTTCCGCTACTGCTGTCATTCCGCCTCCTGCATTGGCCTAACCCGCGTTACGAAGGTATCGTACCGATTATATAACCGGGGCGAGGTCCGATGCAACACAAAAGCCCGCGATTAGTCGTGGCCCGCCTGCCGTTCCTCATCGGCCGGGGTCGGGGAACTCCCAAACGACTGTCCGACACACTGATGGGGAGACCTGGTATCTGGTTAGCAGGACCGGTCGCTGGGCGTCCGCTCCGGCTTGTCTACCGATAGCGACGTTGATATAATTCAAGTTGCTGGCGTGGGCCCGTAGCTCAGGTGGTTAGAGCGCGGTCCTGATAAGACCGAGGTCGATAGTTCGAGTCTATCCGGGCCCACCAAACTGGATAAAATCAAGAACCTTTCGGATCAGGTTCGGGTTGGAGCTTTAGCCACGCTCCAGCCCCGAGCATTGGCGAAACCCGGCAACCTTTATCAGGCCCCTGTTGAAACGGCAGGGGCTTTAGCTTTTGTCTAATCGTCCTTAACGGAGAAGGTCGCGAAGTCCTCGGGTCGGGCCGCCCCGTCTAGCAGGGTTATCACCCCTAGTGGGCGGCGGTCAGGAACCGGGCCGATTCCAATACACCCTGGATTACCTGGTGGAAGTCCAGACCCTCGTTGATGCGTATGCTGGCCTCGCTGAGGCGGGACAGCCGGTCCCGCGCCTCCATCGTGTTGCGTCACCCTCTCACCTCACGGGGTAAAGAGTCGGGCTTCGGGTATTCGGAGAGCGACTCTGCCTGCGGCCGCCGTAGCTGATAACACCTGGAATAATTTTTGACAGCATATCTTACAAATATCTAGCACATTTTTGACTGAAACTTTGCTACAATGCAGAGTAATACTGCCCTGAAAGGGTGATGTGGGTCTAGCTTCCGTAACCCGCGACTTAGCGGACAGGGACACGGGGCGCTACAGCGTTCAAGATGAATTGGGATAGAGTCCCACACCGCGACATCTCTTCGGTCCTGTTTTCACCCCTTAATCACGATGCATCTTGTAAGCTGAGCAGGTGTTTCACCTGGACAGTCGAACAGGCGCAGCAACTTTGATTGCGGAAAAGTGCGGTAGTCTCTAATAGTATCCTGGACAAATATAAGCTATCCAAAGATCTGATGATTGGAGCCGTGACATGAGCAGCCTCGAAGACCTGAAGCCCGGTGCCGCTGTACGCGGTATTCTACCGGACTCTTCCGTCACGGTGGTCACCATACAGTGGAACGGGACCGATGTCGTAACTCTTACCTATAGAACCGCCATCGGTCAACTTGGAGAAGAGATTCTATTTCGAGATTCAGAATCCCGAATCGAGGTTGTGGAGCAGGGTCGGCCTTGGAGTTTTGACGGAGACGGAAAATTATTTCGATTGGTTTCCGAAGCTAACCGCATCAAGTTGGCTCACCTTTTTGACCCGGTCCTGGCCGTCCATACATCAGAAGTCGAGCCATTGCCCCACCAGATTACGGCAGTCTACGAAGCAATGATTGAGCGACAGCCCTTGAGATTCCTGCTGGCGGACGACCCAGGTGCTGGCAAGACGATTATGGCTGGACTTTTGGTTAAAGAACTCATAGCTCGTGGCGACCTGCAAAGATGCCTCGTAGTTTGTCCGGGAAATCTGGTCGAGCAGTGGCAGGACGAATTGCACGAGCGGTTCGGTTTGCCTTTCGACATCCTTACCAACGATAAACTGGAGGCATCCCGAACTGGCAATTGGTTTCTGGAGACCGATTTAGCAATAGGCCGATTGGACAAGTTGGCGCGCGATGAAAACGTCCAGGCTAAACTGGCCACTCCTGATTGCCGGTGGGACCTGATTGTTTGCGATGAAGCCCACAAAATGTCTGCCACTTTCTTTGGGGGGGAGATCAACTACACCAAACGCTACCGGCTGGGGAAGTTCCTTTCCAACCTGACACGCCATTTCCTGTTGATGACAGCCACCCCACACAATGGGAAAGAGGCAGATTTTCAGCTATTTATGGCCCTTCTCGACGGCGACCGCTTCGAAGGGCGCTTTAGGGACGGGGTGCATACGACCGACGTTTCGGACCTGATGCGCCGGGTGACCAAAGAGGAACTGGTCAAGTTTGATAATACTCCATTGTTGCCGGAGCGCATTGCAGAAACCGTCCCGTACCAATTGTCGGATGATGAGAAGGGTCTCTACGAGGACGTAACCAAATATGTGAGTGAAGGATTCAACCGCGCGGCAGCTTTACAAAACAATAAGCGCGCTGGGAACGTTGGGTTTGCTCTTACCATCCTCCAACGTCGCTTGGCGTCATCGCCGGAAGCCATTTACCAGTCCTTGCGGCGGCGCCGTCAAAGATTAGAAAACACGTCGGTTGAGCTTGAGGCGTTGCAGCGACGCGGCGATGTTGAAAGTGCTCTCGATAAGATGGTGTCCGACCTGGATGATGAGGATATCGAAGACCTCGAAGAAGCCCCCGATGATGAAGTCGAGGACATCGAAGGGGAGTTACTTGACCGCGCTACCGCCGCCAGCACCATCGCTGAACTCAAGGCTGAGATTGCCACTTTGGGACGTTTGGAGGCTTTGGCCTTGGCGGTTCGTCGGAATAGCGGCGACACCAAGTGGCAGGAACTGGCCAAGCTATTCTCGGATACCTCCATGCACAGTCAAAAGCTGGTGATATTTACCGAACACCGAGACACCCTCCGGTATCTGGAGCGCCGAATAGCCTCCCTGTTAGGAAAGGAGGACACGATAGTTTCCATTCACGGAGGCATGAGACGGGAAGACCGCGCCAAAGCCCAGGAATCCTTCATCCTTGATCCTGAAGTCCGGGTATTGCTTGCCACTGATGCTGCGGGCGAAGGCATCAACCTGCAGCGAGCTCATCTCATGGTCAACTATGACCTGCCATGGAACCCCAACCGAATCGAACAACGATTCGGTCGTATTCATCGAATAGGTCAAACCGAAGTTTGCCGCCTGTGGAATCTAGTTGCCCGGGAAACGCGCGAAGGGGCAGTATACCAGCGTCTGCTGGAGAAACTTGAGGAAGCACGCAATGCGTTGGGTGGCAAGGTGTTCGATGTGCTTGGCAAGGTCCATTTTGAGGGCAGGCCGCTACGCGAACTGCTTATGGATGCTGTCAGATACGGTGAGCAACCCGAAGTGAGAGGTCGGCTTACCCAAGTGGTCGATAATGCCTTCGACCATGAATATTTGAAGGACCTTTGGGAAGAAAAGTCGCTGGTCCACGACGCTATGGATACCAGCCGGGTCCATCGGGTACGCGAACAAATGGAACGAGCCGAGGCCCGGCGATTGCAGCCCCACTACATCGAATCTTTCTTCTTAGAAGCCTTTCGTCAGTTGGGGGGCAGAGCCAGAGAACAAGAACCGCGCCGGTACAGAGTGGTACAGGTACCGGCGACCATTCGCAACCGGAACAGGTCCATTCTTCCCCGCTACGAGCGCATAGTTTTTGACAAGGCGCTGAAGGCGCCGCAGGACCAGCCGTTGGCAGGGTTTGTCTACCCTGGCCACCCCTTGCTTGATGCGACAGCGGACTTGATTCTGGAACAGAATCGAGACTTGCTGCGCCGGGGCGCAGTCCTCGTGGACGAAAGAGATCATACCTTGACCCCCAGAGTGCTCTTCTACTTGGATCATGGCATACAGGACGCTACCCATACCCGGTCTGGCGACCGTCGCGTGGTTTCTAAGCGCATGCTGTATGTGGAAGTAGATGCAGACGGCAACTCCCGACATCCAGAATATGCGCCCTACCTCGACTATCGTCCGCTAGGAGAAGGAGAACCTGGGGTCGAAGTGATCCTAGCCCGTCCGGAATGTGCCTGGTTGACTGGAGACCTCGAGGAAAAGGCGAGGAATTACGCTATTGCTCACGTGGTGCCAGGACATTTGAAGGAAGTCCGCGAACAGAAACTGGACCACATTGACAAGACCGAAACGGCCGTCAAGGAACGCTTGACCAAAGAAATCAACTATTGGGACCACCGTGCTGAGACGTTGAAGGTACAAGAACAGACCGGCAAGCAAAATGCAAGCCTAAACTCTGATGAAGCCCGTAAACGCTCGATCGAGTTGCAGGAGCGTCTTCAAAAACGCATTGAGGAATTGCGTCTCGAAAAGCAGCTATCTCCTTTGCCCCCAGTGATTCTTGGCAGCTTCTTGGTTGTACCAGCGGGCCTGCTGTCAGACATGACGGGAAGGCCACTATCCACAGGTACGGATACAACCGACCGGCAAGCGGTGGCGGCTAAAGCCAGGGAGATTGTAATGGAGGTCGAGCGAGATCTTGGATTCGAGCCGGCCGATCGCGAAAAAGACAGAGTGGGTTACGACATTGAAAGCAGGGTGCCTGGGGAAGGCAAGCTCCGTTTCATTGAAGTGAAAGGCCGGGCCGCGGGAGCGGACACGGTCACCGTAACCCGGAATGAGATTCTCTACTCCTTGAACAAGCCGGAAGACTTCATCCTGGCTATGGTGGAGTTTCTGCCACAAGGTCAACACCGTACCCGATACCTCCGAGAGCCCTTCTGTAGCGAGCCAGACTTTGGCGTCACCAGCGTCAACTACGATTTCGCCCAACTCTTGGCGCGATCTGAGGAGCCGAGCTAATGCGCCAACCAGGATACTTCAAAAGCACACAGGTCAGAGCGTCAAAGCGATGGGACCAACTCGAGGGTGACCCGGAACTGGCTGGACCGTGGCATCAACTGTTTAGTCAGGTCCAAAGTGCGCGTCACGTAGTGTCCGAGCTTCTACAAAACGCGGATGACGCCGGCGCGACGGAGGCGGCCGTCAAAATTGACAACGGCGAGTTCATATTTTCTCACAATGGGGCTGACTTTGACGAGGAGCAGTTCGCCTCGCTGTGCAGGTTCGGATTTTCCAACAAACGGACGTTGCATACCATTGGATTCAGAGGGGTAGGCTTCAAGAGCACCTTCAGCTTGG
>DAOUJG010000062.1:0-23919 GCA_034423015.1 Dehalococcoidia bacterium | reverse complement strand
CACCATAACGTTGCCGTGCTGCAGGTCGTTGTGGGCTATGCGCAGCCCCCTCAGGCTTGCCGTCGGCCCCCCACGCCACTGGGCCGCCACGCGCCGCAAAGTGTCCGGCTGGTCGAGCCTGGACCCGACGAACCTGCTCAGCAGCTCTCCATCCACCCATTCCATCCTGACTATGGGGTACCGGTCTCCACGAATGCTGATTCCATGTTCCACGTACTCGAAGTGTACGAAGGACGGCGGGAGGACGTTGAGCAGGTAGCTGCTCAGCTCGCCGTAGCGGGACTGCTGGTCGCTGACCTCACGGGTGAAGCACCGCACTGCGAATGTTCGGTTCCCCACGGACACGCGATAGACGCACGCGAAGGCCCCGGAGAAGACGAGGGGCATGCCGCGCTGGTTGCGCGATACCTCCCCGGCTTCGAGATCGGTCCCACTGAAGCACAACCGGGGGTTCTGGACCGCCTCGCTGTAATCGGTTATCCCCGGCCAGGGCATGGCTCCTGCCTCACCTCACACCGTCCTAGCAGACGCCCATGACTACCAATGTCGTATCGTCATTTCCCATCAAACCCGCTTGGCGTTGCTCCTCCACCCACGTAGCCCACCCCGACGCGTTCAACGCGAGGAGCGTCTTCCAGGGCTTCTCCCCCTCGGCATTCCTCCCAAGGAACCAGCACGCCAGGGCGTCTGAAGCCAGAATGAACGAGTCCCCAGACACGCATTCACCATCGCTCTGGTGTACGTTTTCCCAGAGGTCCCCCATGTTGTCCGGGTTACTGCAGACCAGGGTGGGGCTGTTGTCGAACTGCGCGGCGTTTTCCAAAGGGAAGGACAGCCACAGACGATCATCGCGTATCACGAAGAGACAGCTATCTCCCACGGCGACTGCCCGCCACGATAGCCGCCGAGAGCTGTCCGTCTTGGTCGTGACTGTCAGACCCAACAGGGTCGCGAAGGAACCGGCCCGGGCCTTCGCCTCTCCGTGCCAGGGGATGCGGTCCCATGGAATGCCCACGCGCCACTCCTCCTGCGCATGGGTCAACCAGTCGCCCATGGAGTCATTGGTGAGGCTACACATGTCGGGCGGCCTGGATACGAAGGCGTCCGCAAGGACGTTCGCCCACTCCCGGGCGAAGGCCGACTCGCTGGCGCCGTCGGATACTGCCGCTCTGGCGGTATAACGCCCGGACGCGTCTATCCGCTGGGGGTAAACCACGCGCCAGGCGTCTTCATACTCCTCAGGGCAGTTGCCGGCCTTGGGCAGCCAGAGGCTTATGGCAGGTCGAAGGGGCACCTTCACCTCCACGATTCAACGCAAGTCTGAAGCGGCGCGTGTCCCGATGTCCAGGAACTGCACCAGGGCCACCATGTCGGCGTTGTATACGTATCCCCTGGAACCATGGGTGACCGCCAGGCCCATGCTGGCGGCCAGCTCCACGACAGGGTCGGGAAAGACCGAAGACATCCGGAACATTCGCGCCGCGTACTCGTCGGGAGGCACCTCGCTTTCTTCCGACGGGTACTGTACCGGCATAGCGGACATCTCAGAAAGGTGTGCGTTGTAGACCAGCACATTGCCGTCGTTGGTTCCCAAGGCCATGATCTGCTGGGCAACGGACTCCGGATTCCCATCGGTGGCGTCGCCATCGGTGACGTTGATCACCATGGGAGGGTAGGAGTCCGGGTGCCCGGCCGTCCAGTCCTGGAGGGCGTTGGAAGCCGCGGACAGCGCCTCACACATTGGTGTTCCGTATCCAGCCGTGGGACGGAGCCACACAGGGACCTTTCTGGTGACGTCCACTATGCCGCCAGCGCCATCGGACTCCTTGACCTGTCTTTCCTCCACCTCGGCGGCGTCGACCACCTGACTGACAGATAGAAAGGGTTGCTCTGGAGACGTCCCCGGCAGTGGCGTATCCAGTTTGGTGCGCCCCGCTCCGTCGGTGCCGTACGTGATGACGCCGATGTCGAAGTAGTCGCGAATGTCCATACCTTGGGAGCATCGTTGGGATATGGCATCGAGAATGCGGTTCACGGCATCGGCGGCGCCGTCCATCTTTCGCAGATCAGGCTGCCCGCCGAGTGCGCCTGCCATGGAGCCTGATTGGTCAATCAGGAATAGGAAGCAACCAGGGTTGTTTCGGCTGATGTCGGCCGTGTAGGGCATATGGGATCACCTCCTTGGTCAATCTGGCAACGCTCTGACTGGCCCGGCTCTGACGGGCCCATTGTATATCTCTAGAACAGGAAAGGCTAGAATGTGGCCGAATCAAACCCCTAAGCCGGTAGTTGGGAGGACTGGTGCAGCGTGTCCTTTGGAGAGGCCGTGCCGGGGTCTCTGGAACTGCCGGCAGCTCTCGTCCTGGACCCGGCGACAAGAGTGCGAAGTGAGGTGCCGCTGTACTGGGTAGAGCGGGGGCTTGCAGGTCGACGCGAGTCTCACCCGTCGCCATCGGGCGGCGCCAGGTGGCTCGGCGCGTGTCGAGAGCCTTGCACGCTGCGCTAGAATTGGAGCGTCATGGCAAGTGACTCCTCCGGTCCCGCTCCCGTAAGACACAACGCACAGAGCGCGTGGCTCATGCTCCTTGCGGCCGTCGGCTACTCGTTTATTCCGCTAGCCGTCATGCTGTCCGGGAGTAGTGAGACTCCGTTCTTGTTCGGCGCCGGCTGGCGCGGCGGCATAGCGATCGCTTACACGGCTTTTCTGGCTGCCCGCTTCCGTGGGCTGTTTTTCAATCTGGCTGTATGGAAGCTTGTGGGCCGCAGGCTATTCAGCCTCGATATCCTGCTGGTGATGTTCGCGTATTTCGACGTGGTCCTTTTCGCCATGTCCATCAGGCACTTGGATGTTGCCGTAGCGACCATGATGATGGAACTCTCCCCCATTCTCTACATACTGGTTCTGTGGTTCTCTCATCGGGACCCAACAGGGAACCAATCGGTAGCACGCATCAGACCTGCCACGGTCTTCTTTATGCTGATAGGCCTGACCGGTATCACCTTCGTCATTCTGAGCCAGGAGGGCTCCAAGGGGTTTCTGACCGGTTCGGCCAGTTCGTTGCTCTATGTGGGGCTGCTGCTGGCCTGTGCCTCCGCGTTCATAACCACGTTGAACGGATTCAGTCTGAAATGGGGCTCCGCGTTGACTACCAGCTTGTCCGAACATCCGGGAGCGTCCGCTGGGTACTCACGAGAGTCCATCAATCTGTTTAGTGCGACGATGGGCGGGCTCATCGCTGCAACGGCCGTCATTCCTATCCAACTGTCTACCGGCCTCAGTCTCGGGGAGACCATGTCCCCCAACGTGTTCCTGCTGATCATGGTGGGAGCTGCCTTCAGCCACCCGATCGCCGGCGTTGCGTGGAGAAAGGCGCTCCTGACAACCCACGACCTGAGCATCAACGCCATCGACCACATCCGTCCCATCCTGAGCCTGCTATGGCTCCTGCCCTTCTCTTTTGTGGTGGTCCAGGGCGACTATCTGATCATCGGCACCGCAGCCCTCATAACTGCGAACCTGCTCATCGGCTTTGAGGCCGAGATCCGTTGGGGCTTCAAGTCCCTGATCCTCGCCCTATGGGGCTGTGGCACTTTCGTGTATTTTCGGGATGACATCTATGCATTCCTGGGCATGGGTGACTCGGAATGGGTCGTTGGGGCGTATTTCACATGGGTCGCGCTCTCCGCAACTATCTTTACCTTGTTGCTGGCCTTCCGTGTGGCGTCCCTGGTCTCTCGCACCAACTCCGAAGAGGCCCACGCCTTCAGTGTCTTCCGAAAGCTGGACCGGCTGGCCCAAGAAGGAGTCATAGACACCAATGTGCGCGAGTACGCTGCGCGCGTTGACGCGCCCCAGAATCAGACCGACCTCAAGGAGGCGTACACCGAACTCCGAGGCTATATCGCCCAAGCCCGCCCCAAGAACTGGGAGGCCCGCCAGATGTTGAGCGAGGCCGAATCTCAATTGGACACGCTGGTGCGGTCCAAACAGCTGGGAGTGATTCTGGGTGAGTTGTTCGCGCTAGTGATCTTCGCTGGAATGACTCTCATCGTGGCCCTACTCCTCCGACCAGACGAGAACCTGGCGTATGCCCGGTTCTTCGTCGACATCTTTGCTATGCTCATCTCCGCCGTCGTCATCTTCCTAACCGTCAACGTTTGGGACCTCTATCACGAGCGGGCTGTCAGGCAGGTCAGGGAGAGGGCAGAGTACGGCGACTACGTGGTGCGGTTCCCGGACACGGAACGACGCATGGCTGATCTGTGGCTGTCAGTTGTTGTCGGCATCGCCATGCTGGCTACGTATTCGGGCTTGCTTGCACACAAGTGGCTAGGGCTGTTTGGCTGAGGGGAGAAGAATGGCGGGCCGTGTAATGAGGAAGGCCCGGTCGTGAGACCGGGCCCTTGTTGGCGTCCCGTTGCCGGAGGGCAGGTGGGCCTGGAGTGTCCTAGAGGGCTTCCAGCGCCTGGACCACCTGGTCGGTGGACTTTATGGCCGCGTCCTTGTGGCCCATGCTGACGATGGCCATCTCGTGGAGCTGGGGGGCAAGGGCCGCGGCGGCGTCCTCGACAAGGATGGTGCCGTAGTCGCGCTCGGCGGCGCCGCGGACGGCGCCCTCCACGCAGCCGTTGGTGACGACGCCCACGACGATGACGTTGGAGATGCCCATGTTCCGCAGAAGCCGGTCGATGTTGGTGGAGTTGAAGACGCTCTCCGTCGTCTTGTTGATGACTATCTCGTCGCCCTCGGGCCACACCTCGGGCAGGAACTGGGCGTCCTTGGAGTCGACGGGCGTCTGAGCCCCCCAGGCCTTGAAGCGCAGGGAGCAGTCCCGCCCGTCCCTGGTGTTGGAGGCGACCCGGACGTGGACTATCTCCATCCCCTTGCTGCGGGCGATGGCCAGAATGCGCTGGATGTTGGGGAGCATGACGCGTTCGATGCGGTCCCAGTAGTAGCCCAGGAACTCCATGCCGCCCAGCTCCTTGGCCCGGATGCCCAGGCCCGTGTCCGGGTGAGCGTCGAAGTACTGGACGTCGATGACCAGGATGGCGGTGTTCTCCCGGGTGAGCACCGGCTCGGGCACGGTCCCCAGCAGGGTCTTGAGCTTACGGACCAGGTCATCGTTGGAGATAGTGGGGTTGGAAATAGTGGACGGGGCTTTTGCCTCGGTCATTTGAACCTCCTGGCTATGGGATGGAGGGCTGCGGCGCGGGATGGGTCGGATGGTCGGCGGCCTAGAGGGACTCCAGCATGGCGACCACCTCGTCGGTGGACCTTATCCTGGCGTCCTTGTGCCCCATGTTCAGGATGGCATGGGCATGGAGCTGGGGCGCGAAGGCCGCGGTGGCGTCCTCGACCAGTATGGTCCCGTAGTCCAGCTCGGCGGCGCTGCGGGTGGCCCCCTCGACGCAGCCGTTGGTGACGACGCCCACGATTATGAGGTTTTCGATGCCCATGTTGCGCAGGAGGCGGTCGATGTTGGTGGAGTTGAAGACGCTCTCGGTGGTCTTGCTGATGACCAGCTCGTCGCTCAGGGGGGCCACCTCCGGCAGTATCTCCGCGTCCTTGGACTGGATGGGGGTGGGGCGCCCTTTGGACTTGAACCGCATGCTGTTGTCCCTGCCGTCGGCCTTGGATGCGGCGACGTGGACGTGGACAGCCTCCACCCCCTGGGCCCGGGCCGCGGCCAGGAGGCGCTGGATGTTGGGGATGACAGTGGTCTCCAGGCGGTCCCAGTAGTAGTCCAGGAACTCCATGCCGCCCAGCTCCTTGGCCCGGGCGCCGAAGCCGAAGTCCCGGTGGGCGTCCATGTACTGGATGTCGATCACCAGCAGCGCGGTGTTCTCCCTGGTGACCTTCAGCTCGGGAAGGGGACCGACCATGGCCGCGAGCCTGCTCCTCAGCTCGTCGTCGGAGATGACCCACTCTTTAGGTATAACGGGGGGTATAGCCGCCGTCTCGGTCATGGTGTCCTCCCAGGCCGCCCCTCGGCGAGGGCCGCTGGGCAGAGTGTAGCACCATGGGGGTGTGCGGGCAACGGCCGGGGCCGCCGGCCGGCTACCCCTGGAAGATGTCCTCGGGCAGGAACGCCGATACCGTGACGTTGGGCAGGTCCACCACGTTGCTGATCCTCAGGTCCACGGCCACGCTGCAGATGATGTAGGCCTGGTACCTTGTCCACCCGCGCTCCTGGAGGAGCTCGATCATGTTGATCAGCGCGTTGCGGGCGGCCAGGGTCAGGTCCTCCCCCTCCTGGCCGCCGTCGTCCCTCACGGGCATGCCCATGGTCGCGATGAAGTTCCTGGGCGCCGCCCACTCGGGGGGCAGGAAGTAGCCCGAGTGGGCGTACCGGGGCCAGCGGATGTTCTTTCGAGCGGCCTCTCCCTCGTGCACGGTGAAGCGGACGGTGGCCGTGGCCCCCATCTCGATGGCGGTGATGCAGCACTCGCCGTCCCCCTGGGCGAAGTGCCCGTCGCCCACCGAGTAGAGGGCCCCGTCGACGCCCACGGGTATCAGAAGCCTGGAGCCTGTGGTGAGCTGCTTGGAGTCCACGTTGCCGCAGTTCTCCCTGGGAGGCAGGGTGCGCAGGCCCTCGTTGGCGATGGGGCCCGAGGAGGGCACGGCGTCCTCGGGGTCCGGGGGCGCCACGAACCCCCCGCGTTGGGCCAGGTCGGACTCCCGGCGGGTCCACTCCTCGAGCTGGGCCCGGGAGGGGGCCAGGCCCGCGGTGCCCATGAAGGAGCCGTTGACGATGCGGACTCCGGGGAGCTGGGCCGAGGTGGCCCAGCCGTCGGCGATGTCCCAGTGGACCAGGTACGGGTCGGGGAATAGGTCCCGCAGGAACCCTGCGCCGGGGCGGTTCCGCGTCCAGCCGTAGGGCTGGGGCGCGACCTCGACGTACTCCACCTCCAGGAGGTCCCCGGGGGAGGCGCCCTTGACGTAGACCGGGCCGGTCAGGGGGTGGGCCACCTTGGTGTCCAGGCCGGGCATGTCGTCCACCGTCATGCCCGGCTTGACCTGGCAGTCCGAGGCGTCCCTGCACTCCAGGACCACAACCTCGCCGGGGTCGGCCTCTATGACCGGCGGGACGTCCGGATGCCACCGGTTGTGGCCCTTCTCGGGCTCCTCCTTCAGGCGTTTGCTGCGATCGATCTCGATGCTCTTCATGGAAGCTCCTTCCGGCCTGATTCGGGGCTGGGCCGGTTTTTGAGATGAGTGTATCATGCCCCTAACCCGTGTCAACGGCGGCGCTTCTCCCCGCGCTTGACATCCCCGGCCGCCGGGACTAGATTCGGGCCATATCTTTCCGGGAGGGTGCAGATGGCGGAGCCGCTGAGCAGGGACATCACCCTTGGCAACGGACTGGGGATGCGGTACTACGAGTGGCCCGGGGACGGTCCCGTCCTGGTCTGCCTTCACCCATCGTCGGGTTACGGCCGCATGTGGGACGCCATGGCCGGGGCGCTGGACGGGCGGCTGCACGTCTTCGCGCTGGACCAACGGGGCCACGGCGACACGGGCCGCCCCGACGGCAGCTACACTGCAGAGGAGTACGCGGTGGACCTGCACCTGTTCCTGGAGCAGCTCGGGTTGGGGAAGGCCATCTTGGCCGGCCACTCGCTGGGCGGCAGGGTGGCCCAGGTGTTCGCGGCCACGTATCCGGACCAGGCCGCCGCCATCGTGCTGGTGGGCGGCCCCCACTACTCCAACTTCTTCCAGGAGCGGGACCGGGTGGCGGCCGTCCTGGACGGGGCCCAGGCCATGCGGGCCTCCCGGACGGAGTTTCCCAGCGCCGAGGCGGCGGCGGAGTACCTCCGGTCGTTCCGGGCGACCGACTCCGAGGAGTCCCGGAGTCACCGTCTCAGGCACAACACACGGCCGCTGCCGGGAGGCGGGGTGGCCTTCAAGTACGACAACATCCGCGTCGCCCAGGGGCTCACACACCTGGCCGAGGACCTGGCGCCCTACGCGGCCCGGGTCACCTGCCCGGTGGCCATAGCTCGGGGCGCCGCCAGCACCCACCTGACCCGGGAGGAGGCCGAGCGTGTGGCGCCCCTCTGGAGGGACTCCCGCATCATCGAGGTGGAGGGAGACTACGGCCTGCAGATGGAGAACCCCGCCGGCCTGGCCCGCGCCATCCTGGAGTTCGTCGGGGCGGCGGTGGCCGTTTAGGTCGTCACGACCGGTTACCTCACCGCCAGCAGGTCGTAGGCCAGCGCCGTCATGATCTTGGCGCCGCTTACGAGGCTGCTGATTCCCACCGACTCGTCGGTGCCGTGGACGCGGTTCAGCATGGGGTCGTCTTCCGGATGGGAGCCGGAGAAGCCGTAGGTCACGGTCCCCAGAGGCCTGGTGAACCGGGAGTCGGTGAACCCGGTGCTGATGCTGGGGACCCACTGAAGGTCCTCGGTGCCCAGCACCAGCGCGGTGGCCGACCGGATGCGCCGGGCGAAGTCCGTCTCGAAGGGCGAGGAGTTGGGCACCGCCATGTAGTCGATCTCGAAGTCCACCCCCGGGATTCCCTCCAGGGCCCTGGTCAGCTCATCCCGGACGTAGCCGTCGTCCTGGTGGGGCAGGGTCCTCACGTCGCAGGTCACCGATATCGCCTCGGGAACGCTGTTGGACTTGATGCCCCCGGAGACCATGGTGGGCGTCACGGTCATCCTGGACAGGGCCCGCAGCAGGGAGGCGAACCTGGGGTTCGCCGGCTCGACCTCGGCGATGATCTCCTCGACGTTCTCGGGAGAGGGCTTGTGCTCGATGGCGAAGGTGGACAGGTGGTCGAACAGGCTCGTGGATGTGTCCAGCCGCGGCTGGTACTGCTCTATGCGCTGGAGCACCTGGGAGAGCCTGTACATGGCGTTGGTCCCCTGCCAGGGGACCGAGGCGTGGGCGCTGGCGCCCTTGATGCTGATCTCCACCTGGAGGCGCCCCTTCTCCCCGACCCCCAGCACGTAGGTGAGCGCGCCCGCAGTGATGGGCTCCCCGCCGCCCTCGTTCACCGCCAGGGGCGCCGCGATCTTCTCCGGGTGGTGCTCGGCCAGCCAGCCGAACCCGTAGCGTCCACCGTGCTCCTCGTCGGCCCCCGAGGCGAGCACCAGGCTGTCCTCCAGCTCGACGCCGGCCCGCTTGAGGACGCGCATGGCCATCATCTGCGCCGCCAGCAGGCCCTTGCAGTCCGAGGCCCCGCGCCCGTAGACTCGGCCGTCGGCGACGGTGGCGCCGAAGGGAGGGAAGCTCCACTTGGCCTCGTCCTCCACGGGGACCACGTCGGTGTGGGACATGAACATGAGGCCGGCCCGCCCCGTCCTTCCCTCCATCCGGGCGATGATGTTCCCCCGGTCCGGGTGGGCGCCGAGGACCTGGGAGGGGACGCCGTCCTCGGCCAGCCAGTCCCCTATGAGCTCACAGACTTGGGTCTCGTTCCCCGTCGGCATGAAGCCGGTGTTCACCGACTCGATCCTGACCAGGGCCCGGTGCAGGGCCAGGAGCTCGTCGGAGGAGGAGTCCACCTGGGCTATCAGACGGTCGAGAGCGGGCATCGTTCCTCCCATGGGATAGGCCCCCATTACGCCGGGTCCTGCGCGGCAAGGGTGGGGCGAGGGGCCGGGTATCAGTACTCGCGGAACATGCGCTGCAGCTCATCCCGGTCCCTGGTGACGGAGAGGCCGAGCATGAGCAGGATCCGGGCCTTCTGGGGCAGCAGGTTGTCGGAGACTATGAAGCCCGCGTCCTGCTTCTGGGGCGTCATGATGACCCGACCCGTGGTGGACCGGGAGGCCAGCACGACGGGGATGCCGTCCGCGGCGGCCTGGGCGGCGGCCTCGATGAAGACGGGCGGGAAGGTGCCGCCGCCGAACCCCGCCACCACCAGGCCGTCGGAGCCGTTGCTGCGCACCGCGTCGATGAGCATCCCGTCAGCCCCGGCGTAGGCGTAGACGATGTCCACCCGGGGAAGGGAGTCGCGGCCGCTGACGTCGAACTCGCTCCCGGTGGTGTGCTTCCGGGTGGGGGCCCGGTAGAACAGCACCTCCCCCTCGGAGTCGGAGTATCCCAGGAAGCCTAGGTCGTTGGGCTTGAACGTCTGCACGCGGAAGGTGCTGGTCTTGACCACGTCCCTGGCCGAGCATATCTCGTTGTTCAGCACCGTCAGCACGCCCATCCCTCCGGCATGGGGCGTGGCGGCGATGCGGACGGCGTCCAGCAGGTTGATGTCGGCGTCGGTGCTCAGGGCCGTCGGGGGCCGCATGGCGCCGGTTATCACCATAGGCTTGTCCGACTTGACGGTGAGATGCAGGAAGTAGGCCGTCTCCTCCAGGGTGGCGGTGCCGTGGGTCATGGCCACGCCCGCCGCCTCGGCGTCCTCCCGGAAGATCTGGTTGATGCGGTTGGCCATGGCCAGCCACTCGGGGGGCCCGACGGCGGTGCTCCCCACGCTGATCAGGTTCTCGGCCTGGACCCAGGCGATGTCGTTGACCTCGGGCACCCGGGCCAGGGACTCCTCGATGGTGATGTGCTTGCCGAGCTCGGGGTAGAGGATGTAGTCCAGGCGGTGGGGACCCACCCCGGCGATGCTCCCCCCGGTGGCGATCAAACGGACCCGCGGCAGCGACGACGTCAATGCGAAACCCTCCCTCAGGCTTTATGCTGCGTCCCGGCTCCCAACCAGCCGCCCAGGACACTACCAGGCGCTTTGTCTCCCGGACCCGGACAGCGCATGGGAGCCGATGGCGCTTCCTAATATACTCTCGCGCCGGAAGGGCCGCAATGGTGAGCGGGTTGACCGGCCGTGGTTGTCGGAGCTGGGCATCGGAATCCTTCACCTAGCCGAGTTGAGGAGTGGGATAGCCCCGGGACCAGGGGATGAGGGTGTGGAGGAGGGTATCGACGTTGGGCTCGGCGCCCCGGCTGAGACACCTCTCCAGGTATTTGTGGACCGCCATGAAAGTGGGGAGCCGGAAGCCGGCGGAGACCACACGGTCGATGAAGGTGCGATCGTTGGGCGGGGCGAGGCGGTCGACCAAGGCAGCGTGGTGCTGGATACAGTACTCGTAGGCCAAGCGGTATAGGCGCAGGAGGGCGAGGGGGAGGGCCATCTTCCTGCGGAGTGCGTTGACGCGTGCTCTGAGCGCATTCATGCCGGTGTTCTCCTGGATGAGTTTCATTGGGTGGGACGATGGGTCACCCCATGCCGGAATTTTTCAGTTTCCCTCTCATTTCCTCTCATTTTCTCCCATTAGCCCTCACCCCTGCCCTCTCCCCCAGGGAGAGGGAGAATGGATAGGTATTATGGTAGGGCGAGGTTGGAGGGGTTGGGAAGGGGCGGGTGTCACCGGGACGACGGCGTGGAGGGCAAGGTTTCCCGCCTGTTGGCGGGAAATCCGAAGGCGGTCGTTCGGTTGACCGGGCCCAGCGCCCTTCGTACAATGCGGGTGGCGGCGGGAATCGGAACGAGGAGGTCCCCATGAGCGCCTACCAGACCATCCGGGCGCGGCTCGCGGTCCGGAGCTTCAAGCCCGACCCGGTGCCCGATGGTGTCGTCGACAAGATCCTCAGGGCCGGCCGCTGGGCCCCCAGCAGCAGGAACAGCCAGCCCTGGCACATGATCGTGGTGCGGGACCGCCGGACCCTGGCGGAGCTGGCGTCCCTCACCCCCAGCGGAGGGTTCATAGCCAACGCGCCCATGGCCATCGCCGTGGTCATGGACGGGGCCCGCCGGGCAGAGTTCGATGCGGGGAGACTCATCGAGAACATGGTGCTGGCCGCCTGGGACGAGGGTGTGGGCACCTGCATGGTCGGCGCCTTCGACGGCGCCAAGGTAAAGGCGCTGCTGGGCATCCCCGAGTCCATGGACTTCGTCACCGCGATGCCCTACGGCTATCCCACGGAGGAGGCCGCCACCAAGACGAAGCTGCGCAAGCCCCTGGCCCGGATCGCCCACCTGGAGCGGTTCGGCCAGAGCTGGGAGGGATGATGGAGAAATCGATCCTGAAGAGCCCGAAGGTGGCCAGCCCCAGGCCGGGACAGATCATGTCCCAGGGGGTGAAGGTCACGGGCGGCACCACGGTCTACACCTCGGGCCAGGTGGCCCGCAACTCCCAGGGCGAGGTCGTGGGTGTGGGAGACGCGGCAGCCCAGACCCGCCAAGTGCTGGAGAACCTCAAGTCGGTGCTGGCCGAGGCGGGGGCGACCCTGGACGACATAGTCAAGGTTGTGGTCTACGTGACCGACGTGGACGACTTCGCCGCCATCCACAGAGTCCGGGCCGAGTACTTCAAGGCCGACTACCCGGCCAGCACCCTGGTCGAGGTGTCGGCGCTGGCCGGGCCGGAGCTCCTGGTCGAGATCGAGGCCATCGCCGTCATACCCTAGCGGCCGCGTTGTCAAAGGCGCCTACGGCGCCGACGGTGCCGGGGGCGGCCGTTCACGACGCGGGCATGTGCTCCCGGAGCCAGCTAAGCGTGGCGGCCATCACCTCGCCGAAGGCCGGCTCCGTGTACACCTCGTAGTGGCCGTATCCCCTGAGCACCACCAGCTTCTTGGGCTCCCTGGCATGGGCGTACAGCTGCGCCGACTCCTCGGGCGGCACCAGGCGGTCGTCGTCGGTGGTGATGAACAGGATGGGCCTGGGCGATATCCGGTCCACTATCCACTCGGGGTTGAAGCCGATGGTGTCGTCGACGTACTCCAGGGGGATGCTGCCCACCGCCGCCGGGTTCTCCCGCCGGGCCGCGGCCGCCAGCTCCGCCGACTGCCTGTCGGGGAGCAGTATCTCGCTGCGGTCCACGTACTCAGACTGCCCGGTGGCGGCCCGGCGCTCCCGGTCGGCCCTGGAGCGCTCCAGAAGGTCGAACCACTCGTCCATGCGCCGCACGCGGCTCATCCACCGGGCCCCGTTGCCGATGCCCACGACGCTGACGATGCACCTGGCCCGCTGGTCCACCGCCCCCACCCAGGTCACGGTGGCCCCTCCGTAGCTCATGCCGAAGAGGCCGATGCGGTCCGGGTCGACCTCGGGCTGGAGACCCAGGAAGGTCATGGCCGCCTGCACGTCCATGACCCTGCCGTAGGGGGCAAGCCGGCTGCGGACGCCCTCACTGTCCCCCCAGCCCTTGTAGTCGAAGGTCATGGCCACGTATCCGGCGTCGTTGAGGGCCCGGGCCGCGTCGGGCAGGTACAGGTCCTTGACCCCGGTGTAGCCGTGGCAGAGGAGCACCGCACCCCTCGCGCCGCCGTCCCCGCCCTCGGGCGTGTACACGTCCCCCCGCAGCTTGAACCCCTCGCTGTAGAACTCCACGGGTCGTTTCATCGGGGTCCCTCCAGGCCTCTGCTCCGGCTGTCATTATAGCAAAGGCCAGCTTGACCCTCGCATCCGCCAGTCCATATAATGACTCCGCCTTGGGATGATGCGAGACCGGGAGGTGGAAGGAGCATGACGAACCAGGAGCTCCGCATATACGCGCCCACCGCCATCGTTGGCTACGGATACAAGGACGAGTCCTTCCAACGGGCGATGGAACGCGAGCCCCACGTCATCGCCGCCGACGGGGGCAGCACAGACCCGGGGCCCAACTACCTGGGCATGGGCAAGGCCTTCGTGGGACGGGACGCCGCCAAACGGGACCTGACGGGCATGCTCATCGCGGGCCACGACCGCAAGGCGCCCGTCATAGTGGGAACCAGCGGCACCGCCGGCGGCGACGCCCACCTCCAGTGGACGCGGGAGATAGTGGAGGAGATCGCCAGGGAGAACGGCCTGCACTTCAAGATAGCCCTCATCCACTCGGAGCAGGACAAGGGCTACGTTTCGAACAAGCTGGGCGAGGGCAGGGTGAAGCCCCTCTGGCCCATGGGCCCCCTGACCAGCGAGACCGTGGACCGGAGCTCCAACATCGTGGCCATGGCCGGCGTGGAGCCGTACATCGAGGCCCTGGGCAACGGCGCCCAGGTGATCCTGTGCGGGCGCTCGGACGACGCGGCCATCTTCGCGTCCATGCCCATCAAGGAGGAGTTCGACCCGGCCCTGGGCTGGGTCGCCGGCAAGCTGCTGGAGTGCGGGGCCGCCTGCACCGTGCCGCGCCAGAAGTACGGCAGCGAGGGCCTGATCGTGTCGGTCAGGGAGGACCACGTCCTGGTAGAGGCCCCGCACCCCGGGCTGAGCTGCACCCCCCTGAGCGTCGGCACCTTCTTCCTCCACGAGAACGAGACCCCCCTGTACCACCAGGAGCCCTCGGGCGTGCTGGACCTGAGCGAGCTGCAGTTCGAGGCCGTGGACGACCAGCGGGTGAAGATAACGGGGGCCCGGTTCGTCCCGTCGGGGCAGTACACCGTGCGGCTGGAGGGGGTCGAGTTCCTGGGCTACCGGTCGATATGCGTGGCGACGACCCGGGACCCGGTCCTGGTGGAGTCCATCGACGGCTACATCGAGTCCATCGAGGCCATCACCCGTCAACGGGTGGAGGGCCTGGGCATCGAGAATGAGCAGTACAAGCTGGTCTACCGGGTGATCGGCAAGGACTCGGTGATGGGCTCCCGGGAGCCGGTGAAGGAGCTGAAGACCCACGAGCTGGGCGTGATACTGGAGGCAGTGGCGCCCACCCAGGAGACGGCCAACGAGATCGTCGGGATAGCCCGCCAGGCCGCCAAGAACGGCCACTACGAAGGCAAGCTGTGCGACGAGGGCTGCTTCACCTTCCCCTACTCCCCCTCGGACATACCCGTGGGGCCCGTGTACCGGTTCAACATGCTGCACACTGTCGAGGTAGACGACCCGCTGGAGATGTTCCCCATCGAGTACGTGGAGGTCTAGGCCCCCGATGCCGAGAATACGGGACGTCGCCGTCATCTGCCGGAGCAAGAACGCCAGCCCCTTCCTGGTCACCCTGGACGTGGTGTTTCCCGACCGGGAGACCTTCGACAAGGTACGGGACTCGGGGGTGATCAGCACGGGGCTCATCTCCCGGCTGTACAGCGTCCCGGAGAGGGACGTACTCCTGGTGGAGTTCCCTCCCGCCAACGCCTTCAAGGCCACGATACCCCGCCTGCACGGGTCGGGGGACGTGGAGGACACCGACGTCTACGGGGCCCAGCAGCACGCGCCCCTGATGGATGTGGAGATTCCCGCTTAGGGCATAGACCGCCAAGCCCGCGGAAAGCGTGGCATATTTTTGATACGGAGGCGCAATAACGTGCGTGACCATCCAGGAGCGAACCGCAGGCCCACATCCATCTCACTGACCAGACTCGGACTGCCCGCGTTGGCAATGGCGTGGCTCGTCGCGCTGATGGCGGGCCTGCTGGCCCTGGAGGCGGCCCCAGCCGCCTGGGCCCAGGAGGAGGCGTCCTGCGAGGCCAGCGACCTCGGCGCCCTGGGTGCAGAGCCGGGCAGCGAGCTCCAGGCGAGCGGGAGCTGGACCACCGAGGACTGCGATTCCCGCTTTCGCAGCGGGAGCGACGCCCACACCTACAGCTTCGAGGTCGTCGAGGGCGGCCGGGCCAGGATCGAGCTGACGTCCGAGGGGGCCGACTCCTTCCTCTACCTGCTGGACGAAGACGGCGGGCGCATCACGGACAACGACGACGGCGGCGCCGGCCTCGACGCCCGCGTCGAGCGGGACCTGGCGCCGGGCACCTACCTGGTCGAAGCCACGACGGTGGGCGGCCGCGGACGGGGCGCGGCGGACTTCACCCTCTCCATCAGCCGGGTCACGGGCTGCGACCCGGTCCACCTGGGCACTTTGGAGCCGGGCATCGACCTGACCGCCTCGGGCTCCTGGAGCCTGGACACGTGCGGGTCGAGGTTCGTCGTGGCGCACCCGGCCCACGGCTACTCTTTCAACCTGCTGCAGGACGCCCGCGTGCGCATAGACCTGACTTCGGTGAACGGCGACCCCGTACTCTCCCTGGTGTCCTCCACCAGGGGCCTGATCTCGGCCAACGACGACGGGGGCGAACGCCGCAACTCGCGCATCGAGCAGTACCTGCAGGCGGACACCTACCTGATAGAGGCGACCACCTATCTGGAGCGGGACCTCCAGCCCCTGGAGGCCGACTTCGACCTGGTGGTCCACCTGGTGGACGAGGAGGCGCAACAGAACAGCTTCCGGATCAAGATCGAAGCGGCTGACACTCCCAGCGAGGTGATCGCGGGCGAACCGTTCACCATCCACTACCGCGCCGGCAACCTGGGGAGCGGCGACCTCGTGGACGTTGGCGGCAACGTCGAGGTGTACGTGGTAGGGCCCCGGGTGTACGATTACACAGACCCAATCGCCGGGTCGGCGGACCGTTGGCAGGCCGGAGTCTCCTACCACTCTGGGGAGGAGACGGCCAGCGCCACGAGCGTGGCAATCGACGAGGTGACCCCATTCACGGTCACCCTCAACAGGCCGGGGCCCTCGTGGGTGTTCATCGCCGCCATCACCTCCAACGAGGCCGGCGACGAGGTCGGGTTCCACGGCATCTGGAAGAACCTGATGGTGCTCAGCTCCTTGCCTTTCGAGACGGTACGAGTGACGGTGGACGACGCGGACTACAGGGTCGAGGCGGAGGCCGACGACGAGGGGGTGGTAACCAACTCGGTGAAGGCCGTAGCCAATCCGGCCGAGGACCTGGACGACGGAGTGCAGGGCAAGGCGGTGTACACCGCGGGCGTGTTCACGCAGGTGCTGGACGGCATATTCCAGCGGCCGGCCATCGCCGGTCTGACGGTGGACGAGGACGTGGAGCCCGAGGATGTCACCATAGCGAGTCCATCGTCCAGCGCCCTGAGCAAGCTCTTCGCGGCCCAGTACGCAAACGCCATCGCCGCATCGGGGATCCCCGAGGGAGTGGCGGCAGGCGAGGCGGTCAACCCGATGGACGTGGAAGACCTGATACTGGGCGCCGCGGCCACGGCGTCGGCACAGTACGCGTCGGTGGCCGCCTCGTGGACCTCGCTGCAGGAGCGGATCGAAGTCCGCGCGAGGCTGTCCTTTGCCGAGGCGTTGGCCCTCCAGTCACAGATCGCCTACGCCGAAAGGGTCATCGCGCCGGCGGTGACGGCGGGCGATATCGTCCAAGCGAGCCGCGACGCCGACCTGGGCTGGGAGGACCCCGAGGTACAGGCGATGGTCGCCGGCCTGTCGAGGCAGGCGTCCTGCGACGGTCCCGCGGCCCTGGGCGACGCCCTGCGGGCGGCCGGGGTGGCCGACGTCGACGGAATGCTGGCGCTGGACGCCGAGCTGCGCCTGGCGCTGCCGGTCTACGGCCTGGCCAACGACAACGCCCTATGCGGGACGGCGGCCGTGGACGGGGAAAACTCCCGGTTCCTCCGGCTCCTGTCCATCGATGACAACGAGGAGATTACCGGGCTGCTGGCATCGGACCCGCCACCGCCACCGGCCCCGTCGCCCCACCTTCTGCGGATCATCGCCCGGGTGGGAGAGGACGGCCGGGTGGAGCACGGCGTGGAGCTCTCCGGCAGCGGTGAGCAGGTCCTGCCGACGGTGCGCTACCTGCCGGCCGGTTCCCCCGCGGGCGAGTGGCGGACCAGCAGCGACGTAGAGGTGGACGGAGAGGCCATCGGCAAGATTCGCTCGCGGCGGCTGGCCGACGACCGCATCGAGCTGGCGTTCCAGAGCGCCTCGGGCGACGTGGTCACGGCCGACATACGCTACGTGCCCGCCGACGCCCCGACGGGCGTCTGGCTCCGCAGCGGGGAGGTCGAAGTGCCGCCGCCGGTGGCGATGCTGGAGTAGAGGCGACCAGAGGAATCCAGGGACACGCAAAAAGAGTGGCGGGCTTGGCCCGCCACTCTTCTATTTCCCGTCCGGCACGGGCTCAAGTCCGCTCGCCGGCTTCCGCCATGTGTTCGCTAACCGTTGACATCACGACCTAATAATGCAATACTAAACTATTTTCTTAGGCTAGCCTTATATCACTACATGGCGACGCTTACTAGTGTGGATAGCATACACTGAGTATCTGCGGCGGCGGGGAGCCCTGCCCTCCGGTATGCCTGGCCCGCGGTCAAAGCCACTGGCCGGCGCTGACACGCCGGCCGTCACATAAGGAGGAAGCGAATTGCATCTTGGCCGGTATCTTGCAATGGCCCTGGGTGGGGCGGCCACTCCCAACCCTACGGCCACACCTTCGCCCACGACGAGTACCTGATAGTGATCCGCTGAGAGTCCAAGAAGGCGCACCACCTATGGACCCGCAGCGAGGCGTTCAGGTCGGCCCACTCTGGGCCTCGCCCCGACTTTCTGGAAGGGCACCCAGAGTTCGGCGGCTACGACGTCAGGGCTGCTTCAGCTCCAAAACGGTCCCGCTTCGTTTAGCGGGGCGCCCCGACGGCGTCGCCAACCGAATGGTCCATGCCTGTCCAGGTCCCTGTCGGACCGGGCGCGGCGGGCTTTTGGGGCTAGTCCCAGACCCCCAGCAACGCATAGATGATCCCGTTCAGGATTATCACGGGGATGAAGGCGATCAGGATCACGAAGAACGCCCGCCAGGTCGAGGTGTAGTCCAGGGCCTGCCGTACGCCAATCATCATTGCCACAAAGGACCAGACGAACGCCACCAGGGAGATGAGACCTCCGACCACCGGAATGAACAGGAGGATACTCAGAATACCCGGCGTCTGGGCGAACCCGGTGGTCCTGGCAAGCTGCCCCCAGTCCGCTTCGGTCGCCTGAGTCTTCAGCAGCTTGGCCCCCACCAACCAGGTTGCCATCGCCCATATGGCCCAGCTGGCAATACCCCGGATTATACCGAGGATCAGGGACCTGGCAACGTCCACATCATCCACACCGCTCAAGATCGCGCCAACGATGCCGGCGACGGTGACGACAATGACTACCAGCAGCGCCTGTATGGTGGCGCTCTTGTCGCTCTCTACCTCCTCGAAGGTCTCGCTCCTCAAGAGGGCGGCGCCCAGCATCCTGCTCAGCATTGGATCAACTCCTCCTCTCTCCGGGTTGCCGGGTTGAAGGGTCCATCTCCACTTCCGGACATACTACCACGTGATACGATTTTGACAAGCCGCCTCCTTCACCAAGGCAGGTGCAAGACTCGGTTCACCTGACTTCCGTCTCTCCCGCGAAAAGGAGAGCTGGGCACCAGTTTCCCCAACGACCCCCTGTGTGCCATTCCGAACGGAGCGAAGCGGAGGGAGGAATCTGTCCATGCCGACGAGTACGGCGCCAGTGGCCTTGGGGCGTGGCGTACTCGTTGTACGGCGCGTCAGATTCCTCGCCTGCGGCTCGGAATGACACGTGGGGACTCGGGATGACGGCAGCCGGGCTGGAACCAGAACGGGCAGTCTTGCACTTTCCTGCTCCACCGGGCGCGGCCTCACCGGATGACGCGAAGGAGAAACTCCCCGAGCTCTCGCTCGTAGCGCGCGGAGTCGACGTTCCACGCGTCGGCGTGGGTGGTATCCGGATAGACGCTGTACGTCACAAGGTCCGGGCGCAGCTCGGCCAGCTTGTCGCTGGTCTCGATGGGCACCCGTGCGTCGTCTTCCCCGTGAATCAGCAGGATGGGCACGTCCAGCCGGTCCGCGTCCTTCAGGTAGTCCATGGCGTCCCAGTCCACGCCGAACCGGAGGGTGGCGATCCACTTCACCGTGGCGGCCACGAAACCGGGCAGGTTGCGCTCACGGGCCCCCAGGTCTACCGGCGCTTCGAAGTCGATGGCGGGCGAGTCCATGACCACGCCGATCACCGAGTCGGCCAGCGGCGACTCGTAGAGGAACTTCGCCACGATTCCACCGCCCATGCTGTGGCCAATGAGCACGACGTTCCTGGCGCCCGGCTGGGAGAGAGCGTACTCCACCACGGCGTGGAGGTCCCGCCACTCGGTGAGGCCGTACTGGTGGATGCCGCTTGGGTCCCGGGGATGTCCTTCGTCGTTGCGGTAGGCGATGAAGAGGGCCGGGAGGCCGAGGTCGTGCAGGACGGGCAGCAAGGGGAGGCCGTCCCCGGGGGCACCCCGGAGGCCGTGTACGAAGACCGCCCACGTGTCGTCGTCTCCCTCGAACCGCCACGCGTCCTGCCTTCCCAGGGGCGCCTCGTATTCGACTTCCTCGTATTCGATGCCATAGGCGAGGAGGGGATCGTTGGGGTAGATGTTGCCGGACACGAAGGCCGGGGCAGAGCGGGGCGGCTCTCCCTCGGCCATGGTGAACCGCCGGACCAGGAAGCCGTCTCCCTGCTCCACGATGTCGCCGACCATGCCGCGGCCTCCATCCCAGCCAAGGCCCCACTTGCCGCGCAGACTCCACTCCCCACCGTCGGGACCCCCATCGAGCCTGACCAGACGGTCGCCGACGGCGGAGGCCGTCAGGTCGTACTCCACCTCCTCTTCGCCCACCTTGAGGGCCAGGTCGTACAGCACGCCGGAGTAGTACCAGGCCACGCCGAAGTTGAGCACCGCCAGGAGGACGAGGACGGAGACGAGGAGCGCCAGCGCCCACCTGAGGCCGGCCCGTCCGGGCACGGGCAAACGGCTCCCGATACGCACAAGCCCCCTTAACAACGCCGCCTGCCTCGCCAACTCCTCCCGGCCGGACTCTCTTTCACTCCCCCATCACTAATACACCCGGCCATCCTTGTCAAGCCTGCGCGCCGCGGCCCTTCGCCGCCACCGCCCGTAACACGGACCCGTGTCCCCTTGACACCCCCCAGGTACCTTCGCATAATGGCCGCACATCGCGGCGGTGTTCCAACCACTGCCTGTCGCCGGCCTATCGCACCCACGGCCCGGAACAGGGGACGGTCTCCAAGGGCCTACGGCCGGGTCCCAGGTCTACCACTCGCTTTTCTCCAGCGCCGCCCGAGGGTAGGGGCTGCCAGAGAGGAGGCTTCGGACTGGATATCCACGAAGCCCTTTTTGCCGTCGGCCTCCTCATTGTCGCGGCCAAGCTGGCCGAAGGCGTATTCAGACGGCTCGGCCTGAACTCGATCATCGCCTACGCCGCTGCCGGGGCAGTCCTTGGCCCCGCAACGGGACTGGTGGAGTCGGGCCCCGAGGTCGAGATGATCCTGGGCATCGGCATCTTCATGTTCTTCTTCCTCATAGGCCTGGAGGAGCTGGACATCAGGGGGTTCTTCGCCGCCGTTCGAGGCCGCCTCTTTCTCGCCTCGGTGCTGTCCGTGACCATATCGCTGCTGGCGTCCCTGGCGGTTACCACCGACTTCCTCTTCGACCTGCAGCTTGGGCTGGACTTTACCGAGGCCCTGGGGCTGGCAGGGGTATTGTCCCTGTCCAGCCTCGGCGTAGTCGCCAAGGTGCTGATCGACGAGGGACGTCTCAAGGAGCCCGTTGGCATCCAGATCTTCACCGCGGTGGTCATCGCCGAGCTGATCGCCCTGTTCGTGGTGGGGTTCGCCATAAGCGAGCACTTCTACGCGGGGGGGCACGGCCATGGCTTGAGCCCGCTGAGCGTTGCGGCCCTCATAGGGCAAATCGTCGGATTCACCATCGTCGCATGGTTAGTCTCCACCAAGGTGCTTCCGAGGTTGATATTCCTGCTGCATCACTTTCTCCGTGTGCCGCAGCTCTCCTTCGGGCTGCTGCTGGGCGGCCTCTTCCTGGTGGTGGTGGCCGCCGAGAAGGTCGGCCTTCACGGCTCCCTTGGAGCACTGCTCTTCGGCGCAGCCCTCTCGACGTTGCCCTACCAGGTGCGGCGGGACATTATGCCGGGCATGAGAGGCACAGCCGAGGGGCTGTTCGTGCCCCTGTTCTTCGCGTCGGCCGGCCTGTATCTGAGCTTCGACTTTCTGGAGCTGCCGCTGGAGACCATACTGGCACTGACCCTGGTGCCTCTGGCCGGCAAGTTCGCCGCCGCCTTTCTCAGCGCTTACTTAACCCGGCTCGATGCCCCCTTCGCCACGGCCACGGGTCTGATGGCCAAGGGAGTGGCCGAGATCGCCCTCCTGATCCTGCTGTTTCAGACCGGCGCCATCGACATCGGCATCTTCTCCCTGCTGGTGCTGGTCATGCTCGCCTACATCCTGCTGACGCCCATGGGCATCAGCTTCGCCCTCAGAAGGGTCAAGCGCTCCGAGACCGTCACTCCCCAAGGGCAGCTTCCCCCGTCGCTGGCCCGCTTTGCCCTGGATGGAGTCAGGGTACGGGACGTCCTCGACCGCTCTCGAAGCTATCCGGACCGGTCGCTAACGGTGAAAGCCTTTACCGAAAGCTGGCTGCTGCCGGAGCAGCACGACTACGTGGTCCTGGACCGGGGCAAGCTGGCCGGGATAGTGTCGCTGAGCATGCTGCGCTACCTTCCCCGCGACCAGTGGGAGCACACCCCCCTTGGCAGGGTGCTGCGCCAGAACACACCCTATGCCTACCCGGAGGAGCTGGTGGAGGACGCGTTGCAGCGGATGACGGAGAGCTCGCTGACGGTACTCCCGGTCGCGGATACGGAGACCAAGGAATTCATCGGCTCCATCTCCAGGCATGAAGTCCTGGAGATGATCGTGCTGACGGCCCACGGGCGCGAGATCTGATTCGCCGTCAACGGGTGTTCAAGCGCACCCTCGCCTAAGCAGGGGGATGGGGGCGGTGCCGGTCTCAACCGGCATGGCGGATTACCATGAAAATACGGTTCAAGGGGCCTGGAGGGTGGCACTGTGGCCCAACCGCTCCGAGCCGCCCCGCCTGTCATTCCGAGCCGCAGGCGAGGAATCACTGGTCTGCGTGTGTAAGATACCGCGCCCCAGGGCCCACCACGGCCCCGCTTCCTACTGGTCTGGACGGAAGATTCCTCTCTGCGCTTCGCTCCGCTCGGAATGACAGGGGAGGGTGGGACGGGTTACCGTGATAATGCGGTCCATGGAGCTTGGAGGGTGACTCCTTGGCCCTACCGCTCCAGCTGGCGCACGTCACATTTTCATCCCCTGGTGTGGCCACCGCAAGGCCATAGTGATCCCTATGTTACACGTATCGGGTGGGGCGCGGGTCATGATAGTCTGGCCTCGCCGCTCTCCCGCATCCCCGCCTCCCGCATGGTGCTGTCCCAATGGGTCCCGGCTTAGCGTTGCCGCCACCCCACCGCACAGCGCCATGGGGACGCAGTCCGCTCGGCAGCGCGACGCCCAAGACCCAACGTCTTCTATGCTATACTATCGGACGCTCGCGGCACGTAGACGCGCCTTCCCACTTCGGCGATAAACTCCGTGCTGCGACAGTTCTACCAGAGGTTCGACAATGCGCGCACTCATCACGTTGATTCCCATTATCGCCGTCATCCTTTCCATTGCCGCCTGCCAAGGGGATGCCGGGGCGCCGGGAGAGCAGGGGCCGGCGGGCTCAGCGGGGGCAGCCGGGCCTCCGGGGCCGGTGGGTGCGACCGGGCCGGCCGGGCCTCCGGGGGCCGAGGGGCCGGCGGGTGCAGCCGGACAAGCAGGACCTACGGGACCCGAGGGGCCGGCGGGCGCAGCCGGACAGACAGGGCCTCCGGGGGCCCAAGGGCCGGCGGGAGACGCGGCCGTCGTGGACGAGGCCGCCATTGCCTCCGCCTTGGAGCGGATACTGGAGGAGCCGGGCACGACGACGGCCGCGCCTCCCAAGTCGATGCCCGCCGAGTACACCAAGCACTCCGTCAACAACGCCATCGGCAGGTACAAGTCTGAAGGCCTCGACGCAACCCTCGCCTACTACAACACCGAGGAGAGCATCGACGGCCAGTGGTACGTGTTCATCATCGACGGGGACAACTTCATGCGCGCCCACGCCGCCAACCCGGACCTGGTGGACTGGCCCATCTCGGCGTCCGTCGCGCCCAACGGCTATCCGGTGGGCGAGGCGGTGGCGGCGGTGGCGGACGAGGACGGCGCCTGGTTCGACTACACCTACCCCAACCCCGCTACCGGCGGCGTGGAGACCAAGCACTCCTGGATGGTCCGCCACGACGGGCTGGTCTTCGG